>NZ_JBHTBN010000005.1:0-280169 GCF_042664795.1 Jejudonia soesokkakensis
AATCGGCAGGATGGGACGGTACCTATAATGGAAATCCATTGCCATCGAGTGATTACTGGTTTAGGGTAGAATATATGGAAGACGAAACCCCTAAAGAATTTAAAGGGCATTTTACCCTAAAAAGATAAGAATTAAGCATTATGAAGATTACTAAAATCTACTTATTACTTTTATTAGTAACACAATTTAGCTTTGCTCAGGATGGGATACCATTCTATTCAGATTATTTGTCTGATAATCTTTATTTGTTGCATCCCTCTATGGCAGGTGCAGCTTCTCATAATCAAGTGAGGTTAACGGCACGTCAGCAATGGTTTGACCAAAATGAAGCCCCTAATTTACAAACCTTGAGTTTTAATGCAAGACTCGGAGATAAATCTGGGGTAGGAGCCATATTATTTAACGATCAAAACGGATATTTTTCTCAGTCTGGAGGATACCTTACGTATGCGCACCATTTAATGTTTTCAAGAAGCGATGCAGATCTTAATCAGTTATCATTTGGGCTTAGTGCTGGATTGATACAAACACGTTTGGATGAAACACAATTTGATCCGCGGGACTTTGACCCAATTATTGCGGGGATCATTCAGAGTAGTTCTTATTTTAATGTTGATGCAGGTGTTTCATATAATTTCTTGAATTTTTCAGGACATTTTACGGTAAAGAACATAATATTCCAAAATAGAAATCTTTTTTCTGAAGAGTTTGAAAACAACAATCAACGCCGCTACATACTTTCGGCTGCTTACGCCATAGGAAAAGTGGGCGCCGATTGGAGCTTTGAGCCTTCCGCTTTGGTTCAGTTTCAGGAAAGAACAGGAGAACAAACAGTAGATGTGAATTTTAAAGCCTATCGTATGATGGACTTTGGAAAACTATGGGGAGGGTTATCCTATCGTAGAAGTTTTGATGGAGCAGAATTCCTTGATGGAAATGAAATTAAAGGTCAAAAGCTACAGTATTTTACTCCTATTTTGGGGGTGAACTATAAAAATTTTATGTTCGCATACACATATACTTACCAATCTGGGCAGGTTAAATTTGAAAGTGGTGGTTTTCACCAGATCACTTTAGGATATGACTTTTTGGGAGGTAGACCAGAGCCTTACGATTGTAATTGTCCTGCGATAAACTAATAAAAAAGCCCCTTTATGAGGGGCTTTTTTGCTTAATCCCAAATATAATTTTTACGTTTAGCTTGTTTTTTAAGGGCTTGAATCATGGCATTTTCTAAATTTTTAGACTCCGTATTTTTCTTGTTCTGAATAAAATTTCTTCGCTTCAGATTTTGTTGGGCTATTTCAGATTGGATGGTCTCACGTTCCTTTCGCATGTATTCTACATACGCTTTTATTTGACTTTCAGATTTCCCTCTTAACTCGGTGGGAAGTTCTTCATCTTTTAGTTTTGAATAGCTAAAACCGGCTTCTTTTTCGGCATCTACAAGGTCCCAGGTACTATTTTTATAGAGGTGCGACCCTTTAGAAACCGTTCGGCTTACGGCATTAGCTTTGCTATACTCTGCTGCGTTCTCATCCTGTTCTTGCTGCATGGCTACTTTTTTTCGTCCTTGACTTCCGTAGGGAATATAAGTATTGTTAAGGCGAATATTTAATTGTAAAATTATATCATCGTAAGGAGATGCGATATGAACGGTTTCTTTATTATGGTCAATTGCTATATAATCTCCATAGGTGATTTGTGCTCCGTCTTTCCATTTGGTTTCAACACCATGTTCATACTTTCCGCAGAAAATGGTATTGACCACAATATCTTTCTCTTTTGCCTGAAGCCCCGCATCTTTATAATTTATTTTTCCCTGAGTAAAAGGTTCATTTCCGGCAATAAAAATCATTTTTAAATCATCTGCATTATTTCCCCAGTCAAGTTGATCAAGCGAAGCCCTAATTACTGTTCCACAGAATTCGCTTCCGCCGTTTGTAGTCAGCGAAAAAAGTTCTTTTGAGACATCATCTAAATCTTCTGTAAAACCAAGAATCTTTCTAAGATATCCCGTTCTTTCAGATAAATTATCATTACCGTATTCATACAAGGCAATTTGTAGATCTGGACGGGAGTTTTCGCATTTAGCATACGATAGCTCATTGACTATTTCCCATAATTGTGATTTTGCTTGATCTATCAATCCATCCATGCTGTTGCTAGTATCCAATAATAATGCAACTTTAATTTGATAATTTTCAACATTCGCAGAGGGGGTGTATTGTGCGAGGAAGACTTCTTTTTTTGCATCAGCTTTGCAAGCTCCAATAGTACATAAAAAGAGTACAATACTTAAAAATTTAACTGTTTTCATAATTTTATTCTGTTTTTAATTCTTTTACATCAATAGTCCCATTTGGAGAAATGACGTAGTATTTATTTTTGACTTCAGTGTTGGTGATGGGTTCCTGTTTCTTTTCTTTGGGTCTAGGGGTAAATTGTAAAGCGATATGCATCCCTATTTGGATAACAGGTTCTAAAATGGAGGCGTTTAATACTAAATCATACTCCTGATATGACAATGGCTGGTAATAAAAGGAAGTTTCTTTTTCGACAGTAGTAACACTTTTAGGTTTTTTTAAAGCTTCAAATGAAATACTATTATATGCCTGATAGCTTTGGTAAAAATCTTTTGGGAAGAAACAAAATTTGTTATCTGCTATACGAGCATCATACGTAGAGACATCAAATCCTAGTGCTTTGTAGTATGCTTTTTTCTCGGCAATTAAGGAGAGTAATTCTTTTTGAAGTTCTTTGTAAACAGCAGCAATGTCCTCAATAAAGTAATCTACTTTTACGAGATTATAAATTTCATTTTTAGCACAAGCAGTAAGAATATTTTCAAAAGTTCTGGTTTTGGTAAAGCGAATATGTAAGTTTTGCTGGAGCTTAAATCCCTTTGGCACTTCGTTATATTTTGTACTGAAGATTTTTTTCTCCACTTCAATTTCATATACTGGAACAAATGATATGACATCAACTACCATGTCTTTTTCTGAAATACCTTTACTCACTAATTCGGCTCTCACATTTGCGATACGCTCTGCTGCCAAACTATTTGTTTCTTCGGCGGTAGCTCCAATCTGGGTTAAATTGAATATAGCTGTAAATGAAGTGGCTTCTACATTTTTTAACGCCCGAACATCTATAGAAATCATATCGCTGGGGATTAATTTCTGTAACTGTTGCTGAATATTAGGATTGTTTATATAAGCATTTCCATAGGCAGCCGTTGCAATATTCTGACGTGATATTTGAATGTCTTCATTATAATTGCCTTTATGTTGCGCAGGCATTGAAAGAAAAGATGTCAGTACTAAGAATAATAAGATCTGTTGTAGTTTCATAAGTTGTATATTTTGGTGTAAACCTAGAATCATCTTTTTTACTATAAAACAAATGATGAGTGAAGCAGTAGTTTGAATGAGTGAAATTGAACAGCGAATGAGAGAACCTCTTAAAAGTCAATGATAAATACAAGATATTGCCATTTTGCCATTTTAGGATATGGTAATAAGTCCGTAAGTTTACGTTTTAATAGCATATGAAATTAATTAACATCTTAGTGTCTCTTGCTTTTCTCTTATGCGTTAGTCAGCTAAGCGCACAGAGTAAACGTATTCAACGGCCCGTAATATCGATTGAAGGAGAAGTGGTGGACTCAGATAAAAATACTCCCTTATCTAAAGTAAACGTGGAGATTGTTGGAGGTGATTACACCACGACAAATACTTCTGGAAAATTTAGAATTCAAGCAAGGGTGGGAGATCTCATTGTAATTAAAAGTGATGAATTTGAGACTGTATATCACGAGATAAAGAATAACGATTACATTAAAATTCGAGTTGAAAAGGATAAAGCTCTACAGCCAATTCCAAAGGCTACCTCAAGAGAAGAGGCTAAAAGTATGTTCAATACCTATATTGATTCAGCTGGAAGTATCCTAAAAAAAGATGCCCAAAAAAGTATCGATTATGTGACCAAAGCCTTTGAGGCGATCCCTGGTAAAAATGCTTCCGCAGTACAAAACAGTATTGCTTTTGAGATGCTGGGAGATATCAACTTGTATTGGGATCAAAATGATCTAGCGGTAGATAATTTTAAAAGGAGTCTTGCTGCGAGGGGTACTATTGATGTTAAGATAAAACTGGCCAAAGCCTATCGAAAAAATAAGAACTATCAAGAAAGTATTACAACATACAATCAATTGCTACAACAAAACCTTTCTAGCTATCAGCGAGTTCTTGTATATGAGGGGCTTGGTGATACCTACAAGGAAATCAATGATACGGTAAAGAGTATTTTTAACTATCAAAAAGGATTAGATCTTGCCACAATACATTCTATTACACCTAAGATCACAGACTTGAATTCTAAAATTGGAGCCGTGTATGCTCAAGGAGGTGCTTTAGCTGAAGCTGAGACCTATTTTGATAACTCTCTTAGTTTGTCACGAAATGAGAATAAAAAACGAGCTG
Organism: Jejudonia soesokkakensis; assembly: GCF_042664795.1. Lineage (NCBI taxonomy): Bacteria > Pseudomonadati > Bacteroidota > Flavobacteriia > Flavobacteriales > Flavobacteriaceae > Jejudonia > Jejudonia soesokkakensis. The sequence continues at coordinate 4,485 of NZ_JBHTBN010000005.1, forward strand.
TTGAAGAAAAAAATAATGTAGCAGATTTTTATAATCAGAAACGTGATTTTGATAAAGAAATACAATTAAGAACTGAAGCCATTAAAGAAATACAATCGTTAAAAGATTCAGAAAAAATTGACGATGTAAACAGTCCTTTGACTCCACAGCGACAAAATTATAAAATAGCCAATGCTTTTTTAGGACAGGAAAAGTATGAAGAAGCTATTCCATTTTTAGAAAAGAGTATCGCTGAAGCCGATGCAGAAGAAGATTTGGTGGTTGAAAAAGATGCGACCAGAAAACTTTCAGAAATATACAGAGATATTGGAAATTTTGACAAAGCAGCCGAAAGCTATGAACGATATGTTGAAGTTGTAGATGAATTATATATTAAAAAAGAACAGGAAATTTCGCAGGCAGCCCGCTTTAGTCGTGAGATCACTCAAAAGCAAAACAGAATTGCAAGCTTAGAAAACGAACGACAGATTAACGAAAGTAGATATGCACTCGCTTTTGAAAATCAGGAGCTTATTGAAAAAAATAATAAAGTGCAAAAATGGGTTATTGGCTCCTTAATTTTAATTGCTTTGTTGTTACTGGGAATGGCTTACTTTCAATTCAAAAATGTTAAGCAGCAAAAATATGCCAATAGTCTACTCGCCTTAAAGTCATTACGAACCCAAATGAATCCTCACTTTATTTTTAATGCTTTAAACTCTGTAAATAGCTTTATCGCCAATAGCGACGAGCGCTCTGCCAATAGGTACTTAAGCGAATTTTCGCAATTAATGAGATCGGTTTTGGAGAATAGTGAAGAAGATTTTATACCATTAACAAAAGAAATAGAACTATTAGAACTGTATACGAAGCTAGAACATTTCAGATTTCAGGATAAATTTGAGTACCAAATTAATATTGATGAAGAAATCAAGCTGGATGAATTTGTAATTCCGCCTATGTTGCTTCAGCCGTATGTAGAAAATGCAGTATGGCACGGCTTACGTTATAAAGAAGAAAAAGGTACACTTCTCATAAATTTTGAATCGGTCTCTTCCGAAGCCATTAGAATTAGTATTATCGATAATGGAATTGGTCGAAAAAAATCTCAAGAATTGAAGACTGAAAACCAGAAAAAACAAAAATCTAAAGGGATGGGAAATACTCAAAAGCGTATTGCAATCCTAAATAAAATGTATAAAGATAAAGTGGACGTACTTGTAGAAAATGAATTTCAAAATGAAGAAGGAACCCGGGTAACGCTACTGTTAAAGAAGGATTAATATGATGCTAAAAGCAATTATCGTTGAAGACGAGGAGACAAGTAGAGAAATTTTAAAAAACTATTTAATAAAATACTGCCCAAAGGTTCAACTTATGGGAGAGGCCGAAAATGTGGACCAGGGATTAGAACTCATTAGGAACAACGATTTGGATCTGGTATTCCTTGATGTTGAAATGCCCTACGGAAATGCATTTGATCTACTTGATAAAGTTGGAGATAGGCAGTTTGAAACTGTTTTTGTAACAGCTTATAATCATTATGCGATCGATGCATTAAATGCACACGCCGCTTATTATCTTTTAAAACCTATTAGCATCGATACATTAATTGAAGCAGTAGCGTATGTATATGACATCAAAGAAAAGGAAAACAGTTTGCAGAATAGAGTTCTCCAGCCTAAACACAAAGTGGTTGCGAACAAAATCACTATTCCTGTGCAAAATGGATTTGAAGTATTGGATATCCCAGATATCTTATATTGCCAGGCAGACGATAACTACACCAATATATACCTTACCCATAAAAAGAAACTGGTAAGTAAAACGCTGAAGTATTTTGAAGAGATGCTTGCTGAAAGTGGGTTTGCTCGAGTTCACAAATCGTATTTGATTAATGTAAATGCTATTACCGAATATAAAAAGGGAAAGGGTGGAAGTGTGGTTCTGTCTAACGGAAAGGAAATTATGGTAAGTCCTTCAAAAAAGAAAGATTTGCTGGCATTTTTTAGCTGATTAAAACACTTTTTTTTCAATCGTAATATCTGAAGCATATTCTTTAAGCAAAAATTGTAAGGTGGTTGTTTCAGCATTTGTATAAAACTGAAGCAAAGGTTTTGTTGTTTTTTCTGAAAGTAAATGGTGTGCTGTTAGAATAGATTCCGTTTGTTTCGCTACTGCTAAACCAGAGTCGATGATGGTGACAGTAGGAGGAAGTAGATTTTTAATCTGCGGAATTAAATAGGGGTAATGGCTGCAGCCTAAAACTAGATAATCGATTTTAGCCGCAATCATCGGTAACAGATGTTTTTTAAGTAAACCTATTGTTTTTGGATCATCAAGCTTTCCAGCTTCAATTAGAGGCACCAATCCTTCCCCAATAATCTCAACAACCGATACATCTTTTGTGAATTCTTGAGAAGTTGCATGAAACAAAGCGCTGCTTAAGGTGCCTTTTGTGGCAAGTATTCCTATGCTTCCTGTTTTGGTTTGTAATGCTGCAGGTTTAATGGCAGGTTCAATTCCTATGATTGGAATCTCATAGGTTGCTCTAAGCGTCCTAATCGCATTAGTTGTCGCCGTATTACAGGCAACTACAATTAGTTTGCAACCTAGTTTTATAAGTGCTTCGGTATTTTTTACACTAAGCTTAGTAATCTCTTCGGAAGATTTATCGCCATAGGGGGCGTTCTTACTATCGGCCAGAAAGATCGTATCTTCAAAAGGAAGTTGTTTGTGGATCTCTTTCCAGATAGAGGTTCCACCTACACCTGAATCAAAAATTCCTATAGGTTTGTTTTTGAGCATATGTAAAAATAAAAAATGCTCACCAACTGGTGAGCATTTTTAACTAATCTTATACTTTTTAAAAGTTAGATTCCTAAATCTTTCTTTACGTCTCCCATTAGGTCTTTACCATCTGCAAGTAAGATACCAGATCCTTGTGAAGAGTCAACTACATATTGAAATCCTTGAGCACGAGCTACTTTTTGAATAGCAGCACGAGCTTTTTCCAATACTGGCTTTAAGATGTCCACTTCTTTTTTCTGAAGATCCTGTAAAGCTTGTTGTCTGTAAGCTGCAATATTATTTTGCATTCCTTGCACTTCTTGAACGCGCTTTCCGTTCTCTTCATCAGATTTACTTTCTGCCTCTGCTTCGTACTGCTTAATTTTAGTATCAAGCTCTTTTGCCAAAGATTTGATCTCTGTGTCGTACGTTTTTCTAATTTTTTCTAGTTCGCTTTGTGCAGTTTTCATTTGCGGCATTGACTCAACAAGCGCTTGCGTGTCGATATGTGCTATTTTGGATTGTGCATTCACAGTCGTTGCTCCAATAAATAGTACGATAGCTACTAAAAAAAGTTTTAAATTCTTCATTTTCAATGTATTTAATTAAATGTTTATGGTTTATAAATATTTGGAAAATTAATTTTCTCCGTTTCTGTTTTCTCTTGCTTCTCTTATCGAGTCAATTCTTCGTTGGCGTTCCTCTAAAAGGCGTTGTCTTCTAGCTTCAAACTCTGCCGCTTTTGCAGCTTTGATTGAGTCACGAACTCTTTTACGTTCTGCCATTAATGCTTCTCTCTCGTTCTTTTTTGCTTCAACCGCTGCTTCTCTTTCATCTTTTTTAGCTTCAATAGCCTGCTCTCTTTCGGTAACAGCTTGATCTTCTTCTAAAGATAAATTGTCACGTGCTTCAACTTCTCGCTTCTCTTGTCTTGTTTTTACCTCTTCACGCTTTGCAGCTCTATTGATTTGCCTAAGAACTTGATCGCTTATATCGTTTCTTTCCGCAGCAAATAACATAACAATATCTGCAGACTTATCAAAGATGAAATCATATTTTTTGGCTTCTGCAATTTCCTGAACAATATTAAAAACCTGATCTTGAATTGGCTGAACTAACTGTCTTCTCTGGATAATCAAGTCTCCATTAGGACCAAAACGATCTTGCTGGTATTTGAGCATTTCATCTTCTTTGATTTGAATCTCTTCTTCTCGCTCTTCAACAAGTTCTGCTGTAAGCAACACGCGTTCGTTACTAAGATTAAGTTTCATCTGGTCAATCTCTTTATTTTTTTTCTCAATATCAACCTTCCAGCGTTCTACTTTGCCTTCTAACTGTGTTGATGCTTCACTATATTCAGGAACACTTTCAAGAATATATTCCATGTCGATGTATCCAATACGAACTCCTCTTTGTGCTTGTATTGTTAACGTAAAGCAAAAAAGGATAACAGCGAAAAAAGCTAATTTTTTTGTTTTCATAATTAATGGTTATGGTTTAAGAAAATATCGTGCCAAAGTTAAAATTGTTGTCCTATTATAAAATGTGTTTCCCAGCCATTAGGTTGTATACCCCCCAAAACAGGATCAAAACCATAGCCAAAATCAATACCTAATAATCCAAATGCTGGCATAAATATACGTAATCCTAAGCCGGCAGATCTTTTAAGATCGAACGGATTATATTCTCTAAAGCCATCAAATGAGTTTCCACCTTCGGCAAATGCAAGCCCATAAATAGATGCCAATTGTCCTAATGTAATAGGATACCTTACTTCTAACGAAAATTTATTAAAAATGGTATTTCCATCAACATTAGATAATGACTGATTAGGATATCCTCTTAACTGGATCACCTCACGACCATCCAGACTAAAAGCTCCCAGTCCGTCACCTCCAACAAAAAACCGTTCAAAAGGAGGAATTCCTCTATCTTGATTGTAAGCTCCTAAGAACCCAAATTCGGTATTTGTTCGGAGTACTAATTTATCAATAATATTTGTATACCAAGTACCTTTAAACTTAATCTTATAATATTCTAACCATTTAAAGCGCTCTTGGTCGATTTTTGCCTGATCGGGATTTCCTTCAAAATTTTGAAATTCAGGATCATTTCCTAGGTTTCCATAATCAACATTGTTAAATGCAGAAAAGGGAGGAGTTAATTTTGCTGTTAAACTAAAGTCTGAACCAGCTAATGGATATATTGGATTAACAGTAGTATTATTTCTACTTAGTCCTATGGTGTAAGCGAGATTATTTGCATACCCATCTCCGAAAGTAAACAACCCAGTATTGTAATTTTGAAGGTTGTAATGCTGAAAACTAATGGCTTGTGAGAGTACAAAAAAGTCATCAGGCCATTTTAGCTTTTGGGCTACTCCTATAGATCCACCCGTAATCAAAAAGCGCCTATTACGATCTGTGTCTCTTTCTCTAAAATCGTAAAAATATTGAACCGTATGAGAAAGTGAAGTACTTAATTGTACAGGTTTTTTTCCTCCTAACCATGGTTCGACTAAAGATAAACTATAGGTTTGGTAAAAAGTACTTCCTTGAGCTCTAATGGATAATTTTTGTCCATCACCCATAGGTAAAGGCTTATAGGCTTCTTTGTTAAAGATATTACGAAGGGAAAAATTATTAAATGAAAGCCCTAAAGTACCTACAAAACCTCCACCACCATACCCCCCTTGTAATTCGATTTGGCTGGCGCCTTTTTCTACCAATGAATATTCTAAGTCTAGCGTACCATTATTTGGATCTACGTTCTTAAATTCTGGGGATAATTGTTCTGGATCAAAGAATCCTAATTGTCCCAATTCACGAAGTGTTCGAACCACATTTCTTTTGCTGTATTTCTGGCCTGGACGTGTTCTTAATTCCCTGTATATAACATGGTCATTTGTTTTTGTGTTTCCCACAACGTCTATATGGTCGAAATAAGCAATTTTTCCTTCTACAATTCTAATTTCAAAATCGATAGTATCATTTCTAACCGCAACCTCTACAGGGCTTATTCTTGAAAATAAATATCCTGTGTTTTGATAAAGATTGGTTAAGTCATCTGCTTCAGGATTTTCCACATCTGCAATACGTTCTTGAAGTAACACACCATTGTAGGTTTCACCTTTTTTTATACCAAGTTGCTGGCGAAGTTGGCCATCTGTATAAACGCTATTTCCAATAAAACGAATATCACCAAAGTAATATTTTTTTCCTTCTTCTACATTTATTCGCAATGCTACATTCTTTTCATCTTTTGCAATGAGTGTGTCCGAAAGTATGCGGGCATCTCTGAATCCATTGGATTTATACTTAGCAATAATGGATGCTTTGTCTTCATTAAAGCCTTCTTCAGAAAACTTAGATCTTTTATAAAATCTAAGTGGATTTTTTTGCTTTACATTTTTCATTGCACGCTTAACTTTAGCGTCAGAAAGCTCCTCATTGCCTACAATATCTATCTTAGAGACTTTTACACGTTCTCCCTTATCAATAAGAATCTTTAAATCTTTTCCAATTTCAGTTCCTGTAGAATCAATTGCTGGAGTAGTGCTTAATATGACTTCAGTATTTAAGAAACCATCTTTTTTATATTTATTTGTAATGTAGTTCTTTGTAGTCGTTAGGAGATTTTTGGTAAGTTTTACTCCCTTTTTAAGATTATTATCTTCTATTAATGTTTTGATTTTCTTTTTCCGAATACCTTCAATTGATACTTCGTTTAATTTAGGAAGTTCAACAATATAAAGTTCAAGATCTACGAGATTTTCATTAATATCTGTTACGTAAAAAGCGATGTCACTAAAGAGGTTTTGCTCCCAAAGTTTTTTAGTGACCGTACTTAATTTTTCTCCAGGAATATAAATCTGTTCTCCCTCCTTTAGGCCTGTAAATGCAATCACTGTTTGCTCATTGAAATTTTGAGCTCCGGTTACTGTAATTTTATTAATGGTGTATTTTTTACCACTATCAAGCTCTTTTTGTTGCGCCGAGAGGGTGCAAACCGAAAGTATTGTAATAAGTATGGTACAATAAAACTTTTTGTATACGTGCAATAGTAAGCTATTATTTAAGCTGTTCACTTGTCTTTCCAAATCTTCTTTCTCTGTTTTGATAATTTAATATTGCTTCAAAAAGATGGTTTTTTGTGTAATCGGGCCAAAGAGTATCGGTAAAATACAATTCGGCATAAGCAATTTGCCATAGTAAAAAATTGCTAATACGTTGCTCACCACTGGTGCGTATTAACAAATCGACATCTGGCAAATTACGGGTATATAGATGATTATTAATAACCGCTTCGTCAATAATTTCGGGCGAAATTAGGTTATTTTTTACTTTAAGACTAATCTCTTTAATGGTTTTTACAATTTCTTCTCTGGAGCCGTAACTCAAGGCAAGTGTAAGAGTCATTCGAGTGTTTGTTTTTGTTGCCTCTATCACATCGAGTAATTCTTTATGCGCCTTTTTTGGTAATGCTTCCAGATTGCCTATTGCATTCAATTTGATGTTATTATCCTGTAAAGTCTTAATTTCTTTTTTTAGGGAAGAAACCAAAAGCTTCATTAATAGTTCTACTTCTAGTTTTGGACGATTCCAATTTTCAGTAGAAAAGGCATATAATGTCAAATAAGGGATATTAATCTCAGCACACGCTTCCACGGTTTCACGGACTGCTTTTGTGCCATTTTCATGACCTATAGATCTAAACAATCCCTTTTGTTTTGCCCAACGGCCATTGCCGTCCATGATGACAGCAAGGTGTTGTGGGAGTTTGCTTGTATCTATTTGGTCAAGTAATTTCATGTCATCTACGTTACTGCTGTTCCTTTTTGAGTTATTAAATCATTTTTTGTTAAGTTGCCCTAAAGACTTGATCTATATTTAAAAATTACAATAGCAAGGTCTTCTTCCAAATGTAAAGGCAATTGTGACTCCAGTAAAAACATACCAGTCATCACTGTTGATGTTTCCGAAGCGTAATGTTTCATCATTTTTTAGTCCTTTTACAGGAAAGCTTCCGTCGAGATCATCTGTAAAGGTATATCTCGCGCCTATTTCCATCCCAATAGCAATACCATTAAATGGAGTTGCTTTAAATCCTACGACCATTGGAATTGCAAAGGATCCTGCAGTATCGTATTTTTCAATAGCATCATTTGCATCTTTAAATAATGCATCATAGGTAAAATATGTAATTCCAGTATATAAATAAGGAGCAGAAACGGGTTTTCCACTATGTACTTTATAATCCCAGAAAGTCAACTCAATACCAAGGGAAGCTTCTAATATGTTATTACTAAATGAATACCCTCTCTCTTTTCTTCTTGTTTCTTCACTATCAATATCATCTCCTTCGATTCTAGCAAATGTAATTGATCCTCTAAAGGCATGCCGCAAACTTCTGTTCCATTTAAAAATGGCTCCAAAAGCAGGTGTTTTAGGAGCAATGTAATTGGTTCTCCCTACATCGCCTACGTAATTTGCGCCGCCTATAAATCCACCGAATTCATAGGTTTGTGAATAGCTTGAAAATGTTGCAGTTAGTACTACAATGACGACTGCTAAATACCTCATATGCCTTAAAAGTTTGCAAATATAATAATAAACTTCGCTCTACCACAGGTTAAGCGAAATAGTCTCTGTTGATTAACAAATTTTGAAGGATTTTATTGTCTAATTTCTCTTGTCTTCACCCCAAAGTAATTTTTTCCGAAGTGTTTTAATAAAACTATCCTCAGGTAGCTGTACAAACTTAATCGTAAAAGGTGCCTTTTTAATGAGTAATATAGTTTCATTAGCAAGAGTCATAATGCGCGAATCAAGGGAAACTAAAAAAGTGTCTTCACGACCACTTACTTTTAAGGAGATTTCACTAGAATCTGGTAAAACTAAGGGTCTTGCGGTAAGGTTATGCGGCGCTATAGGGGTAATAACAACACTATTTGTAGAAGGGTCAATAACTGGTCCGCCACAACTTAAAGAATATCCAGTAGAGCCAGTAGGTGTTGCCACAATTAACCCGTCACTCCAGTATGAATTAAGATATTTGTCATTTACTTTAGTTTCTACTTTAATCATCGAAGTTGTATTTTTTCTGTTAACAGCAACTTCATTAAGGGCAAAATTAAGGGAAGTAGTTAGCGATTCGTCAGCCGGGTATGTTTCAATTGTTAGCAGGCTTCTTTCTGAAACCGAATATTCTTTGTTTAATATTTGAGCAATACTTTCAGAAATGTTTTCTTTCTGAATAGTTGCCAGAAACCCTAGTCTTCCCGTATTAATACCAACAATCGGGATATTCAAATTACGGACAAATGTAACCGACTTTAATATAGTGCCATCTCCTCCAATGCTAAAAAATAAATCATACGAGGAGTCGAGCTGTGTAAATGTGTTGAGTGCTTCAACGTTATGGGTAATCTCTTGGTGGTCTTTTAATATTTTTAAAAAATTCGCTTCAATAACTATCTCCACATTGTTTTTTTGAAGCGCGTCAAGAATTAACTGAATATAAGCTTCAGAATTATCATGATAAAATTGCCCGTAGATTCCAACCTTCATAATTACATATTAAGATATTTATCCAGATAATTGGAGCGTTTTTTTAAATCTTCCAAGAATTTATCTTCTTCATGATTAGAAATTACGTTGTAGCTATACCTTCTAAAAGTTTGCACAATTTCATTCATACCAGTATGTCCTATTTTAATAGTTGCCTGCATAAGATCATTTTCCATTTTTGAAATAAAAACTCCTAAGATTTTAGCATCATTGGATTCAACAATTTGGCAAATTTCACTAAACGAGTAATCGTGGATACCTTTTTCAATTACAATAATCCCTCCCGCTTCATTTAAAAAAGGGGTGTCATTAAAAAGGTTCATAATGTCACTAAGCTCGTAATATCCAAGATATTTTCCTGAAGCATCAAGTACAGGCATAATATTACTATTGTTCAATGCAAAAGATTCTAGGATGTCTAGCCAATTAGTTTCCTGTCTTACAAAAAAGGGTTCTAATGCATATTGATAATCACTTAAGACTTTTTCACTGTCAAAACAATACGCATCTGTTTCATTAATGCAGCCTACATAAGCCCCATCTTTTTTTACAGGAACGTGCGAATAGGTTAGCTGGTTAAACACATTTTGTATCTCCTTCATCTTTGAAGATATTTCAAAAGGTGTGATGTCGTTAATTATATAATGTTGTGTTTTCAAAAACTGAATTTTTATGCAAATTACTTAAAATATACCTTCAAAACCCTGCCAAAGGGTTGTATTTTTGTTATTATTATTTATTCTGAAAGAGAATCCTTCTATTTCTAATTGAGGTAGAATTTAATAATTTGCCCATTTTTGGGAGCATATATATGACAAAGTTAAGTGTAAATATCAATAAAATAGCTACGTTGCGAAATGCAAGAGGCGGGAATGTTCCCAATTTAATTCAAGTTGCAAAAGATGTTCAGCGTTTTGGAGCACAAGGGATTACCATACACCCTAGACCTGATGAACGCCATATTCGATATCAGGATGCTTATGATTTAAAATCGGTGGTCACGACTGAGTATAACATTGAAGGAAATCCTATGGATTCATTTCTAGACATGGTGCTACAAATACAGCCTACTCAGGTAACCTTGGTTCCAGATTCTGTAGACGCAATTACTTCTAATGCAGGTTGGGATACTGTAAAACATAAAGATTATTTAGCTGAAATCATTTCCGAATGTAAACGCAACCATATACGTACATCTATTTTTGTCGACCCAGAAATAGCCATGATTGAAGGGGCTGCTAAAACAGGAACAGATCGAATTGAGCTATATACCGAAGCATTTGCACACCAATACAGCCTGGGAAACAAAAAAGCTATTGAACCCTATACTGCATGTGCGGTAAGAGCAACCCAACTAGGCATAGGAATTAATGCAGGGCACGACTTATCTTTGGATAATATTCAGTTTTTTAAAGAACATATCCCAAATTTATTAGAGGTATCTATTGGACATGCCCTTATATGTGAAGCAATTTATCTAGGACTGGAAACTGTTGTAAGCCAATATCTCACTAAATTAAAATAAGATGGAATTACATTCTCAAATAATAGGAGAAGGCAAACCATTTGTCATCCTGCATGGTTTTTTAGGAATGAGCGATAACTGGAAAACACTCGGGAATGAGTTTGCAGAGGCTGGATATGAAGTGCATCTTGTCGATCAGCGCAACCATGGACGCAGTTTTCACAGTGATAATTTTAGCTATGAACTTATGGCAGAAGACGTCGTTTCCTATTGTGCTACTCACGATTTGGAAAATATAATTTTGTTGGGACACTCTATGGGAGGTAAGACAGCGATGCAAATTGCGACCACCCATTCAGATTTAGTTTCAAAATTACTGGTTGCAGATATAGGGCCTAAAGCATATCCGCAACACCATCAGGATATTTTAAAAGCCCTGTCAATACTGGATTTTTCAGAAATAAAAAGCAGAGGCGCAGCAGACAAAATTCTTTCAGAATATATTAAGGACTTGGGAACCCGTCAATTCTTGCTGAAAAATCTGTACTGGAAACAGAAAGGGACATTGGCACTGCGTATGAATTTACCGATACTTTCTGAAAAAATAGCTGAAGTAGGGAAAGCGCTAGCTGAAGATGCAACCTATGAAAAAGAAACGCTATTTTTGAAAGGGTCAAAATCGGGTTATATCGAAGAGATGGATGAAATTTTGATAAAAAAACATTTTCCGAAGGCGAAAATTATTGAAATATCAAAGGCTGGTCATTGGTTACATGCAGAAAATCCTTCCGAATTTTACCAAAATGTTATGAATTTTTTATAGTATTGCAGAAACAAATTTATTATGTATGCATAACAAATTCTCTTTCAGGGATTAAAAGCATACCAATAAGGCTAATTTAATTACTAAAATTTAATCATTATGAAGAAAGTATTACTACTTGCTGTTTTTGCTTTGGCAACAGCAACAACCTATGCTGGAGGTTACCGTGTGAGTTTGCAGGGTAATAAATCACTGGCTATGGGACACACAGGAGTTGCTGTAGTTAGCAGTGAGTCTATGTTCTTTAATCCTGCAGGATTAGTACATTTAGAAAATAAATTAAATATCTCTGTGGGAGGTTTTGGTGTATTTTCTAATGTTGCTTATCAAAATGAATCTACTGGTGAGTTTGCTAGAACAGACAGTCCTGTAGGTACTCCGGTATATGCTTACGCATCGTACGCAGTAACAGACTGGTTAACAGCTGGTGTTGGAGTATATACTCCTTATGGAAGTACGGTAGAGTATGAAGATGATTGGGCAGGATCACACTTGGTAAATAATATTGATCTTGCTGCTATTTATATTCAGCCAACGGTTTCTGTAAAACTAGGAGAATATTTTAGTGTAGGTGGAGGACCGATCTTCGTAACAGGTTCTGTGAATTTTAATAGAAACTTAAACCGTACTTTAACAGATATTGATGGAAACCGTTCAGAAGTTACAGTAGATGCTTCAGGAGTTTCTGGAACAGGATGGACTGCAGGTGTGATGTTTTCTCCAACAGAGAAATTAAACATTGGCGCGAACTACCGTGCAGAAATTATTTTAGATGCCGAAGGTGGAGATGCAGATTTTGAAAACATTCCAAATTCACCTTTAACACCGTTTGCAGATACTACCTTTGATGCTTCACTACCATTACCTGCTGAAATGAGCGTTGGTTTATCCTACCAATTCTGTGAAAAGTGGTTATTTGCTTTTGACTTTAATAGACAATTCTGGGATGTATATGAATCATTAGATCTTGACTTTGCAGATCCAAATATTCCAGATTCATTTAACAGAAGAAACTACAAAAACTCTTCAACATACCGTTTTGGTTTCCAATACGATGCAACGAGTAAGTTTACTTTAAGAGCTGGTTACTATTTTGATGAGTCTCCAGTTAGAGATGGATTCTTTGCACCGGAAACTCCAAGAAACGATAGTAATAACTTTACTGCAGGTCTTACATTTAATGTAAGTGATAGTTTCCAGATCGATGCTTCATTTTTATACTCTCACTTTGAGGAAATTGATGCTTCTTATGATTTCTATTTTGAAAATGGAAACGCTGTTCCTTTTGAAGGAACCTATAAATCAAATGCGTTTGTTCCTGGTATAGGTCTTACGTATAAAATGTAATTAAAAAAAATAGCAAGATGAAAAATACAATTAAAATAGTAGCTGGATTAGCAGTAGCCTTTGGCTTTGTTAGCTGTGATCCAGAATTTGAAAACTCTGTTGAAGATGCAGGATTCTACAGCAATGGAACCGCAGACCTCTCTAGATATGTGGCTGTTGGTAATTCACTTACTGCTGGTTTTGCAGATGGTGCACTTTATATCACTGGACAAGAGAACTCATATCCAAACATCATGGCACAGCAATTTGCTTTTGCTGGTGGAGGAGAGTTTACCCAACCTTTAATGGATGATAACTTAGGAGGTTTGCTTTTAGGAGGAAACCAGATCACTGAAAATAGATTTGTTTTGGCCGTTGGACCAAATGGAAATCCTGGGCCTGTTAGGTTAGAAGGAAATCCAACTACAGAGATTACAACAAGTGCTACCGGGCCTTTTAATAACATGGGAGTTCCTGGAGCTAAAAGTTTTCACTTAGTTGCTCCTGGGTATGGAAATGTTGCCGGTGTTCCTTCTGGCGCAGCCAATCCTTATTTTGCACGTTTCGCAACTAGCGATAATGCAACAGTTCTTGGAGATGCTGTTTCTTTAAGTCCTACTTTCTTTTCACTTTGGATAGGAAACAACGACATTTTAAGTTATGCAACTTCTGGTGGTGTTGGTGTATATCAGCAAGGAAACCAAAACCCATTAACATATGGGCCTAATGATATCACAGATCCAGGATTCTTTGCGAATGTATATAATCAGGAAGTTGCTGCTTTAGCTGCAGGTGCTTCTGGAGGAGTATTAGTTAATATTCCAGATGTAACATCAATTCCATACTTTACAACAGTTCCTGCACAGTCTATTCCATTAGATGCTGCAACAGCAGGAGCAGTAAATGCTCAGTTTGCATTATTCAATACACAAGTATTACCAGGGTTAGCACAGGCAGGTTTTATTACTGCTGAAGAAGCTGCTTCAAGGCAAATTAATTTTTCTGCAGGAGCTAATTTTCCTATTATTATGGATGATGACTTAACAGATCTTACACAAGTATTGCAAGGTCCTCCGTTTAATCTTCCTCCTCAAACAGCTGGTTTATTAGGAATGTTACGTCAGGCAAACGCCAATGATTTAATTGTATTACCTGCTGCTTCAGTTTTAGGTACTACGCCAGACCCAAACAATCCGTTAGGCGTAGTTGGGGTTTCTATCCCATTATCTGACGGTTTTGTACTTACAGGAACAGAGCAAAATAGAGTTGCTGCAGCTACAGCTTCATACAATCAAACAATACAAGCAGCAGCAGTAGCTAATAACTTGGCTTTTGTTGATGCGAGATCAGCTTTAGCTCAATTGAGAACAGGAATTCCTTTTGATGGGGGTGTATTGACATCAACCTTTGTAACAGGGGGAGCATTTTCTTTAGATGGTGTTCACCCAACACCAAGAGGATACGCCTATACTGCTAATCTAATTATTGATGCTATTAACAATAAATACGACGCAACTATTCCAATGGTAAACGTTGGAGCGTATGGAACAATCACGGCTGCTAACAACCCGTAATTGTACACCTAAAATTATAATGAACCGCTTTCAAATTTTTTGGAAGCGGTTTTTTTATCTTTATATTTCAAACTTAAATTTATTACTATGAAACTTTTATTAAAACTTGTATTAACGGCTGTTGCAGTTCTCATTTTAGCGTATGTATTACCTGGAGTTTCAGTTTCTGGATTTATAGCTGCTCTTATTGTAGCGGTTGTATTAGCTGTACTCAGGCTTATAGTGAAGCCTATCCTGGTTGTCTTAACATTACCTGTCACGATTATTACATTAGGACTTTTTCTTTTAGTAATAAATGCTGTTATTATTTTAATTGCAGATGAATTTATTGGAGGTTTTTCAGTCTCTAATTTCTGGTGGGCACTTATATTTAGTCTGTTGCTTTCATTTTTACAATCAATCTTCTATTCTTTTGTGGAAGAGAAAAAATAACCGCTTGAATTCCAGTGTTTAAATTTTTGTAACTACTAAAGAAATAGTGTACTTTTGCAAGCCGAAAATATAGCCGGTAAAAAGTTTCAGAAAATGAATATTACAAAAAAAGAAATTGATAGCTTAAATGCTGTTCTTACAGTAGAAATTAAAAAAGAGGATTATCAAGATAAAGTAGCTTCTGTTTTAAATAATTATAGAAAAAACGCGAACATTCCTGGTTTCAGAAAAGGCCATGTTCCCTTAGGCATGGTTAAAAAACAATATGGTAAGGCTGTTCTTGTTGAAGAAGTCAATAAATTATTACAGGATAACCTTCATAAGTTTTTAACCGAAGAAAAACTGGACGTTTTGGGAAATCCATTGCCTAAAAATGATACTGATATCAACTGGGATGCAGATGATTTTTCATTTGAATTCGACCTAGGGCTTTCTCCTCAATTTGATGTAGATGTTAAGAAAAAAGCGGTTACTCACTATAAAATTGTTGCCGATGATAAAATGTTGGACAATCAGGTGAAAACAATTCGTAAGCAATATGGGAAGTTAATCGCCAAGAAACAGGTGGAAAAAGGAGATGAGATCACTGGAACTTTTACTTCCGAAGAAAAAGATATCGATAAGAGTACTACAATCACTACTGAAGATATTAAAGGAAAAAAGCAGCTTTCGGCATTAATGGGTGCTAAAGTAGGAGATGTAATTAGTCTTAAAACAAAAGGATTATTTAATGATGATCACGATAACCAGAAGTTTTTAGGTGTTGAGCACGATGATGCTCACGGATTAGATATTGAGGTTTCTTTTAAAATAGAAGAGATCAATACTCGTGAAATGGCAGAATTGAATCAAGAACTTTTTGATAAGCTTTTTGGTGAAGGTGTGGTTACTTCAGAAAAAGAATTAAAAGAAAAGATTAAAGAAGATGCAGAGAAGCAATTTGAGCAGCAGAGTGATCAAAAGTTATTAAATGATGTCGTTGAAAGCTTGATAGAAAACACAAAATTTGAACTTCCAAAAGAATTTTTAGAGCGTTGGATCGCTGTTTCAGGAGAAAAAGAACTTACTGAAGCAGAAGCAAAAGCTGAGTATGAGCGTAGTGAAAAAGGATTACGTTATCAGTTAATTGAAGGCAAATTACGTTCAGAAAATAATCTTCAGGTTAGCTTTGATGAGTTAAAAGCATATAGCAAAGAGATGATCAAGGGACAGATGGCTCAGTTTGGGCAAACAAACCCTTCAGAAGAGGAATTGGACACTATTGCGGCACGAATTCTTTCAAACCAAGAGGAGGTTAAAAGAATTAACGAACAGCTACTTACTAATAAGATGCTTCAGTTTTTTAAAGAAAATGCAAAGTTAAAAACAAAAGAAGTTACCTACGATAAATTCATAAAGGAAGCGTACGAGTAATTAAGCTATAAATTGATTATCTTTAGGCGCTGAATTGTTAGAATTTAGCGCCTATTTTTTTACATACTAAAAGAGAAGAATTTACATGAATTACCAGAAAGAATTTAAAAATTTTGCTATTAAAGATCAAGGGGTTAGCAGTACCTATTACGATAAAATAATGAGTTCGATGTATCCTGTGGGATTGACACCAAATATTATCGAGGAACGCCAGATGAATGCAGTTGCGATGGATGTATTTTCGAGATTGATGATGGATCGTATTATCTTTTTAGGTACAGGAATCAATGATCAGGTTGCAAATATTGTACAGGCACAGCTTCTATTTTTAGCAAGTACTGATTCTTCAAGAGATATTCAGATTTATATCAATTCTCCCGGAGGAAGCGTATATGCAGGTCTAGGGATTTACGATACCATGCAATTTATCACTCCAGACGTTGCTACTATTTGTACAGGTATGGCAGCCTCGATGGGTGCCGTTTTGTTATGTGCTGGAGAAAAAGGAAAACGTAGTGGGTTGACGCATTCACGTGTCATGATTCACCAACCTTTAGGAGGTGCTCAGGGACAAGCAAGCGATATTGAAATTACTGCTAGAGAAATTGTTACGCTTAAAGAAGAGTTGTATAAAATTATTGCAAATCATACTGGACAAACGTATGAGAAAGTGTACGATGACAGTGACCGTGATTATTGGATGAAGGCTGAAAAGGCTTTAGAATACGGAATGATAGACGAAATTTTATCCCGAAAAAAATAAGTTTCAGAAAAAAGAACACTAACAGTTAGAAATTATGGCGAAAGAAGATTTAGAATGTTCGTTTTGTGGTCGAAAAAAAGCAGATACTAGTTTATTAATAGCGGGTCTAGATGCACATATTTGTGATCGATGTATTGAACAGGCGCATGGAATTGTGGTTGAAGAAGCGATACATTCCTCTAACACAGAGTTGAGTAAGGAACTTATCCTTAAAAAACCAACCTCTATAAAAGAGTTTTTGGACGATTATATTATTGGACAAGATCATACCAAACGTGTAATGTCTGTTGCTGTCTATAATCATTATAAACGATTATTGCAGCCAAAAACGGATGATGATATTGAAATCCAAAAGAGTAATATCATCATGGTGGGTCAAACTGGTACTGGGAAAACTTTGGTTGCAAAAACGATTGCAAGAATGCTGAATGTTCCTTTGGCTATTGTCGATGCCACTGTGTTAACTGAAGCCGGGTATGTAGGGGAAGATGTAGAAAGTATTTTAACACGTTTATTACAAGCTGCCGATTATAATTTGGAGAAAGCACAAAACGGAATTGTTTTTATTGATGAGATTGATAAAATAGCCCGGAAAAGTGATAATCCTTCCATCACACGTGATGTAAGTGGTGAAGGGGTCCAACAGGCCTTACTGAAGCTTCTCGAAGGAACTACAGTAAATGTACCTCCTAAAGGAGGTAGAAAACATCCCGACCAGAAATTTATTGAAGTCAATACAGAAAATATATTGTTTATCGCTGGAGGTGCTTTTGATGGTATTCACCGTCACATTTCCAAGCGTTTAAATATGCAGGCTGTTGGTTTTAGCGCTACTGTAAAAGAAGAGTCCTTTGATCGTGATAATATTTTACGATATATTATTCCAAAGGATTTAAAAGATTTCGGATTGATACCAGAAATTATTGGACGGCTACCTGTGCTTACATATATGCATCCTTTAGACAAAGGAACGTTAAGAGCTATTTTAACTGAACCCAAAAACGCGATTATCAAGCAATACAAAAAACTGTTTGAAATGGATGGAATCGATTTTGTAATTACTGAAGAGGCTTTAGATTTTATTGTTGAGCAGGCTATTGTTTATAAACTCGGTGCTCGGGGTTTACGCTCACTCTGTGAAGCCGTTTTAACCGATGCTATGTATGAGCTGCCAGGATCTGATGAAAAGTCCTTAAAAGTGACAAAACATTATGCAGAAGACAAATTAAATAAGTCTACTATAAAGAAATTAAAAGCAGTTTCTTAAAAGTATTAATTGACTTTATAAAAATAAAAAAGCCTCGAACATTAATCCGTTCGAGGCTTTTATAGTTAGTTATAATCCCTAAATTAAAATAACCTTTATGGTGTAGCAACAATAGTTTTAGAATTGGTATTTAAAATCTTTTGTTGCATTAATTCCTTTTTATTCTTTAATGTATAACCAGCAACTTCAGTATCACTTTTAACTGCATGAGAAGCAGTTCCACAAGAAGTAAAGCTTGCTGTAAAAATGAGTATTGAAATGATGTAAACTAAATTTTTCATTATAAGTATGCCTATTGATATTTGATACAAACATATGGCGTAAGAAAAGTACTACCAAAACTTTTAGTTGAACGGCTTGGATATTCGTTGAAATACACCCATATTTTCTTGTTTCGATAAACCGTATAAAATCATCGATATACGACAATTTTTTCATCCGATAAATGTGTATTTCGTCGATGCTTATAGCTTTTTGAGGATATAGAAGTATTCGTTCAGGACTGTTTCTTCTTTAAAATTTGATGAAAATAATCCTAACTGTTTCCCTGTTTGAAGACCACTATCAATAGCTGATAAAGTATACCCATTTACTTTTTTAAAATACCTGTGTGGCAAAGTTGTAAAAGGGTTGCCATGACTCGATAATGTTTCAGAAAAATAGGTCTTTAATCGGTTAAATACAGCAGTATTTTTTACTCGGTCTTCAAAGTTTACACAGTAGAGTAACTCTCCAGCATCTTGAAGTTGCGCACAAAATTTTAAAACACTTTTTATTTCTTCCGAAGAAAGAAAAAAGAACACCCCTTCGATCAAGATTACAGTCTTTTTCTTTTTAAAGGGTGCTATGCTTTTTATTAAATCACTGTGAGAAGTTTCAGCTGTGATATTACCAGCCAGATGAATTACATTTCTTTGAGGTAACATATCCAGTTCCTGAAACGACTTGATTTTATTACTTTTATAGGTACAAATTTGTGGTAATTCGACCTCAACAGTAGTCACTGTTTGGGGTAAAACATAAGGATACATGCTAAAGCCCGCTCCCAAATTTATAAAGAGTGTTTCGGGATTTTTCTTTGTGAGTTCTAGTAGTTGCTCGTAAAAAAAACGATTCCGCATACAATGCAAGATCTCATCATGTTCAGACACTTTGCTTGCAAAATCATCTGTCCAACTTTTTACATTAGTATCTTCTAACCATAATTTTGCATAAGGATCTTTACTTGCTTCTTCATGTTGAGCACGATAATAGGCAATCATGAATGCGGTATCATGTACCTCTATTTTCATTGGGAGTTTAAATTAAGAAGTTCTTCTAAGTATTCTCTCGAATTGGAAAGACGAGGTACCTTATGCTGTCCGCCTAATTTATTTTTCACTTTCAACCAGTCATAAAACAATTTATCACGTGCAATATGAACTGTTGGAGCTTTTAGTGTTGTATTATTAAAGCGTTTGGCCTCATAATCACTATTAACCTCTTGGAGGGATTGATCCAATAAGTGCATAAAACTTGAGCAATCCTTAGGAGGTGTTTTAAATTCTATAATCCATTCGTGAGCTCCTTTTTCCTTGCCTTCCATAAAGATAGGAGCCGCAGTATAATCTATTATTTCACTGTTGGTTAGTGTCGTTGCCTTTCGCAGGGCAGCTTCAGCATTTTCAATAATAAGCTCCTCGCCAAAGGCATTGATATGATGCTTTGTTCTTCCTGTAACTTTTATTCGGAAAGGATTGATGGACGTGAAACGTACTGTATCTCCAACTTTATAGCGCCATAAACCCGCGTTTGTAGTGATAACAATTGCATAGTTTTTATTGATCTCGACTTCTTCTAACGGAATTACCTTTTCTGAAGGGGTACCGTAGTCATCCATTGGAATAAATTCATAAAAAATGCCATAGTCGAGCATTAGTAATAATTCTTTGTTTGCATTCCTATCCTGAATCGCAAAAAACCCTTCCGAAGCATTGTAAATTTCATAATACCTGAACGTATCTTTAGGTAACAATCTATTGTATTGTTCAATATAAGGGTCAAAGCTTACGCCACCATGGAAATAAACCTCAAGGTTAGGCCAGATATCAAATAAGTTATCTTTCCCCGTGGTTTCTACAACATTGTTAAGTAGTACGAGCATCCAAGAGGGAACACCAGCCAGACTAGTTACATTTTCCCAAATGGTTTCATTTACAATCGCCTGCATTTTGGTCTCCCAATTTGCCAGTAATGAAATTTCATTTTTTGGAGTACTACTATACTCTGCCCAAAACGGCATGTTATCTATGAGTATAGCCGAAAGGTCACCATATACAGTTCCATTTTCGTTATACAATTCTTTGCTTCCTCCCAATCGTAGTCCCTTTCCAACAAATAATTGAGAATCTGAATTATTGTTAAGATACATACAAAGTAAATCTTTACTGGCTGCGTAATGACAGTCTGCCAGTGAGTCATCGCTTACTGGAATAAATTTGCTTTTAGAATTAGTTGTACCACTTGATTTTGCGAACCATTTTATAGGAGTTGGCCAGAAAATATTTGTTTCGCCTCGCCTCGCTCTTTCGATACGAGCTTCATTTTGTTCATAATCTGTAATGGGGACTCTTTCTGCAAATTCCCGATAAGTTTTAATGGAAGAAAAATCGAATTCTTTACCTATTTCGGTAAACCGGGCTTTATAGATTAAATTCTGTAGTAATTCATTTTGTACATCAACGGGGTATTTTAAAAATAGCTCTATCTGGTGAAATCGCTTTTTTAAAAACCAAGAAGCAATAGAATTTACTATAGGTATAGGCATTCTTTTAAGTATCTTTATGGTTTAAAAATACAATTTATTTTTTATGCAATACGAAGGTGTTTTAACAAAAATGCAAACTGAAAATGGAAGCCCCATTCAATATTATCTTGTTTTTGAAAATGATTTCCTAAGTGTCAACCAATTACTTGATAAAAAAATGAGCATTTCCTTTGTAAAATATCAGTGTCTCAATTGTAGCCTGGACAAGAAAATCTATCGTCAGGGGTATTGCTATGATTGTTTTTACGAAGTGCCCCAAGCAGCAGATTGGGTTATAAAACCAGAATTGAGTACGGCACACCTCGATAAGGAAGAACGGGATCTTGCATACGAAAAAAGGGTACAGTTGCAGCCTCATATTGTGTACCTAGCTAACTCCAGCAATGTAAAAGTAGGCGTGACCCGTAAAACACAAGTTCCAACTCGTTGGATCGATCAAGGAGCACATGAGGCGATTGAAATTGTAGAAGTACCCAACAGATATTTAGCGGGTATTACTGAAGTAGCTTTAAAAGATCATGTAGCAGATAAAACCAATTGGCGAACGATGCTAAAAAATGAAATAAAAGATGAAAATTTGGTCGAATGGCGTCAAAAATTAAAGCAGTTTATCCCTTCAGAAGCTTTAGAATATTATATTGAAAATAATACAGAAACTCATTTAGAGTTTCCAGTCTTACATTATCCAACTAAGCTTAAAAGTCTCAATCTTGACAAAACACCAGACTATTCAGGAGTTTTAAAAGGGATTAAAGCTCAATACCTAATCTTTGAAGATAATACGGTTTTTAACGTGCGAGGAAATGAGGGGTATGTCGTTCGGCTTACTATTGATCAATAATCATTCGTACTGCTTGAACAATAGTTCCGCCAATAAGTGCAATTCCAATTATTGTATATACGAGTGAATTGTCTTTTTCACTTTTATCTTTTTTCTTTCCAATCTTTCCATAAATGGTAAGAACGGTAATTCTTCCGAAGAAAATTCCGCAGAAAAAAGCAACTAAATAAAATACCGGACTTTTAATAGAAAGGGAAAGCAAATATGTATTTGCCAAGGAGATGACTAAAATCCAGAAAATGAGGGAGGGCGGATTTAAAAACGAAAGTAACGCACCTTTAGTAAAATTAGAAACATTCCATTTCTTGTTTAAAGGGTTTTCAAAAGATAAGTTGAACTGATTTCTCAAGAGAATGGCTAAACCCATTAAAAAGAAAAGCGCTAAAAAGGTAATTTGAAGCCATAGATTGTCTTCAAAATAATTGGTGAAAAGTCTGTGGTAAAAAAGCGCCAAAAACGCAAGCAGTGTAGAGCCTAAGGCTGCGCCATATACGATTCCCATTGCCCTCTTTAATGATGTATCCATCGCCGTAGTAACTACAGCGACGTTGGTACTACTTACAGGAATTGATCCGAGACCTGAAATGACAAAACCAGTCGCAAAAAAGAAAAGAAGCATTACAGATGATTCTATCATATCACAAAATTATTCAGGAAGTTGTTCATTTAATTACCACCCTTTGTACTGTCTGTTTTTTTCTTAGTTTTTCCAAATAAACCTCCCAAAATATCCTTTACTACCTGAGTAGTATTTTGCTGATTCGTAGTAGGATTGGTCTGCGTTTGTGTGGTATCGGTTGGTTTTGTTCCTCCACCTCCTAAGATATCCTGAAGAATATCGGTTCCTTTTGTGGTTAGTTCTTCTTTTTGTCTTTCAATTAATTTTTGTGTCAAGGTAGTTACAGCAGCTTTGGTGTCTACAGAAATCTGCGGACTCGTAAGCGTACCGGTTAAACCAATAGGCAACGCAACTTTCATCGTTTCTGCATCTGACGCACTTAACTTGGCTAATAATCCCGATACCTGACCACCCAAGTATTTTGCCGGAACATCCATGTTGAGGTTGTAATTAATCGATTTATCTAGACCATGACTCCCCGAAGCAGTTACTTTTATGCCTTTGATGTCAAAATCGAACGGAGCGACAACAATATTGCCGTTATCAAACGTCAATTTAGTGTCTACATCCCGCAAACTTAATTTATCGATATTTAAAAACTGAACCTGCTCTCCAAGTTTTGAAAGCAAAGGCGCTTTTGTGGGATCTACTTCTGCTGTGATAACTTCAGCCAATGCATTACCGGCTAATGAAGTGAGTTGAGGCGTAAGATCATTGTTGAGATTTCCTTTTAAATTGATTTTTGTATTAAAACTTCCCTTTAACGAATTGGCAATAGGAACAAGGTATTTAAGCATTTCAGACTTTGCAAATGTTTCGGCAATATCGATTTTGCTAAGGTCCAGATTCATGTCAAAAGTAGAAGTTTCTTTGGTGGAGAGATCACCCGCAAGTGCAATCGTACCCCCAAAAATGGTAGAGGTCACATTGCGTAAGCTCGCCGTTTCATTCTGAATACTCATCGTTCCTTTGGCATTGTTTAACGTAATGTTATCATAGATGACCTTATCTGCTGAAAAGTCCAGCGTAGCATCCAGAAAATCTGGAATTTTAACTGCTTTTGCTTCGGAAGTTGCAGCTCTATTTCTTGTGCTTCCTTCTTCTGAAGCAGTTTCCGAAGTCATAAAGTCATTAATATTAAAGGTGTTTGATGTCACATTAAATAGTCCTTTTAAATCCTGTTTTGATAATAAAAAAGGAATTAAATTCTGAATGTTTCCACTCGCTTTAATATCGGTTTGTCCAGAAGTAGCATTTAAATCATTTAATCGAATGTTTCCGGGATCGAAACTAATATTGGCATTCGCAACTTTTAGTTCATTTTTAAGTGCAGCGTCCGTATAATTAAAATTCGTTACGCTCGCTGTACCACTTGTTTTTATATTTTGGTATTGTTCATTTTCGACCGAAGCCATATCAAAATTGGTGGTCACATCTGCTTTAAATACGCCACTCAATTCTTGCTCAAGTTCGAGGGGTAATACTTGTTCAATATTGGCAAGGTTTAAAGTTCCTTTCAATGCGAGATTGACCAACGCATTTTCAGTAAAATTGCGAATGCTTCCGTTGGCATTAAAAATCTCGTTGTCGATTTTAAAAGTAAGTCCATTGATGTTAAGGTAGGTGTCTTTTGCAAGGCCCGTTTCATTTTTTAATTGCACATCCATAGATATGTTTTGCACTGCTTTTGGGAGATCGGGATATTTAAATGACGCATTCGAACTTTTTATTGCAATATCCATGGTAGGGATACGCTCTTCATCAATAATACCTTTGAGGACTCCATTGACGGTAAAATCTCCTGTGGTCTTCACATCATCCAACTCTTTTACATACACCTTTGGGATGACAGCAAGAAAGTTTTTAAAGTCGGATGACGGCGTTGTAAAGCTCAAATCGATCTCGTTATTGGTTTCATTCACTTTTACAAATCCGTTGAAGGTAAGCGGAAGCTCATTCACTCTGGCTTCATTTTCAAGAAAGGTATATTTTTGATTATCGAGATCCATTTCAATCACAGCATCTAACGATACGGTATTGTCACTCAAATATTCAATATCTCCAAGTCTAAAAGAAGTGATTGCTTCGGTTTTAGTATCTAATTGAGACTGAGCGAGTGAAAAATCACCTGTCCCTTCGTGATTTACATTTTTGAGTTGTAAAAATGTTTCCGTAGAGAGATCTGAATACGCTATTCTGGAATTTTTGATTTCGTACTTTTTTAAATCAAAAGTAAAACCTGCGTTGCCCTCGGTGTCATCTACCAATGGAGCATCTTGTTTGATAGCAATATCATAATTAGCACGACCTAGTGAATCCAGTTTAATATTGACAAAAGCTTCATTAAATAACAAGGCATCCACCTTAATAGGTTCGTCACTTGTTTTTAGTAATTGCATGATTCCCATATCCACTTTTAAAGATTTCCCGCTGGCAAGGGTATCTCCCGCAAAAGGTGTGCGGTTAATGACACTAAAATCTGTAATAACTAATGCGGCATCTGGAAAGCTTTTAAATAAACTTAAATCAAAGTCACTCCAACTCACTTCTGCATCAAGATTAGCGGCAATGGTTTTCTTAACCAATTTTTCTATGGTTCCTTTAAAAAAGAGGGGGGATAAGGCAAGTAAAATAAGTACGATGCCTAAAAATATTCCCAGTATTTTCAATAATTTTTTCATATCAATTTTCCGCAGAAGCGGGAATTTTATAATTGTTATATTTTAATATTTTCATTTTCTATGTGTATTTCTGAAAGTTCCTCTCCTATTTCAAGATTGAATCGCTTCCTAAATGCAAATACACTCAAATATAATAAGGGAGTATCCAACATAGCAACAAGTACTTTAAATAGAAAACCACTTGCAAGCAAGGTGGTAAATAAGGTCCAGTCAATTTTTCCGAAGCTACACAATAATAACAATACGGTTGCTGTATCTACAAACTGCGACAAAAATGTCGAGAAGTTATTGCGAAGCCAGAGATGTTTGCCTTTGGTCAATTTTTTCCAGAAATGAAATATCTGAATGTCGATATATTGCGCCAATAAGTATGCCATCATTGAGGCCAGTACCGCAATCGCTGTTGCACCAAAAACTGTAGTAAATAATGAGTCGCTAATTGGGCTCCAGGACGTTGCAGGAACTTGATCTGCCACAAATACAATCAATAATGAAAAGAACGAGGCAAAAATCCCAGCAGTAACGACACGATTTGCTTTTTTCTTTCCGTAGATTTCACTTATAATATCGGTTAGTAAAAAGGTAATAGGATATGGTAAAAT
Organism: Jejudonia soesokkakensis; assembly: GCF_042664795.1. Taxonomy (NCBI): domain Bacteria; kingdom Pseudomonadati; phylum Bacteroidota; class Flavobacteriia; order Flavobacteriales; family Flavobacteriaceae; genus Jejudonia; species Jejudonia soesokkakensis. The sequence continues at coordinate 30,435 of NZ_JBHTBN010000005.1, forward strand.
TCCTACCGATATCTCAAAAGTATATATTCCGAAAAAATCCCAGTAAAAAAATTTTTGAAATATTAGATTTGAAACTACCAGAGAAGCAATAAATAACGCGCCTAAAATTAAATAGATACGTTCTGCTAACAGTCTGTCTTTTAAGGTAAGCGTTGCCAAGATGATTACTATACACACAAAGATACTGGCTAGTCATTTTGTTTTCCTTAATTTCGTCTTAAATTAGTAAGCACCCAAATCTTTGATTTGATAGTGCAAACTAACCCCGCCGAAGGGAGGGGTCTTTAAGACAATAGTAAGCACCCAAATCTTTGATTTGATAGTGCGAACTAACCCCGCCGAAGGGAGGGGTCTTTAAGACAATAGTAAGCACCTAAATCTTTGATTTGATAGTGCGAACTACCTATAGCTCAAATAATTTCGTGAACTAAGTAATAATTTTAAAAAACGTAACACATCAAACCACTCCAAAACGTATATCTTTCTCTGGGTAGCAATATGGGCAATCGTTTTGAACATTTGCAACAAGCGGTGAACTTGCTATTTGATGAAGTAGGTAGCGTTTTAAAAATTTCTCCGGTATATGAAACTCCCGCTTTAGGATTTGAAGGCGACTCATTTTTAAATTGTGTGATCTGGCTTCAAACAACCATGTCTTCTTCAAAACTGTTGGCTACCATATTGTCAATTGAAAAGAGAATGGGACGTGAACGAAAGAAAACAGCTGGATATACTTCGAGATCTATTGATATTGACATTTTATTGATCGATGATGAGGTCAAGAAAACAACAAAACTTACCCTACCACATCCAGAAATTGAAAACCGAAGGTTTGTTCTACAGCCTTTGGCAGAAGTAAATGCACAGATCATTCATCCAATTTCACAAAAAAATATCATTAGACTGTTAGCGGAAACTCTAGATACAAGCGAAATTGTCAAACAGTCTAAATGGCTTCGGAATCCAAAAAGTGATTACGATATTTCTAAGTTTAATTATATCGCAATAGAAGGAAATATTGGTGCGGGAAAAACAAGTCTGGCGACACTATTGGCAACGGATTTTAATTCAAAACTCATTTTAGAACGGTTTAAGGACAATCCCTTCTTGCCAAAATTTTACGAAGAGCCCAACCGATATGCATTTTCATTAGAAATGTCTTTTCTAGCAGATCGCTATCAGCAGCTATTAGAAGACATCACTCAATACGATCTTTTTAAAGACAATGTAATCGCAGACTACGATGCGTACAAATCGCTCATTTTTGCAAAGGTGACGTTAGGGGATGAGGAATATAATCTCTATAAAAAATTATTCCATTTGATGCACAAAGAGTTACCAAAACCCGATGTGTACGTGTATTTATTTCAGAATACGGAAAGACTACTGGAAAATATCAAAAAACGAGGGCGTGATTATGAGAAAAGCATACAACCAGAGTATTTGACAAAGATTAACGAAGGCTATTTGGAGTATATTAAAATGCAGCAAAATGATAAGATTAAAATCATTGATATTTCGGAGCTTGATTTTGTTTCGAATCGAAGTGATTATCTAACCGTATTACGGCGTATTATCGAATAGCTTTTAATTTGCTGAAAAAATCCCAGACTACCACACCCACACTCACACTAATGTTTAAGGAATGTTTGGTGCCGTATTGTGGAATTTCAATCACCACATCACTTTCAGAAACTACTTTCTGCTGAACGCCTTTTACTTCATTTCCAAATACTAATGCATATTTCTGCGCTGTCTGAAGCGAAAAATCCTGTAATTCCACCGAAAGTTCTGCCTGTTCGATCGAAGCGACAAATACCCCTTCATTTTGCAATTTTTTAATTAGAAGTAATGTATCTTCAGCATATTCCCAAACAACACTGTCTGTAGCTCCCAGCGCGGTCTTTTGAATGTCTTTATGAGGAGGTTTTGCAGTGATTCCGCAGAGATAGATCTTTTCAACTAAAAAAGCATCTGCTGTTCTAAAAACCGAGCCGATGTTATTTAGACTTCGAATATTATCAAGAATGATGATGATAGGAGTTTTATGAGCTTCTTTAAAATCTTCTGCATCAATTCTGTCTAATTCGCTATTCTTAAGTTTGCGGTACTTCATATCATTAATTCTCCCGTAGAGGTTGTGTTATTCAAATTCAATAGTTGATTGCCTGTCTCTGTTGACAGTCAATTTTGTCACGTCTGGTCTAGAATAGTGACCTACCGGGTCAAAATTTTGACGTTCTTCAAGCACTCGATTAAAATTAAGCGTGTGATATATATTGCCTTCTTTATGTAAAACAGGCTCAATGATCCATTCTCCATCTGGCCCGCAGATACAACTTCCTCCATTAGCTAAAACATCTGGCGCTTTTTCAAGTATTTTATCAAGATGTGGAGTGTCTGTAGGGAAATCTGCCGTGGTCATCAAGGAAGACACAGAAATCACAAAACTTCTACCTTCACGTGCGATAAAACGGGTGATATCTTTGGTGTTATGATCACTTCCTGGCCAAACTGCAATGTGTAAGTTTTCACCTAAGCCATATAAGGTAGCTCTAGGCAAGGGCATCCAGTTCTCCCAGCAGTTGAGTCCGCCAAGGGTAAAATCTTTAAGTCTATGTACTTCAAGTCCGTGCCCGTCGCCAGGGGCCCAGGTGAGTCGTTCGTCATAGGTTGGCTGTAATTTACGATGAACAGAAAGAATATTTCCTTCGTGCGAAATATATACTAAAGAAGCATAAATACTGTGGCCGCCACGATCTAAAGGGCGCTCAATGATCCCCAGATATACAGCAATAGTATGTTTTTCTGAAAGCGCACAAATCTCATCGAGATCTCCATTTTCTATGGTTACACTGTTTCGTACATAGTGCGCATGAAGCTCCTTATTAATTTTAGTGTCCCATTGCGCTCCTTCGGTCAATGCAAGCCAGAATGGGTAGCCGGGCAGTAAACCCTCTCCAAAAACAATAAGTTCTGCATTGTTATTGGCAGCTTCAGTTATCTGTTTTTTTATTTTCTGAAGGGTTTCAGCTTTATTGAGCCACACAGGAGAGATCTGAGCTAAAGCAACTTTTAATAAATTGGTTTCTTTCATTTTCTAAAATTAAAGAATTCTATTGAGTACGACATCGATATCGATTAATACAATACTAAAGACACCAATTACAATGATAAATTTCAGGATGTTATGTAAAATGATATAGTGTAGTTTTTTCCCAGATTTCCAAAGAATAATATCGAAGACTAGAAGTCCGAGTATGCTTCCGAAGAAAAAGAAGTACATATAGCCAATTTCATATTTTGTCAATAGCAAGAGAATAGGGATTAAGGTTAAAATACTTAATACCGTTAGCATTATTTTAGAAGGTTTTTCGCCATACACTACTGGAATGGTATGATAGCTTTGAGCGAGGTCGCCTTTTATATTTTCCAGATCTTTTGTAAGCTCCCGCATGGAGATGAGTAAAAACAAGAATGTTGCATGTACAAAAATAACTTGGTCAAAATTTCGGTAATAAATAAACACAGCAAAAAATGGGATGACAGCTAGTATTGCCGCTGTGATATTTCCAATGAAAGGATACTTTTTTAGCTTGTGGGAATACAACCAAATTCCAAAAATGTAGATTGAAAAAAATGCTACTGCTCTAAAGGAAACATAACTTGCAAAGACAACCGATAAGAAGTTGAGTATAAAATATCCTGTCAATTTTTTTTGCTGACTTACCAATCTGTCCAACATGGTTTTGTTGGGTCTATTGATTAGGTCTTTTTCGCTATCGTAAAAACTATTAATGATATATCCTCCTGCTATTGCTGAAGCCGAAGCAAGGACCAACATTAGTAAATTTATGTCGAGTAGTACTTTTCCAAGCGGCAGGTCTGGTGCAAGGATATAAATAGAGGTCAAATACTGGGCAATTACAATCACAAGAATGTTATACCCACGTACAATTGAAAACAGACTAAAAAACTTTAGTAAAAAGTGTTTTTGTTTTCTGCTTAGCATGAAATGAAATTGAAACTATTAGAAGTTATAGACAACCTCTAATTGGTGATCTTTAAGTGCCGCACGCGCCTTGTCAATATCTTCGGTAAAACCTAACATGTAGCCGCCACCGCCAGAGCCACATAATTTTAAATAATAAGCATTGGTGTCTAGTCCTTTTTTCCAAAGCTTGTGAAATTCTTGCGGGATCATAGGTTTGAAATTATCGAGCACTACTTTAGACAATTGTTTGATATTGCCAAAAAGAGATTTTACATCTCCTTTTAAGAAATCATCGACACAGGCATCGGTATGTTTAACAAACTGATCTTTAAGCATATTTCGAAACCCTTCCTGTTTCATGTTTTCCATAAAGATGTTCACCATAGGAGCGGTTTCACCAGTCATGCCACTGTCGAGTAAAAACACAGCGCCTTTGCCATCCTGTGTTTGGGAAGGAATCCCTGCAGGCTCAATATTGTCCTGACTATTAATTAGGATAGGTAAACTTAAATAACTATTTAGCGGATCAAGACCAGAAGATTTTCCGTGGAAAAAAGATTCCATAGCCGCAAAGATCTCTTTTAAGGTGAGTAATTTTTCACGGGTGAGATTTTCTAAAACCGTTATTTTTTCGGTAGCATATTTGTCGTAAATCGCTGCTACTAGTGCACCGCTACTGCCTACTCCATATCCTTGAGGGATGCTACTGTCAAAATACATTCCGTCAGCAATATCTTTTTTAAGCGCTTCCATATTAAAAGTAACGAGTGGATTTTCTCCTTGCTGAAGTGTTTCAAGGTATTCAGAAAAACGACGCAAATTATCATTAGAAGCATGAGTAGCAACTGTATGGTGTTCGTCAATTTTTAAAGCTCCTTTATAAAAATTATAAGGAATCGAAAGACCTTTAGAATCTTTAATGATTCCATATTCACCAAAAAGTAAAATTTTAGAATAGAAAAGGGGACCGCGCATAGTTACGATTAATGGTTATACAAAAGTACAAAATTTAACAATAGAAATGACACTATTTAAAATACCTGTATTTTTTTGATGACATTTTATACGCTTGGCGATGTGGTAGTGTAGATATAAAACGCAATACCATGAAAACACTAAAGAAAATATTTTCACTCTTATTACTAAGTACTTTTTTCACTTCTTGTCTTTTAAATACTTCAGGAAATGAGTCTTTTTATGAGGAAGATGAAATGAGTTATGAAGCTTTTGAACAAATCCCCAATAAGCTGGATAATAATCAATATTTAAATACTAACGAAACGGCTATGAAAACAAAAGGGCATGAAGTTTTTGATCAAAAAACAGGAATGGTAATGGCTGTAGTGCCTTTTCCAAGTAGTTGGAGAAAAGTGGATAGCAAGGAATTTCAGTATGAAGGACCAAATAATATAAAAGTAAGCGGAAGCTTTGGAGCAAATTTTATGTATGGTAATCAGATGGGAAATTATGGAAATGCACAAAATAGACCTCCAATGAATATCAATCAGATAACTCAGGAATTTTTTATGCCAACGGCTAGGCAAACAAACAGAAGGTTGATTACTACCTACGAATTACCAGCTGTTGCTCGTAAAAATTTTGATTATTTAAATTCTTTATGGCAATATGCCCCATCTCAAAAAACACTTAAAGCGTATGGATTGGAATGGGAGGATGACAATAATATGAAGTATATAACAGTAGTCGTTGTGAGCGATAATAAATCCCAATTAGGAAGCTATTGGAATTTCTTCGGGCAATATTTACAAGCCCCTTCTCAAGCGTTTGAAAAAGCAAAAAAGCAATTTATTTATGGCCTGGCGAATACCTGGTACAATCCAGCACAAATTGCTGCCCATAATGCAAATGAAGTACAACTTGCAAATAGCAGGGATGCCAATCATCGAGCGCGTATGGGTTCACTAAAACAACAAGGAGATGCACAGGCAAAGTTGGCTCAGACGTATAGTGATATTTCAGATATATCTCATAATGGATATATGAATAGGAGTGGAATGAATGATGCTGGTCATGCAAAAAGTGTTGATGGTATCTACGGAAATACAACCGTATTTAATCCTTATCAATCGGGACAAACTTATAAAGTAGAAAGCTACGACAACTATTATTACGGAAATAATCAAGGACAGGTGATAAGCACAGATAATAGCTTATATAATCCTAATCTTGATCCAAATGTTAATAATCAAGATTGGACACGATATGAAATTGATAATTAATAAAAAATAATTAGTACCTTTCCTCGTACTACAACGTATGGGGAAAGTACTTCAAATAAGAGAGCAACACGCGCTTGTAAAATCGATTAAGGCCAACGATCAAATGGTCTTAAAGACACTATACCAACAAAACTATAAAAAGGTAGAAGTGTATGTTTTACAAAATAGCGGGTCGGTTGCACAAGCAAAAGATGTATATCAGGAAGCTTTTTTAGCCATGTATCAGAATGTGAAAGCTGAAAAATTTACACCTGAAAATGAAACAGCCTTGCAAGGGTATTTATATCAGATCTCAAAAAACAAATGGAGAGACATTTTGCGTTCTTCTGTATTCAAAAAAACGAGTTCTTTAGAGAATAATTTTTATGAAACCGAAGATCAATCTGAAGAATACAAAAACGAGATTGAGCTAGAAGAACAAGATAAATTGAAAAAAACCATGGATGCTTTTTCAAAATTAGGAGCAGAGTGTAAAGAATTATTACTCCAATTCTATTTTCAGAAAAAATCCCTTAGAGAAATTTCATCCAATGCAAATTATGCAGAAGCATCTGCCCGAAATAAAAAATACCGCTGTATTCAAAAATTAAAAGAATTAGCACAAACCCCAAAGTAAAAAAGTGAACAATTTTAACAACATATCACAAGAAGAGTTTGAGAAGATAGAGCGTTATCTTGATGGAACTATGGAGCCTTCAGAAAAACTTGAATTCAACACCAGAATTCAGGAGGATCCAGTGCTGGCTGATCTAGTCAAAGAAGTTAGACTTACCTTATTAGGTGTAGAAAGTAGCGCCCTTACACAGAGGCTAAATACCTACCATCAAGAGATGGAAGATGTTACAACATTGGCACCTACATCAACCAAAAATAAGTATTGGTTGTTAGGCATAGCAGCTACAGTGGCAATCATTTTTGGAGTTACATGGTTTATGAATGTAAACAGTCCTTCAGAAAAATTATATGCTAAATATTATACGGTAGACCCTGGCCTTCCAACAACGATGAGCTCATCAGACAATTTTCAGTTTTATGATGCAATGGTCAATTATAAGCGAGAAGAATATTCCGAAGCCATTAAAAAATGGGAAGCATTGTTACCGCAAAAACCTACTAATGATACACTCCATTACTTTTTAGGTGTAGCAAATCTGGCTAACGGCGATAACAATAAAGCACTGAACTATCTTGCCAAGGCTGCAGAGGACGAGGAGAGTTTTCTTAAAAGTGATGCGTATTATTATTTAGGGTTAATTCATTTAAAAGAAAATAATATTGAGCAGGCTAAGAAAAATTTTGAATTGAGTACAAACGAGACTGCCAATAAAATTCTTTCAGAATTAAACAGATAGAACAGATAATGTTTAAGCGTAGCAACATACTTTTCCTATTTTTTCTTTTTAGTATTCAATATAGTATTGCTCAAGATTCATCTTTGATTACTCGAAATGATCTTAGAAAATTGATTGCTGAAGACAAACTAGAAAAAGCCCAAACCGAACTAGACAAAAATATCGCTTATTATAAAGCTCAAAAAAACTATGATTCTTTAGTAAATTATTTTGAGTTTGCAGGTAGTTTTATTCTAGCTAAAGGGAACAAGGCACTTGCCATAAGCAGAAGTAATGCACTGAATCAGTTTTTTCAAGAACAAAAAGATCCATTTCTTACAGCAAAAGGAATAGTTGGTCATGGAGGAATTATTTATGAAGCAGGCGAAGTGAAAGACGCCTATGATTTGTTATTGACTGCCTTAAAATTTGTACCATCATCTGGAGAAAAAAAGGAATATATAAAATATGAAATTGAGTACGATTTGGGTTACTATTCACAGAATTTGAGTGATTATCCTAATGCAAAAAAACATTATATTAATGCGATTAGGGCGCTTGAGAAATATTCGGAACCTGATTATATTTCGTCTCAACGTACATACAATGCAATTGCTGGAATCTACTGGGCACTTGGTAAAATGGACAGTACCCAATATTATTTTCAGAAATCATTGGATGCCCTTGAAAAAGCTCCAGATGAAGGGGATTTTATGAATGAATATTATAGACCCGCTTTATTACAAATGAATATGGCAGTCGTTGCTCAAGCGTTGGGTAAAAGTAATGATGCTATTTCTTCCACAGAAAATGCTGTCAAATTGTTTCAGAAGTTTTTAGACAATTCTTTAGATGAACAGCGAACATTGGGTGCTAGAAAAAATCAGTTAGCAGCAATAGACAATTTAGGAGTATTTTATAGTGAACGTGGAGAATTTACACGAGCGGAAGAGTTGATTACCTATTCTTATAATCTTAAAAAGAAATTTTTAGAAGATGACGATGGCAATATCATTCTTTCAAAAATTATTTTAGCGCAGAGTAAAGTAAATACAAAAGATCTTGAAGGGGCAGCTGCATTATTGGACGAGGCTATTTCCCAAATTGAAGATGAGGGTGATATTTTAATTCTTTGGAAAGCATTGGCCTATACTACCAGAGGATCTGTTTATAAAGAAATGGGAGATTTTGAAAATGCGAGTGTGTTTTTTGAAAAAGGAGAGCAAATTCAGAAACAAGCATTAAATGGTAATTATTCAAAAGAATTTCTTGAGGATTTAGGCGCAATGGCAGTTTTTTACGCAGAAATAGGCGATAAAGACAAAGCTATTGCAAAAGCAACGGAAGCTTATACTAGTACTAAAAAAGGTGATTTTAAAAATACGTTAAGGGAGTTTAAAAGTACCACCATTCTTGCACAGGTATATTATATCTTAGGAGAGTATGAAAAAGCGAAGGAATATAGCAATGCCGCACTTAATTTCACATATTCTTCTGAAAATCAAGTGAACAAAGTAACAGATTCTATACTGCTCCAATTCGAAAAACCAACGGCTTTAGCAATAAATATTGGAGCGGTTTATAAACTGGAGTCAAATAAATCTAAAGATTTTTTAATTCAATTATTAAATAAAGTTGAAGAGGGGGTTGCAATTTTAGATCAGCGTAAAACTATTTTAAAAACTCATAGTGATTTAACCAGTTTAATAACTCAAAATCAAGAACTTTTCAACCTAGCTAAAAAAATTAGGCTCGAGTTGTATAGGTTGACTAAAAATCAACAATATTTAGATGATATTATTGAATTACACGAATCGAGTCTCTATAACAGGATTCGCTCGCGTCTTAATTTTAGACAGGATATTGCATTTTCTGGTGTCCCTACAGACATATTAGAACGAGAGATAGCACTCAAAAACTCAATCGCTTCGGCTTTAGAAGGAAATTCAGATGCAGGAATAAATACTTTTTTCAAAGCTACTAAAACGTGGAACACATTTTTAGATTCATTACAGCATTCCTACCCCGATTATTATAAAATGCGATATGCAAGTATCAAGGAGCCTCTTGATGATTTGCAAGCTAAAATTCCGACTAATACTACGGTCGTCCGGTATTTATTCATAGAAAAAGAATTATATGCTATTATCATTACCACATCAGAAAAAAAAATGGTTCCGCTGCCATTTAAAGAAGATGATCAATTAATCGCTAGGCTTGATCAAGCTATTTTTAATGAAAAAGAATCGGGAAATTTGTCGTACGTTTTATATGAACAATTGTGGAAACCATTTGAAAATGAAATAAAAACAAAAAATATTATTGTGATTCCAGATGGCGCTCTTTTTAATTTAAGTTTTGAAACCCTTACCCCAATAAAAAGTACTTCTTTTAAAGAAATAACCAAGAATGGATTACTTAGTAAATATGTAATTTCATATAACTACAGCCTGTTATTGCTTAACTCCAAAACAAATACTACTGTTTTCAATAAAAATCTTATCGCTTTTGCTCCAGAATTTACCGGAACTATGAAACAGGATTATAAGTTGAGTATAACAGATTCAATCGAAACCGACAATACGTATCTAACACTACTGCCCCAGCCATTTAGTGCAGATTTGGCAAAAAAATCTTCAAAACTATACGATGGAAAAGCATTTCTTAATACAAATTCGACTGAAACGGTATTCAAAAACAATGCTGCAGAACACAAAATCATTCATATTGGAACGCATGCAGAATCCAATAACATAAATCCTGAATTATCCCGTCTTATATTTGCGAAGAGCAACGATGATTGGGAAGACAATTCTTTATATACATACGAAATTTACAATACCAACTTATCTTCTAATCTTGCCATATTAACTGCTTGCGAAACGGGTAAGCCATCCTATCAGCCAGGAGAGGGAATGATTTCGTTAGCCCACGCCTTTAATTATGCAGGTAGTGAAAGCATGTTGACCAGTCTTTGGAAAATTGATGAACAATCAAGTACTCAGATTATTGAGTATTTTTATGCAGAATTGGCTAAAGGGCTTCCTAAAGATGAGGCACTTAAAAATGCAAAGTTGAGGTATATAGAAACAGCTCAAGGGCGTACGCTTTCACCACAATATTGGGCAGGATTGGTCCTGATTGGTGATACCACTCCAATCAATTTAGCTAAAAATCAATCGGTATGGCTATGGGTATTTGTTAGCGTTGTTTTGTTATTACTACTTTTCTTTTTTCTACGGAAAAAGAGTGCCACTTAAATCAACTTAGAACCTAGACCTACTACATCCTCAATATAGTCGCCATTTTTACAAAAAGGAGTGAGTTCTTTTTTTATAAATTCTGAAACTATTTCGGTCTCATTTTCAGGATACAAGACATGAACATTGGCACCAGCATCCAGGGTAAAGCATACCATACTTTTTGTTTTTTTTCTGAAGGACCAAATGCGATTGATGATTTCTAACGTATTTGGCTTCATTAAAATAAAATAGGGTTGTGAAGTCATCATCATTGCATGCAATTGAAGCGCTTCAGACTCTACAATTTTTATAAATTCTGAAAGAGCTCCATTTTCAAAAATAGAGATCAATTTTGTAAGATTATTATTCGCTTCTTTAAAACGTTCAGCAGAATAGGGATGGTTGTGCATGAGATCATGTCCTACGGTACTACTTACTTGTTTTTCTCCTTTGTCAACCAGAAGAATTGTGTCTTTATAATTTGTAAAGTTCTTATGAATATGCTTTGGATAGATAGTTCCAAACAAATCACTACTCCCATCAATATTTGAATGTGCTCCCCAAACGACCAACGGACCTTCAATACTTCTTGAAGCACTCCCAGAACCTAGACGTGCTAAAAAAGAAGCTTTTTGTTTTTTATAAGTATCTGAAATGTCTTCTGAAAGTAAGAGATCTTCCATTGAAACAATGCACATGGCTAACGCACTCATGCCACTTGCAGATGAAGCAATACCACTACTGTGTGGAAAACTATTTGTTGTTCTTATTATAAAACGATACGCTTCTATAAATGGAACATATGAAACTATCCGATTAAAAAAAGTTTTAATCTTTGGTTCAAAACTTTGTTCTTTTTTTCCGTCGAGATAAACCGTAAAATCAAAACCCTTTGAAGTTTTTGGGGAAAATTCTAAAGTAGTTTTGGTATGACAATTCGTAAGCGTAAAACTTACCGAAGCATTCTGTGGTAATTGTTCCCCATGTTTTCCCCAGTATTTTACCAGTGCAATATTGCTTGGAGATTGACAGGAGAGAGTGCCCGTAACTGTATTTTTAAAGGTTGATTTTGGAATAAAATCTTTGTGAGTCATGATGTCTTGTTTCGGTGACAAAAATAATACTTTTTAAAATGGTGATGACATTTCATTTTTTTTTCGATAGATACATATACTGTAAAAAGTGAACACCGATTTTTGCCCAAAATCTATTTTTACCTGAACTCCTGCTTGTGCTATTTAAAGTTATTAAATATGAAACGAGCAATCTATCTTTTATTCTTTTTTACTACAGTTGCTTTTTGTCAAGTGGGGATTAATACTACCACTCCAGATCCATCAGCTGCATTAGACGTAACCAGTACATCCACAGGGGTGTTGATTCCTAGAATGACCCAAGTACAGCGTGACCTTATATCTAGTCCGGCCATTGGGTTACTTATCTATCAAACCGATGCTTCTCCAGGATTTTATTTTTATAATGGTTCTTGGACTTCATTATCAAGCGGAGGAGGAGCGGGTGAGTTTCAAAGTATTTCAGGAATAGTGCAAAATACTACCAATGTAGGTTCAGATGATTTTGTTTTTGGAAGTACTACGTTGGATGGTTCAGAAAACCGATTTTTCTTCGATAAAAGCAAAGCCGCCTTTAGAGCAGGAAGTACTTTTGGAGGGGAATGGGATGATGCGAATGTGGGGAGCAATTCTATTGCATTTGGTTCTGGAGCTATTGCATTTGGAGCAGATTCTTTTGCTCTCAATTTTGGTATTGCAAACGGCATAGGTTCTATTGCTTTTGGTGGTGTAGCCGATGGTCTATTTGGGTATAGCCTTAACGGGACTGCCAATGGAGATTATTCCTTTGCGGTACAGGGTGGATCTGCTACGGCTAATTTTGGAGTTTCGATAGGCGATACTTCTAATAGTTCTGCTACAAATGCGGTTGCCATTGGTCCAAACTCGACTGCTTCCGGGATTGCTGCTTTTGCATTGGGTTCTAATGCTACTGCTTCTGGAGAGAGTTCCACCTCATTTTCCAATGGTCAGGCGATTGGAGAGAATTCAATAGCGAGTAATTTTGGTATTGCCAATGGATCAAATTCTTTAGCTATTAGTGGTTCAGCCGATGGTCTATTTGGGTATAGCCTCAACGGGACTGCCAATGGAGATTATTCTTTTGCGGTACAGGGTGGATCTGCTACGGCTAATTTTGGAGTTTCTATAGGCGATACTTCTAATAGTTCTGCTGCAAATGCAGTTGCCATTGGTCCAAACTCGACTGCTTCCGGGATTGCTGCTTTTGCATTGGGTTCTAATGCTACTGCTTCTGGAGAGAGTTCCACCTCATTTTCCAATGGTCAGGCACTTGGAGAGAATTCAATAGCGAGTAATTTTGGTATTGCCAATGGATCAAATTCTTTAGCTATTAGTGGTTCAGCCGATGGTTTATTTGGGTATAGCCTTAACGGGACTGCCAATGGTGATTATTCTTTTGCGGTACAGGGTGGATCTGCTACGGCTAATTTTGGAGTTTCGATAGGCGATACTTCTAATAGTTCTGCTGCAAATGCGGTTGCCATTGGTCCAAACTCGACTGCTTCCGGGATTGCTGCTTTTGCACTTGGCAACAATGCGCTAGCTTCGGGACAGAGTTCGACTTCTTTTTCAAATGGTCAGGCACTTGGAGAGAATTCAATAGCGAGTAATTTTGGTATTGCCAATGGATCAAATTCTTTAGCTATTAGTGGTTCAGCCGATGGTCTATTTGGGTATAGCCTTAATGGGACTGCCAATGGAGATTATTCTTTTGCGGTACAGGGTGGATCTGCTACGGCTAATTTTGGAGTTTCGATAGGCGATACTTCTAATAGTTCTGCTGCAAATGCGGTTGCCATTGGTCCAAACTCGACTGCTTCCGGGATTGCTGCTTTTGCATTGGGTTCTAATGCTACTGCTTCGGGACAGAGTTCGACTTCTTTTTCAAATGGTCAGGCTCTTGGCGATAATTCAATAGCGAGTAATTTTGGTATTGCCAATGGATCAAATTCTTTAGCTATTAGTGGTTCAGCCGATGGTCTATTTGGGTATAGCCTTAATGGGACTGCCAATGGAGATTATTCTTTTGCGGTACAGGGTGGATCTGCTACGGCCAATTTTGGAGTTTCTATAGGCGATACGTCTAATAGTTCTGCTGCAAATGCAGTTGCCATTGGTCCAAACTCGACTGCTTCCGGGATTGCTGCTTTTGCATTGGGTTCTAATGCTACTGCTTCTGGAGAGAGTTCCACCTCATTTTCCAATGGTCAGGCGATTGGCGATAATTCAATAGCGAGTAATTTTGGTATTGCCAATGGATCAAATTCTTTAGCTATTAGTGGTTCAGCCGATGGTCTATTTGGGTATAGCCTCAACGGGACTGCCAATGGAGATTATTCCTTTGCGGTACAGGGTGGATCTGCTACGGCCAATTTTGGAGTTTCTATAGGCGATACGTCTAATAGTTCTGCTGCAAATGCAGTTGCCATTGGTCCAAACTCGACTGCTTCCGGGATTGCTGCTTTTGCATTGGGTTCTAATGCTACTGCTTCTGGAGAGAGTTCCACCTCATTTTCCAATGGTCAGGCGATTGGCGATAATTCAATAGCGAGTAACTTTGGAATTGCCAATGGATCAAATTCTTTAGCTATTAGTGGTTCAGCCGATGGTCTATTTGGGTATAGCCTCAACGGGACTGCCAATGGAGATTATTCTTTTGCGGTACAAGGAGGAACCACAGCTGTAGGTGCTAATTTTTCAGTTGCTATGGGAGATACAGTCGTAACAAATGGTTCAAATAGTTTTGCCGCGGGAAATGATATCACAGCTTATTCGTATGCTGAGACAGTTTTTGGATTCAATAATATAATGTATACACCCTCTAGTACAACAACTTCAAATGCGAATGACCATCTTTTTGTTGTAGGAAATGGGGATGCTGCTATAGGTATTTCGAGTACTAATAACGCACTTACTATATTAAAGGACGGTAGAACAGGGATCATGCGAATTCCAACTACCAATATTTTGGAAATTGAAGGAAATGCGTCAAAGAATGCCGCTGGAGATTGGTTGGCAAATAGTGATGAACGATTGAAAAAAAACATTGAAACTTTTTCAGAAGAAAAAGCACTACAGTCGGTATTACAATTAAGAGGTGTAACTTACGAATGGAATGATGATCAAACGGGTAGTAAGAGACCAGAAGGTATTCAATATGGTTTTATTGCGCAGGAAATTCAGGAAGTTTTCCCCGAAAATGTAACTATGGATAATTTAGGCTTTTATCAGACCGCGTATGGAACGTATGATGCTATGTATGTTCAGGCAATAAAAGCATTAAACACGAAAATTGAAGGTCTTGAAGTCGAAAACAACACCTTAAAAGAAGAACTTAAAAAAATTTACACATTATTAGAAAAAATTGAGGTTGTTACCCTGGAACCGACTTCTAATTAGTCATTTTTAATAGCGCTACCATTGTTTTGTAATTTCTTGACGTAGCTGAAACATTTAATTTCCGTTCTATAAAATTGTTATTAATTTTAACTCGGGCTGCACTTTTGGTAGAATAGAAATAAACACATCGTTTGCCGATGTAAAATTCTTCTTCAGGATAGGAAATTTTATTGAATAAAGATATGTCAGTAGCTGAAGGTGCTTCCGATAAAAGGGTGAAATAGCTTTCTAGTTTTTTTTCTTCGGAAAAGGGACAATTAGAAATAATTATTTTAAATGCTGAAGCATCTAAAATAATGATAGGCAGTTCCCAATTATAAGTTGCTTTAATTTTTTCAGAAACAAGCGTATTGATGTCAACTTCGGAACTTTCAGAAGAGAACACCCAATTTCCTGTATGAATATAGACTTGAGGGTTTTTAAGTTTCAAATCGATTAGGAACCTTAGTTGCGCTGCTTTCGGAAATTTTTTATGACCCCCTACATTAATCCCACGTACTAAAGCAATATATGTTTTCATGATTTTTTTGTAATTGCTTGCGCTACAAGATACCCGCCTGTCCAGGCATTTTGAAAGTTAAATCCCCCTGTAATTGCATCAATGTTGAGAATTTCTCCTGCAAAATAAAGGTCTTGGCATATCTTGCTTTCAAAAGTCTTAAAATTAACTTCCTTTAGTTTTATCCCTCCCGCTGTTACAAACTCTTCTTTAAATGTGCTTTTTCCTGTTACCTCAAATTTTGACTGAGTAAGCTGATTTGCTAATAGCTGTAACGATTCTTTTGAAAGATTAGCCCAGATCTGAGTTGAACTAATTCCTGAAGTAGTGACCAGGCTCTGCCACAACCGTTTTGGCAACTCAAATTGCGTATATTTTTGAAGAGTTTGTTTGGCATGTTTCATTTTTAAATCAGACAATGCTTTCAAAATATCTTCATAAGATTGATCCAGCAACCAATTCACTTCAATGGTAAAATGATAGTGTGTGGGTTCCAAATCCCGAGCTCCCCAAGCAGATAATTTTAAAATTGCAGGTCCGCTCATTCCCCAATGTGTTATCAATAATGGTCCCTCGCTTTCTAACACCTTTCCATTTTCTAAAAGCACTTTTACAGCAGCTTCGGTTGCTATACCAGGAAGGTTGCTAATGCGCTCATCTTGTATGTTAAATGTAAACAGCGAAGGCACAGGGGGTATAACAGAATGTCCCAATGTTTGCAGCAGCTTCCACACTTTTGGATTACTACCCGTTGCCATCACAATTTTTGTTGCCGAAAATTCTTCGGTAGACGTTATTACGTTCCATGTATCATTTTTAAAAGAAATAGATTTTACAGACTGGCCTGTTAGCACATCAATGTTTAAACGTTTAGTTTCAGAAATAAAACAATCAATGATCGTTTTTGAACTATCTGAAACAGGGAACATTCTGCCATCTTCTTCAATTTTTAATATGACCCCGCGCTCTTCAAACCAGGCAATAGTGTCTCCCGTCATAAAGCTATGAAAAGGGCCTAACAATTCCTTTTTGCCTCTAGGGTAGTTTTGAGTAAGTTCTTTTGGGATAAATTCGGCATGAGTGACATTACATCTGCCGCCTCCAGAGATACGGACCTTGGTGAGCACTTCTTTTCCACGCTCAAGAATAGCGATTTTTAACGTCGAATCTAACGTAGCGGCATTAATGGCGGTAAAAAATCCAGCCGCACCTCCGCCAACAATTATTATATCATAGGTGTTAATCACCTGTCAAAAATAGCGATAATTCTCACTAAAACTGTACTTTTATACTTTATGATCGTACTCTATATTCTTAGTGTTATCTTTATAATAAGTCCTTTTTTACCAGCGACAGAGTTACCGCATTGGTTTTTTAGAACGGCCGATTTTGTACGTTTACAATCTATATTTATAGAGGTAGTTCTTTTAATTGTAGTGGCGATATTGGCTCCAGAATATACAGTTTGGGTTTGGATCGTACTCGGCGGATTGCTTGCTGCTATACTTTACCAAACTGTCAAAGTGTTTAAGTACAGTTCTTTTTTTCCGCGAAAAAAACCAAGCTTTCCTCATAACGGAAAAATTTCTTTGTTGGCAGCCAATGTCTTACAGGATAATAGAGATTATAATGCATTTATTTCAGAAATAAATAATTACGACCCAGATTTAGTGCTTACCATGGAAAGTGATAGTGGCTGGGAAGAAGGCATAAAAGAAATCGAAAAAAAATATCCACATACTATAAAAGCTCCAAACGAACAATACTATGGGATGCATCTGTATTCTAAAAAAGAGATTAAAGGAGCTTCAATTAGGTATTTGGTAGAAGATATAGTACCCTCTATTCAGTTTGAATACAATATAACTGAAGATATCTCGGTATATTTTGAATGTTTACATCCTGCACCCCCAAGTCCCACCGAAAACGAAACTTCAAAAGAACGGGATGCCGAATTAATGATTGTTGCAAAAAAGATTAGAGAACGAAACGAGCCTACCGTAGTTTGCGGGGATATGAATGATGTGGTGTGGTCACGAGTAACTCGAATGTTTAAAAAGATGACCAATATGATAGATCCACGAATTGGCCGCGGGTTCTTCTCCACCTATCATGCCGATTATTGGTTTATGCGATTTCCATTAGATCATTTATTTCATACAAAGGATTTGTTTGTAGGGAGGATGGAACGAACCAAAAACTTTGGGAGTGACCATTTCGGGATGTATTATGAAATACATCATAAAAAAAAAGCCACAGTGAAAACAAAGACTAAACTAGATGCTGATGATAGAGAGTTTGTCGATGAAATTATGGATAGAATGGAGCAAGCATAATGAGTACCGATAAAAAAAACAGTGGAGGCATCTACATTCATATTCCCTTTTGCAAACAGGCCTGTCATTATTGTGATTTTCATTTTTCGACTTCGCTGAAGCACAAAGACCGAATGATTGCTGCTATTTGTACAGAATTAGCACTTCGGAAAGTAGAAATGAAGGTTCCTGTGCAGACGATTTATTTTGGCGGTGGAACCCCTTCGTTGCTTACTTCGGAAGAAATTACAACGATTATTAAAACAGTTTCTTCAAATTTTAATGTCCTTCCCAATCCCGAAATTACGCTCGAAGCAAACCCCGATGATCTTTCTGAAGCTGTGCTCAAAGCTTTAGCAGCATCACCCATAAACAGACTGAGTATAGGTGTGCAATCTTTTTTTGAAAAAGATCTAAAACTTATGAACCGGGCACATAATGCTTACGAAGCTAAAATTTCTATTCAGCTTGCGAAACAGTATTTTACAAACATAAGTATTGATTTGATCTATGGAATTCCTCAAATGTCGACCAAGCGGTGGCTCTCCAATGTAAATAAAGCGCTAGCATTAGATATTCCACATTTTTCATGTTACGCGCTTACGGTAGAGCCTAAAACAGCATTGGAGAATTTTATTAAAAAAGGGATCATTCCGCCAGTAGAAGATGATGTAGCTCAGGAACATCATGCTGCACTCATAGAAAAAATGGAAGCCGCAGGCTATGATAATTATGAATTTTCAAATTTTTCTAAACCTGGTTGGGAATCACAAAATAATATGGCTTACTGGCAAGGTAGGCCGTATTTGGGAGTGGGTCCTTCTGGACATAGTTATGATGGAGAGACCCGAAGCTGGAATGTTGCAAACAATTCAAAATATTTAAAAAGTATTGAAAAAAATGAGTTGCCTCTGGAGCGCGAACAACTTTCAGTAATTGACAAATACAATGAATATGTGATGACGCGATTACGTACAAAAAATGGTGTTTTACTTTCAGAAATACGAGAAAATTTTGGAGAAAAATATGAGCAATATGTACGTACACAAGCAGACCAATATATACAATCTGGACATGTAGAACTTTCAGAAGACAAACTACGTGTCACTAAAAAAGGGAAGTTTTTAAGCGATGGAATTGCATCCGGGTTATTCTTAGTAAATTGGTAATCAAATTGAAAAAGAATGAAAGCCACCATTAAAATCCGCGAGGAATTATGTACAATAGATCTATCCAGACCCTTGGATATTTCGATACCCTTGAAAGATACTTTAGAAAATCCGTTGGCATGGTATTTAGATAAACCTAAGATAGAACCAGTTCAATTAGATACTTGGATTGGTAAGGTGAGCGAAGGTGCATCGGTCAATTTTAATAATATATTTTTTAATCCGCACGCGCATGGAACTCATACCGAATGCGTTGGACATATATCCAAAGAATTTCATTCAGTCAATAAAGCCTTAGGTAGCTATTTTTTTTCTGCGGAAGTGATTTCAGTCACACCAGAAAGCTTAGGGGAAGATCAAATCATTCCGTCGGCACAATTAAAAGGGTTGCTAGCTGGAAAAACTCCTGAAGCTGTTGTGATACGAACCTTGCCGAATACTGCTGCAAAAAAAAGTAGAAAATATTCAAATAGCAATTGGCCCTATTTACATGAAAATGCTGCCAAATATTTACGAGAACTAGGAGTGAAGCATTTGTTGATCGATCTGCCTTCGGTCGATAAAGAAAAAGATGGAGGGCAGTTACTAGCTCATAAAGCCTTTTGGAACTACCCTGAGATGCCAAGATATGAGTGTACAATTACCGAATTTATCTATGTGTCAAACAGTATCAAAGACGGCTCTTACTTGTTAAATTTACATATGGCATCTTTTGAAAATGATGCTTCGCCGAGCAGACCCGTATTGTTTAAATTTTTATAATATGAAAGTGCATTTAAAAATAGAGGAGTTATTTCAACTATTGCTAGGCATTTGGCTTTTTAGTCTATCTCCCTATGCTTGGTGGTGGTTTCCAGTATTATTTCTTTTACCTGATTTGGGTATGTTGGGATACTTAATCAATCCAAAAATTGGTGCATTTATGTATAACTTACTTCATAGCAAAGTTCTTGCGATTGCTTTGATCATTGGTGGAATGTATTTTGATATAGATATTTTAGCTTTGCTGGGAATACTGTTGTTTTCACATGCTTCTTTTGATAGAATGCTTGGGTACGGATTGAAATATTCAGACAGTTTTAAACACACACATTTAGGATTTATAGGAAAAAAATAAGATGGAAGAACTTTTTATTGGATTGGCTCTTGGTGCCGTTATCGCTTATTTTGTATTCGCCCGTTTTTCAATTGGCAAGAGGAATAATAGAAGAAAGTCTCAATCTGTAGTATTGCTTCAAAAAATAAGAAGTGTTTGCAAGTTCATCACCGTAGAAGGAGATTTTTCAGAAATTTACCATTACGAAAATTTAAAAGACAAATGGGCTAATGCTCTGCTGGGTAAAAAAAAGGCACTAATCCTTATTGAAGCCAAGGCACATGTGGGATTTGACCTTACAAAGATCGATATGGAAGCTAATGAAAAGACCCGTACGATTAAACTGAATAACTTTCCGCAGCCAGAATTAATGACGGTAGAAACAGATTTTAAATATTATGATAAAAAAGAAGGCTGGGCCAATCCGTTTACAGCAAGTGATCTCACAGAAATTACTGCGGAAGCGAAACAGCATATTATTGACAAAGTGCCTAGCAGCGGAGTGATGCAAGAAGCGAGTAAGCAGGCTCTGGAAACGCTTCAGTTGCTCGAGAAATTAGTAGAAACCATTAATTGGAAACTCGATTATTCTGCATTAACAATTGAAGAACCCAAAAGAATTGATACCTCAAAAAATGAGCTTCAGTAATATAAAATATTTAAGCGTACTATTATTTGTTTATAGCTTTACAGGCTTTTCTCAGGACTATACACGAGTGGATGAGACGATCAAATTATATCCTGAAACGTTCAATTCGGCCGAAGAACTTTCTTTTTTTATCACCCGTGATTTTACTTCGGAAGAAGATAAGGTTCGTGCCATGTATAGCTGGATGCTTGCAAATATTGAATACGATCCAGAAGAGTATAATAAGTTTGATTACAGTTTCAAAAATTACCGGGAGCGCAACGAAAAAGAAGAAAAAGTACGTCAGAAAATAATTAAACGGACTTTAAAAACAGGGAAAGCAGTGTGTGAAGGTTACGCAATGCTTTTTGAAAAGTTATGCGAACTCCAAGGAATTAGTAGTTACTTAGTTCGTGGTGATGTAAAAAGTAACTTTGACGATATTGGGCGCCCTTTTAAAAACAAACATATGTGGAATGTCATTATCATTAATACGAAACCCTATCTTTTTGATGCGACCTGGGGGGCAGGAAAATGGGGCGGAACTTCATTTATAAAAGAACCCGATTATTTTTATTATAAAGCGAATCCAGAGCAACTTGTAAAAACGCATTATCCAAGTATGGAGGAAGATACATTGCTTAAAAATGGAAGTAACAATAAAGAGTCTTTTGCGGCAATGCCACTTATCATTGATAAACAACTTCAGTTAGAACATATTGAAACGCCCAAACGAGGCTTTTTAAATGGAGATGAATATAGTAATGAAATACCTTTTGTGATCAATGCGCCTGCTCCAGAAACAATTAGTTATCTGGACGGTAATCAAAAAAAGACCTTACTTTTTATAAAAAATGAGGATTCTTTTAGCTTTTCGGTGCCTTATGCTGGGAAAGCTCAAAATATTTTAATTTATTTTAATGATCAACCCGCGCTCGCATATCGTATAAAATAATATGAACGTAGAAGAATACAGGGACTATTGTATCGCTAAAAAAGGAGTAACCGAATCATTCCCTTTTGACGAACACACACTTGTCTTTAAAGTTATGGGGAAGATGTTTGCAGTTTGCGGACTCGAACGTAAACCCACCCAAGTCAACTTAAAGTGTGATCCCGATCGCTCGGTTGAACTACGAGCTGAGTATGATGGATTAATTATTCCCGGGTGGCATATGAGTAAATTGCATTGGAACACAGTACTAATTGAAGAAAATCTACCGCATGGTTTAATTCTGGAACTCATTGATCATTCGTATGAGCTTATTGTGAATTCACTTACTAAAAAACTTCAGGCAGAATTGGCCGCGTTATGAATAAAAATGTAGCAGAATTTTATCAGGCTGAAATTGAAAAATTTACGCAAGACCTACACCAACTCAAAAAGCAACTGCTTATTTCTAGCATCACGAGATTGCTACTATTTTTACTGGTGTGTGTTGGGATTTATGTTTTCTTCGGAAACACAAAAATTGTCATTGCCATAATTATTGCTGGCATTGCAGGATTTCTTTTTTTAGTGACTCGCCATAGCAAATTTCAATCTCAAAGAGATTTGATTGAGGCAATCCTATCACAAAATGAAAGAGAGCTCATTGTTTTAAACCGAAACTTTCATCATTTACCAGACGGATCGGAATATAAAAATACCATGCATGAATACAGTCAGGATATAGACTTGTTTGGTCGTGGTTCCTTTTACCAGTATCTCAATAGAACAGCACTTAGCAGTGGTTCAGATTTGCTAGCACAATTACTTACTGAAAATTCAATCACTCACATTCCGAAGAAGCAAAAAGCAGTACAAGAACTAGCTGAAAAACCACAATGGCGACAGCGTTTTTCTGCAATCGCTTCCCTTGTTAAAACTGAAACCTCTGTAGCTGAGGTGACTCGCTGGTTAGACTCCTACACCTCTTTTGCACCTTCGTGGACAAAAATAGTTTCCTTGTTGTTTTCGATTCTTTCAATAGCAGGAATGGTAAGTTATTATTTTGGATTTATTTCTGGGTATGTGCTGTTTGGATGGTTTTTGTTAGGATTGGCTATTAGCGGCAGGTATTTAAAAAGGGTAAACGAACTATCTTCAAAAACATCCAAAATACAAAGTACATTTGCACAGTTTCAGCAGCTTATTTTGGCTATTGAGAAAGAGGACTTTTCTTCGGAAATGCTTTCAGAAAAAAAGAATCTGATATTAAATACATCTGCTAAGGCTTCAGAAAAACTGAAACAATTTGCCAAACATCTTGACTCGCTAGACCAGCGAAATAATATGCTTATTGGAGTGATTGCCAACGGCTTTTTCCTGCGGGATTTGAATATTTCATCAAAAATTGAAAAATGGATCGCTGCTTATAAAGATGAAGTTGCTGCATGGTTCGATGTTATTACTCATTTTGACGCTTATAATAGTTTAGGAAATTACACTTTTAATCATCCTTCGGCACAATTTGCAACCATAACAGAAGATGCTACAGTAATTGATTTAAAAGGAACAATACATCCTTTACTTAACCCTGAAACAGCTATAGCAAACGATTTTAAAATCGACGCCCATGAATTTTTTATCATTACGGGTGCAAATATGGCTGGGAAAAGTACGTTTTTAAGAACCGTAGGATTACAAATAGTCATGAGTAATATGGGCTTGCCCACACATGTTAAGAGTGCTTTTTATACACCCATTAAATTGATCACAAGCATGCGAACTACCGATAGCCTAACCGATGACGAATCGTACTTCTTTAGCGAATTAAAACGTTTAAAACTGGTGGTGGATAAAACAAAGGATGATGATTATTTTATCATACTCGACGAAATCTTAAAAGGGACGAACAGTATCGATAAAGCAAAAGGGTCTAAGAAATTTGTTGAGAAACTCGTTAAGAGCAATGCTACTGGAATTATCGCGACGCATGATTTAAGCTTATGTGAAGTAGCCAATGAATTACCTCAGGTACATAATTATTTTTTTGATGCCCGTATTGAAAATAACGAGTTGTTTTTTGATTACACTCTTACCCCTGGAATTTGTAAAAATATGAATGCTTCTTTTCTGCTGAAGAAGATGGAGATTGTTGAATAAGTTGAGAGAAGGGAGAAGCTGGAAGTGAATTCATATTTTCAACAAACAGCAATCCTTTACCCACAACTCATGTCGGCAACAACTTTCCATTGACCGTCGATCTTTTTAAAGATAATCATAAAAACACCATTGGCATCTCCCACAGTTCTCTTTAAAAAATATTGACCCATCACATAGTAGCTTTTGTTTTCGATAGGTGTCATGCTTTCAATTGTAAAATTCAAAGTGCCACTATCTGCTTTGGTTGGGTATCCCTTTTTATAGTTATCTAACGTTTGCTGCCAGCCTTTAGTAAGCCCAGATTTTCCGTAGAATTTTAAAGAATCACTTTTCCAGTAACCTTGCATAAATCCTTCTAAATCATTGTTGCTCCAAGCCATTTCCTGCGCTGACATTACTGCTAGGATCTCCTTTTTATCACGCTCTATTTCTATTGTACTTTTTTGAGCACTGCAGCTTGTTGTTAGATAGAGTACTGAAAATATTAAGAGTATTTTTTTCATAACTTTTACTTTAGACATTATAATTTCAACAATCAACAATCAACAATCAACAATCAACAATCAACAATCAACAATCAACAATCCTTTAGTCTTGCCATTCGGCTATAAATAAATTGGTATCTCTGCCACCGCCATTATTTCGGTTAGAAGAGAAGGCAAGATATTTTCCATCATTTGAAAAAACAGGAAATGCATCAAAGGTCTCTCCGTGAGTCACTCGTTCTAAATTCTTTCCGTCGAGATCAATTAAATACAGGTTAAATGGAAAGCCCCGTTCTGCTTCAAAGTTACTGCTAAAAAGAATTTTATCTCCGCTTGGGTGAAAAAATGGTGACCAGTTCGCATTTCCGAGGTTGGTTAATTGGCGAAGGTCACTCCCATCAGCATTACAAATGTAGAGTTCCATATCTGTAGGTTCTACGAGGCCTTCGGCCAAAAGATCTTTGTATTTTTTAATAGCTTCTGGAGTTTTAGGTCGTGACGAACGAAAAATCAATTTGGTGCCGTCTGGCGAGAAGAACGCTCCGCCATCATATCCAAGTTCGTCTGTGATTTGCTGTACGTCAGTTCCATCAATATTCATAGTGTACAACTCCAGATCACCACTTCTGGTTGAGGTAAATACAATTTTATCTCCTTTGGGAGAAACGGTTGCCTCTGCATCGTACCCAGGTTCGTTGGTTAACTGAGCGGTAATATTACCTTCCAAATCTGAAACATAAATATCAAAACTATCATAGACCGGCCATACGTAGTTCCCGTTTTTCCGAAGGGGTACTTCAGGACATGCTTCATCTGCCAAATGAGTGGATCCATAGACATAATGTTTGTTGTCTGGTAAAAAATACGCACAGGTTGTTCTTCCTTTTCCCGTGGAGATCATAGGTGGCTGTCTGTCCTTAAAAGTTTCCGAAGCATTCATTAAAAACATTTGATCGCATTCCATGCCCCATGCTTTATTATTTGACTGAAAAACCAGTTGGGTATCATCAAAACTCCAGTACGCCTCGGCATTATCTCCTCCAAAAGTCACCTGACGAATGTTTTTAAAATGTTTTTCTTCAGGATAGATAAGACTATCATTATCCCATTGCATGTTATTATTTTCTGAAGCTATTGCTGCGGAAGGTTTTTCAGAAACAAGTACCTCTTTGGGTGTTTTTTTACACGATATGAGTAAGGAAACAAAGGCTAGTAGTGACAAATATTTCATTTTCATTTATTTTTGTGCAAAAATAGTAATATGCGATTAATTTTAGGAGTATTGGTTGGACTGTTTCTTATTTCTTGTGCTGAAAAAGAAAAAGTAAAAGTAACGATGAAAGAAGATGTTGCTGCTTTGGCAGATGATGCTTTAAATGGTCGCCAAACAGGAACTGAAGGAGAGTTAAAAGCTGCAGCCTATATTGAGAAAAGATTTAAAGAAATTGGATTGCAACCTAAGGGCGTCTCTGGTTTGTACACCCAAACTTTTACCTTTAAGCCAAGTACAAATCCGCACGAGCAAGCAGAATACACAGGATCAAGAAGCGATAGTACACTTACGGGCACCAATGTCATTGGCTATTTAGATAACCAAGGAGAAAACACGATTGTCATAGGTGCACACTACGATCATCTCGGAATGGGAGGAGAAGGCTCATTATATAGAGAAGGTGCTGCCATTCATAACGGAGCCGATGATAATGCAAGTGGGGTTTCTGTAATGCTTCAGATAGCCGAAGAACTTTCAGAAAAAAAATCCAACAATAATTATCTGTTTATCGCATTTTCTGGCGAGGAGATGGGACTTTTAGGTTCTAATTATTTTGTAAAAAATCCAACCATTGATACTAAAAAAGTACCCTATATGATCAATCTTGATATGGTGGGAAGATTGAACCAAGAAAACACCTTAGCGGTTCACGGTGTGGGAACCTCTCCTGTTTTTAAGCAAACATTATTTGCAAATAACGATCAGGGATTTACCATTGCAGAACATGAAAGCGGGATTGGTCCGAGCGACCATACCTCGTTTTATTTAGCCGATATTCCTGTGCTCTTTTTCTTTACTGGTCAGCATGAAGATTATCACAAGCCTAGTGATGATTCAGAAAAACTGAACTATGAAGGAATGGAAAAAATTAAAAAGTATCTTCTAAACATTATAGAAGATCTGGATGATAAAGGAAGATTAACTTTCATAAAAACAAAGAACGAAACCGAAGATGTTCCTGCGTTTAAAGTTGCTTTAGGAGTCGTACCGGATTATTTGTATACAGGCAAAGGAATGCGCATTGATGGAGTGAGTGAAGACAAACCCGCACAGAAAGCAGGATTAAAAAAGGGAGATATTGTCATGAAATTAGGTGAGCTGGATACGCTAGATATGATGAGTTATATGAAAGCACTTGCTACATTTGAAGAAGGGCAAACTACGATAGTTACTGTAAAAAGGGGTAAAGAAATGGTAGAAGTTGAAGTTACTTTTTAAGCTTTACTAAATAAGCTTTTAAAGAATACAAATCCGAAGCCTACAAAAAGCATGAAGTGAAAAGGAAACAATCCGAAGTCACTTTCATCTTTCCCTACAGCAAAAGCACTATACATACCAAAGGCAAAGTAGACCATTAGCATTCCCTCGATAATAGTATTTGGAGAGAAATTACTGGTTATATATTTGTTACCTTTCCAGCCATCTTTTAAACTACCAATATTAAATTTTGGAGTTCGTATAAATTCACTTTTCTTCCCAAAATGCCCTTCCAAAACTGCAATTGAGTTGTGGACACTAAAGCCCATAGCGATGGAGAAGAAGGTAAAAAACATTCCAATGTATCGTATGAAACTTTTAAATCCGCCACCATGAATTTTTGAATACGTTAGCCAGTAACACATAAAAAAAATAACAGTACTAAAAGCGAATCCTGCCAGCATAAAAAAAACAGGTTTTAATTCTGGATTGTTTGCTTTAATGTATAACATGGGAACACTCAAAACAGCGACCGTCAGTACTAATAAGAACATACTGCTATTGAGTAAGTGAAAAAAACTATGAAACTTGGTTCTCCATGAAACTGATGGATCCCGCAATAGTTTGAGGTATAATTTCTGAAAGTTCTCTGCAGCACCTTTGTTCCAGCGAAACTGTTGTGACTTAGCAGCACTGATCACTACGGGTAATTCGGCTGGAGTTTCTACATTCTCCAGGTATTTAAATTTCCATTTTTTTAATTGAGCACGGTAGCTTAGATCCAGATCTTCGGTAAGAGTATCCCCTTGCCAGTTCCCAGCATCGATGATGCATTCTTTACGCCAGACACCAGCAGTACCATTAAAGTTAATAAAATGTTTTCCGAAATTTCGTCCCACTTGTTCCATAATAAAGTGGAAGTCTAAAGCGAACGCCTGAATTTTGGTCAATAATGAATAATTTCTATTGATATGTCCCCAGCGGGTTTGAACGACGCCAATTTCAGAATCTTTAAAATAAGGAATGGTTTCTAATAACCAGTTTTTCTTCGGAAGGAAATCTGCATCAAAGATGGCGATAAATTCACCCTTAGCCGACTTTAACCCTTCTTTAAGTGCACCCGCCTTAAAACCGGAACGTATGTCACGACTCATATGTTTAATGTCCAGCCCAGTTTTTTGAAGCTCGGCAATATGCAAAGCAGTTTGCGTAAATGATTCGTCTGTAGAATCATCAAGCACCTGAATTTCGAGCTTTTCTTTTGGATATTCCAATTCCGAAATATTTTTCAGAAGACGTTCCATCACATATAATTCATTATATACAGGAAGCTGAACAGTTACATAAGGAATTTCGGCAGGATTGTTAAAATTGAAGGTTGGAGCATTGTCTGTTTGTTTTTTGGCACGCAGATAATTTACAAACAAGTTGAGCTGTGCTAATGCATACAGGAAAATAAGTATGAGAGCAACAGCATAGATACCAACAATAATGTATTCTAGTATCATTTTTTAAAGGTGTATTTAAAGATCCAACCTAATATTTTAAAGCCTGCAAAGATAGCACCTTTTATCGTTCCCGAAACTTTAGATGTTCCAATCCTGTTTCGGTAATGAACAGGTACTTCTACATACGTGAATTTTCGTTTTAAAGCCTTTAATTGCATCTCTACGGTCCAGCCATAGGTTTTGTCTTGCATTTCTAGTTCAAGTAATTTACCATATTTTATAGCTCTAAACGGTCCCAAATCGGTAAATCTAGAACCAAAAAAAAGCTTCATTAAGCTTGTTGCGAGCCAATTTCCAAATTTCTGCGGAAACGTCATTGATCCGGCTTCACGAAATCGTTTTACTCTGGCACCAATTACAAAATCAATGTTTTGTTCAATAATAGGTTTGATTATTTCTGAAAGTTCTTCGGGATAGTCGCTATAATCACCGTCGAGAAATACTATGATATCGGGTTTTGAGACTTTTTCAGAAACATATTGCATTCCTTTAAGACAGGCATATCCATACCCTCTTCGATTTTCTGAAAGTACAGTCGCTCCCGCCTTTCTCGCATTCCTTTCAGTAGCATCTGTAGAATTGTTACTCACTACGATCACTTCGTCAACGATTGGAGGAATATCTCGAACCACTCGTCCAATGGAATCTGCTTCGTTAAAGGCTGGAATGATAACAGTAATAGTACTCATTTATAAAGAAGCATTTGGATTATCTTTTTTAAAAGCGGCTAGAGAAGTCCATTCCCCTAGCTTTTTATCATTTTTATATTTCTCTGCCTTGATAAGAGTTCCATTTTTATAAATAAGTGCAAAGCCATTTTTTTTGTTAAATTTATACTGATAGCGATGCTCAATTTTCAAATCTTCAGAATAAAAAATCCACCAATTTTCGGCACTACCTTTTTTATAATGTCCTTCTTTAACAGGTTTTCTATTCTGGTCGTAAAAATACCAATATCCGTTGCGTTTCCCATCATCAAAATGTCCTTTTGATGCTATACTACCATTTTCGTGATAAAAGATCCAATAATCGGTCTTTATATCCATTTGTTTCCAGCCTTCAGCTTTAAGAGTTCCATTGGAGTAATAGGACTTAGAGTACAATTTTTCAATAGGATGTGCTGAAGTATAAAAAGCCAGCAGTACCATTCCGAAGAAAATAAAAAAGACACTATTTTGAAATCTCATAAGAGGGTAGACGTAGTAGCTATCGTAACCTAACTTTTCGGCATTAAAAAACCTCCCTCATTATTCTTTCTGAAGGTTTTGTGACTACTATATAGTTGTAAGTTATTTTGAATTAACCAGATCCATAAGGTTTACATCATTGCCAAGCAATATTTCATTACTGTCAATTCGTTCTTTTTGAGAGCCATTTTCCAGTTTTAAGACTCCGCGCGGACATACAGCAGAACAGATGCCACAACCTACACAACTGGAGCGCACAATGTTTTCACCTTTTTGAGCATAGGCTCTTACGTCTATTCCCATTTCACAATAGGTAGAACAATTTCCACAGGAAATACATTGTCCGCCATTCGTCGTTATCCGAAATTTTGACAATAAGCGTTGCTGAAACCCTAGTATTGCGGCCATTGGACAGCCAAAACGACACCAGACACGACTCCCAAAAATAGGATAGAACCCAACACCAATGACTCCGCTAAACATGGCGCCAATTAAAAACCCATAGGTCTTCTGAAGCTGGTAGGAGTCAAAGAAAAATAGTTTTCCAGGAGCACTGAAATACGTAAATAATAAGATTCCAATGATGACCACAAAATAACCTATAGCACCATATTTGGCATCTTTTGCTAATTCTTTTCTTTTAAAGAGCATGACCCACGCAAATACCAAAGTAAGCAACCCAATCACGAACCAGATAAAAAACTCTTTACTAATCCAAAGGTTATCATAGAATACTGTTTTTTGCCCTTCAGCAATAGTAACACCAGTCCCTTCGGGCTTGTCTGTTATTAGTGTGGCAGCTTCTCCATCATTAATTTTATCCAGCGCTTGTTGATTTTCGGCTTTTGACGCAAAGAAATAGTCAATCGTAATCCCATCTGTGTTTTGAAGAGTAGGAGCAGACGCATTTGGATCTTCATTTAAAAAAATAATATGTGTAGCTCCTGCTTTTTGAGCCGCCAAAATTCTTTCATTTAGAGGTTTTCCTTCCGGATCACTCATAAATACCGTTTTATTTTCAAGGTTACTCCATTCGCTAATAGAAGATGATTCGTTTCCTCGTAAGTATGAAAAAATAACAGCAGTGGTCATTATAGTGACAAAAACGACAACACTATGAATTACCCAACGTTCTACTTTCCAGGCTACTTGACGTTTATCACTTAGATGTCGAAAAGGATCTCCGGCAGTTTCAGCAAGGCCGCCACAACCACAAACCCAAGAGCAGTACCATCGCTTTCCATATTTATAAGTTAGGATGGGTGTAATAATAAATACAGAGACCACTCCAAAAATGAGCATGATTAATCCTACATCTCCAGCACTTAAAAACTCATCAATTTTGTATCCTGCAAAAAGATCATAATTTAAGGGCCATATATTTTTAAAATCGTAATACGGTTGGTTCAGTCTTACCAACATTTCCGGTATCAAGAATGCAAATCCTAATTGAAAAAACATGACAGAACAAGTTCGAATGACTTCATACCGATTGTGGCGATATTTCCAAATAAATTTTATCCCAAAGCTAAGAATTGCAAGGGTATAGAGCGTTCCGTACACAAACCATTGGCTCGCAGGATTACCACTAAGCACTTTGCTTAAAGGATCAAACAACGTGATAAGCCCTGTATTATCACCTTCTTTTACAAGTCCTAGATACTGCGGAAACCAGTAGAGAATGATATAAAAACCCGTCATGGTGATTCCCAAAACCCATGCCCAAAACCCTCTAGAGGTCAAGGATTTAAAATAAACCCCATTGTTTTTTATACCTTCATGTTCGTTGAGATAGGCTGCTTTTGCAAACCAGACTGTCCCAATAAAAATGGAAAGTATCGACACAGAAAGCCATATTGGTTTATTTGGAAAATTTAGATTAAACAATGCAAGAAATAATATTGTTAAACCGAGTAGGCCTAAAACAGTCGCTAATTTTTGTTGTGTATTAATAGATTTTGGGGGTTGCCCAGTTAATGACATATCTCTCTGAATTGTACTCATAGTTTTGTCTGAAATTAGGAATGCTTTAAATTAAATAGCTACTTGATTTGTTTTATTAAATTCTGCTAGAATATCTTTCTCATAATGAGCGTAAAATTCTGGATCAAAATTGGCTTCTTTTAAATGGTTTATCACATAGTCTACCTCTCGTTGTTCATTTAGCCATGAGTTAAAAACGTCATGTCTCATTCTAATTCCGAAGGTATTAATACCTAAAAAATGATTAGAATTTTTATCGTAAGCTATTGTAATACATTTTGTGTCATCAGCGTGATGCCAGTGAAAATGCATCTCGTTTTCTTTTTTATGATCTCCACTAAAGACCCAACCATAGGTCTGGTATTCAATATCAAAAAACTTTGCACTGTTGAACCAGTGTCCAGGATTATATTTAATGGGATTTCCACAGATTGTCTGAGCCACAGTTTCTCCCATCATACGGCCAGTATACCAGACAGCCTCAATTGATTTTCGATGACCAATAGCTTCGCGTTGTTGTGCACAATCGCCAATAGCATAGATATTTTTGATGTTTGTTTCTAATCTTCGATTTACTAAAATCCCTTTATCAGTTTCGATTTTGCTATTTGCTAAAAAAGAGATGGAAGGCTTTACACCCGTACAGATCCCGACCATATCACACGCAATTTCTTCTCCAGTTTCTTTGGTTACAACGGCTCTTACTTTTCCATTTTTATCTGATAAAATCTTATCTAAATTTGTATTGTTTCTTAAGTCTACACCATGACTTTTTACATGTCTGGAAATCATTGCAGCTTCGTCGTCTGGCAAGACCCCACTCCAAAAATGTTCTTCCCGTATCAAAAAAGTAACCTCTATATTTCTAGTACGAAGCATTTCGGCAAGTTCAACGCCTATCAATCCGCCACCTACTAAAACGGCTCTTTTACATTCTTTGTTATTAGGTGCATATTTTTCTATTGCTTCAAGATCCTGTTTACTTACCATTCCTACTACTCCATCACTATCGAGACCTTCCCATCCAAATGTGTTGGTAGTTGAGCCAGAAGCTATTATCAATGTGTCATAGGTAAGTGTGTCTCCTTCTTTAAAATAAAGTGTATTGGAGTCAGTTTCTATTTTTTCTACATATCCTTTTTTGAGGTTGAGATTATTTTTATCCCAAAACCAATGTTCATAGGGTTCTATATCTGTCCATCGCATGTGCCCCATGTATACATACATTAATGCGGTACGTGAAAAAAAGTATTCTGTTTCTGCAGAAATTATGGTGATTTTTTTGTCTGAAAGTTTTCTGATGTGTCGAGCGGCAGTTACTCCTGCGATACCATTACCAATAATAACAACGTGTTCCATATAAAAGCCCGAGAAATCAGGTGATTTTTTGATGATTGTACATAGGTCGTAAAATGACCGATGACCTTTACATTATTTTTTGCAAGAGTAAGATACGGTATTTTTTATGTTCTTAGATCATTGAAAACACTTGTCTTAGTAAAAATTTATGTAATTCAAATGTAAGCTAATGAACAATGCATTGACTTAACCAACATAAAATTCAACACATGAAAAAACACGTCATCCTATTATTTGCACTCCTTTTTCTTACAATCTCCAACACCAAAGCACAGACTATAGATACCTTTTTTACTGAAGCCAATTCCTTTTTCTCAGCTTATGTTTCTAAGGGAGAAGTTGATTACACCGCAATCCATAAAAATAAAAATGAACTTACATCACTACTTTCTATTGCCTCAGATATAAAGGTGTCACCTTCTGAAGCTACTAATTTTCAAGCTTTCTGGATCAATGCTTATAATTTGGCAGTTATAAAAGGGATTATCGATAACTACGGAATTAATTCTCCGTTGGATAAAAACGGATTTTTTGATACCACAACATATAGCCTTGGCGGAACAAAGATCACTCTTAATGATATTGAAAATAAAATGCTTCGTGCAAAATTTGACGATGCCCGGTTTCATTTTGTACTGGTATGTGGGGCAAAAGGATGTCCGCCGTTAATTGCTGAAGCTTACATGCCCGGAACCTTGGATGCTCAACTTCAAAGACAAACAAAAAAAGCCCTAAATGATCATTCGTTTATAAAAGTTTCAGATGGGAAAGTTGCTGTTTCAGAAATATTTAAATGGTATAAAGAAGATTTTGTGAAGAACGGAAGCGAGATTGATTTTATTAATACATTCAGAAAGGATACAATTTCAGAAAATACAAAACTTACCTACTATTCCTACGATTGGCGTCTTAATTCGAAATAATTAGGTAGAATTTATAAATGTATTATAGGTCAGGCTGACTTCAATTAACAACAGACTGACGGATATAGCACAATTCTAAAAAACAACTTTACACCAAAATGATGATCCATTCAAAAAAATTAATTTCTCTCAGTATCCTGATATTATTTTCAGGATTTGTAGTTGCTCAAGATGATGAAGATGCGGGAGGCTCGGTAATACAAACCTTAACACCTTCAAAATTAATTGCTAAAGGTCAGTTTGACATTAAATGGTTTAACAATTTATATACGCAAACCGAAAGTACGTTCAGCCCAGACAAGGAACCCAGAGAAACTTTCTTTACTTCAACAATTGAAGGATACACTGGAATAAGTGATGCTCGTAGAATCAACCTTGGTTTAATTCTCGAATTCAGGAGTAATACAG
Organism: Jejudonia soesokkakensis; assembly: GCF_042664795.1. NCBI lineage: Bacteria > Pseudomonadati > Bacteroidota > Flavobacteriia > Flavobacteriales > Flavobacteriaceae > Jejudonia > Jejudonia soesokkakensis. The sequence goes on from NZ_JBHTBN010000005.1 coordinate 64,853, forward strand.
TAGCCGATCGTAGTGCGTTAGATGTTTTTAAATTTGATGGGGAACGAGGTTCGGCACGAAGCGGTTTTACCTCTTTTGCACCTAGTGTAAAATTTGTTCCATTTTCGAGTGTCAACAACTTTTCAATACAATCTTCTTTCTTTATACCCTTAGTGGATAATGAAACAGAAGAGGGAGTCTTTCTGGATCAGAAAGGATTTACATGGCAAAACAGATTCTTTTACGATTATACCTTTCCTGGAGATTCGTTTCAATTATTTACGGAGTTGAATACAGAATTGAATCTTGGGGATAAAGAAGAGAGTTTTGCAAACAACAGTTTAAATCTAACTCCAGGAGTATTCTTGAGTTATTTTCCATCTTCAAAATTTACTGTTTTGGCACTAATACAGCATAGTCAACGGATTGATCTTGGAAATGAATTTACACAGGATTTTACTGCCCTAGGTGGCGGTGCAAAATATCAGCTTACAGATTCCTTAAATCTAGAAGCCTTATATACCAATTTTGTGAGAGGTAATGATACAGGATTGGGCGAAACATTTAACTTGGGAGTAAGAGCTGTTTTTTAATGCTGAAAAATGTATCTTCCACTTCATTAATTCCCATAAAATGAAAAATGTAATACCCTTTTTACTGTGTAGTTTGCTTCTTCAAAGTTGTGACTCACAGACAAAAAAAATAAATGCGATAAGCTTTGTAGCTTCTAGAGAACAAGTAAATCAAGAACACCTAGATCCTATAGTAAAACTCAACGCTAATTATGCAGCGGTCATGCCTTTTGGATTTATTAGAGATCTGGCTTCTCCAGAAGTGCTTTTTAATACAGACAGGCAATGGTTTGGAGAAAGGAAAGAGGGTGTCACACAATATGTGGAGCAACTTCATGCGAATGGAATTGCTGTTATGATGAAACCTCAAATATGGATCAGAAGGGGTGAATTTACCGGATATTTAAAAATGACTACGGAAGAAGATTGGAAGGTGTTTGAAGAATCCTACCAAGATTTTATTTTAACTTTTGCTGAAGTAGCTGCGGAAACCGATGTCGCGCTTTTTTGTATAGGAACCGAATTAGAACAGTTTATCATCGAAAGACCTCAATTTTGGAATACGTTAATAGCTGAAATTAAAAAGGTCTATAAAGGCAAATTGACGTATGCTGCCAATTGGGATGAATACAAGCGCGTTCCGTTTTGGGAACAATTGGATTATATAGGTGTGGATGCCTATTTTCCTGTTTCAGAAAGTAAAACTCCTACTGTTGCTGAAGCCAGACAAGGTTGGCAGCCTTGGAAAAAGGAACTGAAAGAGGTTTCAGAAGAAAATAATAGACCGATTCTTTTTACCGAATACGGTTACCGAAGCGTAGATTTTTCGGGAAAAGAGCCCTGGAAAAGTGAACGTGAAATGCCCGGTCTTAATTTAGAAGCACAAACAAATCTAACCAAAGCGATATTTGAAGAAATGTATCCGGAAAATTGGTTTGCTGGCGGATTTATATGGAAATGGTTTATTAATCATAAAGAAGCCGGCGGGATGGAAAATCATATGTTCACACCACAGAATAAGCCTGTCGAAGATATTATTAGGCAGCATTTTAAGGAAACACGATGAAATATTTCTTGTACATGGTAACCCTATTTGTAGGAACTACTACAGCTGCGCAAACTATTTCTGAAGTGATAGTTCAGGAAAACACGAAGACCAGAACTTCATTTGTGCGAAAAATTACCAATGTAAAAGAAGGACAAACTCTTGATACTTTAGTATTGGAAGCCGACATTATAAGATTAAAGAGATTGCCAGGCACCTCTCATGCGTATTATCAGATCCATAAAAAAGAGGATGGAACATATAAAATTGTATATGGGCTTCAGGAAAATTTTACAATCATTCCTTCAGCAAATGTCTATACGACCAATGATGATGAATTTGCATACAGGATAGGTCTCTATGAGTTTAATGGCTTCGGAAGAAATATCATTTTTGGAGGCTTTTACCAAAAGGACATTTTTAGTAGTTATGGTATCAATTTCAGAGCTCCGTATCTTTTCAGTAAAAAAACAGGAGTTGCTTTAAATTTCCAAGATCTTACCACCGAAGAACCTGTTTTTCTCGATAGTGGTACTGCAACATATAAATACAATAATACCTCTTACGAAATGCTGGGTTTGTACGAGTTTAACTTTAAAAATAGAATAGAGGCCGGGATCAATTATTTTACCGAAAAATATGTCTATCGTGATGGAGCTACCAGTCCAGAAGTTCCACAGAACTTGAAGGTGAAAAAATTATTATACAAGGTCGTGTATGAGTATAATAATGTCGAACGAAATTTTCAATATGTGGACGGATTTAAAAGTACGTTTAACTTCCAATATGTAACAACCAGAAGTGAAGCATTGCCAGAATTTGTCATAGGATTTAACGATTTCGTGTATTATAAAAGAGTAGGAGAGAAGGGCAACTGGGCAACTAGATTGCGTTTAGGAGTCGCAACAAACAACGAAAGCCCTTTTGCACCCTTTGCAGTAGATAACAATCTTAATATTCGAGGGGTTGGAAATACGATAGACAGAGGTACAGCGGCAATCGTTTTAAATACAGAATACCGCCACACAATATATGAGAAGGATTGGTTTGTATTACAAGGAAATGCTTTTATAGATGGAGGAAGTTGGCGTAATCCGGGAGGAGATTTTGGAGACTTTGGAGATGATCAAAACCTACGTATTTATCCTGGAGTAGGGGTCCGATTTATTCATAAAAGGATTTTCAACACTATTTTTAGAATTGATTATGGCTACGGAATTACTACAGATTCAACAAACGGATTTGTAATAGGTATTGGACAATATTTTTAAATCTGCTCAAACTTTAAAAATAAAGGCAATTAGAAAGTTTGAGCAGATTAGATTTTTTTAATATTGAAGTTTTTTACCGCTGTTCTTTCATAGCAGCTTGATATTCTTTTGAAAGTTCTGTCTTTTGTTTTTCAGTAAATACCTTTCCTGCTAGTTGAAAAAAACTGTGCTCTTCATCTTCCAGGTGATGTTCTACTTTGTCGGCCAATTGTTTTGCGTAAGTTAACCATGCAGCACTGTCCATGTCTGCTTCATCAACTTTTTCAATCAATTCATCAATCTCATGATGTTCTGCAATGCCATGACGTGCGTGTTCTATCATCATGTCATTGTCGATAAGAGGTTTGTAAAAGTGACGTTCTTCGGCGATCTCATGCCCTTGTAGTTCGGCTTTTAAGGCTTTCCAAAGTTGTTTTCGGTCTTTTGTTTCTCCAGACGTTTCTAAAATTCTTTTACACAAATCCCGTTGAATGTCATGATCGTCACGAATGGCTTCAAAAATAGTTTTCATAATTGTTAGTTTTTCTGAAAAATACTACCAATATCTGTAGAAGAGTGTTTAAAAAATCCTAAAGTTTATTCGTCTGCAAATACTTCTTGAGGAGCAAGAGGTTTTTCTGAAGAGATAGAAGTCGAATTTCTCAAAATTTGAGGAGCCGGCTGTTTCTTTATGTTTTTAAGGTAATACGCAAATAATTGATCGGCATCTGCACCCAACCATCTTTTTACGTAGATAGTCCAAAAGTGAAATTGAAGTGTCCAGACACCATGTTCACGATAGAGCCGTGCAGAAGAACTAAGCCACTCCTGTATGACAACAAATTTCTTGCGTTCATATAGCTCGTTTATTAAAATATTGTCTTCATAAATAATAAAGGATTCGTCGTAGCCGCCAATTTCATCAAATAATGTTTTAGTAATAAACTGGCTCTGGTCCCCTCCACGGCAAGCTCGCCATGAGAATTTTGTTAACCAACTGGCAAGGCGTAACCACCAATGAGTACTGTCAAATTTCATTTTAAAGCATCCGGCAGGGTTTCCTTTTTTTACTTCTGAAAGTATAAAGGTGTCAAAATTGTTAGGAGGGAAACTATCTGCGTGTAAAAAATATAAGATTTCCCCTGTTGCCTTTCTGGCACCCGAATTCATCTGTTTTGCACGTCCTTTTTCCGAAGCAACTAAAGAAATATCATAGGTGGATTTTTCAGAAAATGACCGTATTAGATCCTGAGTTCCATCCACACTTCCGCCATCGACCAAAATAATCTGAGCGATGTTCTTTTCAGAAGAAAATGTAGTAAGGTGGGTTAAAAGCTTCGAGATATTAGAAGCCTCGTTCAATACAGGAATAATGATACTTATCATAGGTGTAAACATACGAAATAACTTGTCCAAAGGTTTTATTTACACCATAAAAAAACGTTGGTAAATTTTTTTTACCAACGCTTGTTTGTATAATAGGATGGATTCTATTGCTCGTTTAAGCTCCAGTCATACTCTTTGTAGGTAATTGTTGCACCCGCATCAATTTTTACAGTACTGTATTTGTTAATATATCCAGGAATATCCTGCTTTCCATCCACTGTAAAATCTTTCGGATAGAATTTAAAGATTGATGATATTTTAGGATTGTTAGGCTTTATTTCATTCTTGTCGCTATTGATAAACTCTGTAGTCGCTTTATCTAACTGCTCATTAATTTTCCCCGCTGTATAAGCTTCCCTAAGAAGTTTTGGGCATGACATAGAGGCGCAATTAATTGCAAAATGAATTCTGGGTTCATTCATTTTTCTAAGAATACCATTTTCTATACCACCTAAAGAAAGTGCTCTCCCATCGACCATCGCTCTTCCTTTTGTCCAAGCTCCATCAATATCTTTAATACTTTCAGTAGGATAATTTTCAAGAATCAATTTAACAGTATCTGCATTATATAAATTGATATAAAAGGCCAGTAATTCTTGAACGCTCCAGTCGTTGCTTGGATCTTTTCCAGCTAGAAAGGATAAGTAGGCGTCAAGTTTTGCTTCATCTTTTTGAAAGCCTTTATAATCTACGAGTCCTTCACTATTTACGTGTTTTTTTAAAAGAGCATCCCACTCACTGTGATCTACATTTTTGGAGGAGTTTGCAGTAGTTGAGGTCAATTCACCTTCTACCTGTTTTGTGGGTTGTGCCTGACTTCCAATTCCCGCTGCGGAAAGTAAATTGCAACTTTGTAATATAATGGTAGCAAGGGCTACTATTGCGAAGTATTTTAAAAATTTCATGTTTTTGGTTTTGATTAAAGATATATGAAGCCTCTAAAATACTGGGCTTACTTAACATTAAGTTAAGTGTGTTTTAATAAATATTTGGCTTAATCGTTCAGCGCCCAGTCATATTCTTTATATCGTACTCTTGCATTGCTGCTTATTGTTACTTCGGAATATTGGTTGAGGTAGTCAATAAGGCTTCCATTTTGCTTAAAATCTTTACCAAACCAGTCAAATATCTTGGAGATTTCTACCCGATCTGAAGCAATCGTGTTTCGAGACCTGTCATTAATAAACCGATTGGCTAAAAAATCTAATTGAGCATCCACTTCTCCTGCGGTAAATGCGACATTTAATAATGGCGGACAAGAAAAAGAAGCACAATTGATCCCGAAATGTATTCTGGGTTCATCCATCTTGCGTAGAATTTGGTGTTCAATCTCGTCGAGATTGTAGTACTTCTCTCCTAGTTTCCAGTAGCGTTGGTCCCAAGGATCTTTTATATCCTTGATACTCTCCAACGGCATATGACGTAAAATTAAATCGACGGTCATAGCATTGTACGCATTCATCCAATACGCAAGTTTATCTTCTTGTGTCCAGCTATCAGTTGGCATTTTTTGCCCTAAGGAGGTAATGTATTTTCGAAGCGTTAGTTTTTGAGATTCAAATCCGTTGTAGTTTACATTTCCTTCTTTGGTTACATACGCTTTGAGTAACTCATCCCAAAGGGTATGATTAAAAGCTTCAGAAGGAATAACGGCCTCCATTTCTATTTCCGTTTCCGTTTCAATCTCCTCTTCAAGTATACTTTCTTGTTCGGTTTCGGTTTCTTCTGAATTAGTTTCAGGAATTTTAATGGTTACTTCTAATGGTATTACGATCGCTGTTGTGTCTGCGGTCATTTCGGTAGTTTCCGAAGCAGTTTCCGAGGTCATTTTTTTAGAACTTCCGCAGGCTGCTACAAAAAGAACGATTACTAAGACAAAGATGAGTTGTTTCATACTATTATTTTTTTGTTTTAGAAAGTGGATACACCTCCTGATTAAAAAAGCCTTTTGGAAATTGCTCATCCCCATCAAAACCTAATTCGATATCTCTACCGCTGTAAGGTACATGATTTGTACCAAACAAATAATCCCAAATACTAAGGGTTAAACCGTAATTTACTCCATACTTAGTATGTGCTGGCAAGTCTTTTGCGTGATGCCAGATATGCATCTTTGGGTTGTTAAATATGTATTTTAAAAATCCGTAGTCCCAGCCTAGGTTCGCATGGTTCAAATGTCCAACTGTTAATGCGAAAAAATGAACAATGGCGACCTGTTCTACTTCAAATCCGCCAATGATAGCTAATGGTATGTACAAAATTGATTTGTACACCACAGGTTCCATCCAGTGGTATCGTAAATGTGCGGCAAAGCCCATTTCTTTTACTGAATGATGTAATTTGTGAAAATTCCAGAGAAAAGGGACGCGATGTAACAATCTGTGAGTATTCCACTGAACAAAATCTGAAACCAGAAAGAAAATCAGCAGACCTAAGCCAAACGGTAGTGAGTTAAGATTTACTAACTGAAAATCTTTTAAATAGATATGTACAGTGCCAAGCAGATCATTAAAAATCTGTTCTGAAGCATTGGAAAGAAAAATAAGGACAATTAGATTCAGAAGAAAAAAATTGAAAAACATATAAAAGGTGTCCAACCAGAAATCTTTCCTAAAGATTTTCTGATTTCTTCTCCAAGGAAATGCCAGTTCTAATCCCCAGACGATAAGTGATACGATAATTAATCCGTAGAAATAATTTTCCCAGTGAAAACGAGTGATTTCATCCAGTAAATAATTAAAGTATCCTTGATAGGAGTTTTTAAATATGTCGAGATATTTTTCCATAAAAAAGTCTGTTGTAAGGTCGTACAACAGACTTTAAAATTACAATTATAAGTTTACATTAACAGCAACCGCCACCGTCATAATGAAAGGTTGATTCACTAAAATAAATATCATCCCTGTTGAGTGCTTTTAAAGCTGCTGCAGTTTTATCACAGATTGCCAATGGTTGATTTTTTAGTAAGATGTGTCCTTTTTTATCATCAAAATAATCTTGACTTCCGTAGTAAATTGCCGCTTTACCTGTAAAAACACATGGCCCATCTTCGGGCATAGGATCTTTGATGGCTGCGATCTCAATACTTTCGATATAAATTAACTCATCTGTAGGATAATTTTTAGGATCTAATATCCGGTAGGGTTTTCTTGCTCTAATTTCTATGGTGCCAAAACCAACATCGGTCAATGCTTTTACATAGTCTGCAATAGGAAGACTTCCGCTTAAGCAAAGGGCACGTAGGCGTTCATCATTGCGAAGGGTGTCATTCATAGGCTGTTCGCAAGTAGGATCGCTCATTACCAGTTTTCCATGTGGCTTAAGTACACGATACATTTCTTCGATCGCTTTTGTAAGATCTTCTGCTTTAAAAATATTAAATAAGCAATTTTGTGCAGCCACATCAATACTGTTATCTTCTAAGGGTAAATTGAGCGCATCTCCTTTTTTAAGATCTACGAACTCACTTTTAAACCAATCGTTTTGCGCTTCGGCTACTTTAAAGTTTTTGCGGGAGGCTTCCAACATTTCATCCACCACATCGACACCAACGACCCCGCCTTTTTGACGATTAAAGTAAGCAAACTGTAATAATTCCATCCCGCCGCCAACGCCTACATAAAGCATTTTGGGTTGGTTGGAGAGATCACGGGCATGAACGGTGCTTCCGCAGCCATAGTTCATTTCCTGCATAATTTTTGGGATTGTAAGTCCAGGTAACTCCCAGATAGGATTGGTTGTACAGCAAAGCCCAACATCTGGTGTAAGTGCTGCTTCTTTATAAACGTCGTGTGTAGTATCTAAATAGCTCATAGTGTAGTTCCGTCGAGACGGTATTTTAAATGTTTTATTGTTTTTCTGAAATCTTTTTACGCGTTCTATAAATAGCAAAGACTGAGAGCGCGCCTGCTGCTAGCCATACGAGTCTATAGATCCATATGTTTACTTCTGCTCCAAAGAGGGTGACAGCTTCTAACGGATTCACAAACGAAGCACTTAATTTAAAGCCTGCAGCAAATATGATAATAATGGAAAGTGCATATTTAAACATGTTTAAAGAGATTTAATTAATTCTGTAAATAGGGTGATCATTTGTGGTTCTGCTTTTCCAGCTTGTTTGATAATATCTGGAATATCGACCGGCTTTAGGTTATCAGGATCACACTCATCAGTTAATACTGAAACAGCAGAAACAGGCAGTCCTAAATGATTGGCTACGATGATCTCCGGGACAGTACTCATGCCAACAGCATCGGCTCCTATAATTTTTAAATACCGATATTCTGCTCTGGTCTCCAGTTGTGGACCTACCACACTTGCGTATACTCCTTCGTGTAAGGCAATAGTGTGTTTTTTTGCAATTTCTTTGATTTTAGTATTCATTTCAACGTCGTAAGGAGCGCTCATATCTGTAAAACGTTCTCCGAGTTTTTCAACACCTTTGAAGGCCAATGGTGAACCCCCTTGTAAATTAATATGATCATCAATTAGCATGATTTCTCCCTTTCTAAACGAAGGGTTTATCGCGCCAGAAGCGTTACTTACCAATAATTTTTCAATGCCAAGTCCTTTCATCACTCGAACGGGAAAAGTAACATCCAGTAGCGAGTATCCTTCATATACATGAAAACGGCCTTGCATCAAGACTACCTTTTTTCCGCCCAGTTCTCCATAGATCAATTTTCCTTTATGAAATTCAACCGTTGCCGTTGGAAAGTTCGGAATATGATTGTAGCTCATTTCGGCTTCAATTGATACCTCCTCTATTATTTTTCCCAATCCTGTACCTAAAATAATTCCTACTTCGGGTTTTCCAAATCCTCTAGTTTGTAAAAATTCTACCGCTTCTTTTATAAATTTTTTCATAGTTGCTGTTCGATTATTCGAGTTGTACTTTAACTTATATTTTTTATTTCTGAAGGCAAAAATTGCTGAAAGACCTCGATATCCTTGATGTCTTCAAAATAATCCACATCATTTTTTTCTTTTAAGATAGCTATTTTTTCTCCTTTTAAATCTGATAGGGTTGCTGCTTGGACCATGGCAGTTCCCCAAACTTTATTTTTAAATAGTTTAGGCATTATCTTTTTCATTCCTAATAAATAATAACCACCATCTTGAGCAGGCCCTAGTACAAAATCATTTTTTTCAAGTTGTGTAAAAGCGTCCTGTAATTCTGAAGTACTCAAATCATACATGTCACTTCCTATAATAATAGCACGCTGATATCCTAGTTCAAAAATTTCAGTAAACGCATTTTGCATTCGGATGCCTAGATCATTTCCTTGCTGTACTTTTTTACTGAAAATTTCAGTATCCCAAATATCCTTTTCACTATGCTTTTCAGAATAAAATACAAATTTATCAGCTTTCAAGTTTTTTGTGATCGCAACGGTATGATTTAGTAAGAATTTATAAATTTCTAAGGCACTTTCATCTCCCACCGTAGCAGCTAATCTGGTTTTACATTTCCCTAATTCCGGATTTCGGGTAAAAATAATAAGCGCATTTTTTGAAGTTGGGTAGTGAAAAACTTCTTCAGCCTTTTCTTTTCCTCCTGTTTCTTTTACTCCTAATATCCCCATTATTGGTCTATATTTTTATTTAGATTTTTTCTTGAAACAAACATTGCAACACACAGCAACCCGTTAGAAATGATGCCTAGATAATTCGACTTGTTTTCTGAAAAACTTAAGTTATTATAGTTTAAAGAGGCAATGTTAAATAGCATGAATACTAAAAAGGCAACCATTAATACAGAGAAAATTAATTTTTTATTCATATTAATATTTTTTAATTCCTTTGTTCAGCCATTTGCTCCAAACCCTATTAAAAGTATGCACGCTGTCAGTTTCTTTTTCTGAAAGATCTAGTATTGGATAGTCTTTGTTTTTCCATTCAAAAATTCCACCATACAAATTTTGAACATTAGTATACCCCGCTTTTTTCAATTTTTCTCCTACTTGTTCAGATCGAATTCCCAATGAGCAGTACACTACAATGGGTGTGTTTTTATCTTTAATTTTCTCTGAAAATGCTTCCGCAGAAAATTGATTAAACCCTACACATTGTGAGGTTGCAATATGACTCGTTTCAAATTCTGAAGATTCTCGCGCGTCTAAAATGACCACCTCCTCATTGAGCTGAAGCATCCTTAATTCTTCTACAGAAATGTATGGAACACTTCTGGTATTATACAATTGTAATAGCTCGTCCAACGACTTTTGAGCCGTCGCCGATACGCTAAGCAATACTGTAAATAATATGAAGCTAATTTTTTTCAAGGCGTAAATCTAAGTATTTAAAGTTGTATCCCGAAGCCCTGCAACCCACTTTCCACAGGGGGTAATATTTCAGTATTATCCCAAATCCCTGTGACAATGGTGCGTGCATATTCTTCAGGTAATAATCCGTTTTGCATGAGTTGACTTGTCAATCTGTAATTGTACTCCATTGTATGATGAGCATACTCAAATTTTCCATTGCTATCATCCAGTATCGCATACCAAACATGTGGTTCGCCATCGTTTGCAGGCATTCCAATAACACCTGGATTAAGCCATAGTTTTTTCTTTTCAGAATCGTGAAAGGGCAATCCGCAATGTCCTGCAATAATCACGTCACTTTCTGTCGCGTTGAAACTAGCTTCCTTTCGTTTCCACGGAGTCGATTTATAGATAAATTCTGAAATATTCTCAAAACCACCATGCAGGACACATACTTTTTTGTCAGCATAGGTAAACTCCAGATGGTCTGGTAATTTTGAGATATAGGCTAATGAACTTTTAGATAATTTGCTCTGTGCATACGGATACCATAATTGCGAAAAATTATCGCAACGAGAACCTTCTCTAAAGTCACAGCCACAATCTTCTGCGCCATCCCGCAACTGAATTTCGACATTTCCAACTATGCTTTCCACACCCCAAAGCTTAAAGAGCTGCATGGTTTCTTCGGGCTGAGCACAATAGCCTATAATATCACCTGTGCAGATACAATTTTCTGGTGGAATGTTTTGCGCTTCAGCAATTGTTTTAAGCTTCTCAAGCGCCTGCAAATTACTATAGACGCCACCAAAGAGTAACATTTTACCCTTTTTATAACCCAATTGTACTATTTTTTTATCCATGACGGAGCTATATATAAAATGATACACAATATAATTCCCCATACATTCACCCAAAGAAGGTCTGCATATTTGCCTTCCGTAAAAATTAAGGAATGTGGGAAGATTTTAAAAACCAATAATAATCCAAAAACCAATCCGCAAATCACACTTAAATGAAAACTGATTTTAGGCACTTTTTTATTCCAAAAAACAAAGACTGGCGTTAAACCAATAACCATAGTACCACTAATGGTGGTTGCTGAAAGTATTTCGGCATCTAAGAATACAGGTATTGTTCCTATAATGGCTATGACAGCCATTGAAGCCCGACCAAATGTTAGGTTGTTGCCCATTTTTAAGTCGACCGCAAGTAATTTTGAAAAAGAAGAAAAAGTACTGTCGAGTGTTGAGGCTGCAGAGGTGATCATAATAAAGTTGATGACCAACAATATTACAATACCGAAAGCTTTACCTACTTCTACAGCGGCTTGTCCTTTCATTCCTTGCGTTTGCGCATACACTCCAATCAAACTAAATAATACAATGCATAGAGCCCCTAATACACTAGCCCACAAAAAACTTTTTCGAGTCACTTTTGGGGAACTCAAAAAGGCTCTGTCAGTTAGTACAGGATCGTGAAATGGATAGCTAAACGACTGAATAATTGCTGCAAAAAATAAATTTAATCCTAATTCAAAACTCCAGACTCCAGAAGTGGCAGCTTCAGTAACCGTGAATTCACCAGATGAGAAGATAACGCCTAAAATTACAATGAGCAACACCGAAAATAAAACCATCTGGATCACATCTGTAAAAATTGAACTACTCAAACCTCCTTTAATCGCATACGCCAGAGTTAGTGCTGTAAACACTAAAATCGCCCAATAATAGGGTGCACTTCCCTGATCACCAAAGTAAGTTCCAATAACGATCGTATTACTCCATACTTCATTAAAGAGTCGTATCGCGATTAAAATTGAAAATAATGCCATGGCGCCCTTTCCAAATTTAGTAGTGAGAAACTCATGAATACTTTTAAATCCGCCCTTGACACGAATCTGATAGATCAAAATACCAGCTACTGCAAAAGACAAATAATAGCCAGCATACGCGACACCGCCTACAATTCCGTAATCTAATCCCAGATTAGCAGCATTGGTAATACTCTTCGCAAAAATCCATGAGATAATAAGGCTTCCCGTTAACCAAAGTGCATTGGGCGCTTTTTTGCGATGAGTCGCTTTAAAAAACTGATCTGTCGACTTGGCTAACGGGGACAGGAAGAACAGTATCAAACTTGATACGATTATCAATCCCCATTGCCAGATTTCTGTTGTCATGCGTTCTTATATAGTGTGTTTTCTTAAACTATTCATCCCACCAAACCGGGACATTGATGCTATTTCCATTTGTGGCATTTGCTGCCTGTTGGTAGTTTTCGTTGTTTAAGGCTTCTTCTTCGGAAGGGTAGGGCATACGCACAGGAATGAGGCCTTCGTTCAAACTTGCTGAAACCGGATTAAAAACAGGAAACCCTGTTCTTCTCCATTCAATCCATCCTTCATAGCCGTTGATAATTTGAGCGATCCATTTTTGGGTTAAAATCTGTTGTACTGGAGTGGTTCCTGCTGCATCATAGGCTGCTGGACCTGCCAGATAATTAGAAGGTAAGTCGGTTTGCCAATACTCAAAAGCCTGCATAACTCCTGTTTCATATAACATTCTCGCGTCTGCCGTAATCAATCCTCTTTCGGCTGCTTCAGCGAGGTTAAAATAGGTTTCCCAGGAGGTCATAAAGTTGGCATCCAACGTTGAGGTGTCTTCTCTAAACGCAGTTCCTGCCAGTGATAAATTGGCTAGTTCAATCGAAGTGCTGGAGGCATCAATACCATTGATCAACCCTGTAAATTCTGATCCCATAGAGTTTGCCGTAGGTCTAAAAAATTGATTGATCCGAGTGTCATTGAGATTCTCAAGAATCTCTTCCATGGTTTCTGAAAGCACAAAATTGTTAAAATCGCCAATTCTCAACTGCGCTAAGCGGAAACTATTTGGATCGGTATTCGTAAAGTTGAAAATTGCATTCTGAGAATTTGAGGTGAGATAATTCCCTTCAGAAAAAATAGTCTGTAATTCTGCCGAAACATCAACTCTATTCGAAATTCTAAGCAATTGCTTAATTCGTAATGAATTTGCAAAACGAACCCAGGCATCCAAATTTCCATCAAATAAAATATCACCTTCTAACGGAATCACATCGTCGTAATTTTCTATCGCGGCAATTCCCTTGCGTAAATTATCTAAAATTCCTCCTTCTGATTGATAAATATCCTCTTGTAGATCGTATTTAGGAGTTACAGTGCCATTGACACCATTAAAAGCTTCAGCATAAGGAACATCTCCAAAAAGATCGGTTAATCCCGCTGCCATGTACGCTTTCAGTATCAAGGCAGGGCCTTCATAAACCGCGAAAGTTTCCGTAGTCCTGGACTGGGTTAAGATGATTTCATTATCACGCAAATTAGTATAAAATATGGGCCACGGATTTCCACCTAATTGTGGAGATTTAAGCGCGTGGCGGTCAAATAAATTGAAATCTAGTGCCGTTCGGTGTTGCGAAAGCAAATCGCCAGCCACAAAACCTTCATAGCTCATTTGTTCTCCGAAATCATAGATCACTTGGCGTAATAATAAACTAGGTTGAACGCTGTTTGGCGCATTAGGGTTCGTATTAATTTCTTCAAAATCTTTGGTACAGCTGCTTGCAATAAGGATACAAAGCAGGCCGACTATTTTTAGTGTTGTTTTCATGTGTTTCATCTTAAAAGTTTAATCCTGCTTTAAATCCGAAGCTTCTCGTTGTCGCATAACTCATATCTTCCACACCGCTCACAAAATTATTACCTTGAACTGCTAACTGCTCTGGGTCGAAATGTGGGTTTTCGGTGATGGCAAATAAGTTTCTCCCTATGAGTGATAATTTTAGATCGGCTCCTTCTTCAAGACCTAGAAATCCATTCTTTAAATCAAAAGCATACCCTATTGAGAACTGTCGTAATTTCAAATAGGAAGCATCGTAGATATTATTCTCTTCATGATTTCGGTCATAAAACTGACGGTAATAACTTTCGGCCGAAACAGCTACCGTGTTTGGAGACCCATCTGCAGTCACGCCTTGTGCTACGATTCCTCCTTCAGGTCTTATGGTAGTTTCGGCTAATTGTCCGCCAACGTTTCCTAGAGCGCGTGTTCTAGAAACGATTTCTCCTCCTTGACGCCAGTCGAATAAGAAATTTAGATCCCAGTTTTTATACTGAAACTCATTGTTCCAGCCTAACATAAAGTCAGGATTATAATTTCCTAATTTCTGAAGGGTATTATCTGCGATGTACCTTCCGTTTTGGTCAATAATAAAATCACCATTTTCATTCTTAAGGTATCCCGTTCCGTAGAAATCACCAACGCGCCCGCCTTCTTCCACCTGAAAGAATACCGTTTGGTTGGCACTGTCATAAATTCTGCTGAAAGCAAGTGTCAATCGACCATCATCTTGAGGTAAGTCTTCAACAATTGCTTTGTTGGTGCTAAAATTGAAGGTTGTGTTCCACTGAAAATCCGGCTTTTTAATAGGTGTAATCCCTGCAATGATCTCAACTCCTTGCGCACGAACTTTCCCACCGTTCACTACCTGTTGATTGTATCCTGAAGAAATTGCAATCGGTAAAGAGATGATTTGGTCTTCTGTCAACGCATTGTAATAGGTGACATCTAAATTAACACGCCCTTGTAGAAACCGAAGATCTGCTCCAACCTCAAAAGAAGTTACTTTTTCAGGCTTTAGGTTTGCATTTGGAATGAAATTCTGATCGCTAAAGGTTGGTTGCCCATTAAAAGGTGTTTGCGATACAAAAGCTCCCGAAGTCTGATAAGGCCCAGTATCGTTTCCAACCTGTGCGACACTCGCCCGTAGTTTTGCAAATGAAACCTCTTTAGGCAGATCGACTACATTCGACAAAATAAAACTTGTGGAGACCGAAGGATAAAAGAACGAAGTTCCATCTACCGAAAATGGAGTTGCTAACGCACTTGACCAGTCATTACGTCCTGTAATATCTACATACAAGAAGTTTTTGTAGCCAATTTTTGCAATTCCGTAGAGGGAATTGATACGTTTTTCACTTTCAAACTGAAAGACCTCTATTGGAGAAGCTGCATTATTTAAACTAAAAATCCCTGGTTGTGCCAGATTAACTGTCTGAGATTGTTTGGTAGAAGCAGTCTGATCCAATCTATTTCCACCTGCTGAAATATCGAGGTTGAAATCACCAAATTGCTTGCTGTAATTTATAAGAAAATCTGTGTTTACCTCGCGATATAACACATCGTGTTCTGCATACCCACCATTTTTAAAACGGTTAGAACTAAAGTTTCTTCGAAGGCGTCTTTTTTCAGAAGAATAGTCCATTCCGCTTCGCAATGAAACACTAAGTTCGTCTGTAAAATTATGCTTGATGGAGACATTCCCAAAGAGACGGTCCCGCTCAAAGCTGTTTCGGTTTTCTAATAATATGAAATAAGGATTGTCGAAAAAGGTGTAATTGAATGAGTATTGCTGCACACCTTCTAGGCCTGGTTGCCAATAGTTTTTTAAGCTATTGATATCTAGAGATCGTGGTCCCCAGGCAACTAACGAATAATTTACGTTTTCACTTCCGTAACCATTAGACGGACGGTTATCACTACTCGAATTTACGTAGCTAATGGAGCTGGAAATTTTTGTCTTTTCTGTTGGGTCAAAATTAAGTTTGGTCGCAAAGGTCTGTCGATCTAAATTAACACCAGGAATGATTGATTCGCTTCTGGTATCGGTAAAAGAAAAGCGGTAATTTCCTTTTTCAAATCCGCTGGCAACCGCCACATTATTAATCGTCGTAACACCTGTTTCGTAAAAATCTTTCAGGTTATCTGGATGCGAGTTAAACTCGGTTGGCGTAATCGCCAGGCCGCTGTATAGAGATGTATCCCCTCCACGAACAATCGTGCCGTCTGGTAAAACAACAGGGCTGTCAAATTGCGGAATTAAATTTCCAACATCCAAACGAGGCCCCCAGGAATAGGTGATATTATCGTTGATACCGCCTCCAAGACCATCTACATATTCGAATTGACCTGAGTTTCCTTGTCCGTATTCATTCTGAAAGTCTGGTAACTTGAACGCACTATCTATAAAAATTGAAGAGTTGATACTAATTCCAAGTCCTTTGGTATTCTTGCCATTTTTAGTTTCGATAACGATCACCCCGTTTGAAGCTCTCGTTCCATAGAGTGCAGCAGCACTAGGGCCTTTTAAAACTGTAACTGAAGCGATATCATCTGGATTTACTTCCATAGCCCCGTTTCCAAAGTCTATTTCCTGAAATCCTGCAGCAGCTTCATTGGTAAAGTTGAAAACCGTTTGGTTATTAATCGGGATTCCGTCAACGACAAACAACGGATTGTTGTTAGAGAAAGAAGCTTCTCCTCGAATCGTAATCTTTGAAGAAGACCCAACACCAGTTGCTCCCTGTGATACAGTTACACCCGCCAATTTTCCCGAGAGATTATCTAAAAAGTTGATTGATTTAACACTGGAAACCCCTTCTTCGTCTAGGGCTTGTACTGTGTATCCTAACTCGCGGGTTTCACGTTTAATTCCTAATGCGGTAACGACAACTTCGTCAAGCCCTTCGGTGGAGGTGGCAAGTTGAACATAAATGTTTGTTTTATTCCCTACAACATACGTCATGGTTGCATACCCAATCGATGAAAATTGAAGTACATCTGTTTCGGCAGTGGAAACGATGCTGAAATTTCCTTCATCATCTGTTATAGTTGCTTTTTCTCCGTTGTTGAGGATGACATTTACAAAAGGAATAGGGTCGTTAGTAGCGGCAGATGTTACACTACCGGTAATCGTAGTTTGTGAATAGCCAAGTGTCGAAATACACAACAAAATGGCAATGTATAATTGCTTCATTAATTTGGTTTTAGTTATAAATTCAAATGATTTATCTTAAAACCAATAACTTAGCTTTTAGATAAAAGGTTTAAAATGAAGCTGTAGGGGAGACCCTTTGTTGAAGTAGTTTTCCTTCTGAAAAGAAGGGAGTAAGAAGTAAATTTTTTGAACAATAGATTTTTCCGAAGTAATTATAGAAAGGAGTAGTGCATTAATTTTTTCTGAAAACTTTCTGAAGCTATCGATTAAAACCTTTACATCACTAACACTATCAATATCCTGAAGCACTTGTAAAAAAACAACGTTAATTTTCTTCGCTGAAAGTAATCGTGAGATACTTTGGGTTAACTGTGAGGTTTGCCACGGTAATTTTAAGAACGTTTCGGTATTAAATTGAGACTTGTGTAATCCCATAAGATAATAACCCCCGTCTCGTGAAGGTCCTAAGACAATTGGATTGGTTTCAAGCGCTTGGGCTGTCTTTACTAACTGGCTGGTCTGTAAATGAGGCGTGTCATTACCTATAGTGATAATATTATCGAACCCTTGATCATACACAAACTGAATGGCATTTGTGTAGCGTTCGCCAAAGCTAGCTCCTTGCTGCTCTTTTTCAGAAAAATGAAAATAGGGAAGACCGCTGCGCTTAACTTTTGCGATGGTTTGCTTATTTAAGGCTTCAAATAACGCTTCAGAATTTGTAAAACGCTTATCTGAACTCTCTTGTTTGGCAGAATTCGCAAAAATTAATATGGCAGTGTTTTTATTCAATGTTTACTATAATCCTTTCTGAAGTGTCAAGTATTTAATCGGCTACAGTTCCCTGGCAACTGCTTCCAGCGCCTGCGGTACAACCGTAGCAATGTTGTGAAATTACAATATTTCTATCGTTTAAAAGATCTTCGTTATAATCGTTTATATGTTTTACTTTACTAGCCACAGGAAGTTTCAGCATCTGATTAAAATCACAATCAAATAAATAGCCATCCCACGATATGGAAATCGTATTGGTACACATTACATTTTCGACCGCTGCAGGATTGTATGCTTCCACTAGCTGATACATGTAATCCTCGTAATTTTCCGAAGCAATTAAATAATCCAGAAAACGAGCAATTGGTAAATTGGTAATCGCAAAAAGATTGTGGAACTGTATTCCGAAGTCCTCCAGTAAGGCACTTTTAAATTCTTTTTCCATACTTGCTTGGTCGCCCGGCAGGTATGCTCCGTTAGGATTATATACCAAATCAAGACGCAGGCTACTATCTGGCATTCCATACCCTACAGCGTTCAATTCCTGAAGCGCTTTGATGGACATGTCAAAAACACCTTCACCTCTCTGTTTGTCTGTCTTTCCACGAGTCCAGTGCGGCATAGAACTTACCACATGTACATTGTGTTTCTTAAAGAAATCTGGTAAGTCGTAATATTTTTTATTAGCCCGGATGATCGTAAGATTACTTCGAACAATAAAATCTTTAATTCCAGCTTTACTTGCTTCTTCTACAAATCTGCGGAAATTAGGGTTCATTTCTGGCGCACCACCCGTAAGATCCAACGTATGAGCTCCGGTATTTTTAATCACCTCAAGACATTGTTCCATCGTCTCCCAAGTCATAATTTCTTTACGGTCTGGTCCGGCATCTACGTGGCAGTGTTCGCACACCTGATTACACATATAACCGACATTGATCTGTAGGATTTCAAGTTTTTTGGGGCGTAGCGGAAACTGATTCGTTTCTTTTATTTTTTTTGCAAACGTTGGAAGTTCACCTTCCTGAAAGATTCCGTTAGAAAGAATTTCGAGTTGCCGATTGGCATTTGCAAGTTCGTTATCTCGTTTTTGAAGTGATTGTTGTTTTAGTTTTCCCATATATACTTCCCGCGAAGGCGGGATACTCTTTTATTCATTTTCTGCAATTGCAGATTTCAATTTTTACTTTTGAGATTCCGAACCAAGTTCGGGGGTAAGCGACTTCTCAAGTTTTCCAAATGAAAACGAAGTAGCTGCTTACATCTCTAATTTATTTACTTTATTCATCATCATCGTCCCATGAACCAGCGTTGCGCCACTTTTTATAGCGGCTCCTACATGAATGGCTTCCATCATTTGTTCTTTGGTTACACCGCGTTGAAGCGTATCTTTCGTATACGCGTCTATACAATAAGGACATTGCTCGGTATGTGCAACTGCCAATGCAATTAATGATTTTTCACGTGCTGTTAAAGCACCTTCTTCAAATACTTTACCGTAATAATCAAAGAATTTTGTTCCGAGTTCTTCGCTCCATTCTGTTATTTTTCCGAATTTCCGAAGGTCTTTAGGGTCGTAATAAGACATTGTTGTTAGTTATTTAAAAATGTACGTAAGCAGGAAAATTTTGGTTTTCCTGTTGGTAAATATAAGCAAGTAGTCTACGGAAACATAATAAACTTACGCTAGAATTTTCCGAAGCTATTATATAAACTTATTCAATCGAAAGCATAGGAGACTCCTGTAGTAAAACTATATTGCGAATTGGGAATGCCAATTGCGGGCTTGTCGTCGTACACAAAGGTATACGTGGTTTTAAGTGAAAAATTTGTAAACAATCCTACTAATAATGAACTTTGACTAGAGATGCGATAATCACTAAAATGATCTATTCTTGGTTGGTAATATGTGGTGCTTATAAGGGTAAGATTATTTGAAGGATATAAACTAAAGGAAAGATAGGAACTTCCCCGAATATCTCGTTGAATAGGCGTTACTCCATCTGCTACCTCTTCGTATTCGAACATGACTAAAGTGCCAAGATAAAATTTGTATTTTTCAGATTGGGTAAGTTTAAATCGAGGACCCGTTCCTAAAAGGCCTCTAAAATCAATTAAATTAATTTTGTTGTATTGGGCTTGACCAAATGCTTCCCATGTGATGAGAGGCGTTATTTTATAATTGTACCGTATATGTGAGATTAAGCTATTGCTAAAATCTTCATTTTCTATTTTTTGAAAATCCACTTCATTTTTAAAAAGGATAAGATGGTTGTTCATTTTATATTGAACATGAACATCTGTACTCAAAGTAATAAAATCATTCACATTTCTTTTTAATGCAAAATTAAGTGAGGCTGCACCTGAGAATCCTGAAGTGTCTGTGACCTTCCGAAGCGATTCTGCATTTAAAATCTGGCTATTCGCTGTGAGCATATATAAGCAGCAAAAAAGGAGAGAAATTATCTTCATATTGGTGGCGTTAGTTGCAACAAAGATAGAAAAATGAGCAAAAGGTGCGGATACGGAAAATTAATGGTTTAATATGTTAATTTTGTGTTTATTTTTAGGCTAAGAAGATAATCGGAACTATCTTGCGAGACTTTCAAGAAAGTACTAAAGGAATACATAATAAGTAACTTTGAGATAATGAGCATAATAGAAGAAGCTCTTGCGTTTGAGCAGGAAAAAACAAGTTTTAAAACGACAAGCGATCGTATTAAAGCATCACGAAAAGCTAAAGCAATGATTTTAGGAGTGAATGAAATCTATAAAGAGAATCAGGATCCTGAATTAATGGAGCTAATGAAACGGCTTACGGTCGTAAAACAAAAAATTGAAAAACGCTTAAAAGGACGTTCCTTGGCAGCCTAACGATACAACCCGAAACGAAAGTTTCGGGTTTTTTATTGTGCTATTTTTTATTCAATGTGATCCTAGATATTGGTATATCAGAAGAATTATATTTTTTATTTTTTTAAATTTAATTTTGCAATGTTTAAAATAACTTTATCTTTGCGCTCGCTTTAAGCGGGTACCTTAGCTCAGTTGGTAGAGCAACGGACTGAAAATCCGTGTGTCCCTGGTTCGATTCCTGGAGGTACCACAAAAACCCGAAACATTTGTTTCGGGTTTTTTGCTTTACAAAAAAGTAGATTGGGAGAATTCAATGCAATTTAAAGGATCTTTTTGCCAGTTTTAAAATTAATCTTCAAATAACATAATTGCTGAAATTGTGTTGTATTTTTATCGTCTTTAAGCCGAAATGAATTTAATAATCGATGTTGGGAATACTTTTATAAAACTTGCAGTGTTTCATGCAGACTCATTAGTGCACAAGGATGTTATTAAAGCGTCTCGTTTTTCTGAAGCACTTTTAAAAGTCAATAAAACGTATCCTGATATCACAAAATGTATTGTTTCTTCCGTTGGGAAGTTTGATAAAAATTTACTTTTAAATCTTCAAAAAAAAGTTTCGGTGTTACACCTCACTAAAGCAACTAAAGTTCCGTTTACAAATTGTTATACGACTCCAGAAACGCTTGGAGTGGATCGTATTGCGTTAGTAAGCGCTGCTGCAGTTCAGTTTTCAGAAAAAAATGTACTAATAATTGATGCGGGAAGCTGTATTACGTACGATTTTTTAACTGCTGAAAACAAGTACCTAGGGGGTGCTATTTCTCCAGGCTTGCAAATGCGTTTTAAAGCGATGCATACATTTACTGCTAGTTTACCACTGCTTGAATTAAAGAGAATAGATTTCTTACTTGGGAATTCTACCGAAAATTCGATGCAGGTAGGTGTTTTTAAAGCTGTTGTTAATGAAATTCAAGGCTTCATTACACAATATAAGCAAGAATATGATGATTTAACAGTTATTTTAACAGGAGGGGATGCAGAAATTTTGCTAGATAGCTTAAAAAATGACATCTTTGCCAACTCAAATTTTTTATTAGAGGGATTACACTACATTTTAGAACACAATAAGAATTAATGTTAAAACGAATCTTAGTATCAATTTTTATACTCGTAGCGAGTATTTCTGTAGCTCAGGAAGGAACAACTTCCCCTTACTCATTCTTCGGAATAGGAACTTTAAAATTTAAAGGAACTGCAGAAAATAGAGCAATGGGTGGTATAAGTGTGTTTTCAGATAGTATACACCTCAATATACAGAATCCGGCAGGTGTTGCAAATTTGCGACTTGTAAATTATGCAGTAGGGGCTAGTCATAAAAGAATTAGCCAAAAGACAACCGACGAGCAGCAAAATGCACAAACTACATCTTTAGATTATCTTGCTATTGGAATTCCCATGGGAAAATTTGGAGCTAGTTTTGGTTTAATACCATACACCGCTGTTGGATATGGAATAAGTGTTCGAGAGGAAGACTTTGTTTCAGTCTATGAAGGAGATGGCGGTTTAAACAGAGCTTTTTTAACATTAGCTTATACCATTTATCCAGGTTTGAATGTTGGAGCCGATGTTAATTATAATTTTGGAAATATTGAAAATACTGCCACCACAAGACAAGAAGGTGTACAGTTAGGAACCAGAGAATTTAATCGTTCAGATTTATTAGGATTTAGCTTTAATCTTGGAGCACAGTATAAAACAATGGTAACTAATGACCTAGAACTTTCTACATCAATTAGTTATACTCCTGAAACTGATTTTGTTTCAGAAAACTCAAGGACTCTTTCTACTTTCTTCTTAACAAACAGTGGCTTAGTTTCAACAGTTGATAGCAGAGATGTGGAAGTGGATGATACTGACTTTACTTTTCCTTCTCAGTACACCATAGGAGCCGGAATCGGAAAACCTAAAAATTGGTTTTTAGGACTGGAATATACTGATCAAAAAACAAGCAACTTTACCAATAGAACATTTGATATTGATAATGTTGAGTTTACAGATGCTTCTAAAATTAGAGTTGGAGGTTTTTATATACCTAACTATAATGCAGTAGGTAGTTACGCCAAACGTATTGTATATAGGGCTGGAGCTCGTTTTGAAGAAACGGGGATAAATATTAATGGAGAAGATATTAATGAGTTTGGCATATCTTTTGGAGTAGGACTACCTGTAGGACGAATATTCTCAAATATTAACCTTGGTTTTGAAGTTGGAAGAAGAGGAACGACAAGCTCAGGACTAGTACAAGAGAATTTCTTCAACACATTTTTAAGTCTGTCTTTAAATGATAGATGGTTTGATAAAAGATATTATGATTAATACAATAAACACTACCACAATGAAAACAACAAAAATTTTAATCGTAGCACTGGTTTTTTTAGCATTCGGTTTCAATGCTAATGCTCAAATGGATGATTGTAACGCAACAGTGTCATTATTTGCTGCTCCAGCGCAGGCTAAAAATTATAATGAAGCACTAAAAAATTATGATAAGGTAATTAAAGAATGTCCAGGCGAAAGTCTTGCTACCTATCAATTGGCCGAAAGAATGTTTAAGCATTTTATTAATGAAGGTGACAACTCTAAAGTAGCAGATCTAATTAAAGTATATGAATTAAGACTACAATATTTTCCAGAAAAAACAAAAGAAGGAGATGTATTAGGTGATATTGCTCAGCTTAGATATGATAATAAGATGGGTACTACTAAAGAGTTATATGATGCTTTTGCTAAAGCCGAAAGAATAGATCCAGATAATTTTACAAGTCCCAAAAGTATTTTAACGTACTTCAATTTAGGAACTGAATTACAAGATTCAGGAGCTATGGACCTTCAAGAACTTTTTGAGCTTTATGATGCGCTAACCGAAAAGATTGAAGGAAAAGAAAATGATATGGCAAAAATTCTTGCTCCCCTAATGGAAATGCAGGAAAATGGTGAAGCGCTTAGTGAGAAGGATAAAAAGCGAGTTGCTGCTGCGGAAAGTAATATTGAGAACTACGGAAAAGTTAAAAGTAGCCTTAATGGTCTTCTAGGACAAAGAGCAGATTGTGATAATTTAATCCCTTTATATCAAGGACAGTTTGAAGATAAGAAAGACGATGTGAACTGGTTAAAAACATCTGCTGGGAAATTAAGTGGAAAAGATTGTGACACTCCTTTGTTTTTTCAAATGGTACAGCAATTGCACAAATTGCAACCTTCTGCAAAGTCAGCATACTATTTAGGTAGATTAGCAGACAAAGACGGTAATGCAAGTAAAGCCTTAGAGTATTATAACCAAGCTGCAGATCTTGAAACCAATAATAATGATAAAGCAAAAATCTACTATAGCATCGCAGAAAACTTCCGTAAAAAAGGAAGTTATGGACAGGCTAGAAGTTATTACAATAAAATGGTAGACGTAAAACCATCTGCAGGAATTGCTTATTACAAGATTGCACAAATGATTGGTAGTAGTGCAAACAGTTGTGGAAGTACTCCGTTTGAGAAAAGAGCGGTAAACTGGAAAGCTGCAGAATATGCAGATAGAGCTGCAAGGGTAGATCCATCAATCGCTGGAGATGCTAGATCGGCTGCCAGTAGCTACAGGCAAAGAGCTCCTTCTAAAGGTGATATCTTTAATAGTGGTAAAGCGGGTACAACAGTTACTTTTAACTGTTGGGTAGGTGGAAGCGTTAGGGTTCCTAACCTATAAGGATGCAATTCCAAAAACATATTTATAAAAGCGTGATGGCAGCATTAGTTGCCCTCACGCTTTTTGCATGTGAAGGAAATAAAAAAAATGTGCAGCGCCTCAATCTTACAGATAATGCTCCTGTAACAGAAGGTAAAGGGGTTAATTTTAAGTATACAGATTCGGGTCGCGTCGTATACAATGTGCTTGCCAGTAAGTTCTTAGATTATTCTAATTTTGAATTTGGATATGAAGAATTTCCAAACGGAATTGAAGTTAATTTTTATGACGACGATAACGAAAAAAATACGGTAGTTGCAGATTATGCCATCAATTTTACCGAAACAGATATTGTAGATTTAAGAGGTAACGTCGTTTTAACCACGAGTGATAGTATGGTTTTAAAGGCGCAACAGCTGTACTGGGACAAAGGAAATAGCTGGGTTTTTACAGACCAGCCCTACCAGATTAAAAGAAACGGAAACGAAAATAACGGAGCTATGTTTGATTCCAATCAGGATTTCACATATTTTCTATCACGTGATAATCGCGGGACACAAATAATAGATGCCAAAGACAAAGACAAACTCTAATGGGAAATAAAATTTATCGGCTTTTTGAATACGCTTATATCGCTATGGCGATCTTTTCAGCCTATCTGGTATTCGAAAACTGGACAGAAAACAGAAATCGCGCCTATTTATTTGCGTTCTTTACAGTTCTTGCTATTTTTATGTTTTTCTTTAAAAGAAAATTCAGAAAAAAAATAGAAGAGCGTAACGATAATCGTTAACTTTTTGATTTAATTATAATATTATAATCACGTAGCGAACTAGCGTTACTAGAACACTTGGACTACACCATACTTATTATAATATGCAGTTTAATCCTATCCGCATTCTTTTCGGGGATGGAAATTGCATACGTTTCTTCAAATAAAATTCATATTGAAATTGAGAAGAAACAAAATAATTTCTTAGCAAAAGTACTACAGCGAATTACGAAGCGTCCCTCAAAATTTATAGCGACCATGCTGGTAGGCAATAATATTGCATTAGTAGTGTATGGTTTTTTTATGGGAGAATTATTGATGCGTTATATTTATGTCGATGGTTTCCTAGGCGTATTGATCCAAACAGTTATATCGACCATTATCATTTTATTGACAGCAGAATTTTTACCGAAAGTTTTTTTTCAGATTTATGCTAACAGCTTAGTAAAAATCTTTGCGGTGCCTGCGTACTTTTTCTACCTTTTATTCTCTTTGATTTCTGAATTTATTATTTGGATTTCAGATTTGGTGCTAAAATTATTATTTAAAACCGAAGGGGATATCGTGCAATTGAGTTTCAGTAAAATTGAACTGGGTAATTATATTTCGGAGCAAATGGAAACTGCCGAAACTTCTGAAGATCTCGATACTGAAATTCAGATTTTTCAAAATGCATTAGATTTTTCCGAAGTTAAAAGTAGAGAAGTTATGATTCCTCGAACGGAAGTAATAGGGGTCGATATTAGTACTACGCCAAAAGAGCTTACAAAACTGTTTATTGAAACAGGTCTGTCAAAAATCTTGGTGTTTAAAGAAAACATTGATGATATTTTAGGGTACGTACACTCTTTCGAATTGTTTAAGCAGCCTTCTACCTTAAAAAAAGTGTTGATGCCTGTTGTATTTGTGCCTGAAACTATGCTAGTAAAAGACGTGCTAAATATTCTTATAAAAAAACGCAAAAGTATGGCCGTGGTAATTGATGAGTATGGAGGCACTTCTGGAATTATGACTGTTGAAGATATTATAGAAGAATTGTTTGGAGAGATAGAAGATGAACATGATTCTGTTGCTTTAATAGAAGAAATTATAGCGGACGACCATTATAAATTTTCTGCACGGCTGGAGGTTGATTATATCAATGAGATGTATAAATTAAACCTTCCGGAAAGTGAGAACTATGAAACATTAGGAGGGTTTATTGTTAATTTTACCGAGGGTATTCCGCAGCAGAATGAAACCGTTGATATAGAGGGGTACACTTTTAAAATCCTGGAAGTCTCAAATACAAAAATTGAATTGGTAGAGGCAAAAAGAATCACTGAAGAATAGTTTTTGCCGATTTCAAAAATATTTTTACTGCTCTGCTTTCATTACTGTTGAGAAAATGGTATTTTCGCCCACTGAATTAAAGAAAAATAACACCTGAAATTCTAAAGCAGATAACTTTGCAGGAATTTTAATAAAGACAATCTCTTCGTTCGCAATGCGTTACGAATTATAAGAACCTATTTGATAGAAAGATGGCAGTTTTAAACAAAATTAGA
Organism: Jejudonia soesokkakensis; assembly: GCF_042664795.1. NCBI lineage: Bacteria > Pseudomonadati > Bacteroidota > Flavobacteriia > Flavobacteriales > Flavobacteriaceae > Jejudonia > Jejudonia soesokkakensis. Next base: position 91,855 of record NZ_JBHTBN010000005.1, read on the forward strand.
CAAAGATCAGTATTCCTTATCATCATTATCGCGTTAGCGCTATTCTCTTTTGTATTAGCAGATGTGATACGTAATGGAGGTTTCTCTTCAAGCAAGTCACAAACTACAGTGGCTACAGTGAATGGAAAAGACATTCCCCGACAGGAATTTGCAGAAAAAGTGGACGCATACCAAAGACAGGTAGGACCCAATGTTTCTTCGACTCAAGCGATGAATACCGTTTGGGAGCAACAGTTGCGTACTACTTTATTGAGTGAGCAGTATGAAGCTTTAGGACTTACTGTTGAAAATGATGAGCTTAATGATGCATTGAACTTAGGATTGGCAGATAACCCTACATTTCAAGATGAAAATGGTTTTTACAGCGAAGCTAAACTTCAGGAATATGTGGCGAGTATTAAGAGTAACCCAACTTTATATTCACAATGGACAACTTACATCAATGATATTAAAAATGGAATTCTTGAGACCAAATATATGAATATGGTCAAGGGAGGTCTTGTATCTACCTTAGCAGAAGGGGAACAACAATACCGCTTCGAAAATGATAAAATTAATATCGAGTATGTTTATATGCCGTATGCTTCTGTTACAGATGATGAGGTACCAGTAACAGATGCAGAGATTCAAAAATATATAAAAGATCATCCAAAGGAGTTTGAGGTAGACTCTCAAGTAGATATCCAATATGTTTCTTTTTCTGAAGCACCTTCAGAAGAAGATATTACAGAGGCAGAAAATAATCTGGCAGCACTTTTAGCGCCTTCAAAAAATGAATTTGGAGAAGATGTTCCTGCTTTCAGTAGTGTAGAAAATAATGAAGAATATGTCAATGCAAATTCAGATCAACAGTATGTTGACAGATGGACATACACTAAAAACCTTACAGCGCCTTTAAAAGACACAATTTCAGGAATGAATTCTGGAGATATCTATGGACCTTATAAGGTTGATAACACCTACCGACTTTCAAAAGTTGTAGCCACTCGCCAATTACCAGATTCTGTAAAATCAAGACATATTCTTATTCCTGTTGGATTAAACCCAACAGATAGTATTTCAAGAACAGATGCGCAGGCTAAGAAAACTGCAGATAGTATTCTTGCTATTGTAAAAAGAAATAATTCTAAGTTCCCTGAGTTGGTGACTGCAATGTCTTCAGATAAAGGAAGTGTAGAAAACGGAGGGCGTTATGACTGGTATACTTACAATACTATGGTAGCACCTTTTAGAGATTTTACTTTTGAGGGCAAAACAGGAGATATAGGGATTGCAAAAACACAATTTGGATATCATATTATAGAAATTGAAGGTCAGAAGAACCAACAACGAGTAGCTAAAATTGCTACGATCGTTAAAGAAGTGGAGGCATCTGAGGCAACGTTGAATGAAACGTTTTCTAAGGCTGCCAACTTTGAAGTGGCTGCAAAGAAAAATTGGGATGATGCGCTTGCTTCTCAAGACCTACAGGCAAAACCTGTAAATAAAATTGGCGAATTGGATGCGAACATTCCAGGTATTGGACAAAACAGGCGTATCGTAAACTGGGCTTTTGATGAAGATACAGAAGTAGGAGATGTGACAAAAGAAAAGACAGATACTGGGTATGTAGTCGTTCAGCTTACGCGAAAAAGTGAAAAAGGCTTGATGAGTGTTGCAGATGCTTCGGCAAAAGTAACCCCTATTTTACGAGACAAAAAGAAAGCAGAGATTTTACGTAACAAAGCTACAGGTACTACACTTCAAGAAGTGGCTACTAGTGTAGGTGTGTCTGTGCAAAATGCAACGGCACTTACTATGGCAGCCCCTACAATTCCAGGAGCTGGAACAGAACCAGCGGTTGTTGGTGCAGCGTTTGGAACTGAAGAAGGACAGGAAACAGGATACATAAATGGTAAGAAAGGTGTATATAAAGTACGTGTCTTAAAAAAGACTCCAGCGCCAGAATTACAAAACTATGCGTCCTTTGCAAAAGAGGCGAATGATGCTGTCATCCCTCAGATGAATAACAATGTATACCAAGCATTAAAAAAGTCGGCTAAAATTGAAGATAATAGAGCTACCTTCTATTAATCTTTATTCAAATTCTATAGAAGGCCTTTGTTGAAAAACAAGGGCTTTTTTAATTTACAATGTGTAGTTTTATAGCAGTACTAAAAGAATTTAACGATCATGCAACCCGATAATTTTACGACTACGTTCTTCGGAATAGGGATCATAAACGGAAAAACTCCCGAAAATCTGGGAGTATTGTGGCGTACTGCCCAAAACATGGGAGCAAGTTATATTTTTACTATAGGGAAACGATATGCGAATCAGGCAAGTGACACACATAATGCGGTTAAATCAATGCCGTACTTTCATTATAAAACCTTTGCAGATTTCTTTAAAAATTTACCTAAAGGTGTTCGTATCGTGGGAATTGAAAAAACCGAAACTGCTCAGAATTTGGAAGACTTTCAGCATCCCAAACGATGTGTGTATTTATTAGGAGCCGAAGATCACGGCTTGACCAAAGAGGCAATCGAAAAGTCACATTTTCTGGTTCAGTTTCCATCAGAATTTAGTCTTAATGTGGCTGTTGCGGGTAGTATTGTTCTTTACGATCGTAGTCGCAACAAACCCATGCAATAACGAAGACATTCTTTAAAAATAAATCATTTTTTCTATAGCTTACGACTTTCAGCAATTCGCTGTACCTTTGTCTTATGGAGAAAACTATTCATAAAGCAGGATTTGTAAATATTATTGGAAACCCCAATGTAGGTAAGAGTACTTTGATGAATGCATTTGTTGGAGAACGCCTTTCAATCATTACCAGTAAGGCGCAAACTACTCGACACCGTATTTTAGGAATTGTTAATGGAGATGATTTTCAGGTGATCTTAAGCGATACTCCAGGAATTATAAAACCCGCTTATCAGCTTCAAGAAAGTATGATGGATTTTGTAAAATCTGCTTTTGAAGATGCCGATGTGTTATTGTATTTGGTTGAGTTAGGAGAGAAAGATCTTAAAGATGAAGCTTTTTTTAATAAGATAAAAAATGCTAAAATCCCTGTTTTATTATTACTGAATAAAATAGATAAAGGAAATGAAACCATGCTTGCTGAAGCTTTAGCGTTGTGGAAAGAAAAAGTACCCAATGCCGAAATATTTGCTATTTCAGCTTTGGAAAATTTTGGGGTTTCAGAAGTATTTAATAGAATATTAGAATTACTTCCTGAAAGTCCAGCATTCTATCCTAAAGATCAATTAACTGACAAGCCTGAACGGTTTTTTGTTAATGAAACCATTCGTGAAAAAATCTTGATGCATTACAAGAAAGAGATTCCGTATGCCGTTGAAATTGACACCGAAGAATTTTTTGAAGAAGAAAATATCATTCGGATGCGAAGTATCATCATGGTAGAACGCGAAACACAAAAGGGAATCATTATAGGGCATAAAGGAGCGCCATTAAAACGTGTTGGAATGGAAGCGCGTAAAGACTTGGAAAAGTTCTTCGGAAAACAAGTGCATTTAGAATTATATGTCAAAGTGAATAAAAACTGGCGTAGTAATGAAAAGCAATTGAAAAGGTTTGGATATCATAATAAATAGTTTGGTGGTTGCCCTTAAGATATGATGTATTAATTTGCAAACTACGACTGCGAATGAAAACTAACAACTACCTTTGCAGCCGCAAATAAATTAAAGAATATGAGCATTGTAGCTATTGTAGGTCGTCCCAATGTTGGAAAATCTACCTTGTTTAATAGAATGATACAGCGACGCGAAGCTATTGTTGATTCGGTAAGTGGAGTAACGCGAGACCGTCATTACGGCAAAAGCGACTGGAACGGAAAGGAATTTTCTCTTATAGATACTGGTGGGTATGTAAAAGGAAGTGATGATATTTTTGAAGCAGAAATAGACAAACAGGTTGAGCTGGCAATTGGTGAAGCAGATGCCATCATTTTTATGGTTGATGTTGAAAGTGGAGTTACTGGAATGGATGAAGAAGTAGCACAATTGTTACGAAAGTCCCGAAAACCCTTTTTTCTTGCTGTAAATAAAGTAGATAGTGCTAATAGAGAAAATGACGCCGTGGAGTTTTATTCTTTGGGAGTCGATAAATACTATACACTTTCCAGTATAAATGGAAGTGGTACAGGAGATCTGCTTGATGATCTTGTAAAGTCATTGCCCGAAGAAGAAGAACGGGAAGAGGAAGAAGTGCCTCGTTTTGCTGTGGTAGGGCGTCCTAACGCAGGGAAATCATCCTTTATTAACGCCCTTATTGGAGAAGACAGGTATATTGTAACCGATATTGCAGGAACTACTAGAGATAGTATCGATACCCGCTATAACCGCTTTGGATTTGAATTTAATTTGGTAGATACGGCTGGAATTAGAAAGAAAAGCAAAGTAAAAGAAAATCTTGAATTTTACTCTGTCATGCGAAGTGTTCGTGCGATCGAGCATTGTGATGTTATCCTATTGGTTTTTGATGCAACTAGAGGTTTTGACGGACAAGTGCAAAATATTTTTTGGTTGGCTGAAAGAAATAATAAAGGTGTGGTAATTCTAGCCAACAAATGGGATTTGGTAGAAAAGGATAACCAAACAGTAAAAGACTTTGAGAAATATATCCGGAAACAAATTGAACCTTATACAGATGTCCCTATCATCTTTATTTCTACCATAACCAAGCAGCGTATTTACAAAGCCATAGAAACAGCTGTAGAGGTTTATAAAAACCGTACAAAGCGAATTAAAACAAGTGTCTTAAATGAGACTATGCTCCCGATTATGGAAGCGTATCCGCCGCCGCAACACAAAGGAAAATATGTAAAGGTTAAGTTCTGTACACAATTGCCCACTCCGTATCCAAGCTTTGCTTTTTTTGCAAATTTACCACAATATGTAAAGGAGCCTTATAAGCGCTTCCTTGAAAATAAACTTCGTGATAATTTTGATTTTACGGGCGTCCCAATTACAGTTTATATGCGTAAGAAGTAGAAACTTATTTTTACAACAACTTTAATTTGAGTAAATTAATCATTCACATTGAAGCAATTTAAATTTATGCGTCTGAATTTTAAAAGTTTCTCTTTTTTAAAACTAAGTTTTGTATCTATCACTTGTGTTTTTTTTTATGCAAGCAACTTGCACGGACAAAAACAAGAGAAGTTTATAAGATTTGTAGACTCTGCAGATGTATATGTTCATGATAATCCTGATTTAGCTTGGGAATTTTTAAATTCTATTCCAACACCTGTATCTAAATCTATCGAAGGTCGCCTAGCAGATTATTACATGCTTAAGGGAATGCTATACCATAAATCTGGGGATCAGGCAAAAATCTTAAATAGCTTTATACTTGCTATAAAATATGGAGAAAAAGAGAAAAATTACGATGTAGCTGGTAGAGCAAGCTTGGATTTGTTTTCAAATATCTATGTAGTTAAAAAGGACTCGAGCGCCTTTAAATATCTAGAAGATGCAAAAAGATATTACACTAAAACTAATAATATAAATGGACTTGTAGAGGTAATGCAAATGCCTGCCTATGTTGCTTTTCAAAATCATGAATACCAAAAAAGTATTTCATTGCTATTAGAAAACCTGGAGATATACAAAAATGTAGAAGATGATGCCTACTATTATCTTTTTGCAAACTATATGCTGGTCGATAGTTATATACATCTTGGAGATTTGGAGAACGCTAATAAATATCTCAAAATATACCACTCATTGCAGACTAATCCAACGATAGATTCCTATAATTACCGATCCTACGAAACAAATTTGAATGTCTGTATGGCTTCAGAACATCTTTCCCGAAAGGAAGTTGATTCGGCTCTATATTATTTAAGAGAGATTTCAGATTCAAAAGAATATATGGATTATGTAGCTAAGCAGAACTTTTACAGGTATTTTTCTGAAGCATATAAAATGGATGGAAATCTTGAACTAAGTAAAGTTTATTTGGATTCATTAAAGAATTTTGAGCAGGAATTGTTAGACAGTAATTTAACGGCAAGTTTTGATATTAGTGAAACACTCCTTCAATCTGAAGAAGAATTGAAGTCTGAAAGTTATTTGAAACAACTTAACCGAAATTGGGTTATAATTTTAATTATTGTACTACTTTTTTTAATAGCTATTTTTTCCCTGTATTATAAAAAATTAAACAAACAATTAAACTCTTATATAAATCAAAGGCGAAATTATTCTCATTTAAGTTCCAGTTACGAAAAACTTAAAGTTAAGACCCTTAATTTGGAAGAGTATCTGGCTGAGATAAAAAAAGAAATTAAAAAAATTGCTGCTATTGATGAAGCTTCTTTGCAACGTCAAAAGATTCGGGATATTTATAAAAAAATTAATTTAGAATCGACTACATTAATTAGCAATGGAGAAAATCATTTGAATCTTATTAACGATTTAAATATTGATTTTTTCAACAATTTAAAAACTCAATTTTCTAAACTTAACGATTCAGAGATTATTATTTGTTATTATCTAGCCATGGATTTTAAGAACAAAGAAATTGCACTTTTTTTAAATCGAACGATTCGGGCAATAGAAAGTAAGCGATATCGTATCAGTAAAAAAGTAGGTTTAAAAAATGGCAATGATTCTCTTTCAGAATATCTTAAAGAGTTTTTCTCCACTTCAGAAGATAAGCAGAACTAAAATTACACTAGTCTGTATTCATACATTTTGAGGTTTTTCATTTTTCGAGTAGTGAGTGCGTAGTTGAATTTTGATATTCCAGATCTTGTTTTTAGCATATTTGTTCTAGTATAACCAATATCTAAATTCAATAGAAATGAAATTAAAAAATTACATTGTTGCAGGGCTGTTATTATTTGCAGGATTTGTTCTTAGAGCACAAGAATCTTCAAAAGGAGAAGTTGTTGAAATAAATACTCCAAACCATTTTTTTGTAACACAACCAATGACTACCTACCCAAAAGTTGAGGCTAAGGATGTTCAAAAGCGAGAAGTGCCACGAGGTGGTAAAAGTTCTAAAAACTTAAAAAAACAAACTTTCATAGAGAGTGTTGGTGAAAGTAAAACCAGTGTAGATCCATTGCTTCAAGAAAACCCACTTTCAAGAAGAGCAAACACACCAATTGTCAATTTTGATGGGATCAATTTGGATGTGAGTCCGCCAGACCCAACAGCGGCAGTAGGACCTAATCATGTGGTGCAAATGACAAACGGTCTTTGGAGCGTTTGGGATAAAAATGGAGTCCAAGCCTCAGGATTTCCTAAAGATATCAATATCCCCTTAGGTGGAGTTGTTTCTGGAGATCCAGTCGTTCTCTATGATAGAGAAGCAGACCGTTGGTTTATCTCTCAATTTCAGTTGCCAGATGACAATCAATTTAAAATAGCAGTTTCTACAACTCCCGATCCTACAGGTTCTTTTGCTGTATACAGTTATGATGTTCCTGAAAATGATTATCCTCACTACGGTATTTGGGGCAATAGTTATGTTTGTACTGGAAATTTTAATCCTTCAGAAAGTGGAAGATTTTATGCTTTTAACAGGCAAAAAATGATTGATGGAGATCCAACAGCAGAGATTGCAACTTTGACATTGCCTGGATATATTGGAACTGGAGGTTTTCAAGCACCGCAGCCAGTACATTCAGAAGGAGCAGGTATAGCAGCAGGTCCAGCTCCTATCGTATGGTTTCAAGATGATGCATGGACGGGTGTGAGTGTTGATCATGTAAAAGTTTGGGATCTTTCGATTGATTGGAGTAATCCTGCCGGAGCAACAGTTTCAACTCCATTAGAAATTCCACTTGCTCCTTTTGATTCTTTTTTAGAAGGTACTGGAGGAGATTCGTTTGCGGTATTAGAACAGCCAGGAACAGATCAACGTATTGATCCTATTGTGTTTGCTATGTATTTTCAAGCACATCGATATAACTTTGGAACCCATGAGTCTTTATTATTTAATTTTCCTGTTGAGGTTACAGATGGAAGTCAAATTTCAGGAATTCGTTGGGTAGAATTACGTCGTGCTACTCCAGTAGCTCCTTGGGTTTTATTTCAAGAGGGTACGTATCAGGATGCAGGAGGTGAAAGTGTTTTCTTATCGGGGATAGCAATGGATCAAGAAGGAAATATTGGAATGGGTTATACAAAAACCGGGGCTACTACTTTTCCATCGCTTTATTATACTGGAAGATTAGATGGTGATGTGTTAGGACAAATGACAGTTGCTGAAACTTTGATTGTTCAAGGAACTACTTCGGTGCTGGACAATGCTCGATATGGAGATTATTCACAACTTACAAGAGATCCTGTCGATGATTTAACGTTTTGGTTTACTGGTGAATATTCAGGAGAACCTAGAAAAACTAGAATTGCTTCATTCAAAATTTCTGAAACACTTTCGGTAGACGAGTTAAATGCAAGTTCTCAAAATTTAGTGGTATCCTCAAAAGATAATAGAATATTTGATTTGCAATTGGAAACTTCGGGAACAAGTGATATTTTGAGACTCGCAGTTTATGATATAACTGGAAGACGAGTGTTTCAGAATCAAGTTTCTAAAGACACAGGAAATATGTACAGAACTACAATTGATTTAAGTAATGTTGCATCTGGAACTTATGTTATTGAAATAGGAAATGCAAAGACCAAACTAAACAAGAAAATCCTTGTAAAATAAAACAATATGAAAGTATTAATTTCAATGTTATTTATGGTATTCTTTTTTTCATGTTGTACAACTAAAGGTAAAATGGATGAAAATTTTTTATCTGGAACTATTTTGTATTCAGCAGAAGAGAATGATTGTGCTTACACAATTAAAGTTTCTAATGAAGAGAGTGGTTTTGTTCTTTATGATCCCATTAATTTGGAAGACACTTATATGAAAGAGGGACTAAATGTAAAATTTCAATTTAAGCCACTTAAAATGAAAAACAGATGTGATAAAGCAAATCCAATTAGTATAACACTTATGAAAGCAAAATAAATTTTTGTCTATTTTTTCATAATTTGGGCTGCAGAAATGCAGCCTTTCTATTTAAAAAACTTCCATCTTTTACCATTCTATCATTTTTCTAAAACAACTACTACCATTTTTGTCGGCTAACTTTTTATATAGGGTGTTTTTTTTCATAATTGAAACTACGATTCCATAGTTGCGACACAGAAAGTTTTGTAAAAATGTTGCTTCGCAAATTATCATTTTTACAAAACAACTACCGCCATAATCGTCGGCTAATATTTTATATATAGGGTGTTTTTATTTCTAATTTCGTTTCTCATGATTCAAATTACCATCCTCCAGAAGCACCGCCTCCTCCAAATCCGCCCCCGCCAAAGCCCCCGCCGAAGCCGCCGCCTCCAAAACTTCCTCCGCCCCTAGAACTGCCCCCGCCAAATCCGCCAGTACGTCCCATATTACTTAAAATAATCACGTCGAGTAAACTCCCTCCAATTCCGCCCCCTCCGCGACCTCCTTTGTTTCGCGAGCGAAGAATGATAATGATAATAAAGAAGATGATCATTACCACCACAAAAATGTTGTTGTCGTTATTTTTTTTCTTGAACTTCCGTTCTTCTTTGTATTCTCCTTTCAGCGCTTCAAAAATAGCATCGGCACCTTGATCTAATCCTTTGTAGTAATTTCCTGTTTTAAATTGGGGAATCATTTCCCGATTGATGATTTGCTCTGCAGTTCGGTCACTGATTAAATATTCAATTCCGTAGCCCGTATTGATATCAACCCTACGATCGTCTTTAGCTAGAATAATAAAAATTCCGTTGTCTTTGGTAGCTTGGCCTACGCCCCATTTTTGCCCCCATTTAGCTCCAAGTAAAGAAATATCTTCTCCTTTAGTTGTGCTTATCACCACCATGACAATCTGGGTAGAGGTGCTATCGGCATAGCGAATCAGTTTATTTTCTAAAGCAGATTTTTCAGAAGTACTAAATAGGCTTATATAGTCGTATAATGAAGTTTGTTTGTCAGGAACCGGAGGAATATCAAACTGAGCCGAAACAGTTTCAGAAACAAAACATCCCACTAGAATGAATAGTAAGAATTTATATTTCTGAAAAATTTGTTTCATAAACATAGCTAAAAATTACCCAACAGAAATATCATCGGGAAGCTCATTGATATCTGTTTTCTTATAGGGAAAGTATTTCTTTAATTGCTCGCCAGCCTTTATAATACCATTGACTAGTCCTTGTTTCATGTGCCCATTTTTAAAATGGCCTATAATGATGTCTTTGGTGCTTTCCCAGAAATTAGGGCCTACGACATCATTAATGCCTTTATCGCCCATAATGACCATGGTGCGGTCTTCTACAGCTACATAGATGAGTACTCCGTTGCTTTGCTTGGTATTATTCATGTGCAAAAAATCAAAAACTTCGGCTGCACGGTCAAAAGCATCTATTTTTGAAGTAGACTCCAGGTGTACACGTATTTCTCCAGAGGTATTTTTTTCGGCCATTCGTATGGCTTCAACTATTTCTGCTTCTTCTTTTGCAGTTAAGAAGTCTTCAACTTTAGATTTTCCCATTATCTGTTAAATAGTGTTTCAACATCTGGAGCTTCATCACTACCTTCTTCAGCTTTGTAATATGGTTTTTCTTCAAAACCGATGAGTCCTACAAACATTTTTGCCGGAAACTTATTTACGGTGACATTATATGGATTGACAACTTCATTATAGCGATTGCGCTCTACATTAATTCGGTTTTCGGTACGTTCTAATTCGTTAATAAGTTCCTTGAAATTCTCATTGGCTTTAAGATCTGGATAGCGTTCAAAAACAGCTAATAATCTTGCTAATGCTGAGGTTAAACCTCCTTGCACTTCCTGAAACTGTGCCATTTTCTCTGGAGTAATATTGGTAGGGTCAATGGTGACCGATGTGGCTTTACTTCGTGCTTCGATTACTTTGGTCAATGTTTCTTGCTCAAATTCTGCATACCGCTGAGCTGTACTTACAATATTCGGAATTAGGTCTGCACGTCGCTGATAGGAGCTTTCCACATTCCCCCATTGTTGTTGTACATTTTCGTCTAGGGGAACAAGTTTGTTATTTAAATTTGCCAAGTAGGCTCCAGCAATCAATACAACAGCCAGAATTATGATGACAGGTATCCATTTTTTCATAATGAGTTTGTTTATAGTTGGTCTTTAATTTTAAGTAATTCTGCTTTTACAGTCTCTAATTTACGAATGATCTCAAAATTGTCTAACGTCTTTTTCTTGTTTTCTTTTAAATTAATTTTAGCACCTTCGAGCGTAAATCCCCGTTCTTTTACCAAATGAAAAATTAGCTCTAAATTTTTAATATCTGAAGGAGTAAATTTTCGGTTTCCTTTTGCATTTTTTTTGGGCTGCAATACATCGAACTCTTTTTCCCAAAAGCGGATAAGCGATGTATTTACATCAAATGCACTGGCAACTTCGCCAATGCTATAGTATCTTTTTTCGGGCAATTCTATGTGCATATTATAAGTGAATTCTAAAGTAAGAATTCTGAATTTTGAGGGTTAATCCAGTGACTGGTTTTCCTGTTGTGATTTTTTCAGAAGATCCGCAAACTCCTCTGGAGACAGATTTCCGTAGTAGAAATTTATTGGGTTGATACGTTCATTGTCTTTAAATACTTCGTAATGAAGGTGTGGTGCTTCCGATCTACCTGTACTTCCTACAAATCCAATTAAATCACCACGTTTAACTGTTTGTCCGGCTCGTACATTGTATTTATATAAATGCGCATAGAGACTTTCGTATCCGTAGCCATGATCTATTCGAATATGGTTTCCGTAGCCAGAAGCCGTATTATCTGCTCGTTCTACTCTGCCATCACCAGCTGCATATACAGGAGTTCCTCGGGGTGCGGTAAAATCCATTCCGTAGTGAAACTTTCGTGCTTTTGTAAATGGATCGGTTCTGTATCCATAGCCAGACGCCATACGGGTAAGGTCTTCATTGTTTACAGGTTGGATCGCAGGAATAGCTGCTAGTAGTTTTTCTTTTTCTTCTGCCAGAGCTGCAATTTCATCCAGTGATTTACTTTGTACTACAATTTGTTTGGTTAGAATATCCAACCGCTTGCTAGTATTGATAATTAAATTAGAATTGTCAAAACCTTCCAGGTCTTTATACCGGTTTATTCCCCCAAAACCAGCTTTACGCTGTTCTTCGGGTATAGGATTGGCTTCAAAATAGATACGATATAAATTATTGTCACGCTCAGCTACTTCGGTTAAAACCTCTTCGGCTTCCTGCATTTTTTTATTCAATAATTCAAACTGAAGTTGTGAATTAGCAAGTTCTCTTTTTAAGGCCTTTTCTTTAGGAGTTTCAACATAAGGTAAGTTAAGATAGACCAAGAGCAATAGAAATCCACTTAAGATCATTCCTAATAAACTCAGAAAAAAGATACCAAATTTCCGACCTTTTTTCTTCTCTATTTTGCGATAGGATAGTGTTTCGCTATCATAGTAATATTTAACCTTAGACATACGCTAAAAAAAACTTATTTTTGCTCGTTGATAGGTAGCATTACACGTTGTAACGTTACACAAATATAGAAATTGTTTTTGGCATACCCATACTGCCTATAATTTGAGAAAATAGCGTTGATGAAATCACAGGAAATACGTTCCCAGTTTTTAGAATTTTTTAAGTCAAAATCTCATACCATTGTGCCATCGGCGCCCATGGTGCTAAAAGACGACCCAACTCTCATGTTTGTCAATTCTGGAATGGCGCCCTTTAAAGAATATTTCCTCGGAAACGCTACTCCTAAAAACAATCGAATTGCAGATACTCAAAAATGTCTGCGCGTTTCAGGAAAACATAATGATCTTGAAGAAGTAGGGTACGATACGTACCACCACACCTTATTCGAAATGTTGGGCAACTGGAGTTTTGGAGATTATTTTAAAGAAGAAGCAATCGCCTGGGCATGGGAGTTGTTAACAGAGGTGTTTAAAATAGATAAAGATATTCTTTATGTAACTGTTTTTGAAGGTAGTGATGATGACGACAACCTTGCAATGGATACGGAAGCCTACGATATCTGGAAAAAATTTATTGCTGAAGACCGAATCTTAAAAGGGAATAAAAAAGATAATTTTTGGGAAATGGGCGAGCAAGGACCCTGCGGACCTTGCAGTGAAATTCATGTGGATATTCGTTCTGCTGAAGAAAAAGCAAAAGTGGACGGTAAGTCTCTCGTCAATATGGATCATCCTCAAGTTGTGGAGATCTGGAACCTTGTATTTATGCAATACAACCGAAAGGCAGATGGTTCGTTGCACACCTTGCCTAACAAACATATCGATACTGGAATGGGCTTTGAGCGCTTATGTATGGTGTTGCAAAATGTAACTTCAAACTACGATACCGATGTTTTTACGCCTATTATAAGAGAAATTGAAGCTATTACGAATAGCACTTACGGCACTTTTGAAAAAACAGACGTTGCTATTCGCGTCATTGCAGACCACCTTCGTGCAGTAGCTTTTTCTATTGCCGATGGTCAATTGCCTAGCAATACCGGTGCAGGTTATGTAATTAGAAGAATTCTGCGACGGGCAATCCGCTACGGTTTTACATTCCTAGACACTAAAAAACCTTTTATTTATAAACTGGTTCATACCTTAACCAAACAAATGGGAGAAGCATTTCCAGAATTGGTGCAAGAGAACAATCTTATATCAAATGTGATCAAAGAAGAAGAAGCATCTTTTCTTCGAACACTGGATCAAGGACTTATATTATTAGATACAATTATTTCTGAATCAAACGGAAAAACCATTGAAGGTTCCAAAGCCTTTGAGTTGTACGATACTTTTGGATTCCCCATCGACCTTACGGCGCTTATCTTGAGAGAGCGTGGGTTAGAATTAGATGAAAAAGGTTTTGAAGCTGCATTAAAAGAACAAAAAGATCGCTCCCGTTCTGCTACAAAAGTGTCAACTGGCGATTGGATTATTTTGGCTGAAGATGATGTGGAAGAATTTGTAGGTTATGATACTTTAGAAACCAATGTAAAAATCACACGCTACCGAAAAGTAAAAAGCAAAAAGGATGGGGAGTTGTATCAATTGGTTTTTAATTTAACCCCCTTTTACCCTGAAGGTGGAGGACAAGTAGGGGATAAAGGCTATTTGGAAGCTTCCAATGGAGAAGTAACTTATATTATCGATACCAAGAAAGAAAGCAATTTAATTATACATTTTGCAAAGAATCTTCCTCGGAATCCTGAAGGAGATTTTAAAGCAATCGTTGACGAAAAACAGCGCAACCGAAGTGCTTCCAATCATACAGCTACGCATTTATTACATCAAGCACTTCGAAACATATTGGGAACTCATGTAACCCAAAAAGGGTCTATGGTGCATAGTCGTAGTTTGCGTTTCGATTTTTCTCACTTTTCTAAAGTAACCGATGAAGAACTACGGCAAGTAGAAGATTTTGTAAATGCACGAATACAGGAAAATTTGGAACTGGAAGAGCGTAGGGCCATTCCATATCAGCAAGCAATTGATGAAGGCGCTATTGCTTTATTTGGTGAGAAATACGGGGACGCGGTACGAGCTATCAAATTTGGAAAGTCTATGGAATTATGTGGTGGAACCCATGTTCCTGCTACTGGTAAGATCTGGCATTTTATTATTACTTCGGAAAGTGCTGTAGCAAGCGGTATTCGACGTATCGAAGCCATCACTGGTGATGCTGCAAAAAACTATTTTATCGATAGAAGTACTGCTTTTGCTGAAGTTCAGAAAAGTTTAAACAATGCACAAGATCCTGTCAAAGCGGTAAATAGTCTGCAAGAAGAAAATAACGTACTTCAGAAGCAAGTTGCACAGCTATTAAAAGATAAAGCAAAGAATATAAAGGGCGATCTTAAAAATGAAATTTCCGAAGTTCATGGAGTGAATTTCTTAGCTAAAGAATTAGACCTCGATGCTAACGGCATGAAAGATCTTGCTTTCGAATTGGGTGGCGAGGTAGACAACTTGTTTTTATTATTTGGTTCCAAACAGGAAGGAAAAGCACTATTGACCTGTTATATTGATAAAGAAATAGTGAAATCTAAGAATTTGAATGCGGGTCAAATTGTACGTGAACTTGGAAAACATATCCAAGGTGGCGGTGGCGGGCAACCATTTTTCGCAACGGCTGGTGGTAAAAACCCAGACGGAATCGAAAAGGCGTTGGAAGCAGTGAAAAGTTATTTGAATTAATTTTAATACGAGAAACTACACTTGCAGACTGCAAATTATTTTGCAACCACTTCAATCGTATTCTTAACCTTTTCTGCTATTTTACGAGCTTCAGCGAGATCCTCGTGTACAATTGTGACATGCCCCATTTTTCTAAAAGGGCGGGTTTGTTTCTTTCCGTAGATATGCGGAGTAACACCATCCATCGCCATAATTTTTTCGATGTTTTTGTAAACAACCTCTCCTGTGTGACCTTCGGCTCCTACAAGGTTGACCATAATTCCGCCCACTTTACTTTCGGTTTTGCCTAACGGAAGATCCAAAATAGCACGAATCTGTTGCTCAAATTGATTAGTATAACTTGCTTCGATACTGTAATGTCCGCTATTGTGTGGTCTTGGAGCCACTTCGTTTACCAGAATTTCATCATCTTCGGTCTGAAATAGTTCCACAGCCAATAATCCTACGTGTTTAAAGGCTTCGGAAACTTTTATAGCGATGTTTCTAGCTTTTTCTGAAACAGAATCGTCAATCCGAGCCGGGCAAATGACATATTCTACTTGATTGGCTTCTGGATGAAACTCCATTTCGACCACTGGATATGTTTTCACTTCTCCTGAAGGATTCCGAACGACAATCACTGCCAGTTCATTTTTAAATGAAATAAGCTTCTCTGCTATACAAGCGCCTTCGGCCAATGGAATCACATCTTCTTCGGTGCGTACCACCGAAACCCCTTTGCCGTCATAACCGCCAGTGCAGCTTTTCCACACAAAAGGAAAACTAAGATCTTTCCGAACGATAGCCTCCGTCAACTCAAACTTATCTTTAAATACCAAAAATGGAGATGTTGGAATTTTATGTTGCTTATAAAATTGCTTCTGAACCCCTTTATCTTGTATGTTTTTTAAAGTTTCAGCAGAAGGATATACTTTTTTTCCTTCGGCTTCAAGTTTTGCCAATGCATCAATATTAACTCCTTCAATTTCAAAAGTGAGCACATCTACTTTCTTTCCGAAGTTATATACCGTATCATAATCCATTAGATCTCCTTGCTGAAATGCATCACAGGCGATTTTACAAGGAGCCTCATAACTCGGGTCCAGCACATGCGTTTTAATGTCAAATTTGCGGGTTTCATACAACAACATCTTGCCTAATTGTCCGCCGCCTAAAATACCAAGTGTAAAGTTTGAAGAAAAATAATTTGCCATACTACAAAGGTACAATCTTCTTTGAAATAGGTATCTTTGCAGCCTTAAAGAATTAATTGAATCTTATTATGCATTCGTATGTGGAATTGGTGTAAAAATTTCTTCGGAAAAAATGATAAGAACCTAACAGTAAAAAGATACCCGTCTGTACGGGAATTGAAAATGAAAAATATTGTATTATTTGGCCCTCCAGGCGCAGGAAAAGGAACGCAAGCAGAAGTATTAAAAGAAAAATATAATCTGATTCATCTTTCTACAGGAGATATGTTTCGTTACCATATGAAAAATGGAACCGACCTTGGAAAATTAGCAAAAAACTATACTGAAAAAGGACATTTGGTGCCCGATTCTGTGACTAACGATATGTTGAAGGCTGAAGTGTCGAGACGTATGGAAGAAAATCCAAAAGGTTTTATTTTTGATGGGTATCCGCGTACCAAAGCGCAAGCACAAGTTTTACGAGAGTTTCTGAAAGAGAAAAACACCCAAGTAGATGCGATGGTAGCTTTAGAAGTCGAAGATGAGGTCTTGGTAGAACGATTACTCGAAAGAGGAAAGTCAAGTGGTCGTGCAGACGATGCGAATGAAGAAGTGATTCGTGAGCGTATTGCAGAATATTATAGAAAAACAGATATTTTAAAAGAATACTATCAAACCGATGAAAAGTATTATGGTGTTGATGGTGTGGGTAGTGTTGAAGAAATTACCGAGCGTTTAAGTGATGTCATAGACGAGCTGTAGTTTCTTTATTTATAAATGTTTTATTTTTAACTGTCCCTTTATGGGGACTTTAGGAGTGACTTCCTAAATTATAAAAGATTCTCGCCAGTGCGGGAAGTAACCATGACAGAAGGCAATTTTGTAGACTACGTAAAGATCCATGTTTCTTCCGGAAAGGGAGGACAAGGGAGTGCGCATTTACGTAGAGAAAAATACATTCCAAAAGGAGGTCCCGATGGAGGTGATGGGGGACGTGGCGGTCACGTGATTTTGAAGGCCAATGAAAATATGTGGACGTTATACCATTTAAAATTTAAGCGTCACTTTAGAGCGGGTCACGGAGGTGCAGGAAGCAAACAAACCAGTACAGGAGCCGATGGAGAAGATGTATATATTGATGTGCCGCTAGGGACTGTGATTAAAAACACAGACACTGGCGAAACCCTAAAAGAATTGTTGGAACATGGAGAAGAGTTAATTATAGCAGAAGGGGGCAAAGGGGGAAGAGGAAATGCACATTTTAAATCGGCTACCAATCAGACGCCTCGGTATGCACAACCAGGAATGGATGGCGAAGAAGCTAACTTTACGTTAGAAATGAAAGTGTTGGCAGATGTGGGACTTGTAGGTTTTCCAAATGCAGGTAAATCTACCTTACTTTCAGTAATTACAGCAGCAAAGCCTAAGGTTGCTAATTATGAGTTTACAACACTAAAACCTAATTTGGGTATTGTGGAATATCGCAACTTTCAGACGTTTGTGATGGCCGATATTCCTGGAATTATTGAAGGTGCTGCAGAAGGTCGCGGGCTAGGACATTATTTTCTACGTCATATTGAACGCAATTCAACCTTGTTATTTTTGATTCCTGCAGATGCGCCAGATATCAAAGAACAGTATGAAATACTTTTGGACGAATTAAAACGCTACAATCCCGAATTGTTGGATAAAGATAAATTGGTTGGGATTTCAAAAAGCGACATGCTCGATGAGGAGTTAAAAGCAGAAATGAAAGAGTTATTAGACAAAGAATTTAAAGGCATTCCGTATTTGTTCTTTTCTTCAGTAGCACAACAGGGATTGATGGAGTTAAAAGATACCCTTTGGAAGATGTTGAATGAAACTTCGGTGCATTAACGTTCCTTTACAATCTCTTGGCGTACTTTTTGCGTAGCTTTAGCATAGAAACTATTACCATGAAAACTATATATGCATTCTTGCTTACAACCCTACTTGTTTCCTGCGGAGCAAGCGTAGGGATTGATTATGACAAACAAACCGACTTTTCTCAATACACTTCTTATAATTATTTCCCTACGATAAATTCTGGTTTAAATCAGTTAGACGATAAGCGTATTATACAAGCTACCGATAGCATACTGCAATCCCGGGGATTTACAAAGTCTGAAAGCCCCCAATTTCTTATTAATTTTTTTGCCCGTGAAACTGTATCTAATTCTCGTAATACAATTGGAATTGGTGTAGGTAGTGGTGGCGGAAATGTAGGCGTAGGGGTGAGCGGTGGTATTCCTATTGGAGGTAAAGTAGTGAATCAAGAATTGACCATTGACTTTATTGATGCAGCCAGAGACGATTTAATCTGGCAAGCCGTTATCGATGGAGAGTATAAGGAAAAAGCTTCACCAGAACAACGACAGTTACATTATTTTTCGGTGCTTCAGAAGTCATTGTCTAAATATCCTCCTAAAAAGAAATAAAAAACAGTACTACAAACCTATTTTATGAAATATCTATTTTTTCTATTTTTTATACCTTCAATAGTAATGGCACAAACCGATTTTCAGAATGCCGAAAATTATTTTAAAAAGGAGCAATTCAGTAAGGCTAAACCCCTTTTTGAAAAGTATCTAGCTGAACATCCTTCTCACGAGAAAACGATGGAATATCTGGGCGATATTGCGGGCTATTATAAAGATTGGGATACTGCCATCGATTATTATGAAGTCTTAGTAGAGAAAA
Source organism: Jejudonia soesokkakensis (assembly GCF_042664795.1). Lineage (NCBI taxonomy): Bacteria > Pseudomonadati > Bacteroidota > Flavobacteriia > Flavobacteriales > Flavobacteriaceae > Jejudonia > Jejudonia soesokkakensis. The sequence goes on from NZ_JBHTBN010000005.1 coordinate 110,996, forward strand.
ATGATAAAAGTGCCAATTATCACTTTAAACATGGCGGCGCATTAGGAATGAAAGCATTATCCATCAGCCGAATTCGAGCAGCCACCTATATTGGCGATATTAAATCTGAATTTGAAACAGCTGCAAGGCTTGATCCTAACCATATAGAGGTGCGCTGGGCATTGGTAGAGTTCTACATACAGTTACCAGGCATTATTGGCGGAAGCGAAAGCAAGGCGATTAAATATGCAAACCAATTAGCTAAGATTTCTCCCGTCGATGGCTATTTGGCCAATGGATATATTGCAGAATATAGTGACCGCCCAAAAGATGCCGAAAAATTTTATAAAAAAGCCATTGAGATTGGTGGTTCGCCAACGACCTACGAAAAACTAACTGAACATTACGAGAAGAACAATAAGCCCAAAGAAGCAATGGAAACTGCTTCACAATCGCTCAAAATTCACAAAAGAAACCAATTAAATTATCAGATAGGTAAGATTGCGGCTCAATATAATCTGGATGCAGAGTTAGGGATTAATTGCTTACAGGCCTATATCGAGAATCATTCGGCTAAGGATGGCGTTCCTAAAGACTGGGCGTATTACCGTATGGCTCAAATTTATAAAAATCAAGGAAAAAAAGCGACGGCTTTAGTCTGGATCAATAAAGCTCTAAAGGACCGTCCCGATTTTGATGAAGCTTTAAAGGAAAAGAAACGTATTGAGGCATTGTAAAATATTCTTACTTTAAACAGTAATTTTCTTATAACTTTACAAGATCGTTTTAGAAAATACCTCATTATCAACCAATTTTTAAATTTCTCCATTCAAAGATGAAAGTACATTTTATTGCCATAGGCGGAAGCGCGATGCATAACCTTGCGTTAGCGTTGCATAACAAAGGATATCAAGTAACAGGAAGTGATGATGAGATTTTTGATCCTTCAAAAAGCAGGTTGGCTGCAAAAGGATTATTGCCAGAAAAATATGGTTGGTTTACAGGAAATGTTACTTCAGATCTGGATGCTGTTATTTTGGGAATGCACGCCAAAGAAGACAACCCAGAGCTATTAAAGGCTAAAGCACTTAATATAAAAATTTATAGCTACCCAGAATTCTTATATGAGCAATCCAAACATAAGACTCGTGTTGTAATTGGAGGTTCACACGGAAAAACCACAATCACATCTATGATTTTACATGTGATGCATTATCATGAGAAAGAAGTTGATTATATGGTAGGTGCCCAACTGGAAGGATTTGAAACGATGGTTCATTTAACCGACGACAACGATTTTATGGTCCTGGAAGGGGACGAATACTTGTCTTCACCAATTGATAGGCGCCCAAAATTTCATTTGTATAAACCCAACATTGCTTTATTAAGTGGAATCGCCTGGGATCATATTAATGTGTTTTCTACCTATGAAAATTACGTAGAACAATTTTCAATATTTCTGAATGAAATTACGAATGGCGGAACTATTGTCTACAATACTGAAGATTCCGAAGTAAAAAGAGTAGTTGAAGAATCAACCGCAACGATAAAAAAAGTGCCTTATAAAACACCAGAGTATTCCGTAGAAAATGGAATGACCTTGCTGGAAACGCTTGAAGGTCCTATGCCTATTGAAGTGTTTGGAAAACACAATCTGAATAATCTAGAAGGGGCCCGATGGATTTGTCAGTTAATGGGTGTCGACGCAGATGATTTCTATGAAGCCATCGCTACTTTTAAAGGAGCGAGTAAACGTCTGGAAAAAATAGCGGAAAGTGAAACGGCAATCGCATACAAAGACTTTGCGCATTCTCCTAGTAAGGTAATGGCAACCACTGCTGCAGTAAAAAACCAGTTTCCCGAAAGAAAACTCATTGCATGTCTTGAGCTCCACACTTACAGTAGTTTAAACCCTGAGTTTCTCAAGGAATACAGAGGAGCTCTGGATGCTGCAGATACAGCAGTAGTGTTTTATTCACCACATGCGGTTATGATAAAAGGGTTGGAAGAAATTAAACATGAACAAATAGAAGCAGCTTTTGACAGAAATGATTTAGTAGTCTTTACCAATCCAACCGATTTTAAAACCTATTTATTTTCACAAGACTTCAAGGATACATCCTTATTGTTAATGAGCAGTGGAAATTATGGAGGATTGGATTTTGAGGAAGTGAAAGAGTATTTGATTTAAGGTTCTAATTGTAAATTTACTTATAATTTATCTACGCAACGTTTATTGATTCAATGCATCTTTAAAATAGAATATCAAAGAATTTGGTATTGTCATTAAAGAAAATGCTTATACTTGATTAATACTTAATTTCAAACAAATCATTATGTATAAGTTGCTTTTATTAAGTATTATTCCTTTTTTTTTAATCTCCTGTAATAAGAACGATAACTCCAGTTCTCAAGATATTGAAGCGTCAAATTATTTTGCTTTAACTTTAGGGAATAGCTGGACCTATGATGTTTTTGAATTTAGAGAATCTTCCGGTAATTATGAACCATTAGGATATAAAATTATTACCTCTATTTCTAGAAAAAAGACTATTAATGGAAAGATATTTTTCTATTTAGAAACTAATGAAGAAGGGAATAATGTAAATTTTAATCTTGTTGATTATGTCGGAAATATTTTCGTAAGAGACTCTCTAGGGTATCTAGTGAGGCCTGATGGTGTCATAAAATTTACAACACAAACTTCAGACCCCTATTTTATTAATGCTACTGGTTTAAATAAACAGTATGGGCAATACATTCCTGAAGTAATTACGTTAGAAACCCCTATGGGCAATTTTCAAGACATTGATTTTAACAAAACATTTTTAGATTTTGAAAATGGAAATAATTCTCATGATCTTGAAAAAACCTATTATAAATCTGGAGCAGGTCTTGTAGTAAAGGTTGTAACTTCAATTAATAATCCAAACTCATCATATTTTTTAGTGCTAACTGACAGTAATGTTAATTAATTAAACCATTATGTGTAAATTCCTTTATTAAAGTATTATTTGTTTGATATTAATTTCTTGTGATAGCGATTATAACTCTACACCTGAAGATATTGAAGCGTACTGGGAATCCAAATGACTATGAAAAAATTGACAATAGGCTAATTGCGACCATTACGGGTACAGAAATAATCAATGGAAAGACATACTACGTTTTTGAAAATTCTTCTCAAGGAATAGCTACCTGCTCTGCATGTGATAATTGTATAGGGAATAATAAAGTGCGTGAAGCAGATGGATTTTTGAAAGATGATGCAGGAATTTTGCAATTTGTGAACCAAGCTTCAGAACCTTATATGATTGGTTCTTATAATTTTGGAGATATATTTGGTAAATACTCTCAAGCGGTTGTTTTTGGAACTCCAGAAGGTGAATATTTTGACTTAACTACAAATGAGATTTACGTAATTCTTCCTAATAGTGAGACCTCAGAAGGCATAGATGTTTTAGCTTATAAAGAATGTGAAAGACTATTAGGTAGATCAATTTCAGCAATCAGCGATTCAAGACCTATTTATTATACGCTGTTTGTAGAAAATGTGATTTTACCAGACTAAGTTATAAATAGATTTCTTCAATAAACACCCTTTTAGTCGAAGGAGTATTTTTTAAAAGCTCCTGCTTGGCATTTTCATAATCCTGCGCATTTTTATCCTGTGACAATTTGAACTTCCCTTCCCAATTTGTAATCGTAATATCAAATGCCTGAATATAATTTACGAATCTGTCCATCGATTTGTTCTCTTTATCGAGTATGTATTTCTGATCAGGTTGTTCTAGAAACTCGGTCATCGCAATCATCGTATTTTTGGCTGCTTCTGGTTCATTGATTAACGAGATAGTTCCTTTTACATGTACGATGATATAATTCCAGGTGGGTAATTGTTGTGTTGTATAAATACTGGGCGAGATATAGGTGTCTGGACCTTTAAAAACTACTGTAACATCTGCTCCATCTACTAATGTTTCAACCTGCGGATTAAATTTATCGATATGCGCCACAAGTTTGCCACTTTTGTCATTGTAGATGATAGGAATATGTGTTATAAAAGGCTCATCATTTTTTGCTGAAACTAACATACCCAACGGATAATTTTTAATGACAGCTATCATTTTTTGAATATCTTGAGACTGGTGATGAGATGGTGGATACATGATAAGGTAGAAATACGAATTTTGAAATACGAAAGTACTACATTATAGGCTGAAACGCTATAGCTTTATTATACTATAGTAATACAGATTTTTCGATTTATATTTTAACCTTCAAAATGGAGAAAGCGCCGATCTAGGTGTTTATTGAAGATTCTTTAACGGTATATTTCTCAAAAATGTTGCTTCGTAATCTATCATTTTTGTTCAATACACCACCCCATCAATAATCCCAATAATTAATCTTATACCCCAAATTGTCTTAAATGATGGTCCAAATGCTTTAAGAAAAATTAACGCTACGTTTATATAATTTGTGAACGCAAGCTACAAATTTTATAAACATACCACCCCTTCAATACATACCCAAAATGTGCTAAACACCAAATTGTCTTAAATGATGGTCCAAATGCTTATACTCCATTTGTCCCCATTGTTGGGTGGTAAATTCTCCAAAAGCAGGATGTTTGGGCCAGTTGTGAGCCTCTCCTTTTTGGTGAAATTCATCAATCAAAGAAAGTAAACGTTCTCGTTCCTTTTCAAAATCTCTATCATCCCTAACCTGAAACTCTTTAGGCGTAGGCATTCCTTTTTTCCATGGCTTATCATTATATAAGCTCTTTTTAAAAAAAGGGATCATGAGTCGCATAAATAAAGGAGGTTTTTTGGGTGTGGTTTTCTCTAGTGGAACTAAGAAAGCTTTCTGGCAATGATGTGCCATTTGTCCAGCAGTCATTTTTCCCCACTGTCTTTGGGAAGTTTCAGACATTGAATTTAGTCTGTTCTTGATTTCGGAATAGGCTTCAGTAGTAAAAAGTGATTTCATGGTTGAGATTTATAACAATAAATATAGACTATTATTTATATATTTGAAAAACTCCCCTCTTAATTAGCTTTCAGCTTTGAAAGATATAAAACCACCATTTTCAATTAAAAATTGGAATGAAGATGATCGTCCGCGCGAAAAATTACTTTTAAAGGGACGCAGCGCCCTTTCTGACGCAGAACTAATAGCGATCTTAATTGGGAGCGGTAGCAGGAATGAAAGCGCGGTGGCACTCAGTCAAAGAATTCTAGCCTCTGTTATTAATAATCTCAAAGAATTAGGAAAGCTAGAGGTAGCGCAATTACAAGAATTTAAAGGAATAGGGGTGGCAAAAGCCGTTACAATTGCGGCTGCTTTAGAGTTGGGGAGAAGGCGAGGAGGTGAAGTTGCTGCTAAGAAAAACAAAATTACATCCAGTACCTCTGTTTTTGAATTAATGCACCCTATTTTAGCTGATCTACAACATGAAGAATTTTGGATTCTATACCTAAACAATTCAAATAAAATACTTCAAAAATCACAACTCAGTAAAGGCGGAATTACAGGAACGCTCGTCGATGTACGAATCGCTTTTAAAAATGCAATACAATTGGGAGCGGTCGCAATTATTTTGGTTCACAACCATCCAAGCGGGACATTAACGCCTAGTGCTGCAGATAAAACCTTGACGCAGAAAATGAAATCTGCCGGAGAAAGTCTGGATATTAAAGTACTGGATCACTTAATCATTACTGAAAATGCGTATTTTAGCTTTGCAGACGAATCTCTTATCTAAGGTGCATGCTATTAGTTTTTACTCAAAAAATAACTCCCAGAATACCATATGTTTTTAAGCATATCTGTACCAGGATTTTAGGGATTGAAGTGACCTTTACTTCGGTTATTGAAGAGTTTATTGCGCATGCTGGGCCTAAACTTTCATATGGAAAACAGCCCATGGGAAACGAGTTTTTTGTGCAAAGTCACGGGCTTTTAACTCAGCAGGGAATTGAAAGTATTGATATAGTTGTTAAAGACTGGGAAGAAACTAAATGTTTTTTTGCAACTTCGGAAAGAAGTATGATTCCTTTTGATATTTTTTCTGCAGCCTTTTACTTGTTAACTCGTTATGAAGAATATTTACCCCATGTAAAAGATGAGTTTGGAAGATATCCTGCTTCAGAGAGTCTAGGGCTAAAAAATAATTTTTTAACACAGCCTATCATAGACGTATGGGCCTATAAGTTTAAAAGCTTACTTCTAGATTCATTTGAAGAGCTCAACTTTCCGAAGAAAAAAATGACCATTCATAATTTAGTGCTCATTCAAGAGCCGTACGCTTTTAAACAAAAAGGTTTTTTTAGATCTATGGTTGGGTACGGAAGCGATCTCATTCAACTGAAGTTCTTACGACTTTTTAAAAGAACGAATGTTATTTTGAAAGTAAGTAAAGATCCTTTTGAAATTTACGAATGGCTTATAGAGACCACAAAAAAAAGCACTGCAAAACTTACGGCATTTTTTCTATTAGGAGAAGCGACACGATTTGAAGAGAGTATCAATACTCGGAGAGAGCAATTTAAATTACTAATAAAACATATAGGCGATTATAAACAAGTAGGACTTATCTTTTCACAACAAGCACTCCAAGAATACGACTTGCTTAAATTTGAAAAACAACGAATTGAGGAGATTACAAATAGAGATTTACAAGGGTCTATAAACACTAATTTTTTAGTAGATCTACCTAATATTTACCGCAATCTTGTAGAGTTGGAAGTAGGCCACGACCATACAATGGTATACCAAAACACACCAGGTTTTAGAGCAGGTACCTGTACTCCTTTTTTATTTTATGATCTTGATTTTGAAATCAAAACACCTCTTATCATACATCCTGTAGCGCTTACTGCAGAATCTTTGTTTCCTTTAAAAGATGCTGAGAGAAGAGTATTATTAGATAGAATGCTCCACGATGTTACTTCTGTAAATGGTACTTTTTCAATGATCTTTAAGAATACAGATTTTTCACTAAAACTCAAAAACAGGGTATGGAGAACCTTATTATCCTCAACATTACATCAAAATGATTAAACATATTTTTTTTGATCTGGATCATACCTTATGGGATTTTGATAGAAATTCTGCACTGGCCTTTAAACGGGTTTTTTTAAAGCATCATATTGAACTCGAAATTGAAAAGTTTTTGGAAGCATACGAGCCTATAAATTTCAGTTACTGGAAAGAGTTTAGAGAAGAACGTGTTACAAAGGAACAACTACGCCGGGGGAGACTTACCGATACATTTAAGATGTTTAATAAAGAGTATTCGCTTGAAATGATCGATGTATTAGCACATAGTTATATAGAAGAACTACCTTTTGACAATCATCTTTTTAGTGGAACAGTAGAAGTGCTTCAGTATCTTTCAGAAAAGTATACCCTTCATATTATTACCAATGGTTTTGAAGAAGTACAGCACCTAAAGCTAAAAAATAGTAAAATCGATCATTTTTTTGAAACAGTAACTACTTCCGAAGAGGTTGGAGTAAAAAAGCCAAACCCAAAAGTATTTCAACGGGCATTAGAAAAAGCAGCTGCCCTTTCTCACGAAAGTGTCATGATAGGGGATACATTTGAAGCAGATATCCTGGGTGCAGAAGCAATAGGTATGCAAACTATTTTTTATAATTACAGAAAAGAAACGCTACCAGAGACATATTGCGTGGTCAATTCCTTACTTGAAATTAAAAGACATCTTTAAATAATAATTAGCGGTATGGGTTCGTTACTATAAAAGATATCCCCAACGTAATGAAAAAGAACCTATTGCTCCCATTTTTGGGTGTCTTTCCATTTTTAATAGCAGCCTCTTGCGTCAAAGACACAGATTTTAATCAAACAGATGATATTGTACTTACTCCAGTTGTAGAGCTGGACCTTATATACTTTAATCTTACCGCAAGTGATTTTTATGACGAAAACACGATGACCGAACGTTTGACGCTGCGAGACACAACAGAAATTCGCTTTCTTGACGACACAGCAACACAGGATAATCTTGTTCGAGCCGATTTCTATTTCGAGTTTACAAATAGTATTCCCAGAGATTTTACGGTAGGGTTTCAGTTTTTAAATGAATTTAATGAAGAAACTTATTTTTCGGGGACACAGGTAAATCAAGGTTCTGAACAAAGTCCAGTTGTTACAATCTTTGAAGATAGAGTGGAAGGTACAGATTTGGAACAACTCACCATGGCAAATAAAGTAATAGTAACAGTAGACATTCCATCTTCTAATGCGACACTTCAAGGAAATCTTGATCTGCAATCCAAGGCAACTTATTTTTTAGAAATAGACCAAGGGCAAGATTAATACTATGAAATATATTTTGCTTTTCATTTTGGTCTTTGGCCTTTCTTCTGCTATGGCACAAAACAAACAAGTGCTGTACGGGCTTGAAGAAATTCCGCAATCGCTATTGCTTAATCCTGGAGGAAAGGTTTCCCAAAAAGCTCATTTTGGGATTCCCTTATTCTCACAATTTCACCTAAATGCAGGAGTCACAGGAGTTACTGTATTTGACATATTTGGTGCTACAGGAGAAAATATAAATGATAAGATTAGACGTGCTGTTTTCACACTGGAGAATACAGACTTCTTTTCTGCCACTCAACAACTGGAGATCATTAACTTTGGCTGGCGATCAAAAAAGGACATATATTTTTCTGGAGGCATTTATGAAGAATTTGACTTTATACTATATTATCCCAGAGATCTTGCCATTTTAGCTTATGAAGGAAATGCAGATTACATTGGTGATCCATTTGACCTTGGGGAGTTAAAGACAACGGGTGATTTACTCACTGTGTATCATTTTGGAGCCAGTAAGGAAATTTCGAAGAAACTAACGGTTGGACTACGGGCAAAATTATATTCGAGCATGTTAAGTTTTAAAAGCACAGATAATAAAGGAACTTTTATTACAACTGAAGGCAATCCCGACAGTAATAATATTTATGAGCATACCCTTCAGGGATTGGATGCAAGTATTCAAACTTCTGGATATGCATCTCTTCGAGAGATGGACGGCTCCTCTCAAGTGGTAAGTGAGATACTGGGTCGCGCGTTGTTTGGAGGAAATATTGGAGTAGGAGTAGACCTTGGAGCGACCTATGAAGTGTCAGATAGGATTACAGCTACAGCGAGTATATTGGATTTTGGCGCCATTTTTCACAGTAAAGATATAGAAAGCTACAATGTTAAAGGAGAGTATACCTTAGTTGGCATAGAACTTATTTTTCCTCCATTAGGAGATGGAGAAGCAACTTTTCCATATTATCAGAATTTGGAAGACGAGTTTGAAGAGCAAATTCCAGTAGATACTTTAAACACAAAGTACACGCAGTTGCGGCCTCTAAAAGTGAATGCGGGCTTACGATATAGCTTCGGAAAGGCTATTGGAAGTAGTGGTGAATGCGATTGTTTGAATATGGGAGCTGGGATTCAAAGAAACCAGGCGGTTGGGCTTCAATTTTATAGTATCCAAAGACCTAAAGGAATTCAAATGGCAGGCACACTTTTTTATTACAGACGGTTATGGAATTTTCTCTCTGCAAAGGCAACTTATACTATCGATTCCTATTCAAAAGATAATATAGGATTTGGTATGGTTGCTGATATAGGAAAAGTAAATTTTTATATTGCCGCAGATAACTTGTTGCGCTATGAAAATCTAGCAAAAGCAAATAGCTTATCTTTACAACTAGGATTAAATATTAAAATAGATAGGGAATGAAAAGGTTAGTACTTCTTTTTTGTAGTTTTTTAATGGTTTCTCAGGTGTTCGCACAAAGATCTGATATAGCTATTAAATATATATCAGTTCCTCAGCAATATGAATTTTTAAAAAGTGTTGACCAGTATCAACTTAATTCTATGACAAAATTCTATCTTAATAAGATGGGGTTTTCTGCTTATTTAGATAATGAATTACCTTCAGCTAACCGTTGCGAAATCTTGACAGCAGATGTCTTGAGAGTAAAACATCTTTTAGTTACGAAGCTTTATTTAAGACTTACAGATTGTAACAATAATGAGGTGTATATTTCTGAAATTGGTAAGAGCTATGAAAAAGAATGGAGGTTAACTTATCAAGATGCATTGCGAGATATTTTTAGAGTTATGGAAGACGAAGGTGCTTCAGCTCAAACTATTTTGCAAAAAAATGAAAAAGACGCTGCGAATGTTGATTTAAATGCATCTGATTTGAAAAAAGATGAAACTTCAGAAGTTATTAAAGCTGAAGTTAAAATGACTGATAAACTAGAAAATGATGAGCCAACTACTTTAACTATTGATGCAACGCCAATAATTACAGAAACTAATGTAATGCCTATCGCCAAGTTTTCAAGCTATACACACAATAACAAAACATTTTTACTTAGGAAAACTACCAAAGGATATTCACTGTATGAAGAAACTTCTGGAACAGGGGATGGTTTACTGCTATTAGGCACGATAACTGTCGAAGATAACATTCTTACTTTTATAGATTCTTCAGATAATAAAAAAGAAGCTTATTTTGACAATGAAAAAAATTTTGTCATTATTCAAGACGGATCATCCTTTGTATATAAGCCCGTAAATTAAAATTTATATTTTTCCTGCCAGAGTGATTGAAGGTGTTTTTTTAGAGTACTTTCTCTAGCATTGTTGCCAGGTACGTATAAAGAAGTGCCTCGAATTTCTTCAGGTAAAAACTCATGTGCTACAAAATTGCCTTCATAATCATGCGCATATTCGTATTCTTTTCCATAACCAAGTTCTTTCATAAGCTTTGTAGGAGCATTTCTAATGGATAGGGGAACCGATAAGTCGCCGGTTTGTTTTACAAGCTTTTGCGCTTTATTTATCGCTATATAAGAGGCATTACTCTTTGGAGAGGTTGCTAGATAAATGGTACACTGACTTAAGATAATTCTTGCTTCAGGATAACCGATGGAGGTCACACTCTGAAAGGTGGTATTGGCTAACACCAAAGCCGTTGGATTTGCCATTCCTATATCTTCGGAAGCTAAAATAACCAACCTTCTTGCGATAAATTTTAACTCTTCTCCTCCTTCGATCATTCTGGCAAGCCAATATACCGCAGCATTAGGATCACTCCCGCGAATCGATTTAATAAATGCTGAAACAATATCATAGTGTTGCTCTCCGGTTTTATCGTATAGCACGGTATTTTTCTGAACCTTTTGTTGTACCATTTCGTTCGTTATGGTAATGTTTTCTCCTTCCGAAGCATTTTCAGAAAGTACTACCAGTTCAAGAATATTGAGCAATTTTCTGGCATCACCGCCAGAAAGTCTTATGATGGCTTCAGTTTCTTTTAAGGTCACATTTTTAGTGCTTAAAACGGAATCATTTTTTAAGGCTCTTTGTAGCAATGCTTCAAGATCTTTTCTGCTAAAGGGTTTTAAAATATATAATTGGCACCGAGACAGAAGGGCAGGTATCACTTCAAAACTTGGATTTTCTGTAGTTGCCCCTATTAATGTAACCCATCCTTTTTCTACAGCACCTAGTAACGAATCTTGTTGCGATTTACTAAACCTGTGAATTTCATCTATAAAAAGAATTGGATTTTTAGATGTAAATAATGAATCACTTTTTTTAGCTTGTTCAATCACCTGACGTACTGCTGCTACGCCACTATCTACAGCGCTTAGGGTATAAAATGGTCTGCCAGATTCGTTCGCGATTATGGTTGCCAATGTTGTTTTTCCAGTCCCGGGAGGTCCCCATAAGATAAGTGATGATAAAACTCCAGACTTTAATTGTGCTGTCAAGGCTCCCTGCTCACCAATGAGGTGTTGCTGACTTAAGTAATCATCAAGACTTTTGGGGCGAATTCTTTCGGCAAGTGGAGTATTCATACCGTGTAAAATTACAAAATAGTACTTTATGCGTCTGCCAATTTATCATACTTTTATCCTTGGTTTACTTTTTGAAATCCAAACAGTATGTCAGAAGAAAAAGGGCTTCAATTTTCACTATCGGTACTTGTTTATCCGCTAGTACTAGTTTTTAGTATGTGGTTGGTATTTTGGGCTGAAACTCGTTTTGGCGTAAATCTTAACCGCTATGGTGTATATCCGCAAAAACTGGAAGGATTGCGTGGTGTCTTATTTTCTCCTTTTATTCATAGTAGTTTGAAACACTTGTTTAACAATTCTGTACCTCTTCTGGTTCTTACTACTGCGCTATTTTATTTTTATAGTAACGTAAAATGGAAGGTATTACTCTTTGGTACTTTAATCACAGGAGTCTTAACTTGGTTTTTAGGACGTCCTGCCTACCATATTGGTGCAAGTGGAGTTGTATATATGTTAGTATCGTTTTTATTTTTTAAAGGGATCTTATCTAAGCAATTTCAGCTCACAGCTTTGTCACTTATAGTTGTATTTCTCTACGGAAGCTTGGTTTGGTATCTTTTTCCTGTTGATGAACAAATATCCTGGGAAGGACATCTCTCTGGTTTTATTGTGGGAACAGTGTTAGCATTATTATTTAAGAAAAATACGATAGAAAATAAAAAGTTTGCTTGGGAGCGAGAGGATTATAATCCAGATGACGATCCATTTTTGCAACAATTTGATGAAAATGGAAATTTTATTGAAAAACCTAAGGAGGACTATATTGACACTGAAACTATAGAGATTGTAAAATCTCCACCCGAAGCATCTTCAGTAAAAATAATTTATACGCTCAAAAAGGAATCTGCTTCAGAAGAAAAAAATGAATAATTATAGGTTTCTTTGTCGTACTGTTTCATAAAGTATGGCACCACAGGCTACAGAAACATTTAATGAATTTATTTCTCCTAATAGAGGTAATGCTGCTTGTTCATCTACTAAATGTAAGACAGATTTTGAAACACCCTTACCTTCAGACCCCATAATAATTGCCATAGGTCTTGTAAGATCTGTATTATAAATGGTTTGTTTTGTTTTTTCAGAAGCAGCTATCGTGATAATATTAGAAGCTTGTAAGTAAAAAATGGCATCTTTAATATGATCTACCTTGCAGATTGGGACATTAAAAATTGCACCAGCAGATGTTTTTACGGTGTCACCGCTTACAGGAGCACCTCCTTTTTTTTGAACAATTATAGCGTCTACACCAGTACATTCTGCGGTTCTTATAATTGCACCAAAATTACGCACATCACTTATCTGATCTAGGATAATAAACAAAGAAGGAGTTTTCTTCTCTAAAGATTCTTCAACGACTTCTTCAATGGTTTTAAAAGTAATTGGAGAGGTAATCGCTACAATTCCTTGATGATTCCCTTTGGTAAGTCTATTTAATTTTTCTATCGGTACATGCGAGACAGATATATTTTCAGTTTCAAGTTCTTTTTCTATTGCCTCCAGTTTATCGCTTGCCAGATCCTTTTGAATAAATACCTTATCAAAGGTTACATTTGCTTTAATAGCCTCTTTTACGGGATAGATGCCAAAAATTGTACTTTCTTTTTTACTCATTGTATGTTTTAATTATTTGCAAAGCTACATAAATTAATAAGGCCGCGACTTGCGCGACCTTATTTTAATATTCGTTCGTAAAATAGAAACTAGTAACCAGGGTTTTGAGTTGTTAGTGGATTGGTATTAATTTCATCCTGTGGTATGGGTAAAACTATTAGATTACTATTTGCGGACAAATTTCCAGCCATTAAACCCAAACGTTTAATATCGTGAAGCAAATGGCCCTCAAACGCTAATTCAAAGCGACGTTCTGGAAATACATTGCTTAACGACACTGATCCCAGTAAAGGTGCCATAGCTCTATCTCTAAGTCTATTTAAATCATTGATAGGGGTGTCACCAATTGCTGTATTGAGTCTTAAGTTACTTTCTGCTCTAATAAGATACATTTCAGCTAAACGCATAAAAGGAACATTAGTATCTTCTACTTGCCATTTTGTAGTTGCAGTACCACTAGAGCCACTTGTATAAAAGAAGCTTCCCCTAACGTCTCCAGTTGGAAAAGAAGAAACAAATTGGTTGGTAATCTCAATATCTGGATTACCACTTCTGCCTCCAAATGCTGAGGTTGCCCAAAATGTGTTCATGATATTTGTACCTTCGGTCAACGTTACTTGAAATGAGAAAACATCTTCACTGGAGTTGCTATCATTATTAAAAGCGTCCTCATAATTGGCAGTTAATGAATGACCGCTAGTACCAATTACTGTATTTGACATATCTCTAGCGCCGGCATAATTGCCTTGTTGAAGATATACGCGAGCCAATAATCCTTGTGCAGCAGCTTTATCTGCAAAAAAGCCATTTGAGGCAGGTAATAAAGCAATTGCATCTGTTAAATCAGTAATAACTTGAGTATATACTTCACCAGCACTACTTCTTGCAATTGGATCAATACTTTGAATTGAGGATTCTAATTTTAGTGATACTCCAATTTGAGTTCCATCACCTTGTTTTGCATAAAAACGAACAAGATCAAAATATGCCAAAGCTCTCATAAATTTTGCCTCACCTTCTATTCTTCTTCTTTTTTCATCACTTGATTCAATAACCCCAAGATTTTCTAAAATTACATTACTGTGATTTACAACTCTATAATTTCTATTAAACAATGCCGTTACAAAACCATTTGAGGGTATGATAGTTTTTCGAATTAATTCATCTGGATCAATGAAAGTACCATCCCAGATTACATCATTTGTATTTCCAACTAATTCAGAAATAATATATGCTTGACCACCATACGATCCTGCGCCACCAGCAACTGCATAGGTTCCTATCATTAAATTTGTAATATCATCTTCTGAATTTACGATCAATTCTACAGTTAAACTGTTTTCTGGCACAAATTCGTCAACGGAGCAAGATAAAAAAAATGCAAAAACCGATACGAATGCTATTTTATATATATAATTTTTCATGATATTTTTTTTAAAATTGCACATTAATTCCTATGGTGTATGTTTTGGCAGGAGGTGCAGAATAAAATTCTGTACCTCTATTTAGTGTACCAGCATCATCCCGAGTTGCTTCAGGGTCATAGCCATCATAGTCTGTGAAGGTTAGTAAGTTAAGACCGGTTGCATATACTCTGAGTGAGTCGAAAGGGCCTAAATCAACAAAATTATAACCTAAAGTGATGTTACGGAGTCTAACAAAATCTGAATCTTGTAAATACCTTGAACTTTGACCTCCCAAGTTACTTCCATCACTTCGTAATTGTGGTACATTTGTAATGTCACCAGGTTGTTGCCATCTATCTAATTGACTTATGCTAGGGTTATCTTCAAATACAAAACCATTTTCTTGAAAACGTCCTGCAGAATTATAAATACTTGCACCAAACTGACCCTGAAATGTAAAGCTAAGGTCTAAATTTTTATAGTTTAATGTATTTGTAAGCCCTGTAATAATATCTGGATAAGGACTTCCTAAAACTACCTGCTCAGCATCATTAAAATTGTTAGTAGTATTTCTGTCAAGTGATCCATCTGGAAGCTCAGTATTAAGAAAATATAATGCATCACCATTTGCAGGGTCTACACCTGCAAATTCAACTAAATAAAAACTTGCTAGTGACTCTCCAACTCTAATAATTTGATCTCCAATAATATTTTCTTCTTGTCCGTCAGAAAGTGAAATTACTTCATTTTTATTGTGAGAGATATTAAAGTTCGTTGACCAATTGAAATGTTTAGATCGTATATTTCGAGACGTTAAAGAAAATTCAATTCCTTTATTTTCTACTCGACCAATATTGGTAAAAATAGAAGAACCATCGATACCAATAGTACCAGGAATAGCTGCATCAAGAAGTAAATCTTCTGTATCTTTTACATAGTAGTCTATCTCTCCAAAAATTCTATTTTTAAATAGACCAAACTCTAATCCAATATCATATTGTGTTGTAATCTCCCATTTTAGTTCAGGATCACCTGCACCAGCTAGTGTTAATGATGGAATTCCTCCATAGGCACCAATGCTCACTGAATTTACATAGTCAAAATTTCCTAACGGCTGATTACCAGTCTGTCCATAACTTGCCCTTAACTTCAAGTTTGATAATGTCTCAGAATTTTCTAAGAATGACTCACGTGAAAGTACCCATCCAATAGAGGCAGCCGGGAAATAACCGTATCTGTTATTTGGGCCAAATCTAGAAGAGCCATCAGCCCTCATTGAGGCCTTCAATAAGTATTTTCCTTGGTAATCATAACTGAATCTAGTAAAGAAAGACACAAGGTTACGTTGTGTTGCAGTACTCGTACCACCATCTATAGTTGCAGCTCCTGCTAAAGTAGTAATTAGTGGATTTGCAAAATCGATTCCTGTAATTAAACTGGCTTTTCTTTGACTGTATTCATAACTCATACCTCCAATTAAATTGATGTTATGAGAATTGTTTATTGAAGTATCAAACGTTAAGAAATTATTTGACGTGTAAAAATCATTAATAATAGTTCTGTTGGATGCTTGTCCATTGTCTGCTCCTTGAAAGTCAGTTTCTGGCCCTCTAAATTCTTCTTCCAACTGGTTAAAGTGTTCATACCCTAATTCGCTCCTAAATGAGAGACTAGGTAGGATATTGTATTGTGCAAAAGCACTTCCTCCAAAATTCCAAATATTTGTTTTATAAAAGGCAAATTTATCTTCTAATAAAAAATTAGGATATAATGTATTGCTATTTATAGTTCCGTCTTGATTAAATGGACTTGAAATAGGAACTTGAGCTATTGCTTGAAGGGGTGTCACAAAGAGGTTGTCTGAAGCAATTCTGTCGATTTCACTTTTTCCAATTCTTAGGTTAGCTCCTGCTTTAAATTTTTCTGAGACACTTCTATCTGCATTTATACGAAAATTATAACGTTCAAGGGTGTTTCCACGAACAATGCCTTCTGTTAGATTACTTCCTAATGACATGTAAAAGGTAGAATTCTCATCACCTCCAGATACTGAAACGTTATTCTCAAGTATGCTACCTTTAACTAAGGCCAAATCTGTCCAATTTGTATCGACTTCAGCATTTCTCCAGTCATTAGTAAAACCATTAGAGTCTGTAGCTAATGCATCTAATTGATTGTCTATCGAAGTTTGAGCGACACCAGAATTTAATCTAGATTCTGTAAATAATTCTACATATTGCTCTGCGTTTAAAAACTCTCTTTTATTAGTGGCTTCACTACGTCCATAAGAAGAATTAAAATTAACTTTCAACTTTCCAGACTTTCCCTTTTTCGTAGTAATAATCACCACACCATTAGTACCTCTCGAACCGTATATAGCAGCAGATGAAGCATCTTTTAATATTTCGATAGACTCAATATTATTTGCATTAAGATTTATTAAAGGATTCGTAGGAGCCCCAGTACCAGATTCTTGATTATTAAGAACAGGAACACCGTCTACTACAAAGAGAGGTTCTTGGGTTCCATTAATACTAGAAATTCCACGAATAGTAAAATTAACACTACCTTCAGCTTTACCATTAGTTTGCTGAATTTGTACACCAGAGAGTTTACCTACTAATGCATTCTGAAAATTTGCATTTGGAACTTCTTTTATATCCTCTGCATCAACAGATGAAATAGCATCAGTCAATTTTCTTTTTGTCGTTGTTCCATATCCTACAACTACCACTTCTTCAAGCTGTGCAGCATCTTCTACCATAGTTACATTTATAGAATTTGAAGTTTCTGTGACTCTAACTTCCTGTGGAACAAATCCCAAGTAAGTAAATACTAAAGTTTGACCAATCGATGCTGATAGAGAGTATTGGCCGTCAATGTTTGATTGAGTTCCATTACTGGTACCTTTTACGACAATATTTACACCAGGTAAAGGCGTTCCATTATTGTCTGAGACTGTTCCTGAAATCGTTTTGATCTGAGCTTGGACTATAGCACAGAATAAAATGAAACAGAACAAGAGTAGTTTTGTTTTCATATGTTGGTTGTTTTATTGTTAATTGTAAAAATGCTAATTAAATGTTAATAAAACAACTTTTGTTAACAAATCGTTATGAAAACAACTTAAAACAAAAAAAATCCCGCCAATTGGCGGGATTTTTAAATGATATGAATACTTGGTTTACTTAGTATCCAGGATTTTGATCTGCTTGAGACAATGATGCATTACGGTCAATCTCATTCTGAGGTATTGGCCATAATAATTGTCTTGCAGTAAAGTTAAGTCCTTTGCTGGTAATTACCTGCTGAGCTAGACCTAATCTCTTTACATCTTGCCATCTTCTACCTTCACCGTAGAATTCAACAAAACGCTCTTGAGCAATTTTTGAAACTACATTAGATGAATTTAAAGGAGCAATAGTACCAAGACCAGCTCTTGTTCTTACTGGATCTACAACAGATGCTGCGTTAGGAGCATTTCTTCTAGCTAATACTTCACCATACATCAACAATACATCAGCATATCTGTAAATGTAAGGTTGAAAGAAAGTACTCTGATACTTGTTAATGAAATTTGTTAAAGGATTTGAAGGATTAACGATTAAGTTTATTCTAGTGTCTCCAGGCTCAAAAGCATCAACTAATTTTTGAGAAGGAGAAACCTCTCTACGACCTGTAGGGGTAAAGAAAGCACTTAATCCGTTTGCATCAACTGCGTTATAGGCAACTCTGAAAATTGCAGATGAATTTGAACTTCCATCCCACAATTCCTCATACGTACCAGTGATAGAATAATCACCAACTAATGAAGCTAATAATGGTTCAGCCAAGTCATATTGACCTCTAAACATGTATACATCAGCTTTCAATAAAGTAAGTGCGTTTTCAGTCATTTGTGTTACTGGATTATTAGAAGCTAGTTTACCTTGAGCTAAATTGATTTCATTCAAGATATACTCATAAACTTCACTTTCAGAAGATCTAGGAACATTTCCAGCTTCTGGACCATCTAATGGCACAGTACCCGTCGGGATTGGTAATCCTCCATACGTTTTAACCATTTGAAAATATGCAAACGCTCTAACTGCATGTGCTTCTGCAACAATTTCAGATCTTCTACTTGGAGAAATTACATTATCTTCAAGATCTTCAGTTAAACGAGCTATTTCTACAGATGAATTTATGGCATTGTAATGACTTGCCATAATATTAGTCATTGCAAAATTGTTTGTCAAGAAATTATTGAACAATGCTTCATCTAAGTGAGGGAATGATCCAGGATGCTCAAGTTCGTCTGCATACAATCCTTGTACCATTTTTGGTTCTGCTCCTGCAACATATCTGCTTTGCAGGTTGTCGTACATTCCGAATAATGCTAATTCTGCTGTTTCTTCATCAACAATAAATTGATTTAGACCTAAAACAGAAGGGTCTGTTAAATTTAGTCTGTCTTCACATCCAACAAATAGGATAGAAACACAAACAATTGCTATTTTTATTATGTTATTTTTCATGATTTTTTTTTTAGAATGATAAGTTAACTCCGAATTTCCATACTTCGGTGTTACCTTGAGTTAAAAAGTCTGTTCCTCTAGATACATTCGAGTTACCAAATACGTTAACTTCTGGATCTGTACCTGAATAATCAGTAATCAACACTAAGTTGTCTGCAGATACATAAAATCTAATCTGGTCAAAACCATTGATTTTAGGTAATGTATATCCTAAAGTTATATTTCTAAGCTTTATATAAGATCCATCTTCTACAAATCTAGTAGAGTCTTGGTTGTTATACGCTCTAGTTTGGTTGTTTGGACGAGGAATATTTGTATCTGTATTTGTTGGTGTCCACCAGTCTAATTGATTTTTAAACTTATTGAATACACCGTTAGCAGCTGTTCCTGCAAAAGCAATGTTGTTATTATATACATCATTACCTTCAGATAAAGCCCATAAGAAACTTAAATCGATATTCTTGTAGTTTAAGTTACTTCTCCAGTTAAGCGTATAATCTGCCCATGGGTCACCTCCATTGATAAAGTCATCGTCATTAAGAACTCCGTCACCGTTTTGGTCAATGTAACGAACATCACCAGCTCCTACACCATCTACAGCAAGAAAAGCAGGTACTTCAGCATCAGTTTGGTATAATCCATCTGCTTCAAGAACGTAGAAATATCCTAACGTTTCACCTTCTTCCACACGGTTTACGAAACCAGTGTTAATAGGGCTTGTGTTACCTTCAGCATCTTTTGGTAAGAAAGTTACCGTGTTTTCAAGCGTACTAAAGTTAAAGTTGTTAGACCATGTTAAATTATCATTGTCGATAACTCTAAGACCAAGATCAATTTCATGTCCTATGTTTTC
Organism: Jejudonia soesokkakensis; assembly: GCF_042664795.1. Taxonomy (NCBI): domain Bacteria; kingdom Pseudomonadati; phylum Bacteroidota; class Flavobacteriia; order Flavobacteriales; family Flavobacteriaceae; genus Jejudonia; species Jejudonia soesokkakensis. Next base: position 131,268 of record NZ_JBHTBN010000005.1, read on the forward strand.
AATTGCTGCAACATTCTGACTAACAGTAAATCCAGCTTGGTTTAATGGTAATGGTACTGGTAATACAAGTGAATTGTCAAATGTTTGCTTGATATAGTAAGAATAATTTAAATCAATTCTGTTATCAAGAAATTTAGCGTTGAAACCAACATCATACTGCTCTGTTTCTTCCCAACGTGCAGTCTCTGCACCTAACGTTAAGAACGTTGAGTTGCTATCTGCGTATTGAGAAGTTCCTGTTACAGGTGCGTTATACCTTCCAAATGGAGAGTCATTACCTGTAATACCCCAAGATCCTCTAATCTTTAAGTAATCAATAAAATTGTTTTCAAAAAATCCTTCTTCAGATAAGATATATGCGAAAGACACACCAGGGAAATAACCTAATCTATCATCTTTTCTAAACTTAGAAGAAGCATCAAGACGAACAGAACCTTCTAAAATTAATTTGTTCCAGAAAGTAAAACCTAATCTTGAAATTGCAGATAAACGCTCCTCTTCAGAGAAAGATCCAAATGTAGCTAATGGCTCAGTTGCTTCAGAGATATACTGTAATTCAGGACTTGGGAAATTTTGTGCATTTCCTCCAGTAGTTCTGGTTGTTCCTCTTTCAAATTCACCTCCTAAATAAGCTCTTAACTTAATATCGTTATCTAAGAAATTCTTGTTGTAGTTAAATGATTGTCTTATTTGATAGATTCTTCTAGAAGTATGAAATTCTTGTCCAAAACCATTTTCAACTCCAAAGTTACCTTGTGCAGTTGTTACTGGATTGTAAATTCTTTCTCTATACTCAGACTGGTCAAGACCAAACTTTGTTTCAGTAGAAAAATCATCGTTGATATCATAAGTTAAAGCACCATTCGCTAATACTCTAAAAGTACTACCTTGACCTAAATCCTCTAAAGCGTTTTGTAACGGGTTAGAAAATGTAAATTCTGTAAATGGTGTGAAATCACCATTTTCATCTCTTAAAGATAAACCTGGTCTTTCTAGAATACCTGTAGAAAGTACACCAAAAATGTTATTGTCATTTACGATCTGATTGATAAATTCGTCTGTAAGAGAGATACCACCAACAAACTTTAAGTCATCGTTGATACCTTGTGTAACGTTTAAACGAACACTCTTACGATCAAAATCTTGACTTAGTACAGTTCCTTCTTGGAAGAAACGAGATGCACTTAAGAAAAAGTTAGAATCTTCTTTACCTCCAGAAACACTAAAGTTAGTGTTGTGTGTAATAGCATTGTCAACATATACTTCTTCAAGATAGTTGTCACCTACTTCAGCTTGTGTAAGGTAGAAAGCATCCAAAGTTGCTTGATCTGCACCTACTAATTGTGGATTTCCAGTATCTCCAGAAGAAAATGATCCAGATTGTGATCCTGCATTTTCTGCAGCAGTATCACGGAACTTTAACCACTCTCCGTAGTTCATGATCTCAAACTTGTTAATTGGATTTTGGAATCCAACAACACTGTTTACATTGATCTTAAACTTACCAGCTTTACCTTTTTTGGTGGTAATTAAAACAACACCATTTGAACCTCTTTGTCCATACACGGCTGTTGCAGCTGCATCTTTAAGAATTTCAATGCTCTCGATGTCATCTTGGTTCAAGTTAGATAATGCACTGTTTTGTTGTCCACCAAAGTTATTAGAAACAGTCGTACCTGTAAACATAGGAATACCATCAATAACAAACAGCGGGTTACTATTACCGTTAATCGTAGATGCACCACGTATACGGATAGATACCTCCCCACCTGGAGCACCAGAAGTACTACTTACTTGCGCGCCAGAAACTGTACCTTGAAGTGCATTTGCTACGTTAGAAGTAGTAATGCTTTGAACAGTTTCAATGTCTGCTTTCGAGATGTTTATAGCTAAATCTCTTTGAGTCGTATTACCATAAGTGGTAATTACTACCTCGTCAAGAGCGTTACCTGCAGCCATCGCGACATTGATTGTGTTGGCAGTGCCAACTGTTACTTCCTGAGTTTCAAAACCAACATAACTATAAGTCAAAACCTGACCTACAGTAGCATTGATGGTGTAATTACCATCAAAATCTGTTTGAGTTCCTGTACTCGTCCCTTTAATAATTACATTGGCACCTGGTAAAGGCAAACCAGCATCATCAGATACTGTACCTGTAATTGTTTTTAGTTGTGCGAACGATAGTTGCACAACTAACGCCAATAAAAGCGTTAAAATTCCACTAAACTTTGTTTTCATTTTATAAATTATTTGAATTAGCCAGTGCCAAAAGTCACAATAAAAAGTTAATTACACAACTTTTTAAACTTAAAATTTGGTTTTTTTTTAAAGTAACTGTTAAGCTATTGTTAGGAAATTTAAAATTTAGAAGAAAAACTAATGTGTATTTTTGAATTTGAAAAATTAAAAACTTGATTCTCAGAACGCCCGTTCGCAAAATTCAGCTTAAAAAGACCAGACTTTGAATTAATCCCCAATCCAATACCAAAGCTAAAAAGGTTTTGTTTTATATTAATTACAGCGTTTTCAAAATATCCAAGGTCAATAATGCTATGTAAATATAGATTTGGAGAAAATTGATAGCGGTATTCTGTGTTTAAAATGCTAAAAAGAGAAGCGTCAATACTATTCTCATCAAACCCTCTAATACTGTTAATTCCTCCAAATCTAAATAATTCATTCGTAAAATAGGAGTTTGTCGATAACAAGCTACTGGAGCTCTTTATAAAAATAGAGTTTGAATAATTAAGATTAAAAATAGTGGACGCTGTAATGCTAAATCGTAATTGGTTTTCTTTTTCTTGTTGAAAATTTCTTCTTCCTATTTCACTTTCAAGACTTGCAAAGCTCTTATTTGGAAATAAACTGCTCTGTTGTCCTTTAAAATAAGTAATACCTGTAATAATAAAGTTTGAGGTGTAGTCTTCGATAGGGGTTGTAGTGGGTGTGGTTTCTCTAAGGTTGCTGGACTCGTAGAATTTATATCCTATATATGAGTTTGATCTTGGATTTATTTGATAGGTTACCTTGGCTAGTTGATTTGTGGTAACAAAAGTGCTGTCTCTCTTAAATATTTTTAAGCCTGCGCCTAGTCCAAACGGACTTTTAAAAAGGTAGGGCAGGTCTGTCGATGCTTCAAAATTGACCTGCTCTTTTCCATCTGCTTTATAATTTATACGGAGATGCTCTCCAAAATTTAAATTGTTATTTAAAACAATGTCAAGATATCCATTGAATTCAAGTTTTTGGGTATCCTCGTTAGTTGCAAAACCCAATATGCCATCAAAGGTGTTGTTGGTTTGTTTTTCCAGGTAAAAATACACAGTAGTAGAATCTTTTTTGAAAAGAACTTCTGGTTCTTTTAGGGTAGTCACAAATCCAAGATTGTTGAGCGATTGATTTTGATCTAAGATTTTTTTTCTACTGAAAGTTTTTCCTTTCCTTACACCAGCATAATATTTTATAAAGGATATAGGGAATTTTTCGTATCCTTTGACGATAATTTCGTCAACTATCCTTTTAACTCCAGAATCAATATGTAAGGTTGCAGTGAGTGTGGAGGTGTTTTCAATTTCTAGTTCTGAAAGCCTTATTCTAGAAAATGCGTTCCCCTGATTTGTTTTTAAGGTGTTCAATTTCTGAAGGGTAATTGCTGTTAGTTCGTAAGGGAGGATGAAATAATCCTCGTAAATTTCTGAAGTAACTTGTTGTAATTCTTTTTTGGAAATATCAGTTTCAGAAAAGTACACCTTAATATACTGATATTTGTTTCCTAGAAAATACCTTGCTGTAAAAACACTGTCATTTTTTTTCTGAAAGTTTCTAAGTACGCTTTCTATGTATCCTATGCGTTGTAGTCTTGTCGCAATAGAGTCTGCTTCGGATTTTACACTGCTTACATCCGGATGATTCTCTACAAACTGAATCGAATCTTTTAAGGATTCAGAAATACTTATCTCGCCTTTAATTTCTAAGGTAAATTTCTGTGCAAAACTTTCCGAAGAAAAAATCGTATATATATTAAGGTATAAAAATATGTAGAAAATTAACTTCAAAAAGCGTTCTTTTAATGCTGTAAAACTAACGTTTAAACGGGTATTTTAATATACAGATGATAGGTTTATTAAAAAGTTTGTAAAATAAATCAGATAGGGTTTGAATAATTAAATAAATGTTCTATTTTTGCACGCCCTATTTAGAGGGAAATTAATAGTAATTAAAGTATAACAAGGATATTATATGCCAACTATTTCACAATTAGTACGAAAAGGAAGAGCCAAAATAACCAAGAAGAGTAAATCGGCTGCTTTAGATTCGTGCCCGCAACGCCGCGGTGTGTGTACGCGTGTATATACCACTACTCCTAAGAAACCAAACTCTGCGATGCGTAAAGTAGCGCGTGTTAGGTTAACAAACGGAAAAGAGGTAAACGCATACATCGGAGGTGAGGGACACAACCTACAAGAGCACTCGATAGTATTGGTTAGAGGTGGAAGGGTTAAAGATTTGCCTGGAGTTAGATATCATATCGTTCGTGGAGCTTTAGACACCGCTGGTGTAGAAGGAAGAACACAACGTAGGTCTAAGTATGGTGCAAAACGCCCTAAGAAGTAATTAAAAACTTTTAAAGAGAAGACATGAGAAAAAGAGCAGCCAAGAAAAGACCGCTTTTGCCAGATCCAAGGTTTAACGACCAATTAGTAACACGTTTTGTGAATAACATGATGTGGGATGGTAAAAAATCGGTGGCTTTCAAAGTTTTCTACGATGCAATTGACATTGTAGAAGAGAAAAAAACAGACGAAGAAAAAACAGGTTTAGAACTGTGGAAAGATGCATTGTCTAATGTAATGCCTCACGTAGAAGTTCGTAGTCGTAGAGTTGGAGGGGCTACTTTCCAGATTCCTATGCAAATTCGTGCAGACCGTAAGATTTCTACCGCTATGAAGTGGTTGATTGGATATGCAAGAAAGCGTAACGAAAAATCGATGGCGCAAAAGCTGGCTTCAGAAATTTTAGCAGCAGCTAAAGAAGAAGGTGCTGCTGTTAAGAAGCGTACAGATACCCACAAAATGGCCGAAGCAAATAAAGCATTCTCACATTTCAGATTCTAAAAAATGGCACAAAGAGATTTAAAATTCACAAGAAATATAGGTATTGCTGCGCATATTGATGCTGGTAAAACCACAACAACAGAACGTATTCTTTACTATACGGGTGTAAGTCACAAGATTGGTGAGGTACACGATGGTGCTGCTACGATGGACTGGATGGAGCAAGAGCAGGAAAGAGGTATTACCATTACTTCGGCTGCAACCACCTGCACGTGGAAGTTTCCATTGGAAAATGCAGAGCCAACCCCTGAAACTAAAGATTACCACTTTAATATTATCGATACTCCTGGTCACGTAGATTTTACTGTAGAGGTAAACAGATCTTTACGAGTTTTGGACGGATTGGTGTTCCTTTTTAGTGCGGTAGATGGTGTAGAGCCACAGTCTGAAACGAACTGGAGACTTGCAGATAATTACAAAGTGCCACGTATTGGGTTTGTAAACAAAATGGATCGTCAAGGATCCAACTTTTTGGCTGTATGTCAACAAGTAAAAGATATGTTGAAGTCTAATGCTGTGCCAATCGTTTTAAATATTGGTGATGAAGTAGATTTTAAAGGAATTATTGACCTTGTAAAAAACCGTGCTATTGTTTGGCACGATGAAACACAAGGGGCTACATTTGATGTAATCGATATTCCTGAAGATATGAAGGCTGAAGCTCGTAAATACAGAGCGATGCTTATCGAAGAGGTGGCAACGTATGATGAAAACCTTTTAGAGAAGTTCATGGAAGATGAAGACTCTATTACTGAAGAAGAGGTGCATGCTGCACTTCGTGCTGCAGTAATGGATATGGCAATTATTCCAATGATTTGCGGATCTGCATTTAAAAATAAAGGAGTACAATTCCTGTTAGATGCAGTATGTCGTTACTTGCCTTCTCCTGTAGATAAAGAAGGTATTGTAGGAGTTAATCCAGATACTGAAGAAAAAGAATTACGTAAGCCTGATGTAACTGCGCCATTTGCAGCATTAGCATTTAAGATTGCAACCGATCCTTTTGTAGGGCGTTTGGCTTTCTTCCGTGCGTATTCTGGACGTTTGGATGCAGGTTCATATATTTTGAACAATCGTTCAGGAAAAAAAGAACGTATTTCTCGTATTTACCAAATGCACTCTAATAAACAAAATGCTATTGATTATATCGAAGCAGGTGATATTGGAGCAGCAGTAGGATTTAAAGACATTAAGACTGGAGATACAATGTCTGATGAAAAACATCCAATCGTACTTGAGTCCATGGACTTCCCAGATCCAGTAATTGGTATCGCAGTAGAGCCTAAGACAAAGGCAGATGTTGATAAATTAGGTATGGCGTTAGGAAAGCTTGCTGAAGAAGATCCAACATTTACAGTACGTACAGATGAAGCTTCAGGACAGACAATTATTTCTGGAATGGGTGAGCTTCACTTAGATATTATTGTAGACAGATTAAGACGTGAGTTCAAGGTTGAAGTTAACCAAGGACAACCACAGGTAGAGTACAAAGAAGCGATTACCAGACGTGCTGAGCACAGAGAGGTATATAAAAAGCAATCAGGTGGTCGTGGTAAATTTGCTGATATCGTATTTACATTAGAGCCAGCTGAAGAAGGTGCTGAAGGGTTAATCTTCGAATCTGCTATCAAAGGTGGTAATGTTCCTAAAGAATTTATTCCTTCAGTAGAGAAAGGATTTAAAATGGCAATGGTTAATGGACCGTTGGCAGGATATGAAGTAGACTCTATGAAAGTGACATTGACAGATGGTTCGTACCATGATGTCGATTCAGATCAACTTTCGTTTGAGCTTGCTGCAAAACTAGGATTTAAAGCTGCGGCTAAAGCTGCTAAAGCTGTGATCATGGAGCCTATCATGAAGCTGGAAGTTATAACTCCAGAAGAAAATATGGGTGACATTGTAGGAGACTTAAACCGAAGAAGAGGACAGGTAAGTGACATGGGTGATAGAGCGGGTGCTAAAACTGTAAAAGCAACTGTACCATTATCTGAAATGTTTGGTTACGTAACAACGCTACGTACACTATCTTCAGGTAGAGCAACATCAACAATGGAATTTTCACACTATGCAGAAACACCTTCAAATATTTCTGAAGAAGTGATCGCTGCAGCAAGAGGAACCGCTAACGATTAATAATTTCAGCTATGAGTCAAAAAATAAGAATTAAATTAAAATCTTACGATCATAATTTAGTAGACAAATCTGCTGAAAAAATCGTTAAGACCGTAAAGAGTACAGGTGCAGTAGTAACGGGTCCAATCCCATTACCAACTCATAAAAAGATTTTTACTGTATTGCGTTCACCACACGTAAATAAGAAGAGTAGAGAGCAATTTCAATTATCATCTTACAAGAGGTTATTGGATATCTATAGTTCTTCATCTAAGACGATTGATGCTCTAATGAAATTAGAGTTGCCAAGTGGAGTAGAAGTAGAGATCAAAGTGTAATTGCTTTCCGAAGCAATTCGGAAGACATGTCCTGAGCTGCGTGCGAAGGAAAAACGGAAACAAAATAACATTCGGGGTCGAATTTATTTTGGCCCCGTTTGATTTTAAATAAAGATAAGGCCGAGAATCGGCACATTAATAATTAATAAATAAATAATTATGTCTGGGTTAATTGGAAGAAAGATAGGGATGACCAGCATCTTTGACGAAAAAGGAAAGAATATTCCTTGTACCGTTATAGAGTGTGGGCCCTGTGTTGTTACCCAAGTCAGAACCAAAGAGGTTGACGGGTACGAAGCTCTTCAACTTGGTTTCGATGACAAAAAGACTGCTACAAAAGCTGCTGAAGGGCATGCGAAAAAAGCAGGAACCGTTGCAAAACGTAAAGTCGCCGAATTCCAAGGATTTGAAGAAAAATTTAAATTAGGTGATACAATCACTGTAGATCATTTTTCTGAAGGTGAATTTGTAGATGTTTCTGCAACAAGTAAAGGAAAAGGATTTCAAGGGGTTGTTAAACGTCACGGTTTTGGTGGTGTAGGTCAAGCTACTCACGGTCAACATAACCGTTTAAGAGCGCCAGGTTCTATTGGTGCAGCATCATATCCTGCAAGAGTATTTAAGGGAATGAAGATGGCTGGCCAAATGGGGAACGAAAAGGTGAAAGTTGAAAATTTAAGAGTTTTAAAAGTAGTTTCAGATAAGAACCTACTTGTTGTTAAGGGCTGTGTTCCTGGGCATAAAAACGCTTATGTAATGATTCAGAAATAATGAAGGTAGCTGTATTAGATATTAACGGAAAAGACACAGGTAGAAAGGTTGAACTTTCTAAAGAGGTGTTTGGGATTGAGCCTAATAATCACGCTGTTTATCTTGATGTGAAGCAATATCTTGCAAATCAACGTCAGGGAACGCATAAAGCGAAAGAGCGTGCAGAAATCACTGGTTCAACCAGAAAGATTAAGAAACAAAAAGGAACTGGTACTGCCCGAGCGGGAAGTATTAAGTCTGGTTTATTTAAAGGTGGTGGACGTATGTTTGGTCCTAGACCAAGGAACTACTCCTTTAAATTAAATAAGAACCTGAAGCGTTTGGCTCGTAAATCTGCATTGACGATGAAGGCAAATGACAAGGCAATTGTAGTGATTGAAGACTTAAATTTTGAGGCTCCAAAAACAAAGAATTTTACCTCAGTTTTAAAGACTTTAGGGCTTGAGAATAAAAAATCTCTATTTGTGTTGGGAGAGACAAATAATAATGTATATTTGTCTTCGCGAAATTTGAAAGGCACTGAAGTTGTAAAAAACTCAGAATTAAGCACTTACAAAATTTTACATGCAAATAGTGTTGTGCTATTTGAAGGTTCTTTGGAAGGAATTGAAGCAAACTTAAGTAAATAGAAACGAGATGAGTATCTTAATAAAACCTATAATTACGGAAAAAGCCACTAGAGATGCAGAAGATAATAATGTCTTCGGATTTATAGTGAACCCAAAGGCGAATAAGGTAGAAATCAAGAAAGCGGTTGAAGCCACTTACGAAGTTTCTGTAGAAAAAGTTCGCACAATAAATGTCCGCCCTAATAGAAAGACCCGTTATACAAAAACAGGTGTTCAAACTGGTAAAACAAATGCTTACAAAAAAGCAATTGTACAGGTGGCGGAAGGTGATACAATTGATTTTTACAACAATTTGCAAGATTAAATTGCAATAAATTAGACACAAATGTCAGTAAGAAAATTAAAACCCATCACCCCAGGTCAGCGTTTTAGAGTTGTAAATGGTTTTGACGCCATTACAACTGATAAGCCGGAGAAAAGTTTATTAGCTCCGAATAAGAGATCTGGTGGTAGAAACAGTCAAGGTAAAATGACCATGCGCTATATTGGTGGTGGTCATAAGAAGAAATATCGAATTATCGATTTTAAGCGTGACAAAGCAGGTATTCCTGCAACCGTTGCGACTATAGAATATGATCCAAACCGTACTGCTTTTATAGCGTTAGTAAATTACCAAGATGGTGAGAAACGCTACGTTATAGCTCAAAACGGACTTCAGGTTGGTCAAAATATTGTTTCTGGTGAGAGCACTGCTCCTGAGATTGGAAACGCAATGGCCTTAGCCAATATTCCATTAGGTACAATTATTTCTTGTATAGAATTACGTCCAGGTCAGGGTGCTGTTTTAGCGCGTAGTGCTGGAGCTTTTGCACAGTTAATGGCAAGGGATGGTAAATATGCAACAGTAAAATTACCATCAGGTGAAACTCGCTTAGTATTGGCTACATGTATGGCAACTGTTGGTGCTGTTTCAAACAGTGATCATCAATTACTTGTATCTGGTAAGGCAGGTAGATCTAGATGGTTAGGAAGAAGACCACGTACAAGACCAGTAGTGATGAACCCTGTAGATCACCCAATGGGTGGTGGTGAAGGAAAGTCTTCTGGAGGTCACCCACGCTCTAGAAACGGTATTCCTGCGAAAGGATACAGAACCCGTACTAGAACAAAACAGAGTAATAAATACATTATCGAACGTAGAAAGAAATAAGCTATGGCAAGATCGTTAAAAAAAGGACCGTACGTTCACTTTAAGTTGGATAAGAAGGTACAGCAAAATGTAGAGTCAAATAAGAAGACTGTGATCAAAACTTGGTCAAGAGCTTCAATGATTACTCCAGATTTTGTTGGACAAACCATCGCAGTTCATAATGGGAGACAGTTTGTCCCTGTATATGTTACTGAGAATATGGTAGGACATAAACTAGGAGAATTTTCACCTACAAGATCATTCCGTGGTCACGCAGGTGCCAAAAATAAAGGTAAAAAATAATAGGCCATGGGAGTTCGTAAAAGAGAAAGAGCAGAAGCAATCAAGGAAGCAAAGAAGACACAATACTTTGCTAAGTTGAATAACTGCCCTACATCACCAAGAAAAATGCGCTTAATGGCGGATTTAGTTAGAGGTGAGAAAGTAGATAAAGCACTTAACTTATTAAGATTTAGTTCGAAAGAAGCTTCAATACGTTTAGAGAAACTCGTATTGTCTGCAATCGCAAACTGGCAAGCTAAAAATGAAGATGCTTCATTAGAAGATGCAGATCTTTTTATTAAGGAAATCCGAGTGGATGGAGGAACGATGTTAAAAAGACTTCGTCCAGCACCACAAGGTCGTGCACACAGAATTAGAAAACGCTCTAATCACGTAACAGTGGTTTTAGGAGCTAACGATAACACACAAAGCTAGATAAATGGGACAGAAGACAAATCCAATCGGGAATCGCCTGGGAATTATCAGAGGATGGGAATCTAACTGGTACGGAGGGAACGACTACGGTGATAAACTTGCCGAAGACGACAAGATTAGAAAATATGTTCACGCTCGTTTAAGTAAAGCAAGTGTGTCTAGAGTAATTATTGAGCGTACGCTTAAACTTGTAACCGTTACTATCACAACGGCTCGTCCAGGTATCATTATTGGTAAAGGCGGTCAAGAGGTAGATAAGTTAAAAGAAGAGCTTAAGAAAATTACTGGTAAAGAAGTACAGATCAATATCCATGAGATTAAAAGACCTGAGCTTGATGCATTTTTAGTAGGAGCTAGTGTTGCAAGACAAATTGAAAACAGAATTTCATATCGTCGTGCAATAAAAATGGCAATTGCTGCAGCAATGCGTATGAATGCAGAGGGAATTAAAATACAAATCTCAGGGCGTCTTAATGGTGCTGAAATGGCACGAAGTGAGTCGTACAAAGATGGTCGTATTCCTTTATCAACATTTAGAGCCGATATAGACTATGCTTTAGTTGAGGCACACACTACGTATGGTAGATTGGGTGTTAAAGTATGGATCATGAAAGGTGAAGTATATGGAAAAAGAGAACTTTCTCCACTTGTTGGCTTAGCTAAAAAAGGTGGAAAAGGGAATTCTGGTCGAGGTGGTAATAAATCACGTCGTAACAGAAAGTAATTTTTTAAAGAAAACAGAAGATGTTACAACCTAAAAAGACAAAGTTCCGTAAACAACAAAAAGGCCGTATGAAAGGTAATGCTGGTCGTGGTAACCAGTTAGCTTACGGTACATTTGGTATTAAATCTTTAGATTCAAATTTCTTGACTGCACGTCAAATTGAAGCTGCACGTATTGCTGCTACACGTTATATGAAAAGAGAGGGATCTATCTGGATCATGATATTTCCAGATAAACCAATTACAAAAAAGCCTCTTGAAGTACGTATGGGTAAAGGTAAAGGTGCTGTAGAATATTGGGCTGCTGTAGTAAAACCAGGTAGAGTATTATTTGAAGTATCTGGAGTTCCTGTAGCAACAGCAAAAGAAGCATTACGCCTTGCGGCACAAAAGCTTCCAGTTAAAACTAAGTTTGTTGTATCAAGAGATTATCAAGAATAAAATTATTGAAAGATGAAACAATCAGAGATAAACGAAGCATCAACAGCGGATTTACAGGAAGCACTTGCTGACAGAAAGCAAGCGTATACAGACCTTAAGATGGCTCATACCATTACACCGTTGGAAAATCCAATTCAGTTAAAAGGTCATAGAAGAGCGATAGCTAGAATTGCGACAGAACTAACTAAAAGAGACGTACAATAGTACCCACTGCAAGATGGAAGAATTAAAAAGAAATTTAAGAAAAGAACGTGTAGGTGTTGTTACTAGTAGCAAAATGGAAAAATCCATTGTTGTTGCAGAAGTAAAAAAAGTAAAGCACCCTATGTATGGAAAGTTCGTATTAAAAACGAAAAAATATGTAGCACACGACGAGAAAAACGACTGCAACGAAGGTGATACTGTTAAGATCATGGAAACACGACCTATGAGTAAAACTAAATGTTGGAGATTAGTAGAAATCCTAGAAAGAGCTAAGTAATGTTACAACAAGAATCAAGATTAAGAGTAGCAGACAACACAGGAGCTAAAGAAGTTCTTACAATTAGAGTGTTGGGCGGAACAAAGAAGCGTTATGCGTCTATTGGTGACAAAATTGTTGTTACTGTAAAGGAGGCAACTCCTAATGGAAGCATTAAAAAAGGAGCAGTTTCTACGGCAGTTGTTGTTCGTACCGTAAAGGAAGTAAGAAGACCGGATGGATCATACATTCGTTTTGATGACAATGCTTGTGTCTTATTGAACCCACAAGGGGAAATGAGAGGAACACGTGTATTTGGACCGGTTGCAAGAGAGCTTCGTGATAAGCAATTTATGAAAATAGTATCATTGGCACCCGAGGTGCTTTAAGACGATAGTAAGATGGGAAAGCTTAAAATAAAAACTGGAGACGCTGTAGTAGTTACCGCTGGAGATCATAAAGGATCTGAGGGGAAAGTGCTAAGAGTGTATTCAGATAAGAACAAAGCAATAGTAGAAGGAGTAAATACTGTAAAGAAACACGAGAAGCCAAGTGCTGCAAATCCTCAAGGTGGAATTACAGAAAAAGAAGCTCCAATTCATATTTCTAACCTTTCGTTGGTAGATCCAAAATCTGGAGATGCTACACGTGTAGGGTATAGAATGGAAGATGGTAAAAAAGTACGATTTTCTAAAAAATCGAATCAAGTATTATAGTTATGGCATATACACCTAGACTTAAGGAAGAATACAAGAGCAAAGTAACAAATGCTCTTACAGATGAATTTGGCTACAAAAATGTAATGCAGGTTCCTAAATTAGAGCGCATCGTTGTGTCTCGAGGAGTAGGTGCTGCGGTTGCAGATAAGAAGCTAATTGAGTATTCTGTAGACGAATTGACAAATATTACTGGTCAAAAAGCAGTAGCTACTATTTCTAAGAAAGATGTTGCGACATTTAAACTTAGAAAAGGAATGCCTATTGGAGCTAAAGTGACATTACGTGGAGAGCGTATGTATGAGTTTTTAGATAGACTTATTACCTCTGCACTACCTAATGTACGTGACTTCACTGGTATTAACGCTACAGGTTTTGACGGAAGAGGTAATTATTCATTAGGAGTTACAGAGCAGATTATCTTTCCTGAAATCGATATCGATAAAGTAAAGAAAATTGAAGGGATGAATATTACTTTCGTGACTTCTGCTGAAACAGATAAAGAAGCGAAAGCTTTATTACAAGAATTAGGATTACCTTTTAAAAAGAACTAAGAGATGGCTAAAGAATCAATGAAAGCCCGTGAGGTTAAAAGAGCAAAAATGGTAGCTAAGTATGCCGAAAGACGTAAGGCTTTAAAAGAAGCTGGAGACTGGGAAGGTTTACAAAAATTGCCAAAAAATGCTTCTCCTGTTAGACAACACAATCGTTGTAAATTAACTGGAAGACCTAAAGGGTATATGAGAGTTTTTGGTATTTCGCGAGTTATGTTTCGTGAAATGGCAAATCAAGGTTTAATTCCAGGAGTGCGTAAAGCTAGCTGGTAACAAAGTATAAACAGGTAGTAGGTTCGTTTAAAAAAATAACGAAAACCATTATCGTAAATAATAACAAATGACATCAGATCCAGTATCAGATTATCTAACTAGAGTTAGAAATGCAGTAAAAGCAGGGCACCGCGTTGTGGAAGTTCCAGCTTCGAACCTAAAAAAAGAAATTACTAAGATCTTATTTGATCAAGGGTATATTTTAAGTTACAAATTTGAAGATGATAATGGTCCTCAAGGAACTATTAAAATTGCTTTAAAATATGATAAGCTTACAAAAGATCCTGTTATCAAAAAGATTCAAAGAATAAGTAAACCCGGTTTACGTAAATATTCAGGTTCTTCAGAGATGCCACGTATTTTAAATGGATTGGGAATTGCAATTGTTTCTACTTCAGCAGGAGTAATGACAGGAAAGCAAGCCGCTAATCAGAACGTAGGTGGAGAAGTTTTATGTTACGTTTATTAATTAGAAAAGACTAGAAGAAATGTCAAGAATAGGAAAAAACCCGGTAACAATTCCAGAAGGAGTGACGGTCGATATTAAAGACAACGTTATTACCGTAAAAGGAAAATTAGGAGAGTTAACTCAGGAGTTTTCAGATGTTACAATTAAAACGGAAGAAAACGATGTCATTGTAGAGCGTGCAACAGATCATAAAGATCACAGAGCAAAGCATGGTTTGTACAGATCTTTAATCAATAATATGATTGAAGGTGTTTCAAATGGATGGACAAAACAATTAGAGCTAGTAGGAGTAGGTTATAGAGCTTCAAACCAAGGGCAAAAATTAGATTTGGCTGTTGGTTTTTCACACAATATCATTTTGGATATTGCACCCGAAGTGAAAGTTGAAACCATTTCAGAAAAAGGAAAGAATCCTATAGTAAAATTAACCTCTCACGACAAACAATTGGTAGGACAAGTTGCGGCTAAGATTCGTGGTTTCCGTAAGCCAGAGCCTTACAAAGGAAAAGGAATTAAGTTTGTAGGAGAAATATTAAGAAGAAAAGCAGGTAAATCTGCATAAGCAATAGAGTTATGGCATTATCAAAACAAGATAGAAGACAGCGCTTACGTTTTAGAATACGTAAGACAATTTCTGGAACAGAACAACGTCCGCGTTTGGCAGTTTTCAGAAGTAATAAAGAGATATACGCACAACTTATTGACGATGTAAATGGAAAGACAATTACCGCTGCATCTTCAAGAGATAAAGATATTGACGCTTCAAAAGCAAATAAAGTTGAAGCAGCAAAATTAGTAGGAAAAGCAATCGCTGAAAAAGCTCAAAAGGCAGGTGTTGAAACAGTTAGTTTTGACAGGGGCGGTTACCTATATCACGGAAGAGTAAAATCATTAGCTGAAGGAGCTCGCGAAGGCGGCTTAAAATTCTAAGAATATGTATCAAGATTATAAGAACGTAGAATTAGTAAAACCAGGGGGTCTGGAATTAAAGGATCGTCTAGTAGGTGTACAACGTGTTACTAAAGTAACAAAAGGGGGTAGAGCCTTTGGATTTTCAGCTATTGTAGTGGTAGGTGATGAAAACGGAGTAGTAGGACAAGGTCTTGGAAAGTCTAAAGATGTTGCCAGTGCAATTGCAAAGGCAATTGAAGACGCTAAGAAAAACCTAGTTCGTATCCCATTAAATAAAGCGACATTACCTCACGAACAAAAAGGTAAGTATGGTGGTGCAAGAGTAAATCTTTTACCAGCAGCTCCCGGTACAGGGGTAATAGCAGGTGGTGCGGTACGTGCGGTATTGGAGGCAGTTGGAGTACATGATGTACTTTCTAAGTCTCAGGGATCGTCTAACCCTCACAATGTTGTAAAAGCAACTTTTGATGCATTATTACAATTAAGAAGTGCTCAAACTGTTGCAAAGCAAAGAGGTATTTCTTTAGAAAAATTATACAAAGGATAAACGATAACAAGATGGCAAAAATTAAAGTAACAAAGGTAAAGAGTGCAATTAACCGCACGCAGAACCAGAAGAGAATACTTGAGTCTTTAGGTCTAAGAAAAATGGGTCAAACCGTTGAGCATGAAGACACGCCTAATATTCTTGGTATGGTAAATAAAGTACAACATTTAGTTTCAGTAGAAACTGTTTAAGATATATAAAGATGAATTTAAGTAACTTAAAACCAGCAGAAGGTTCGGTTAAAACACAAGGTAAACGTGTGGGTCGTGGTCAAGGTTCTGGAAAAGGCGGAACTGCAACACGAGGACACAAAGGGGCAAAGTCTCGCTCTGGATACTCTAAGAAATTAGGTTTCGAAGGTGGACAAATGCCATTGCAACGTCGTGTGCCTAAGTTTGGTTTCACAAACATAAACCGTAAAGAATATCAAGGTGTTAACCTGGATACACTTCAACAGTTAGTAGACGATAAGAAAATTAAAGATACGCTTGATTTTGATACGATGGTAAGCTTACGCTTAGCTCGTAAAAATGAAATGGTAAAGATTTTAGGAAGAGGAGAATTGAAAGCAAAAATTAAAGTATCTGCACACAAATTTACTGCATCAGCTCAAAAAGCAATTGAAGCTGCAGGGGGTGAAGTAGTAACATTGTAATAAAGCATACCGATGAAATTTATCGATACCATAAAAAACGTTTTTAAAATTGAAGAGTTGCGTAACCGTATCATGGTTACCTTGGGACTTTTATTGGTGTACCGTTTTGGAGCACAGGTAACTTTACCAAGTATTGACGCTTCAAAATTAGCAGAATTCGCTGGAAAATTTGAAGGTGGAGGATTAGGTAGTTTATTAAACGCATTTACAGGAGGAGCTTTTGCAAACGCTTCTGTTTTTGCCTTAGGTATTATGCCTTATATCTCGGCGTCGATTGTGGTACAATTAATGCAAATTGCAGTACCCTATCTTCAGAAATTACAGAAAGAAGGAGAAAGTGGTAGAAAGAAAATCAACCAAATTA
The DNA here is from genome assembly GCF_042664795.1 of Jejudonia soesokkakensis. Lineage (NCBI taxonomy): Bacteria > Pseudomonadati > Bacteroidota > Flavobacteriia > Flavobacteriales > Flavobacteriaceae > Jejudonia > Jejudonia soesokkakensis. Next base: position 148,198 of record NZ_JBHTBN010000005.1, read on the forward strand.
CAAGATGGTTAACGATTGGTATCTGTCTGGTACAGGCACCAAGTTATCTTTTTGGACTAGAAGCACTAGGAGTTCCTGCCGAAGCATTTATTTTAGGTAAGACACCAATGTTCTTTATTTCTTCTACGGCTATTTTAGTGACGGGATGTATTTTTGCAATGTGGTTAGGTGAAAAAATAACAGACAAAGGAATTGGTAATGGTATCTCTATTTTAATTATGGTAGGTATTATCGCAACATTGCCTCAGTCTTTTGTTCAAGAATTTGCTGCAAGAGTATTTGAATCGAATGGTGGATTAATTATGATCTTAATCGAACTGGTTATCTGGTTTGTTATCATACTTCTATCTGTACTACTTGTTATGGCAGTTCGAAAGATCCCTGTCCAATATGCACGTAGAACAGCCAGTGGAGAATATGAGAAGAATATTTTTGGTGCACGGCAATTTATACCATTGAAGTTAAATGCTTCTGGAGTAATGCCAATCATCTTTGCACAGGCAATTATGTTTGTTCCTTCTGCTGTAGCAGGATTAAGTGATAGCGAATGGGCAACTACATTGCAGGCAAACTTTAGTGATATTTTTGGATTGTGGTACAATATTGTATTTGCAGTTTTAATCATCATATTTACCTACTTCTATACAGCGATCACTGTTCCAACCAATAAAATGGCAGATGATCTTAAGAGAAGTGGAGGATTTATACCTGGTATTAAACCCGGAACAGATACGGCAGAATTTTTAGATAGAATTATGTCTCAAATAACTTTGCCAGGATCTATCTTCTTAGCATTGATAGCAGTTTTTCCTGCATTCGCAGTTAAGTTGTTAGGATTACAGCAAGGTTGGGCACTATTTTATGGTGGTACCTCATTACTTATTATGGTAGGAGTTGCGATTGACACCATGCAACAAATTAATTCATACTTATTAAATCGTCATTATGATGGTTTAATGAAGTCTGGTAAAAACAGAAAAGCAGTAGCATAATTATGGCCAAACAACCCGCAATAGAACAAGACGGAACGATTATCGAAGCATTGTCTAATGCAATGTTTAGAGTAGAATTAGAAAATGGCCACGTAGTGACTGCACATATTTCAGGTAAGATGCGTATGCACTATATTAAATTATTACCTGGAGACAAAGTAAAATTAGAAATGAGTCCTTACGATTTATCAAAGGCTCGCATAACATACAGATACTAAGATGAAAGTTAGAGCATCAGTAAAAAAGAGAAGTGCCGACTGCAAGATAGTTCGCAGAAAAGGCAGATTATATGTAATTAATAAAAAGAACCCTAGGTTCAAACAAAGACAAGGATAAGTTATGGCAAGAATCGCAGGTGTAGATATCCCGAAACAAAAAAGGGGTGTAATCGCGTTAACGTATATCTTCGGAATCGGTAAAAGCCGTGCGGAGCGTATATTGGAAGAAGCCGGAGTTGACAAAGACAAAAAAGTAAACGAATGGGACGATGATGAAATCGGAAAAATTCGTGATGCTGTTGGGTCTTTCAAAATCGAAGGTGAATTACGTAGTGAAGTTCAATTAAGCATTAAGCGTTTAATGGACATCGGTTGTTACCGAGGTATTCGTCACAGAGCAGGTCTTCCTTTAAGAGGACAGCGTACAAAGAATAACTCAAGAACAAGAAAAGGAAAACGTAAAACTGTTGCTAATAAGAAGAAAGCAACTAAATAATCACTAGAGTTATGGCAAAAGCAAATCCAAAAGCAAAAAGTACGAAAAAACGTAAAGTTGTTATTGAGTCTGTAGGTGAAGCTCACATTACGGCCTCTTTTAACAACATTATTATCTCGTTAACAAATAAAAAAGGAGATGTGATCTCTTGGTCTTCAGCCGGTAAAATGGGCTTTAGAGGATCTAAGAAAAATACTCCTTACGCTGCGCAATTAGCTGCAGAAGATTGTGCTGCAGTTGCACATGAAGCTGGACTTCGTAAGTGTAAAGTATACGTTAAAGGACCAGGAAATGGTAGAGAATCTGCTATTCGTTCGATCCACAATGCTGGAATTGAAGTGACTGAAATCATTGATGTTACTCCAATGCCACATAACGGTTGTCGTCCTCCAAAAAGGCGTAGAGTATAACAAATTATATTGGTTCGCCTTCGGGCGAATCAATTCTATTTTTATTAGTACCTTTGCAGGCTCTAATAAGAGAAATAAATAAGATGCCCCGTGGCATCTTTTGGTAGTACATAATAAATATCAATCGAAAGGTATAAAAACTTAGAGGATTAACGTAAGACCTTAATTTAAGTTTCCTTTCAAAAACAACTAGAAATGGCAAGATATACTGGTCCAAAAACTAAAATAGCCCGTAAGTTTGGTGAGGCTATTTTCGGCGAAGATAAATCGTTCGAAAAAAGAAATTACCCTCCGGGACAACACGGTAATAACCGTCGTCGTGGAAAAAAATCTGAATATGCAATCCAATTAGCTGAAAAGCAAAAGGCAAAGTATACCTATGGTATTCTTGAGCGTCAGTTCAGAAATATGTTTAAAAGAGCAACAGCTGCTCCTGGAATTACAGGACAAGTTTTGCTTCAGTTATGTGAGTCACGTTTAGACAACGTTGTGTACCGTATGGGTATTGCTTCAAGTCGTCCAGCTGCTAGACAGTTAGTTTCTCACAGACATATCACTGTAAATGGTGAAAAAGTAAACATCCCATCGTACCAGTTACAAGCTGGAGATGTTGTAGCGGTAAGAGAGAAGTCAAAATCTCTTGAAGCTATCGAAAACTCATTATCGAATGCAAGTCATGTATATGAGTGGATCTCTTGGAATTCAGAAAAGAAAGAAGGAACGTATGTTGCGATTCCTGAACGTCTTCAAATCCCAGAGAACATAAACGAACAGTTTATCGTCGAATTATATTCTAAATAATAAAATAATAATATTGGTATTTAGCCAAAGGATTTATAGTGTTCTTCAAACTTTTAAATCGCGCAACTAAATAACAATTAAAACGAAGAAAAAAATGGCAGTATTTAGCTTTCAGAAGCCTGATAAAGTTATCATGATTAATTCAACCGATTTTGAAGGGAAATTCGAATTTCGCCCTTTAGAACCAGGTTACGGACTAACAGTAGGTAACGCATTAAGACGAGTATTACTTTCTTCATTAGAAGGATTTGCAATTACTTCGGTTCGTATCGAAGGAGTAGACCACGAGTTTTCAACGATTGCAGGTGTAGTAGAAGATGTGACAGAAATCATTTTAAATTTAAAACAAGTTCGTTTTAAAAGACAAATTGATGAAATCGATAATGAAACGGTAACAATTTCAGTAAATAGTTCTAATCAATTAACTGCTGGAGATTTTCAGAAATTTATTTCAGGATTTCAGGTGTTAAACCCAGAAATGGTGATTTGTAATATGGATTCTAAGGTAAATATGAACTTCGAAATTACCATTGAGAAGGGAAGAGGATATGTTCCTGCCGAAGAGAATAAAAAAGCAAATGCTCCTTTAGGTACTATTTTTACTGATTCGATTTATACGCCAATTAAAAATGTAAAATATAGCATTGAAAATTTCCGTGTAGAGCAGAAAACCGATTACGAAAAATTAGTTTTTGAAATCATTACAGATGGATCAATCCATCCAAAAGATGCATTAACAGAAGCTGCTAAAACGCTAATTCACCACTTTATGTTATTTAGTGATGAGCGTATTACTTTGGAGGCAGACGAAATTGCACAAACTGAAACATATGATGAAGAATCATTACACATGCGTCAATTATTAAAGACAAAACTTGTGGATATGGATCTTTCTGTTCGTGCACTTAACTGCCTAAAAGCTGCAGAAGTCGATACTCTGGGAGATTTAGTTTCTTACAACAAAAATGATTTGATGAAGTTTAGAAACTTTGGTAAAAAATCATTAACAGAACTTGAAGAGTTAGTAAACGTTAAAGGTCTTAACTTCGGAATGGATCTTTCAAAATATAAATTAGATAAAGATTAATTAATCATATTTTGCTCTCCAGAGCTTACTGTTCTGGATTTGGTAGCAAGATGATAATAGAAACGTCATGAGACACGGAAAAAAAATAAACCACTTAGGAAGAAAAACTGCGCATAGAAAAGCTATGTTGGCAAACATGGCTTGTTCTCTAATCGAGCACAAGAGAATTAACACAACCGTTGCCAAAGCAAAAGCGTTGAAGAAGTTCGTGGAGCCTGTGATTACAAAGTCAAAAGAAGATACAACTCATAATCGTCGTATCGTTATGGCTACCCTTCGTCAAAAAGAGGCAGTGACAGAATTGTTTAGAGATGTAGCTGTAAAAATAGCAGATCGCCCAGGTGGATACACACGTATCATCAAGTTAGGAAACCGTTTAGGAGATAATGCAGATATGGCAATGATTGAACTTGTTGATTACAACGAGTTATACAATGCAGGTAAAGCTACTAAAACGAAGTCTACACGTCGTAGTCGTCGCGGAGGTTCTAAAACTGCTGCAGCAACACCTACCGAAACAAAAGCTAAAGAAGCTAAAAAAGAAGAAGAATAGATTAATTCTATTTAACAATAAATACCAAGGGATGAGTTTTAACTCATCCCTTTTTTTTGTGAATATATTGGCTATTTGATATTGAATTTTAAATTTAATTTGCGTGCATTTTTTAAAAATTTAATTACTATACCTTATGACAAACAAATTACTTATCCTTTTTTTTGCTTTTCTATGTAAAAGCATGAGTTCTCAAAACTTTAATTTCTCAAGCTTTAATGAACCTTACTCAAATCTAACTGAAAGTACCTCATTAAATAATAGTGAATTCTGGGATGATGATGAATTTATTATTCCTATTGACTTTGAATTTTCCATAAGCACACATACTTTCAATACTATTTATATAGTAGATTGGAGTGTTGGAGGAGTGCTCTCTTCAAATGCTTCTGGAAATGGTATTTTGCCTATTTTTATTCCTATTGGGCAAGATATTGTTAGTAGGTTCGATAGTAGCGCCTCAACTTCTCCTTTATCTTACAAAACTGAAGGTGATGCTGGAAGTAGAATACTTAAAATTGAATGGAACAATGCTGGTTTTTTCGAAGACTCCACACAAAATGATTTTATGAACTTTCAAGTATGGTTATACGAAGGAACAAATGCTATAGAGTATAGATATGGTCCAAATGAAATAAACAATCCAGATGAGTCATTTGAAGGATTATTAGGGCCAAATGTTGGGTTATTCTCATCCATTGATATTAATAATGATATGCTAGTTGATTATGCTTATGTCATTTCAGGCGATCCTTTAAATCCGGAACTAACAGTTTATCAGCCAGGAGACGAATATGATGGGGAAAGTTTAAGCGCTGCGATTCCAGATGGCACAGTTTTTCGTTTTGAAGCCGCAGAACTTGCTATAAATGAATTTGATCTAGATTCATGGGCGTTATATCCTAATCCAACTACAGAGACTATTCATATAAAAACGGATAGTCCACTAATGTCTTTAAAAGTATTTTCAATTGATGGAAAACTCGTCATTAATACCCTAGAAAATAAAACATCACTAGATGTTTCTCATCTTCCTTCTGGTAGTTATTATATTCAATTACTTAGTTCGGTGGGAGTTTCAACAAAACAGTTTGTTAAGTTGTAGTTAAAAGATTAATATAGTTTATAAAAGGAGGGTGTTAAAAACCCTCCTTTTTTGTTGAAAGAAGCTTTTTCAATCATAGTTTATTCCGTCATAAATTTGCTATTTTTGTCAAACTTTTCAATATTATGAAATATCAGACTCGAAAACCCGCACTTATTTTATTAGCAGATGGAACTATTTTCTACGGAAAGGCCGTAGGAGGAAAAGAAGGAAGTGCTTTTGGTGAAGTTTGCTTCAACACTGGAATGACTGGCTATCAAGAGATCTTTACAGACCCCTCTTATTACGGTCAGCTCATGGTTACTACCAATGCACATATAGGAAACTATGGTGTCAATGATGAAGAAGTAGAATCTGAAGGTATAAAGATAGCTGGCTTGATTTGTCGTAACTTCAGCTATCATGCATCTAGAGCAGATTCAGATGGAACGCTCGAAGAATTTCTAGACAAAAATAGTGTGCTTGCGATTAGCGATGTGGATACACGGGCCCTAGTTAATTACATCCGGGATCATGGTGCGATGAATGCTGTAATTTCTACTGAAATTGACAACCTAGAAAACCTTAAAAAGCAATTAGCAGAAGTGCCAAACATGAACGGCCTTGAGCTAGCGAGTAAAGTTTCTACCAAGGAACCTTATTTCTTCGGAAAGGAAGATGCTACCTTTAAAATTTCAGCATTAGATATTGGTATTAAAAAGAACATTCTTCGAAATTTGGCTGAAAGAGATTGCTATATAAAAGTATTTCCTTACAATGCTTCATTTTCAGAATTACAGGATTTTAATCCAGATGGTTATTTCTTGTCAAACGGTCCTGGAGATCCAGAACCTTTAACCGAAGTAATTGAAACTACAAAACAAATCATTGCTACTGAAAAACCACTTTTTGGAATTTGTTTAGGACATCAGATACTAGCATTGGCAAACGGTATTTCTACTTATAAAATGCACCACGGACACAGAGGGATTAATCACCCTATTATAAATTTGATTACTGGAAAAGGTGAAATAACGTCTCAAAATCATGGATTCGCTATCAATCGAGAAGAAGCAGAACAACATGATGATATAGAAATTACACATGTTCACTTAAACGACAAAACAGCAGCGGGAATCCGAATGAAAAGTAAGCCAGTTTTTTCTGTGCAATACCATCCTGAAGCAAGTCCCGGACCACACGATGCTTCCTACTTATTCGATGAGTTTGTGGCAAGTATCAAAAAGCATAAGTTAGAAACCGCTTAAAAATTTATAGAATATCCTCCCCTTTAAGGGGAGGTGTTTTTTTAGAAAGAACTTATTAAAAATAACAAATAACTAAAAAGTAAATAACTATGAGTATCATTATTGACATTCGAGCAAGACAAATTTTTGACTCAAGAGGAAATCCAACCGTTGAAGTTGATGTCATTACAGAACATGGTTATTTGGGTCGTGCAGCAGTACCTTCTGGAGCGTCTACTGGCGAACATGAAGCTGTAGAACTGCGTGATGGAGGCGATGCCTATATGGGTAAGGGAGTACTTAAAGCTGTCGAGAATGTCAATGGAAAAATTGCAGGGACTCTCTTAGGTGTTTCGGTTTTTGAACAAGCACAGATAGACCAAATCATGATTGATCTGGACGGAACAAAAAATAAATCAAAATTAGGAGCCAATGCTATACTTGGAGTTTCTTTAGCATGTGCAAAGGCTGCTGCGAATGAGTTGGGATTACCTTTGTATAGATACGTTGGTGGTGTAAGTGCTAAAACGCTTCCGGTACCCATGATGAATATTATTAATGGTGGTTCTCACAGTGACGCGCCTATTGCGTTTCAGGAGTTTATGGTCATGCCAGTAAAGGCTCAAAGTTTTACCCATGCTATGCAAATGGGATCTGAGATCTTTCATAACTTGAAAAAAGTATTACACGATAGAAATTTAAGTACCGCTGTGGGGGATGAAGGCGGATTTGCACCCACACTTAATGGCACCGAGGATGCACTAGATACGATTGCAAAAGCCACCAAGAATGCTGGCTACACCCTTGGAGATGACGTGATGATTGCATTAGATTGTGCAGCAGCAGAATTCTATAGTGATGGAAAGTATGACTATTCAAAATTTGAGGGCGATAGCGGAAAAGTAAGAAGTAGTAAGGAGCAGGCGGATTATCTCGCAGAACTTTCAGAAAAATATCCCATTATCTCAATTGAAGACGGTATGGATGAAAATGATTGGGAAGGCTGGAAGTACCTTACTGAAAAAATAGGCAAAAAAGTACAGTTGGTAGGTGACGACCTTTTTGTTACAAATGTAGAAAGACTATCGAGAGGTATTTCTGAAAATATTGCGAATTCTATACTCATTAAAGTAAACCAAATTGGAACACTTTCAGAAACCATAGCTGCTGTAAATATGGCTCACAATGCCGGGTATACTTCGGTTATGTCACACAGAAGCGGTGAAACTGAAGATAACACAATTGCAGATCTCGCGGTAGCATTAAATTGTGGACAAATTAAAACGGGTTCTGCCTCCCGAAGTGACCGTATGGCAAAATATAATCAACTGCTTCGTATTGAAGAGCAATTAGATAATGTTGGATATTACCCTGGTAGAAAGACCTTTAAAATATAGAATTTACAATAATTCTTCTAGGGTGTGAAGCTCTTTTATTGAAGTCGCAATCGTATTTAAGTGTTTATTAAATACATCAATAGATTTTTGAGTATGATTTTCTTGCTCCAATAGAGCCGTATAGGCTGTTTGAGCATATTCTTCAGCCTCTAGTGAATGTTTCAGAATTGATTTGTCGTCTTCTAAGTTAATAGAAGCCTTAAGATCAAGCCAACCTCTAGACATAGCCCCTGCAAAAGTTCCTTCAACATCTATGGGTTGATCTGGATATATCATACTTGATATGGCTGTAAGCTCTAAAGAGAAGACTCTCCGTTTATCAGCTAATTTTCTAAGAAGAGCATATAAAGAGGTGTCTTTTACATAAGATAAACTATCAATATATTCCTTATGGACATCGGTATGTTTAGCAATAAGTTTATTTACTTTTCTGTAATTTTCCATGATACAATTTTATTCTTTGTTAGCGTTTAAGGGGGCCTTTGTTGTTAGTTCGCGTACTGGATATGGTATTTGAATATCATGTTCGGCAAATAAGTTATTGATATAGATAATAGCGAGATCCTGTGCGGTATACATTTGACTTTTCTTTACATAATCGACCCAGAATCGTGTCATAAAATGAATGCCACTATCACCAAACTCGGTATAATAAAATTCAATTTTTTCACTTGGATTGGGTGGGAATTTTTCAGTTATAAGATCAGTAACCATTTTTTTAATATTTTCTAGATCACTCCCAAAGGGGACACGACTTGAAACAGAAATACGAGCTCTGGTAACCAAAGAAAAATTTACGAAAGGTTCTTCAATAAATTTTGAATTTGGCATAATCACAAAATGGTTGTCGGGACGTCTCAAAACAAGATTTCGTAAGCTTATTTCATGTACAAAACCTGCGTGTTCTTCGGTTTCAATATAATCACCTATTCTAATTCTGGGTAAAAAGGAGAGCATGATCCCCGAAAAAGTATTTGACAGTGTTCCTTGTAATGCAAGTCCTATAGCAAGGGCAACAACTCCTGCGCCTGCAAGAACAGAGGTTAAAGCCTTATTAAGATCCATAATTCCTAATGCCAAAAAGAACCCAATAATGATAATAAGTGCGTATACAATCTTAGCGACAATGCGACGTATGGATTGATTTTTCATATAGCGACGCAAAATCTTTTTTAGTAAAGAATGTACGCCTCTTGCAATGAGATAAAAAATGAAGAGTACAACAAGAGCAATTCCAATATTGGGCAAACGTAATATAAATGCATCCCACCACCCGTCTAATTTGGTCAATAATCGTTCTGCTATGTCAGCCTCTTGAAATAAAAACATAGTATAAAGTTAAGTAAGTAATGTTGATAATAAAAGTGTTGCAGCGATCCAAAGCAATATGGATAAAATTCCTCCTATAATTAAAAAGTGTTTAAATGAATAAATGCCTGTACCATAAATCAACGCATTGGTTTGGTATCCCACCGGTGTAAAAAAGCTAAAATTAGCTGCAAACATTACGGCTAGAATAAATGGTTTTAGGGGTAGATCAAGTCCCATCGCCACAGAAATTGCGATAGGGGTCATGATGATAGCCGTCGCATTATTTGAGATAGTTCCGCTCATTAGCATTGTAAACCCAAAAATAATAGCCAAAATAATCGTTGGAGATTGGTCAGACAGTAATGCTAATAATTTTTCTGAGATCCAGAGATCTGTCCCGCTATTATTCATCGCAATTCCCAACGGAATCATTCCAGCCAGCAAAAAGATAATCTGCCAGTTTATTTTGTGATAAATATCTTCTAGTGAAATAGATTTGGTTAGTAATAAACTTGCAACTCCAATAAGTGAAGCCGTTAAAATAGTGGTTAATCCAGATGCTGCAATTGCAATGACTCCTAATAATATAAGACTTGTAATTAGCTTTTTGGAAGTAGGGATTGTTGGTGTAGAGTCGTGCTGATTAAGAATGGCTGTGTTCTCAATGTTGTACAGCTGCGAAATGTTTTTTTCTTGTAGTTCCAGTAGAATACGATCTCCAGGTTTTATATTTATTTCCTGAATGTTTTTTCGAATTAAACGTTCTTTAGTATTCCGAAGATTTTTACGTTTTTTGATAGCTATGGGAAATGCCCCTTCAAGAGACATGTTCCGAAGGTTTTTCATGGTTTTTCCCAATAGTTTAGAACCAGGTAACACCAATAATTCTACATAGCGTAAGGTGAACTCTTTTTCAGATTTCTTATTGTCACTCTCCTCTTCAATTTCTATTGTTTTGTTATCGTGAAACTTAAAACCTTCAATTTTTTTTATATCACCTAGGTTGTCAATATCACTCATTAAAACCAAATTGTCACCTTCTTTCAAATTTATATACCTTCCCGGGGCGTTGATGGTATGTTGACCCCGAATAAGTTTGATAATGGAGGTGCCATTTGAGTTTAGAAATTCTATATCTTCTAGACGTTCTCCAATCAATTCAGAATCTTTGTCAACCGAAACCGTAAAGACATATTCTTCAACTGCATATTCATGTTCGAAATCGGCTGCCTTATCTTTAGGCAACCACCTTGAGGCGATCATCATATAAACAACTCCAATAGCTAGTAAGATTATTCCAATAGCTGAAAATTCAAAAAAACTAAATTTATCAGCACCCAAATCCAATGCGATCTGATTTACCAATAAGTTCGTTGAAGTCCCCATAAGTGTGCAGCTTCCGCCGAGAATACCTGCAAAAGAGATTGGCATTAAAAGTTTTGCTGCGGAAAAATTATATTTTTCAGCCAACTGTGATACGATCTTAATAAAGATAATGACTACCGCAGTAGTACTTATAAAAGCTGAAATACCAGCTGAAATGACCATAAAAGCTGGCGTGATTAGCAGCAATGGTAAAATCTTTAATTTTTTTATGACATCGGTAAGCCACTGAATCACTCCATTTTCTTCCAAACCAATCGCTAAAATCATAAGAGATAGCACCGTTATGGTGGCTGGGTTTGCAAAACCGCTAATAGCTTCTTGAGGGGTGGTTAAACCGCACAGAATAAGCGCTACAATAATAAAAAATGAAATTTTATCTATAGGAAATAATTCTGTTACAAAAAGTAAAATAGTAACAGCTAAAATGATAAAAACGGTTAGTATTTGAAATTCCATTCAGCAGTTTTAAGACTTAAAAATATTACAAATAAGAAAGCAGGTCAATTAAAGAAATCATAATATTAAAGAGGTAAAATCGGAATGTATTAAAAGTACTAATAGGAGCGCTACATTTTTTAAGGATTATTTAACCTAACTAAGGGAGTCATTTGTTAAAAAAATCGTCTGATATTTTGTAATTTAGCAGTTCTGAAAAATTTAAATCACCAAAATTAAAATATGTCAAAAATAGCTACACTCGAGATTGATGGGAAGAAATATGAATTTCCATTAGTGGTAGGTACCGAAAATGAAATTGCAATCGATATAAAAACGTTAAGAGCTGCCACTGGTGGTATCACTACGTTGGATCCAGGATATAAAAATACGGGTTCTTGTGAAAGTGCAATAACATTTCTGGATGGCGAAAAAGGAATTCTTAGATATCGTGGCTATTCTATTGAAGAATTGGCAGATAAAGCAGATTTTCTAGAAGTAGCATATCTATTAATTTTTGGTGAGTTGCCTACAAAAGGGCAATTAGAAAAGTTTCATAATGATATTAAGGCTCAATCTCATGTAGATGAAGACGTAAAGAAAATACTAGATGGTTTTCCTAAATCAGCACATCCTATGGGAGTGTTATCTTCATTGACCTCGGCTTTGGTTGCTTTTAATCCGTCTTCAGTTAATGTAGATAGTGAAGAGGAAATGTATAATGCGATTGTAAAAGTGCTTGCAAAATTTCCTGTGCTAACAGCGTGGGCTTATAGAAAAAGAGCAGGCCTACCTTTAGATTATGGTGATAATTCGCTAGGGTATGTAGAGAATTTTCATAAAATGATGTTCAATCGCCCTAATGGAAACTATAGTGTAGATGAAAAAGTAACAAATGCGCTTGACAAGTTATTGATCCTTCATGCAGATCATGAGCAAAACTGTTCTACTTCAACAGTACGAATTGTAGGTTCTTCACATGCTGGTTTATTTGTATCCCTTTCAGCAGGAATCAATGCCCTATGGGGGCCACTTCATGGAGGTGCCAACCAGGCGGTAGTTGAAATGCTGGAGGCTATCAAAGAAGATGGAGGAGATACCCATAAATTTATGGAAAAAGCAAAGGATAAAGAAGATCCTTTTCGTTTAATGGGCTTTGGTCATAGAGTATATAAAAACTTTGACCCTCGTGCAAAAATTATAAAAAAAGCAGCAGATGAAGTTTTATCGAGCCTTGGTATAGAAGATCCTGTCTTAGATATAGCTAAAGGACTTGAGAAAGAAGCGTTAGAAGATTCCTACTTTGTAGATAGAAAACTATATCCTAATGTAGATTTTTACTCAGGTATTATTTATAGAGCTCTAGGAATTCCTGTAGAGATGTTTACTCCTATGTTTGCTTTAGGCCGTTTACCAGGTTGGATTGCTCAATGGAGAGAAATGCGTTTACGCAAAGAGCCAATTGGTCGTCCTAGACAAGTATATATTGGTGAAACTCATAGAGATTTTAAATCAATAGAAAAAAGATAAAATTTAGTATTTCTAAAATTTATAAAAGCATTCGTACCTACGAGTGCTTTTTTTATGTGCTTTTATCTCAAAATAGTATATTTACGAAATGATAGAATTGCATATTACTAACGAATTTTCAAGGCTTCGTTCCGTCATTTTAGGAAGCGCAAAAAGTAATGGGCCTACTCCAAAATTGGAAGATGCCTACGATCCAAAATCTGCACAACATATTAAAAAAGGCACCTATCCTGTAGAAAAAGATATGATTGATGAAATGGAGGCAGTGGCCGCTGTTTTTAAAAAATATGAGGTAGAAGTGTACCGTCCAGAAATTATCCAAGACTACAATCAAATCTTTACTAGAGATATAGGATTTGTAATTGAAGACAAATTTTTTAAGGCGAATATACTACCAGACAGGGAAGATGAGTTTACGGCCATAGAAAAGATTTGGTCCCAAATTCCCAAAGAAAAAAGAATTCAATTCCCTGAAGAAGTACATATAGAAGGGGGCGACGTCATGCCGCATGGTGACTATATTTTTGTAGGAACGTATAGAGAAGATGACTACGAAAAGTATATTACAGCACGAACCAATATGGCAGCAGTTTCTTATTTGCAGGAGCTCTTTCCGCAGAAAATAATAAAATCCTTCAATCTTCGAAAATCAAGTACCATTCCTGAAGATAATGCTTTACACTTGGATTGCTGCTTCCAGCCTATAGGGAAAGGGAAGTGCATCATTCACAAACGGGGTTTTCTGGAAGAAGAGGAGTATGAATGGTTGGTTGATTTCTTCGGAAAAGATAACTGCTTTCATATTGATAAAACTGAAATGTACCACATGAATAGTAATATTTTTTCTATTTCTGAAGAGGTCATAATTTCTGAAAGAAACTTCACAAGATTAAACAAATGGCTTCGCTCACAGGGCTTCACAGTAGAAGAAGTGCCCTACTTCGAAATCTCTAAACAGGAAGGATTACTTCGTTGTTCTACCATGCCGTTACGAAGAGATTAGTAGCCTTAATTTATTTTCACAGCCTTCTATTTATTTTCCTATTTCAAAAACTAAAAGTAGTATTTTTGCAGCTCAGAATTCTAGAAGCTTATGTCTCAAATCACAGATACCATTTTAATGATCCGTCCAGTTGCTTTTCGTATGAACGAAGAGACAGCTGTTAATAATTTCTTTCAGGAAGATTTAGATATAAAAAATGCTGAAATTAATAAAAAAGCGCAAGCAGAATTTGATGCTTTCGTAGAAAAACTTCAAGGTGTTGGCGTACATGTAATTGTTGAACATGATGATCTTGAAATGGACACACCCGATTCCATTTTTCCTAATAATTGGGTGAGTTTTCACAAAGATGGAACGATTGCAATGTACCCTATGTTTGCCGAAAACAGACGTAAAGAAAGAAGAGAAGAAGTGATTACACGACTGGAGAATGAAGGGTTTGTTATTGGTAATTTCATGGATTATACAGCAGCCGAAGCTGAAGGCTTTTTTATGGAAGGCACAGGAAGCCTCTTATTAGACCGAGTTCACAACAAAGTGTATTGTGCTATTTCACCACGTGCAGATGAAGAACTAGTGATTGAATTTTGTGAAGATTTTGAATGTGATCCAGTCATTTTTACTGCTAATCAGACCGTAAATGGACAGCGACTTCCTATTTATCATACCAATGTCATGATGGCATTGGCCGAAAATTTTGCGGTGATCTGTCTTGATACCATCGATGATAAACATGAAAAGAAAACCGTGGTTAAACATCTAAAAGAATCGAAAAAAGAAATCATCACTATTACCGAAGAGCAGATGCATCAATTTGCGGGAAACATGCTTCAGGTTAAAGGAAAAAACCATAAATATATGGTCATGAGTGAAGCCGCAAGAAGTTCGTTACGACCTGATCAAGTAAAAGCTATTCAGAAGCATTGTAAAATTTTAAGCAGTGATTTGACCACCATAGAAACCTGTGGCGGTGGAAGTGCACGTTGTATGATGGCAGAAGTTTTTCTTCCGAAGAAAGATTTGTAATATTTTAGTTATAAATTCACATCTCACGTCGTAGCAATTTTTTTAATCATGCCTGCGAAAATAAAATAGTGAAAAGGTAACATGGTATACCAATACAATCTTCCCCATAATCCACGAGGTCTAAATGTTGCCGTTTGATGTAGTACATTATGCTCGTCAATACAAAATTCTAACCACGCTTCTCCAGGCACGCGCATTTCAGCAAATAAGAGGAGCCTTCGTTCTTTCTTATCGGCCAATATGACCCTCCAAAAATCTAAAGAATCTCCTTCATAAATTTTAGTAGGATGGGTTCGCCCTCTTCGAAGCCCAACACCTCCAAAGAGTTTGTCAAGATAGCCTCTTAATTTCCATAAAAAAGTTCCGTAATACCAACCTCGTTTTCCGCCTATGGACCAGATGTTTTCCAATACTTTATCTGGATTTTCTACTTGTATTTTTTGAGAATCCTTTAGGCATCCTTGGTCTGGAACTTCGACATATTTTTTTAGCTCTTTTCTAAATCGTCCACTTATCATACTATCTTTCCAGCTGGAGACCACCTGATTTTGCTTGATTTTTTTAAAAGCTAATTCTATGGCTTTCAGGTAAGGAATAGGCGTTACTCCCAAAATCTCTTGAAGTCGTTTATCTTTTGTAATAACTTCAATCCGCATACTGTCCACAAGGTTTAAGGCTAATTTATATGAGGTTGATGTGACAAAATACAACCAATATGAAGAAAGTTTTGGCGACATAAATGGGACATCAAGAATGGTTAGATGCAATTCTCTAAATTTTGAATACTGCTGCATCATTTCTTTATAGGTGAGGATGTCGGGGCCGCCTATATCAAAGGATTCATTGTAGCATTTTTCATTCCCTAAAACACCAGTTAAATAGGTTAGAACATCTCGAATTGCAATGGGTTGACAACGTGTTTTTACCCATTTAGGTGTAATCATGACAGGCAATTTTTCACAAAGATCTCTTATTATCTCAAAAGAGGCACTGCCACTCCCTACAATGATTGCGGCTCTTAAAACAGTTAGTTTTGAGGTCCCCTCGTAGAGAATATCTTCTACATTTTTACGAGACCACAAATGTTTTGAAAGATTTTTGTCATTCACAATACCCCCCAAATAAATAACTTGCTTGCAATTGGTAGGTGCTAAATAGGCGTTAAAATTTTTTACTGAAAGTTCTTCTTTTTCATCAAAATCTGAAGTAGAAGCAGACATAGAGTGAATCAAATAATACGCTGCATCGATATCTTTGGGTAGTTTATCTATTTCGACATCTTTAAGGAAATCAATCTCTACCACATCTATTTTTTTCAAAATATCTGGACTAACCGACAATCGATTAACGTTACGAACTGAACATACTACTTGATGTCCTTGTTCGAGTAATAATGGAAGCAGTCGCATTCCAATATATCCGTTAGCACCTGTAAGTAAAATTTTCAATGTATTTAATTTTGTTTAAAGATAACCACTTAGAATTAAACAATGGTTAATTCGTAGTTAATTGAAACCCCTAGAACTAAAAAATCCGCTTACATGGCTGCAAACGGATTTCATTTTCTATTGTATCAGGATTTTAAAATAGCAATATTCTATTTTATCATCTCGTAGCTACGTTTTATAAACGCTGTCATTTCTTCACCTTTCAAAAGATTTTTACTCAATTTCGCAAGGTCTAATGCCTGATTTACCAATCGTTCTTTCTTCTTATTAGTTTTGGTATGTAAAATTTCTGAAACCAACTCATGGTTCGTATTTACAATCAAATTATACATATCTGGCATGTTGCCCATCCCAAACATACCGCCACCGCCGCCAGACTTTTGCATGTCTTTCATACGTCGCATAAATTCTGGTTCGGTAATAATAAACGGATTCGCAGAACTGTCCATTGCCTCTAATTGTACCGAGAATTTTTCAGTAGGAATTGTATCGGTCAAAAATGTTTTTAGGGTTTCTTTTTCTTCTTCGGAAAGTTTTGAAATAGCTTCCTCATCCTTCTTGATCAAATTGTCAATATGATCTCCATCAACTCTGGTAAAGGTTACATTTTCGTTTGTACTCTCTAATTTCTGAATTAGATGCGATATAATTGGAGAGTCTAATAGCAAGACCTCATATCCTTTATCTTTTGCAGACTGGATATAACTGTGCTGCTCATCTTTATCTGAAGCATACAAGATTACCAATTTATCATCCTTGTCAGTCTGGCTATCTTTAATCTTATCTTTTAGTTCTTCAAATGTAAAATAGGAGCCATCAACTGTTGGGAACAACGCAAAACTCTGTGCTTTCTCATAGAATTTTTCTTCGGTAAGCATCCCGTATTCAATAACGATCTTGATGTCATCCCATTTTTTTTCAAAATCTTCACGGTTCTCGTTAAAGAGACTTTTCAGCTTATCTGCAACCTTACGAGTAATATAACTTGAGATTTTCTTTACAGCACCATCTGCCTGCAAGTAGCTTCGGCTTACATTTAAAGGAATGTCTGGACTATCAATAACTCCTCTAAGCATGGTTAAAAATTCGGGTACGATGCCTTCAACATTGTCTGTTACAAATACCTGATTTTGATATAATTGAATTTTATCCTTTTGGATATTCATGTCATTAGTCATCTTAGGAAAGTATAAAATTCCGGTAAGATTAAAAGGATAGTCCACATTTAGGTGAATGTTGAAAAGTGGCTCTTCGAATTGCATTGGATATAATTCGCGGTAAAAAGACGCATAATCTTTCTCTTCTAATTCGGTAGGTTGTTTTGTCCAGGCCGGATTAGGATTATTAATGATATTGTCAACTTCTTGCGTAGGTGCCTTGTCATCTTCCTTGGCATCTTCTGGCTTCGGAAGGGTTTCAGTTTTCATTCCAAATTTAATTGGAATAGGCATAAACTTATTGTATTTGGTAAGAAGTTCTGTGATTTTTCCTTTTTCTAAAAATTCGGTTTCATCGTCAGAAATATGTAAGATAATTTCTGTACCTCGTTCAGTTTTTGAGGATTCTTCTAAGGTATAGTTAGGAGAACCGTCGCATGTCCAATGTGCTGCAGGTTCGTCTTTATAGCTTTTAGTGATGATTTCAACTTTATTTGCGACCATAAAAGCAGAGTAGAATCCTAGTCCAAAGTGTCCTATAATCCCTGCATCTTCACCTTGTTTATCTTTATACTTTTCGATAAACTCTTCAGCTCCAGAAAAGGCGATTTCATTGATATATTTTTCAACTTCTTCTTTAGTCATACCAATGCCCTGATCGATAATATGAAGTTGTTTTTTGTCTTTATCTATTTTTACTTCAATAATGGGATTGCCATATTCTACATTAGCTTCTCCAATATTGGTGAGATGCTTTAACTTTAATGTTGCATCTGTTGCGTTACTAATTAATTCACGTAAAAAAATCTCGTGATCACTGTATAAAAACTTTTTAATAAGCGGGAAGATATTTTCGACCGCTACGTTAATGGTTCCTGTACTCATAATATATTTCCCGTGTTATCGGGAATCTTATTTAGTTAAACTTATTTTCTTTTAAGATCTATTTGTCAAAGAAAGTACCAAGGTAAGTTTTGTGACATGATGTCATCTATGATTATTTTTAACACAACATTGTTTAAATTTTAAGAGAATATATTAAACAGAACAAGTATATTTATCTTACTTAAGTGGGATAATAGATTGCTATGAAACACTAGAATTTTATCTATTATTTTATTGGTTAGGTTGTTTTTAGAGAGGAGGCAGAGGTGCTTCCTCTCTTGTTTTATAAATTAGTATGCATGCATAGTAACTGAGTTGAAAATATTTTAACTGGTTCTCTCTTATACGTATCTTTCGCATCTTAAATCACACGAATGTATACTTCAAAAATTACGGGAACTGGACATTATGTTCCTGAAAATATAGTTACCAATGATGACCTTTCAAAGTTAATGGATACAAACGATGCTTGGATTCAGGAACGTACAGGTATCCAAGAAAGAAGACATATTAAAAAAGGCGATGGCAACTCAACTTCCATTATGGGAGTAAAAGCATCCAAAATGGCTTTAAAAAATGCTAGTTTAGTTCCCAAGGATATTGATATGATCATCTTTGCGACCTTGAGTCCAGATATGTATTTTCCGGGTGGTGGTGTTCAAGTACAAGAAATGATGGGGATGCGAACCGTTCCAGCATTGGATGTAAGAAATCAGTGCAGTGGATTTGTCTATGCCCTTTCGGTAGCAGACCAATTTATAAGAACTGGAATGTATCAACATATTTTAGTCATTGGATCCGAAAATCATAGTGGCGGATTGGACTTTACAACCAGAAGCAGAAATGTGTCTGTCATTTTTGGAGACGGGGCAGGAGCAGTAGTTCTGTCAAGAAACGGTGAAGAAAATTCAGGGATCCTATCAACACATTTACACAGTGAAGGTAAGCACAAGGATGAATTGTCATTGCAAGGGCCGAGTACAGACTACTGGGTGCCAGAAATAATAGCAGATAATCCTCAAGAAAATATTCCATATTATCCGTACATGAATGGACAATTTGTTTTTAAACATGCAGTCGTTCGTTTTGCTGAAGTAATTAAAGAAGGTTTGGCTGCAAACGGATTGGAAGCTTCAGATATTGATATGTTGATTCCGCATCAAGCAAATTTGAGAATATCGCAGTTCGTTCAGAAGAAATTCAGATTGAGAGATGATCAGGTTTTTAATAATATTCAGAAGTATGGAAATACGACAGCAGCATCAATCCCAATTGCACTTTCCGAAGCCGTCGAAAAAGGGAAGATAAATAAAGATGACGTAGTGGTTTTAGCAGCTTTTGGTAGTGGTTTTACATGGGGAAGCGTCATTATTAAATGGTAAGATTTTTTAAAAGAAATAATAGAAAAAGCCTCCCGAAATAAACGGGAGGCTTTTTTTATAGTGACCTGTAACATTAAATTTTTAAAGGCTAATTCAAATAATTTATAAAACAGGGATTTGTTTATTTAATAGACGTAATAGATCTCTATATGTTTCAGTATTTAACTTTTTTAACAAGACTCTAACACACTTTAAAAAAAGTAAACCCAAAGTCTAGAACCTTGGGTTTACTACTCTACTACTAATATTAACACTAACCATCAACGTAAAAAAATTCGCAGTAAAGCAAGAAATATTTCTATTATAGAGACGGAGCAGTTTGGGGTTTGTTACAGACAATAAATCTTTTAACATACTTTTCTGAAAGTTATCTGTGGTCAGATTGTATTTTTCTAAAAAAAAGATGATAAACAAAAAAACAGTAGTGATTGGTGCAAGCTTAAAGTCTACTCGGTATTCCAATATAGCAATTAACCGACTTGTAAAATATGGACATACGGTGAAAGCCATTGGACTTCGAAAGGGTGTGGTTTCAGGTGTTGATATTACTACTGAAAAGGAGTCTTTTGAAGATATCGATACGGTTACATTATATCTCAGTCCTAAACGGCAAGGAGAATATTATACCTATATCATCTCGCTAAAACCAAATCGTGTGATATTCAACCCGGGAACCGAAAATCCTGAATTTTACAAAATGCTTCAACATGAAAATATTGAAGTTGAGGTAGCATGTACCTTAGTTCTTTTGGGTACGAATCAGTACTAATCCTAAAAAGGTGATGAAGCCATTGAGTACCAGAATAAAGAATCCAAATTCAAACTGGAAAAGATAACTGCATAGGAAACTTAAAGCGTATCCTAAAAACGGTGTAAGTATTGCAATAACTGGGACGAGAGAATCGCGAATTTTCCAATTGGTAAATAATCCAAATGCGTAAAGTCCCAATAATGGACCATAAGTATATCCAGCAAAAGTGAATAATTTTGCAATTACAGAAGCATCTCCAATAGCGTAGTTAAAAAATATAATGACTACTATAAGCACCAAGGACATTAAGATATGAATGCGTTTTCGAATTTTAATTTGTGTAGTAGGTTCGTGTTTTTTTTCAATATCTAAAATATCAATACTAAATGAGGTCGTTAGTGACGTAAGCGCGCTATCTGCGCTAGAATAGGCTGCGGCAATTAATCCTAATAGAAAGAAAATCGCAATACCTATTCCTAATCCGCTTTGGGTTGCTATGGTTGGAAAAAGCTGATCTTTATGAGCATCTATTCCATACTGCTCTGCATAGACAGTTAGTAGTAAGCCAAGAGCAAGAAAAATAAAATTTACTACAGTAAGCACAATCGTGAACCAGAACATGTTTTTTTGAGCGTCTTTGAGATTTCTACAGGTCAAGTTTTTCTGCATCATATCTTGATCAAGGCCAGTCATTACGATGGCGATAAAAGCTCCGCTTAAAAATTGCTTGACAAAATGGTCGCCACTTTTCCAGTCGTCAAAAAAGAAAATTTGAGACAAATCACTTTCAGCAATAAAATTGAAAATAGTTCCTGAAGAGATTCCCATAGCATCTGATACATAATATATGGCCACCCCTACGGCTATAAGCATAAATAATGTTTGGAGTGTATCTGTCCATACTATAGTTTTAATGCCACTTTTAAAGGTATATAGCCAAATAAGTAAAATTGTGATCGAAACTGTTGCCCAGAAGGGAACATTCATACTGTCAAACACTAAACTTTGTAATACAATTGCCACCAGATAAAGCCTGAAGCTTGCACCTACGATTCTAGAAAGTAAAAAGAAAGAGGCTCCCGTTTTGTAGGAAGCTTTTCCAAAACGCCCCTCCAGATAGGTATAAATTGAGGTAAGATTTAATCTATAATAAAGAGGGAGTAGGACTATGCCTATCACCGCATATCCAACTGTATATCCTAGTACTACTTGAAAGTAGCTAAACTTTGAAGCTTCAACCCAACCAGGAACCGAAATAAAGGTAACACCACTTAAAGAAGCGCCTATCATTCCAAACGCTACAAGATACCATGGAGACTGCTTTCCTGCTTTAAAAAAATCGGCATTACTTCCTCCTCTATTTGTTAATATTGAAATTAAAATAAGAACGCCAAAATAACTGGCAATTAGCAAAATAATATGTAAGGGCTCCATAATTAACTCGTCTTAGGCTGGGTATGTAAAAATACGAATATAGCACTTGCATGAAAGGTATTTTTTAATACTTTTGGAAACTTTAAAAATTACAATCTTATTTATCTATAAATCTTACTGTTATGAAATTTAGTTTAACTTTTTTATCCCTTTTCATTTTTTTATTTTCGGCGACATCTCAAGTTCAGGATTATCAATTAATGATTGATCAAGGAACTTTTAGTGTTGAGGAAATAGTGACTGTTGGCGAAGCTTATTTTGAGAACCGGGATAAAGGAAAGGGTTCTGGTTATAAACAATTTAAACGGTGGGAATATATGGCGAAACGTTTAATGAACGATGAAGGATATTTAACTCCAGATTCAGAAAGAATAGAAACTTTAAAAGCATATAATGTAACTCTTAATAATAATCAACAACGACAATTATTACAAGATAACTGGACAACTCTAGGTCCGGTATCTTATAATGCAACATCTGGGTGGAACCCAGGGGTAGGAAGAATTACCGGAGTAGCTGTAGATCTAACAAATACAGATATAATTATTATTGGAGGAGAGACCGGAGGGGTCTGGAGAACTGCAGATGGAGGTCAAAATTGGACTCCTTTAGGAGATAATTTTGTAAACTTAAGAGTATACTCTGTTGCAATTGATCCTAACAACCCTACGACTTATTTCTTTGGTTCAAGTAGTGGTTTGATCTATAAGTCTGTAGACTCAGGAAGTACTTGGACAGAAATAGCAGATGTAAGTAATTCGTTGATTAATAAAATTTTAATTCACCCAACAAATTCAGATATTATGTTTGCCTCAAGTCAAAATGTAGGTCTGTTTAGAACTATAGATGGAGGAGATACTTGGACTGAAGTGACCAATGATACAAGAAGTTATGATGTAGAATTTAAAGCAGACGATACTAATATTGTCTATGCTTCTGGAAGCTCGTACCATAAATCAACAGATGGAGGAGCTACGTTCACCACGATGAATACTGGATTTAATTCAGGACCTAAAATGATTGCAGTTTCACCAGATGATGCAGAAATAGTATATGTACTGCAAGCATTTAATGGAGGATTTAGTGGATTATTTAAGTCGTTAGATGGAGGAGATTCATTTTCGCAATTGAGTCATTCTGGACGTAATTTTCTAAATCTTAGTTCAGATGGAACTGGTGGTGGAGGTCAAGCACCAAGAGATATGGATATTGTGGTTCACCCAACAAATATTGATGAAGTGCATTTGGGAGGAGGACAAACATGGCGTTCTTTAGATGGAGGAGTAACCTTTCAACTTTCTTCATTTTGGTTTCTGCCTGATGTTCAAAATTTTAATGTTGGGTATTGTCATGCAGATATAGACTTTATGCAATATTTTAACGGAGAAATTTACGTAGGAAGTGATGGAGGAGTTTTTAAAACACCAAACTCTTCAGGACCTATAAACGTTTCATACTTTGAAGATTTAACAGACGGACTTGGTATTAGACAATTCTATAAAATTGGAATCGCACAAGGCTCAGAACAAAAAATTACAGGAGGTTCTCAAGATAACGGCTCTTCAGTGTATACAGAAGGTACTGGTTGGAAAGATTGGCTTGGAGCAGATGGTGGAGATGGCTTCATTGGAAATACTAGCAATAATACTATTTTTGGTACAACACAATTTGGAAGAATGTATCGCAGTTCAAATGGTGGAAATACAGCTTCAAATGTAAATTTACCTACAAGTAGTCCTGAGGGTAACTTTGTCCCATCATTTGAAAAAGACCCTGTTGATAACTCAATATACATAGCTTACAATAGAATTTATAAATCTTTAAATTCAGGATCAAACTGGACAGCTATCTCCCAGACATTTTCTTCTCCTTTAGATGATTTTAAAATTGCACCAACTAACAATCAGATTATATATGGTGCTAATGGAGGAGCATTCTACAGAACTGAAGATGGAGGAGCGACAGATTGGGTGCAAATGACAAGCCCAGGAGGATCTATTAATTCAATTGCGGTACACCCATCAAATCCTAATAAGGTTGCTGTAGCTACAACAAACTCAAATAGGGTTTTTGTTTCAGAAGATGGCGGGCAATCATGGACCAGTATGAGATTTAATCTCCCTAATTTTAGCGCTCTGTCAGTAGTCTGGGACGATAATGGTCAAGATGGGTTGTATGTAGGTATGGATTATGGTATTTTTTATATTGATAACAGATTTTCAGATTGGCAGCCTTATAGTAATTTACTGCCAAATGTTATCATTAATGAACTTGAAATAAATGTAGCCAATGGGTTGCTTTATGCTGCAACTTATGGTCGTGGATTATGGGTAAGTCCAACTGTAAATACATTGTTGAGCGTTGATGATTCTTCTATAGAAGATGCGATTGTAGTATATCCCAACCCTGCAAATGATGAGATTTCACTATCACTTAGAAATCCTTTAGATGGAGAAATTAGAATATTTGATATTTCTGGAAAACTGGTTCTTTTCGAAGCTAAAGAGACGATTGTAAATAATCATCAAATTAACATTGCTGCTTTAAAAAGTGGAACGTATTTTATTAGATTAAATACTGAAAGTGGTACCGTTACTAAGAAACTTATCAAGAATTAGAGTACAAAACTTTTAGAATGATGCTTCAGAAAGACCTGCCGTTTTTCTGAAGCATTTTTTTTATCTTGCAGCTTCTAAAGGCTCTATGGATTTTTCTTCAAAACTTCTCGAAAATGCGGTTAATGAAATGTCGCAACTCCCAGGAATAGGTAAGCGTACAGCATTGCGTTTGGTGCTACATTTATTGAAACAACCACAACAACATACCGAGTTACTTGTAAACGCCTTGCATACCATGCGCGATCAAATCAATTTTTGTCGTAATTGTCATAATATTTCAGACACGCAGCTTTGTGAAATCTGTGCCAACCCTAACCGGGATGCAAGTATTGTGTGTGTTGTCGAAGATATTCGTGATGTAATGGCCATAGAGAATACTAGCCGCTTTAAAGGACAGTATCACGTATTAGGGGGAAAAATCTCTCCTATGGATGGGGTGGGTCCCGGAGAGTTGACCATTAACTCATTGGTAAATAAAGTAAAAGAAGGAACCATCGATGAACTCATTTTTGCATTGAGCTCTACAATGGAAGGCGACACTACAAACTTTTATATATTCAAACAAATTGAAGGGCTTGATGTAATCACAACAACAATTGCCCGCGGAATTTCTGTGGGAGACGAATTAGAATACGCAGACGAAATTACTTTGGGAAGAAGTATCATTAACAGAATTCCTTTCGAATCTTCACTTAAAAGCAACTAGGTCTTGAATCTCTCTGTAGTCATTCTTAATTATAATGTACGCTACTTTTTAGAGCAGTGTATTAAAAGTGTAGAGCGGGCTACAAAAAATATAGAGGCAGAAATTATTGTCATCGATAACAACTCGCAAGATGATAGCTGTGCAATGGTCAAAAAGCTATTTCCTCAGGTTACACTTATTGAAAACAAAGAAAACGTAGGCTTCAGTAAGGCAAATAATCAGGCAGTAGCCGTTGCTAAAGGCAGGTATATTTGTATTCTTAACCCGGACACGGCTGTGGGCGAAAATACTTTTTTAGACTGTTTGCATTTTGCTGAAGTTAAAGAAGACCTTGGTGCCATTGGTGTTTACCTTTTGGATGGGACAGGTAATTTTCTACCAGAAAGTAAACGAAATTTACCAACACCTCAGGTCTCATTTTTAAAACTTTTGGGTTTTGGAAGGCATTATTATGCGCGAAAAATTGGAGAAACTTCAAAAGGAAAGGTAGATGTTCTTGTAGGAGCATTTATGTTTCTGAAAAAGTCGGTTTATGATGAGGTACTTGGCTTTGATGAAGACTATTTTATGTATGGAGAAGATATTGATCTGTCTTACAAAATTACACAGGCAGGATACCAAAATTATTACCTAGGCACTACCAGTGTGCTTCACTATAAAGGTGAAAGTACACAAAAAGATGCCTTGTATTTGGAGCGGTTTTATGGAGCAATGTCTATTTTCTACCGAAAACATTTCAGTTCTAGTGGTGTTTTAAATTCATTAGTGAATATAGGAGTTTCCGTAGCAAAAAAAGTAAAAGGAAAAAAACGTAGTGTTCCTTCTGAAACTTCAGTAGTATTGGAAAACACCGTAGTGCTTACCGAAAACTTTTCACTACTAAAAAAACTTTCAGAAAGTATGGAACGTCCGTTAAAAGCTTCATCAAAAGCTATTTTTCAGGACTCGATCATTCGAAATACCTTATTTATTTTTGATGCAGAATACATGCCGTATGCACAGATTTTTCAAGTGATGAAACAACTTAAAAATCGAAACAATCAATTTAGAATCTGTCCGCCAAAATCGAACTTTATTTTAGGAAGTGACCAAAGTGATGAAAAAGGTAGTGTGACCGTTTTTTAAGAAATTTGAAACAAGAATAGATTAAAATTTAACTAATTTTGCACTTCATTTAATTTGTTGACAAATTTATTATGGCAAGATTTGAATTAAAACTACCTAAAATGGGCGAAAGTGTTGCCGAGGCTACGGTAACGAATTGGCTAAAAGAAGTAGGAGATACCATCGAGGCAGACGAAGCAGTGCTGGAAATCGCAACCGACAAGGTTGACAGCGAAGTTCCAAGTGAAGTAGAGGGTGTTCTGGTTGAAAAACTTTTTGAAGCAGATGCTGTTGTACAGGTGGGTCAAACAATTGCTATTATTGAAACTGAAGGTGAAGCTTCAGCAACCCAAACTTCGGAAGCTTCAGATAATGAAATGAGCGCGCCAGCTCCAAAAACAGTTGCTGCCGTTGAAGAAACAGTAGCTTCAGCAAAAGAAACAACCAAAGCAATTGAAAGCAACGGAGATCGTTTCTATTCTCCTTTGGTAAAAAATATTGCCAGTGAAGAAGGGATTTCTCAAGACGAAATGGATTCGATTGAAGGTACAGGAAAAGATGGTAGGGTTACTAAAAATGATATGTTGAGCTATCTTGAAAATAGAGGTTCTTCAGCAACCCAGTCACAACCCCAAACGGTTATAGAAGCTAAAAATCCAGAAACTTCAAAAGCTCCAGCGCCTGCACAAAAGGCTCCGGTTTCTGTAAATGGCGGTGACGAAATTATTGAAATGACGCGAATGGGGAAACTTATAGCGCATCACATGGTAGCAAGTGTACAGACTTCTGCGCATGTTCAGTCATTCATAGAGGCCGATGTGACCAATATCTGGAATTGGCGTAAAAAAGTAAAAGATGGTTTTGCAAAACGCGAGGGTGAAAACCTTACGTTTACTCCTATTTTTATGGAAGCAGTGGCAAAAGCATTAAAAGATTTTCCAATGATGAATATCGCAGTTGATGGCGATAAGATTATCAAACGAAAAAATATAAATCTTGGGATGGCAGCGGCATTACCAGACGGAAATTTAATTGTTCCAGTAATTAAAAATGCAGATCAGCTTAACCTTGTTGGCATGAGCAAAGCTGTTAATGACCTTGCGGGTCGTGCTCGCGATGGAGCATTAAAACCTGACGAAATTCAGGGAGGAACCTATACAGTCACTAATGTGGGTACTTTTGGCAGCATCATGGGAACGCCTATAATCAATCAGCCGCAAGTAGGTATTCTCGCTTTAGGAGCCATTCGAAAGGTGCCTGCAGTAATTGAAACGCCAGATGGAGACTTTATAGGTATTCGCTATAAAATGTTCTTGTCACATAGTTATGACCACAGAGTTGTTAATGGTGCTTTAGGAGGACAATTTGTAAAAGCGGTGGCAGATTATCTAGAAAGCTGGGACGTAAAAAGAGAGGTGTAGATTAGTCACTTTCTAATTCTTTTACTACAGTTTCTAAATCATCATACCCAAAGATAGCATAGTTATTATTCCAGATGACAGGGAATTTAATTTTTGTTTCTGAAGTGAGCATCCTTTCAATAAAAGACATAAATTGCCTATACATGGTTGGGTCTTTATGAATGTCAAACGCTTTGTGAGTAATACGTTTTTCGGTTAATGCTTCGGAAAGTGCTGTGCATTTATCGCAACCAGGTGCTACAAAAAGAACCAATCGATCCTGAACAATACTTCGAATATCCCTTGTTTCGGGAGTGAATTGTATAGAAATGTCTTTACGTTCTTTATTTATAATGAGGTCGTAGGTGTATTGAGATTCTTCTCCATCTAATTCTATAAGGGTTGTCATTGGAACTTTTGAGTTTGGCGGAAGGTCTTTTAAAACAGGTTTGGCCGCACTTCTGCGATAGCCTTCTGCTTTAATCAGGAAGAATACATTAAGGGTGTCGTTTGTTTTATTTTCGGCAAATAACTCGACCCGTTTTCCGTTCTTTTCTTCAGTGATAAGGACCTCTAGTCCCTGACCAAAGAAGTTTCCGTAGGTCAACAAGAAAAAACCGAATAGAAATAGTCGAAGTGTCATATTCACAAATTTAGTAATTGTTACCTTTGCAGCATAAATTATACCAATGGAATTACAACTTAGCAAACCACTCTGTTTTTTTGATCTTGAAACAACTGGAACAAATGTCGCTCAGGATCGAATTGTAGAGATTTCAATTTTAAAAGTACATCCCAATGGAAATAAGGAAAGTTTTACCTGGAGAGTGAACCCTACGGTACCCATTCCGCCATCTACAACTGCAATTCATGGGATTTCAGACGAGATGGTGGCTAACGAACCTACCTTTAAAGAATTGGCTCCCAAAGTACATGCGCTTTTAAAAGATAGTGACCTGGGAGGATACAACTCAAACAGGTTTGATATTCCATTATTAGCAGAAGAATTATTGAGAGCCGAGGTTGATTTTGATCTCAAAAAAGCAATGTCTGTAGATGTGCAAACTATTTTTCATAAAAAAGAAAAACGTACACTGGAAGCAGCTTACAAGTTTTATTGTGACAAGGATTTGACAAACGCGCATAGTGCAGAGGCAGATACCAATGCTACCTATGAAGTTTTAAAATCGCAGTTAGACCGATATGACGATCTCGAAAATGACGTTCCCTTTTTAGCTACGTACAGTGCACATAAGAACTATGTAGATTTTGCAGGGTACATAGGGTACAACAAAAAAGGACAAGAGATTTTTAGCTTCGGAAAGCACCGCGGTAAATTAGTAGAAGAGGTGCTTGAAAAAGAGCCTGGTTATTTTGGATGGTTGCTCAATGCAGACTTTCCGTTATATACAAAAAAAGTGCTAACCAGAATCAAATTAAGTAAACTCAATACCAAGCTCTAACATGAAAATTATCTGCGTAGGACGCAATTATACCGATCATATTGAAGAATTGGAAAATGCCAGGCCAGAACATCCTGTTTTATTTTTAAAGCCAGACACTGCTATTCTTCTTAAAAAACAACCATTTTTTATCCCTGAATTTTCTAACGATGTACATCATGAAGTTGAAATTTTGGTAAAAATTAAAAAAATAGGAAAGCACATTGATCGTAAGTTTGCACATAAATATTATGACGAGATAGGGCTAGGAATTGACTTTACAGCGAGAGATCTTCAGTCGCAATTAAAAGAAAAAGGATTGCCTTGGGAAAAGGCCAAGGCTTTTGACGGGGCTGCAGTGATAGGTAAATATATAAACAAGCGTGTTTTTAAAGATGTAAACAACATAAATTTTAGCCTAAAGAAGAACGATACTGTAGCGCAAAAGGGGAATACGGCATTAATGTTGTGGAAAATTGATACGTTAATCGAATATATCTCAAAATATTTTACTTTAAAGATAGGAGATGTTATATTTACAGGAACTCCCAGTGGAGTAGGAAAAGTAAGCCCTAACGATATCCTAACAGGATATATTGAACAGGAAGAAGTTTTTTCGATAAAAGTTAAATAATACATGGCAGAATACTATAATAGAGAAAGTTTAAAAGAAGTCGCTGGGGGCGATGAAGATTTTATGGCGGTAGTCGCTCAGGCTTTTTTAGAAGAAATTCCTCCAGATTTGGCTGCGCTAAATGAGGCTGTGGGTAATGACAATAAAGAATTGGCGTACCAATTTGCGCACAAAATGAAACCCAATTTCGAAATGTTTGGAATTGAGGTTTTAAAGGATATCGCAGCAATTGAAGATTGGACCAAAACCTCAAAAAAAGTAGCTTCTATTCAAGATAATATGGATAGGGTTATGGAAATAGTGACTCATGTAATTGAAGAACTTCAAAAAGACTTTGCAGGTTAATGCTGGCAGAAATTATTACCATAGGTGATGAAATTCTTATCGGTCAGATTGTAGATACCAATTCAGCTTTTATAAGTAAAGAGCTCAATAAAATTGGAGTTCAGGTGTATCAAATAACGTCTGTTCAAGATGATAAAACTCATATTTTAAAGGCATTAACCAATGCTAAAGAGAACGCAGACCTTATTATCGTTACTGGCGGACTGGGGCCTACCAAAGATGATATTACCAAACAAACATTCTGTGAGTTTTTTGACGATACCCTAGTCGAAAATACGGAAGTACTTAAAAACATTAAGCATATATTTTCTACATACATCAAGCGAGAGCCGTTACCTTCTAATTTGCAACAAGCAATGGTGCCTTCCAAAGCTACGATTCTAAATAATGAACATGGCACCGCGGCCGGAATGTGGTTTGAGAGCAACCATAAGGTCTTTGTGTCGCTTCCAGGAGTTCCCTACGAAATGAAGGCTTTAATTTCTAATGATGTGCTGCCAAGAGTTATCAATCATTTTAATCGTCCTTTCATTTATCACAAAACCTTACTTACCTACGGAAAAGGAGAAAGTGAAATACAAGAAATTATTACTAGTTGGGAGGAAGCTTTACCTTCATCCATTAAACTTGCTTATTTACCTTCGTTAGGTAGAGTTCGATTACGACTTTCTTCAAAAGGGTATGATAATGACTTCTTAGTAGCATCGGTAGATTCACAAATGGACAAACTCTATACTATGCTTGACGACATTGCAGTAGGGTATGAGGATGAAACGACCATTCAAGAGCAGATTTCAGAGATATTGCAAAAGGAAAATGCGACTTTAAGCCTGGCTGAAAGTTGTACTGGTGGCTCCATTGCACAAGAGATAACAGCTATCGCTGGATCTTCAGTTTATTTTAAAGGGGGAATTATCCCTTACGCTACTACCTTAAAATCTGACATCTTAGGAGTCAACTCGAGCTTGATTAAAGAGCATTCCGTAGTAAGTCTAGAAGTAGCTGAAGCTATGGCAAAACAATGCCGCAAGCTTTTTGATACCACCTATGCATTGTCTACAACAGGAATAGCAGGTCCTACCAAAGGAGATGGATTTGACGAAGTTGGAACGGTATGTATTGCTATTGCTGGTCCGCAAGGGATTACAAGTGAAAAATTTAGCTTTGGAAAGCCGCGAGAAAGGGTCATAAAAAAAGCAGTGAACAAGGCCTTTGAAATGGTATTAAAAGAAATTTCAAAAAACTAAATTTCTTTTGTTGTGCAAACCAATAATATTACTTAAATTTGCAGCCTGTTTTAAAATAACTATAAAGTTTAAGCAATGTCAAGAGTTTGTGAGCTTACCGGAAAGAGAGCAATGGTTGGAAACAACGTATCTCACGCAATGAATAAAACAAAACGCAAGTTTAATGTAAACTTAGTTAAAAAACGTTTTTTCATTCCTGAAGAAGATAAATGGGTTACCCTTAAAGTATCTACTTCAGCACTAAAAAACATTAATAAAAAAGGTATTTCTGCAGTTATCAAAGAAGCAAGAGCAAACGGCTACTTGACTAAATAATTGCAAACCAGTAAAAGTCTACTACGATGGCTAAAAAAGGAAATAGAGTACAGGTAATTTTAGAGTGCACAGAGCACAAAGAGTCTGGGAAACCAGGAACTTCACGTTACATTACAACAAAGAATAAAAAGAACACGCCAGATAGAATGGAGTTAAAGAAATTTAACCCAATCTTAAAGAAAATGACGGTTCATAAAGAAATTAAGTAATTATAAATATAGATTCCCGCTTTCGTGGGAATGATAAATAAAATTTATCATGGCAAAGAAATCAGTAGCATCGTTACAAACAGGATCTAAGCGTCTTACCAAAGCTATTAAAATGGTAAAATCGCCTAAAACAGGAGCATACACATTTGTAGAGTCTATTATGGCTCCAGACGTAGTAAACGACTGGTTAAACAAACAATAACCTGCGTTAAGATATTTACTAAGAAGCCACTTTTTAACGAGAGTGGCTTTTTGTATTTTTGGGCGTGTCCCAGACGCTCACATTGATTTGGTCTGGGTCGGGCTTTCGTCGTTACATGGTAACGTACTCAATCCCTCACGCATAAATTACGAGTTGAGCGGTATCTAAAAACTTCTCTATTCATCAACGTATAAATTTTTAACATGAGCTTTTTTAAAAAAATATTTAATCAGGAGAAAAAAGAAACCTTAGACAAAGGATTAGAAAAATCAAAAAATACTTTTTTCGATAAACTGTCCAAAGCAGTAGCAGGGAAAAGTAAGGTTGATGATGATGTTTTGGATAATCTGGAAGAGGTATTGGTTTCCAGTGATGTAGGTGTAAACACAACCTTAAAAGTGATTGAACGAATTGAAGCTCGTGTTGCAAAAGATAAATACGTAGGGACAGACGAATTAAATAAAATTCTTCGCGAAGAAATTGCTGGCTTGTTGAGTGAGGTCGATAGTGGTAATGCAACCCATTTTGAAGTGCCTGTACACGAAAAAGGACCTCATGTTATTATGGTGGTGGGTGTCAATGGTGTTGGAAAAACAACCACCATCGGGAAATTAGCAAATCAATTTAAAAAGTCGGGAAAAAAAGTAGTGCTGGGGGCTGCAGATACCTTTAGAGCGGCTGCCATCGATCAATTGCAGGTCTGGGCAGACCGAACAGGCGTTCCTATCGTAAAACAGGACATGGGAAGTGATCCTGCGAGTGTAGCTTTTGATACTTTACAGAGTGCGGTTTCTGAAAACGCAGACGTAGTCATTATTGACACTGCAGGTCGCTTACACAATAAAGTCAATCTTATGAATGAGCTCACTAAAGTAAAGCGAGTAATGCAAAAGGTCGTTCCAAATGCCCCGCATGATGTTTTGTTAGTGCTGGACGGTTCTACAGGCCAAAATGCTTTTGAACAGGCAAAACAATTTACAGCCGCCACCGAGGTAACTTCATTGGCAGTAACCAAACTTGATGGTACCGCAAAGGGAGGAGTTGTAATTGGAATTAGCGATCAGTTTCAAATTCCTGTAAAATACATTGGCGTAGGGGAAGGAATTGACGATCTGCAAGTGTTCAATAAGTTTGAATTTGTAGATAGTTTTTTTAAAT
The DNA here is from genome assembly GCF_042664795.1 of Jejudonia soesokkakensis. Taxonomy (NCBI): domain Bacteria; kingdom Pseudomonadati; phylum Bacteroidota; class Flavobacteriia; order Flavobacteriales; family Flavobacteriaceae; genus Jejudonia; species Jejudonia soesokkakensis. The sequence continues at coordinate 181,611 of NZ_JBHTBN010000005.1, forward strand.
AGTTTAACACTTCTTTATTTTTTTAAACCTTTGGCATTTTTATCTTTAGTGGTGATTTTAGTAGTGTAGTACTACAGCTTATTTTAATATCACTTGCTATTTATGATACATCCGCATACCCAATTACAATACATCAACGACGAAATTGGCCATGGTGTGGTCGCAACAAAATTTATCCCTGCAGGGACTATTACTTGGGTTTTGGACAAACTAGATAGGACATTCACTATAAAAGAATTTCAAAAACTCGACAAGCTATATCAGGATATTTTAGATTTTTATACCTACCGAAATAGTAAAGGTAATTTTGTTCTTTGTTGGGATCATGGTCGCTTTGTAAATCATAGCTTTAAATCTAACTGCCTTTCGACAGCTTACGATTTTGAAATAGCGATTCGGGATATTCATCCTGGCGAACAATTAACAGATGATTACGGGTATTTAAATATTGAAACTCCTTTTAGGGCTGCCGAAGAAGGCACTAAACGTAAAACGGTATATCCAGACGACCTTAAAAATTACCATAAGGTCTGGGATAAGAAAATTGCAGCTGTTTTTCCTCAAATATTAAAAGTGGATCAGCCACTCGATAAATTACTTTCAGATAAAACCAAAAAAGAAATTTCAGAGGTGATTAATGGAAATAAGCCTTTGGCTTCAATTCTTGAAATTTATTACGAAGCTAATTAATAAGTGCACTAATTTTTCCCCATAAATTATTATCATATCCAGAAGGGCCTAATAATTCACTTCCTCCATTACCTCCCATTCTTACAACTACCATATTTTTGCTGGGAATCACATATAATTTCTGATCATCCTTTCCTAGTCCTGCAATCAAATCTGATGGGGCATTTGGGATAAGAGTCCCAGAAAACTGTGCCGTTGACTGTGGGAGTCTATAACTTTCTTTCCCATTTAGCCACCAGAGATATCCATAGCTTTTATTCAATTCCTGTGAGGTATTAGTCATGGCTTCAAAATAAGAAGCATCGATAAGTTGTTCTTCTTTCCAAGCTCCTTTGTTAAGATTTAATAAGCCAAACCGAGCCATACTTCTTGCGGAACTAAAATAAACATTGTTATAGCCCAGTGTAATCCATGCGCCATTCATCCCTATTTTGTCTTTTACCTTTTCTGAAAAATATGTGGTGAATCCTGTTGGGGTAGCTGCATCCAGTACTGGTTGCAATAAAGTGTAAAAGGCATTATGATAATACCAAAAAGTGCCAGGATCACTAAGATAGCGTAAGCACTCTGGATCATAACATGCAGTATTGTCAACTGTGTAATCTCCCCCAGAAGTCATGGTGAGTTGGTGAAACAATTGAATAGTATTTTCCTGAGCTAGGCTCATACTTGTCCAACCTTCCCCTAAAAACTGGGAACTCATATTCTCAATAGAAAGTAGCCCCTCGTTTTCGGCAATACCTACCGTAAATGCTGTTAGGGTCTTACCAGCCGAATTCCAAGGTTGAAAATCGTCATTCGAGGCGCCATTATAATATTCTTCAACCACAATTTTGCCATCTTTTAGAATGATAAAGGCTTCGGTGTTAGTTTCTGAAAGAAAAGTAGTCAATTCAGGTAAAGCACTTTCATTCCAATTCTGCTCTGAAATTGTAGTGGTTTGCCATTCCGAAGAATTTATAGGTGGAAAATAAAGCGTTTCCATAGGTTGCATGTCATCTACAATTTCTTCAGTCGAATTATTATCACTAGAACAAGCGATAAGAAAACCTAAAAGGAGAAGTAAATATTTCATTATTAGTACGTTTCTTCTTTGACAAATTTAACTAACAAAGGTTTAAAAGATTGTATCTTTGCAGTCCGAAAATTTATGCATGAGAACGAAGACATTAAAAAAGAATAAGATAAATGTAGTTACCTTGGGTTGCTCTAAAAATGTGTACGATAGTGAAGTACTCATGGGGCAACTTCGCGCTAATAATAAAGAGGTGGTTCATGAAGAGGAAGGAAATGTTGTAGTGATCAACACCTGCGGATTTATTGCCAATGCTAAAGAAGAAAGTGTCAATACTATTTTAGAGTACGTTCAGAAAAAAGAAGAGGGCATCGTCGATAAAGTTTTTGTGACGGGTTGTCTTTCTGAACGATATAAACCAGACCTTCAAAAAGAAATTCCAAATGTGGATCAATACTTTGGAACCACAGAATTACCTGGCCTTCTAAAAGCTCTGGGAGCAGATTATAAACATGAATTGATAGGTGAACGTTTAACAACTACGCCAAAAAATTATGCGTATTTAAAAATTGCTGAAGGGTGTGATCGTCCATGCTCGTTTTGTGCCATCCCAATAATGAGAGGAAAGCACAGGTCTACACCTATAGAGAATTTAGTTACCGAAGCCGAAAAATTAGCAGCCAAAGGAGTGAAGGAATTAATTCTTATCGCTCAGGATTTAACGTACTACGGACTTGATCTTTACAAGAAAAGAAATCTGGCAGAACTGCTTCAAGCACTTGCAAAAGTAGAAGGTATCGAATGGATTCGATTACATTATGCATTTCCAACAGGATTTCCAATGGACGTATTGGATGTGATGAAAAACGAACCTAAGATTTGTAACTATATTGACATTCCATTACAGCACATTGCAGACCCCATATTAAAATCGATGCGCCGCGGAACGACCAAAGCGAAAACAACAAAACTGCTGGAAGAGTTTCGCGCTGCAGTACCTGAAATGGCAATACGAACTACATTAATTGTAGGGTATCCAGGAGAAACACAGGAAGATTTCGAAACCTTAAGAGACTGGGTGATTGAACAACGCTTTGAGCGTTTGGGTTGTTTTACGTATTCTCACGAAGAAAATACACATGCCTACAATCTAGAAGATGATGTGCCTGAAGATGTAAAGATAGATCGTGCAAATAAAATCATGGAGATTCAGTCGCAAATTTCGTGGGAATTGAATCAGCAGAAAATTGGTAAGGAATTCAGAGTGCTCATTGACCGTAAAGAAGGTACTTATTATATAGGACGAACAGAATTTGATAGTCCCGATGTAGATAACGAAGTACTTATTAATGCGGAAGAAGGCTACTTACGAACAGGAGAATTCTTTACCGTGAAGATTACCGCAGCAGAAGATTTCGATTTGTATGCAGAAGTAGTGCACTAGTAAATCGGTTGAGTGATTAGCTAGTTTCTTAAAAGGGGTTTTCCTATTTTTGAAGAAACTAAGTTTTATGCGGAATCCCTACTTTATTATTTGCTGTGTATTTCTTCTATTTTCATGCAAAGAAAATAAGAAGGAAACTCATCAACTGCCTACAGTTGAACCCCTTTCCGTTATACAACTTTTTGATAATCCTTCAGAAGAGAAGAGCCAATTGCCAAGACTGTTTAGTAACGGAAATGCCCTTTATTTCTCCTGGGTTACAAGAAAAGATTCGACAGATCACTTACATTTTTCAGTATTAAAAGATAGTACTTGGACACTACCTTCAGAAATTACAAGTGGAAAAGATTGGTTTACCAATTGGGCCGATTTCCCCGCGATTGCTGAAAATAAGGGTACAGTATTGACAAATATCCTTCAGAAATCGGCAAATGGCACTTACACATATGATATAAAATTGAATCTCTATGATGAGACCCTGAAACAAATTCAGGGAGAACAAGATTTTTTTCTACACGATGATGGCACCAAAAGTGAACACGGTTTTGTATCGATGCAGCCTTACAATGATGGTTTATTTCAAGTAGCCTGGCTCGATGGAAGAAATACTTCTGCTGCTCATGATTCTGAAACTCATGAAAGTGCTGGTGCCATGACGTTGAGAACCGCACAAGTCTCCTATAATGGAACGATAGCAAATAGAGTAGAATTGGATAATCGTGTCTGTGATTGTTGCAATACTGCAATGGCGATCACTAATAAAGGCCCTGTGGTAGTCTATCGAGACAGAAGTGATGATGATATTCGGGATATTTCTATTACCAGATTGATAGATAGCATTTGGACAAAACCTGAAACCATACACAAGGATAACTGGAAGATTGCGGGTTGTCCTGTAAATGGACCGGCAGTTGATGCCTTAGATGATCATCTTGCCGTCGCATGGTTTACTGCAAAAAATGATAAGCCAAAAGTACACGTTATATTTTCAGAAGATAACGGAGAAACGTTTGATATCCCAATTCGTGTGGATACAAACGAAAGTTTAGGGCGGGTAGATCTGGTGATGCTTTCTAAAGAATCGGCTGCAATCGTTTGGATGGAACTATTGGAAGATGAAACCTTGATTCAATTAATAAAAGTGAATAGCAATGGATCCAGAGGAGAGGTTATGACAGTTTCTAAAACAGATTCATCTCGTGCAAGTGGCTTTCCGCAGTTAGAAAAAGTAGGTGATACCTTATTTCTGGCCTGGGCGATGCTAAAAGAAGGAGGATCATCCATTAAAACAGCAAAGGTTGCTATTGCGCAACTATAACAACGTTTTATACCTAAGACCCATAGATTTTAAATCCACTAAATTATTAATATCTCCCTTCTCATAATAGGTCATACGTTTCCGGAGCCAACCACCACGGCAGCTGGCACAAGAATGATGCAGCTCATTTCTATTTTTAAAGAGCGGGGTTACACCATAACTTTTGCAAGTACAGCATCCATTTCTGAAAAGTCTCAAAACCTAGAGGAACTTGGAATTTCTTCAGAAACTATTGAACTTAACAGTTCAAGTTTTGATGTATTTGTTAAAAAACTTGAGCCAACAATCGTCCTTTTTGATCGCTATATTACCGAAGAACAATTTGGTTGGCGTGTGGCTCAAATGTGCCCAGAAGCACTTCGTATTTTGGATACCGAAGATTTGCATTTTCTACGGAAGGCACGACAGGAAGCTGTAAAAAATAATATTCCTGTTACGAAAGCGTATCTATTTACTGAAACAGCAAAACGTGAAATCGCGAGCATCCTTCGTTGTGACCTTTCGCTTATCATTTCTGAAGTTGAAATGCAGCTTCTAAAAGAGACATTTAAGATCTCTGAAGCTTTTTTACTATACCTGCCTTTTTTGATCGAACCGTTAGCCGCTTCAGAAAAACTCACATTGCCAACTTTTGATGAAAGACACCATTTTGTTACTATTGGTAATATGTTCCATGCACCCAATGTAGATTCGGTGCTTCAGCTAAAAAAAGAAATCTGGCCACAGATTAAAAAGCGATTACCTAAAGCTGAATTGCATGTGTATGGTACGTATGCTTCTCAACAAATTATTCAGCTTCATTCAAAAAAAGAAGGATTTCTAATAAAAGGATGGGCACCTTCAGTTAGAGAAGTAATGACACATGCGAGGGTATGTGTAGCGCCAATTCGATTTGGTGCGGGATTAAAAGGCAAACTCATAGATGCAATGCAATTTGGGACTCCTTTTGTAACTACCCAAATGGGAGCAGAAGGTATTTTTACTTCGGAAAGTACTTTGGCGTATACAGAAGATAATAATGAAAAATTTGTGGATACTGCCGTTACTTTATATTCAAATAAAAAAGATTGGTTAGTAGGGCAGCGACTAGGGTTTGCGACGATAGAAAGTCGTTTTAGAAAAAAAAGTTTCGAACCAATTCTTATGGAGAGGATAAAACATCTTTTGACAAAATTATCTTCTCATAGAAATCAAAACTTTATAGGACAGGTGCTGCAACACCATACGTTACAGAGCAGTAAATATCTAAGTAAGTGGATAGAGGAAAAAAATAAAGCATCGGGAATGAGTTAATAATTAAACTTTTCGAGTTACAAGATATTAAGTACAACCCTTACATTGCACTGTCTATTTACTTCACTTAGACATTGTGATTAATTAAAGTTGATTTGGAAGATTAATTGCTATGAAAGAAAACCTTCTCTTCGTCACTGTCGGGAAGGTTTTTTTGATGCTGTTTGTTGTGCCTAAAAATTATAATGTGAATTTGTTATTGTTTACAAAAAAGATAGCATTGACAAAGAGTAACTTTCCGTTTTCCCAGAAAGATCGAAATAGTACATCATCGACCATATAGATCATACTTCCACTTCCCATGCGCTCTTCTGCGAACACAACAGAATTTGTTAACCCTTTAGTGGCTTTTTCACCTGCAAATCCAGATACAACTACAGGAGTATCCTTGATATATCCTACATTATATCCACTATCTAAAAAAGCATAAGAAGTTCCTCCTAATTTTAAAGAGTAGTAGTCTTTATCGTATCCAAACGCCATTGGGTGTGTTACATCCAGTGTTGTTTTAAAAATGCTTCCTGTAATTAGATTGGGTACCTGCGCACGTTCACGTTGGTCATATGGGATTAAATTATCTGCTGAATTTTCTTCTTTTTCTTCAGAATCGTCTTCATCTTTATTAGAAGTGAGATTAAATCCTTCTTTGTCTGCAAAAGAACGAACAGCAGCTCCTATAGCAATGACTTTTCCGCCAGACCGAACCCAATCTTTTAAATCAGTAAGGGATTCTTCGGTAAGGATACGTCCGTACCAGCCTTCAGGCATCACTAATACATCATACTTTTGAAGCACTGACACGCTAAAATCATCTGTATTAATAGAAGTGATTGGGTAATTTAATTGTGTTTCAAAAAAGTGCCATAGCGCTCCATAGCTGAGAGATGACGTACCTTCTCCTTGTAACATTGCTATCCGCTGATTGTTAATTAACTTAACATCGGGGGATCCAAAATCGGTAATTGCATCCGCAAAACTTGTGTTTGATGCGTATAACTTACGATTGTGTTTGTTGGCAATTTCAATTAGTTTTTTGCTGAAAGTTTCATTCATCCTGTTATCACTTTTGGTAATGACAAGGCTTCCGCGTCCGAAGGTCTTTCCGCCAAAAATCAATTTCTTTTCTGAAAAGCGCACTCGGATATCCTCCTGCAATAACTCTGACAAAAACGCAGCATCCTGCATGCTATCCCACTTTGAGATATATCCTGCAGCATTCGCCAAGGCTACATTGTTAATAGTTTCCAGATTTTGAACACTCCCATTGACAAGAGAGGTACTTGCTATAGCTTCTAGTCCATACGCATACGGGATACTCCAAGCTGTAATATCGTAAGTGAGCGGTTCATCCAGTTTTGCAGTTGACTCAAATAATACTTTGACCATCTTCCCCTTTGGCTGATTTGTTGATACAACCAACGCGCCTGCAGCATCCATGCTTCCATCTTTTTGAGTGGTATAGTTATAGCCACTTACCTTTCCGCCATTCGCAAAACTGTACTTAATCTCGTGTTTATCCAACAGATGTGTGAGAGCTTTAATTTTGTCAGTACTGCCTTTTAACACATAACTCTTGAATTTTAGGTTTGTGTTGTCAAAGAATTTTTTAAACTCAGTATTTAGCCTGGCAGCATTCTGAGAAGAAATTTCAACAGTAGAAAGTGCTGTAGTTGTATGGTGTGCCACACGATCTACCAAGGTTAATTCAAAACCTTCGTCGGTGTTAATTCCTAAGCCAGCTCTTCCGTGACCTGCTTGTTCGTAAGTCATACCAATAGCGCCCATAAAAGTTGGATAGGTGTCCCCATAACTTGGATATAATAAGTCAAAACGTTCGCGGGTAAAAAATAGCCAACCTTCATCATCAAAATAGCTGGCGTGATTTTTACCAATTTCTGTTTGAAAATCTCGCTGGAAATCAGTTATAATCTCATGAAAAGGTTCTGCAGCAGGTGCAAAATAATAAGGCTCATTGATACCCTGTTCGTGAAAATCTACGTGTACGTGCGGCATCCATTTATTATAGATCTTTAATCGTTGCTGGGTTTCTACCTGTGATGCCCATGCCCAGTCCCGGTTGAGGTCAAAGAGGTAATGGTTAGGTCTTCCCCCTGGCCAGGGTTCATTGTGTTCTGTCGCTGCTTGCTTCGGATTGTAAGGAGTGGCTTTTACCTGATTATACCAATTGGCATACCGATCACGTCCGTCCGGGTTTACGCAAGGATCAATAATTACGACCGTATTTTGTAGCCAGGCTTTTTTTTCAGTAATTAATCTATATAAAGAGCTCATGGAAGCTTCGGTACTTGATGCTTCATTACCATGAACATTATAACTTAACCATACAATTGCAATTTCTGGGGTTGCATTTCCAGCAAGAATCCCTGTGTTTTTTAAATTATCCTGTCGAATTTGCTCAATATTGGCGAGATTTTCTGGCGTAGAAACTATCGCATACGTAAGCGGTCTGCGTTCATTTGTTTTTCCATAAGTGTCATAGGTTACCATACTACTATTTTTGGCAACATGCTCAAAATAGGTAACTACATCTGCATGTCGTGAAAATTGAGTACCTAGTTCGTAGCCTAGAAATTCTGAAGGAGATTGAACTTGAGCTTGCACAAACGAGATAAAAAGAACGAGTGGTAAGATTAAAAATCGTTTCATTGGTGGGTTTTAATATGAAAGGCTAAAGCTACTAAAGTTTTGCCAAATTCTGTATTCTGAAGTTGTTATTATATATTATCATTATTTTTGAAACACTAATTGCAGTAATCCTATGCCTAAAAGTTTTATCCCGTATCAAAAAACTGGTTATTTTTCAAAATTGATAGGTGATTATCTTGCGCAAGATTCTTCTTTAAAGCAGTTCTACGGAAAGTTCCCCACGCTGGAAAATTGTAAGGAGCAGTTGAATGAAAAAAAGAGTTCATACAGTGCCAATTCAAGAAATGTTCTAAAACAACAACTGAAGCTTCAGTATCAAGATTTTGAAACTTCTGAAGCTACCCAGCACAATATTGAGTCGCTTGCCAAAGACAATACATTTACCATCACCACAGGGCATCAACTTAACTTGTTTACAGGACCCTTATATTTTTTATATAAGATCTTTTCGGTCATAAATCTTTCAGAAAAATTAAATAAAACCTATCCTAATTATCACTTTGTCCCTGTGTATTGGATGGCAACCGAAGATCACGATTTTGAGGAAATCAATTATTTTAATTTCAATGGAAAGAAAATTGTCTGGGACAGACAAGACGGCGGAGGTGTAGGCGAATTTTCTACCGAAGGTTTACAGGAAGTAAGGCAGGTTGTTGCAAAAGTTTTTGGTACTACTGAAAACGGAAAGAAACTCACATCTCTTTTTTCTGAAGCCTATACAGAGCATCCCAATCTTGCCGATGCAACACGCTATTTAGGAAACGAACTGTTTAAAGAATACGGTCTTGTAATTGTCGATGGAAATGATGCAGTATTAAAAAAAGCTTTCATCCCGTTTGCTGAAAAAGAACTTGACGAAAATATTTCTTTTAAAAAAATTACTAAAACAATTAAAGCACTTCTTCAGGCAGGATATAGCGAACAGGTACATCCGCGCGAAATCAATTTATTTTATGTAACCGAAGGAATTCGGGAAAGGATTATCGAAAAGCAAGAAAAGTTTTATGTCAACGAAACAGATTTGGTTTTTACCAAAGACGAAATCTTTAAAGAACTTAATAGACATCCGGAGCGGTTTTCGCCAAACGCTTTATTGCGACCTTTGTATCAAGAAGTAATCTTACCTAATATCTGTTATGTTGGTGGTGGTGGTGAATTGGCATATTGGTTTCAGTTAAAAGCATATTTTGAAGGTGTAAATGTTCCGTTTCCTATAGTGTTATTACGTAATTCTGCGATATTGGTACCTGCTAAACTTTCAGAAAAACTAAAAAAACTAGATGTTTCAATTACAGAATTATTTCAAAAGCAACACGAATTAAAGACAAACGTTACCAAAAAACTTTCAGAAGTAAAGATTGATTTTTCAGCTCAGAAAGAACTGCTGGAAGCTCAGTTTAAAGATTTATATACCCTTGCCAACAAAACAGATGCGTCATTTATGGGAGCGGTTGCCGCTCAAGAAAAGAAACAAAAAAATGGATTAGACCATCTCGAAAAACGGTTACTAAAAGCTCAAAAAAGAAAATTGGCAGATCAATTGGACCGACTTACACAATTGCAGGATTCCTTATTTCCTGGGCAGAGTCTTCAAGAACGTAATACCAACTTTTCTGAATTTTATCTTCCATATGGCGAGGATTTATTCAAAAAATTAAAGCAACAGTTAGATCCATTGTCACATGAGTTTTCCATTATTACCTTATAATGTCGCGAGTCTGCTATTGTCTATATAATCACCATATAGGTTTTTATAATGTACTTTTCGTTCAATACTTTTAATGACTTCGGCTGCAAAATCTTTTTCATAGGCGCGACTCATCATGTTTAATCCGCCAGGACTAAACACATTAATCTCCATTAATTTATCACCAACAATATCTATCCCAACTAAGAACATGCCATCTTGGACTAACTTTGGACGAACAATTTCTGCTAGTTCTAACATTTGATCTGTAACTTTTACTTTATCGGGTTTTCCTCCCGCATGAATATTACTTCGAATATCTCCTTCGGCATTGACACGCTGTATCACTGCGTAAGCATCATCGACCTTTAATGGTTCGCCATTCATTAAGATAAGTCTTGTGTCCCCTTTGGTTGCTGCGGGTAAATATTCCTGTGCGATTACATACCCATCTCGACTAATGGCTTCGATGGTCTGACTTAAATTATGTTCATTTTTTTTATCCATCCTAAACACATTGGTTCCTCCACTTCCTTTTAAGGGCTTAAGGATCATTTTTTGTTTCTGACTTTTAAAAAATTCTCTTATTTCATTTTCATCACGGCTTATGATGGTCTCTGGACGTAATATTTCTGGAAAATGCTGAAAATACATTTTATTTACGGCGCTTGCCAGACTGGTTGGATGATTTACTACGAGCACATTATTTCTTACCGCTATTTCACCAAAAATAAAAGCTGCATTTTGAGCCCATTCGCGTTCGCCAATTTCATCACTAGGGTCATTACGAAGAAACAATACATCCAGATCTTCTGAAGAAATTTTTGTCAATTCCTGTTCCTGAACAGCCTTGAAATAAGTTTCCTGACTTTTAAATTTCCGGTCTGAAATGGTCTTACAAAGTGCTGTCAAATTACCGTCACTGGCATACCCTAATTCGCCAACACCAATGTAAAATACCTCGTGTCCCCTTTTGTAGGCTGCATAACCCATCGTTGGTGTAGAGTATTTTACTTGTTCGGTGGCGTGGTCATTTATTACAAATGCAATTTTCATAGTCTTTAGTTTAAAAGTTCGGTTAGGGTTATTCCTTTTCGTATTTGTTGTAAGCGTTCCTGTACTGAGGGACGTTCTAAAAATCTTGGTAATTCGGGCTTCTTTAGCACATTTCGGTAGATTAATTCTTCAATCAACGGAACATGGTTGGTATTAAATTTTCCAGCATATAGGGTTTCTAATTTTCCTCCGTCTTTAAGATAATCTAAAACATTGATCAATCCTGCGAGGTATACTGCATCTTTTGTGAGTCCGCCACCTCTATAAATCCGCATTGTAATATAGTATGCCGTCCGTTCTGGAAAATTATACTCTTTATGAAGCAAGTGAAAGGTGTCTACAAATGTAGCTCCAGAGACCAGACTGTCTGCAGCAACAACACGTCCTGCAAGTAATCGAAGCCTGTTTTTGGTCAAGCCACCCACAAGATATTCAGACAGCACAGCAAGTCCTTCCTGTAATTGATCATACCCTGCAAAACCTGCATACATTTGTTTTAGTGGTTGGCTTTTTCCATTGCAATACGTTAATATATGGGTTGCGATTTCATGTTGTATCAAGGCGTCACATCGATTCGAATCCATGTTAAGTTGATCACTAATGAGTAGTGTCGTTTCTGAAACCATAATTCCAGCAACATCACTACGAATTTCTAAGGCTAGCTTTAAGTGTGGAAATTTTTCTTGGTAATAATCAATTTCTTTTTGAGCGTGTTCTGCAAATTCATGACAAGTAAATTTATCAATTTCTGAAGCATTTTCTCCTTCAGAGAAAGTGTTGAGAATTTCTTTTGCTCCATTTAAAACATCTTCTTCTATACGACCATATAAACTTTCCCCTACAAAACGAAAACTATCGGTACCCCGCTCTTCCAGCATAGTAAGTTGTTTCTCGATCTCCAGCCGTTTGTCACGCAAAATGTAAGCGAGGGTAGGATCATCTACCTTTTCAATTGGAATATCATACAGCTTTCTTTTTTCCTGTTCAGGATCTAATGCGATTAATCTATAGGTAAAGGAGGGTTTTTTGGAAAATTTACTTTCTTTAAATTGTTCCCATTGTTCGCTGCTATTGACAGGTGTAGTTCGTAGTAGAAAGGACATGCCTTCACTAATTTCGGCCAGATCATGATCTGCCTGCATGGTTATTTTATCAAGACTCGTTTTCCCGAGCATTAGAAAATGATCATACGGATTTGAAGTCTGTACCCGGATAAATTCAAACACCGTTCTTTTAATTATTTCTGAAAGATAGGTTGCAAATTTTCGGTAAAAAATAGAATACACTTGATTTTCGGAAGGTCGCTGATAAATAGTTGGAACCGAAATACCAATCGTCAAACTACCTGAAGCTTTAGACTGATCGATAGTCATTAAAGGTTCTAATCTATCGGGATGACGCATATTGGTGTCATTGACTGTTGAAGAAACTTCGGGATATATAAGTCGCATTTCATCAATTCCTATTTGTAGCGCTTTTATGGTAGCGGGAGCTTTATCTTTTGGACATGAGATTTCAAAGGTAGCATCGTGATTGTTTCGTTCGGGCCACATTTCAAGAATAAGAAACGAATTAAGTTTTTTAGACATTGAGGTTGCAATACATTGAATCAATTCTGAAATATCAACCGTGTCTTTAACTATTAAATACGAAGCCTGCGTTTTTAATAATCCCGAAAAGTATAAATCCGGCTTTTTATATCGGTAAATACAGATATAAGGCAATACTTTATCAATATGCAACATACCGCCTTCTGGCAGCTGCTCATTAATGGGTAATTGCGACTCTAAATCTCCACAAACCGTTTGCAGTAATGGCTCTTCAATCATAAGACCTAAAAATACTATTTATTCATCGCATTTTTGTAAGATGCATAGGAGATTGGCATTAGTTTAACGGCGATTGTTAAGGTCGTGTCAAAGGGTTTCAAATTTTCAACTTATTTTTTAAGTTCGAAGCATTTTCTAACTTAAAATTTTAAGTATTTTTGTGGATGCAAAATAACGTCCTCATTTTAGATTTTGGTTCTCAGTACACTCAGCTTATAGCACGAAGAGTTAGAGAACTTAATATTTACTGCGAAATTCACCCGTACCATAAAATTCCTGAAGATTTATCTTCTTTTAAAGCTGTAATTCTTTCTGGTAGTCCGTTGTCTGTAAGAGCTGAAGACGCTGCACATCCAGACCTTTCAGAAATAAAAGGAAAATTACCGCTCTTGGGTGTCTGTTATGGTGCTCAATATTTGGCACATTTTAACGGAGGAAACGTGGCTCCTTCAGATATTAGAGAATATGGAAGAGCTAAATTAACAATGATCAAAGATGCCGAAGGTTTGTTTGCAAATATTGCTGAAGGCTCTCAAGTTTGGATGAGCCATAGTGATACTATTGCAGCGTTGCCTACTGGTGGCGTCCGATTGGCGAGTACAGCAGATGTGATGAACGCAGCTTACAGAATAGAGGACGAAGAAACGTATGCAATTCAGTTTCATCCGGAAGTATATCATACTACAGATGGAAAGCAACTACTTGAAAACTTTCTAATCCATATTGCGGGAGTAGAAGCCTCTTGGACCCCAGCAGCTTTTGTAGATACTACTGTAGCTGCCCTTAAAGAGCAAATTGGAAATGAAAAGGTAGTGCTAGGTTTAAGTGGTGGTGTAGATTCTACGGTTGCAGCGATCCTCCTTCACAAAGCGATAGGAAAACAATTGCATTGTATTTTTGTAAACAACGGCTTACTACGCAAAAATGAATATAGTGATGTGCTGCTTCAGTACAAAGGGATGGGACTTAATGTAAAAGGAGTAGATGCTTCGGCACGTTTCTTGGACGCGCTTGCAGGAAAAAGTGATCCTGAAGAGAAGCGTAAAGCCATTGGGCGGGTTTTTATTGAAGTATTTGACGACGAAGCTACTTCAATTACAGGTGTAACTTATCTCGCACAAGGAACTATTTATCCAGATGTCATAGAAAGTGTTTCAGTAAATGGTCCATCGGTAACTATAAAATCACATCACAATGTAGGTGGATTACCAGATTTTATGAAGCTTAAGGTCGTTGAGCCGCTACGAATGTTATTTAAAGATGAGGTGCGTAGAGTAGGTGCAGAAATGGGAATTGATTCAAAATTATTAGGAAGACATCCATTTCCTGGACCTGGCTTAGCAATACGTATTCTGGGAGCTATTACAGCAGAGAAAGTAAGTATCCTTCAGGAAGTAGATCATATTTTTATTGAAGGATTGCGCAAATGGAATTTGTACGATAAAGTATGGCAGGCTGGTGCCATGTTACTGCCTGTAAATAGCGTAGGGGTAATGGGCGATGAACGAACCTATGAAAAAGTGGTTGCGCTAAGAGCTGTTGAAAGTACAGACGGTATGACGGCAGATTGGGTAAATTTACCCTACGAATTTTTGCAGGAAACGAGCAATCATATAATAAACCGTGTGAAAGGCGTTAATAGAGTAGTGTATGACATAAGCTCGAAACCACCTGCAACTATTGAGTGGGAATAATTTAAATAGGTATTAAGAAATAATTTAAAGCATAAGTTGTACATTACTAACAAAATAAATCTGACGTGAAATATTTTATTTATTTAAGCTTACTTTTCGTATTGTGCGATTCTTGTACAGCAGCTGTTGTACAACAAAACTATCAGAATCATACCGTTAAAAAGGGAGAAACAATTTTTAGTATTTCCCAAACCTATGGAGTTTCTGAAGCAACTATTTACAAATTTAATCCAGATACGAAACAAGGAGTTCGTGAAGGAGCTGTTTTAGTATTGCCAACAACCGATTTAATTAATACGACCAGTGATTCGGTTACTTTTAAGATGCATAAAGTAAAGCGAAAAGAAACGTTGTTCAGTATTTCTCAGACCTATAATGTGAGTCAGGACGATTTAAAAAAGTACAATAAAGAACTGTATGCGCGACAACTAAAAAAGGGAGAAAAAATACGAATTCCAGTCACTGCTAGCGTTGTCACTACAAATACATCAAATAATACTGAAACTTCTAATAATACCACAAATGTTTCAGAAAATAAAGCAACCCATACCGTAAAAGCTAAAGAAACTATGTATGGTATTGCTAGAATGTATGGGATTACCATTCCTGATCTTCAGAAATTAAATCCGGGTCTTGGAGAAAATGTAACCATAGGAACAGTTTTAAATATTCCTTCTTCTGAAAAAGTTTCCACTTCAACAATTGACACCGATGAATTTGATTATTATGAGGTGCAACCTAAAGAAGGGTTTTATAGATTAAAGGTAAAATTAGGGTTAACCGAAGCGCAAATCATCGAACTGAATCCTTATGCGAAAGACGGATTAAAAGATGGAATGATTTTAAAGATTCCAAAAGAAGTAGCCGAAAGTGTTGCAGATTCTAATGTTCAAAAAATAGATCTAGAAAGCATTATTAGCAATCGGAGTAAAAAGAAGATTGCTGTGCTATTGCCTTTTCAGTTAAATAAAGCAACAAGTGATTCTACTTCGACAAATGTAGATTTAATTAAGAAAAATGCAACGGTGCGTGTCGCGCTCGATTTTTACAGCGGAGTGTTAATGGCAGCCGAGTTTGCAAAAGATAAGGGAATCTCCATCGAAATAGATGTATATGATACCGATGCAAACGAAGGCAAAACCCGTTCTATCATTAATGGTAATGACTTCGAAGATACTGACGCTGTCATTGGACCCTTACTTCGAAAAAATGTTGAGATAGCAGCCGATGAGCTTAAACGAGATAACATTCCTGTATTTTCTCCTTTAAGTAACCGTGAAATAGAGATGAAATCTAATCTGTTTCAAACGTTGCCTACCGATAAAATGCTTCGTAAAAAATTATTCTCTTATTTAAAAGACAATGAAGCAAATAAAAACTTTTTGGTTATTGCAGATCCTAAAAAAGGAACTCAAAAGTCCGAAATACTTTCGGCTTTTCCTCAAGCGAAAACGGTAAACCTTCGTAAGGATGCCTTTTTGTATGTTCAAGATATTGATTCCAAACTTGACAAAACAAAAGAAAACTGGATTATTCTAGAGTCTGAAAATCCTGTTTTGGTGAGTAATGTCGTAGGATTGCTAAATGGGATGCCTTCCAGTAACAACTTGCGATTATTCACGTTTGATAAAAATGATGCCTATGACTATAATGATGTTTCAAATCTGCACTTGGCTAAATTGAATTTTACATTCCCTTCAGTAAATAAAAGTTATAATCATAATGATAAGAATGCGTTTTTAATTAGTTATAAAAACGAATATGGAGTCTTACCTAATAAATATGCTGTGCGTGGGTTTGATGTAACGTATGACGTGTTATTGAGACTCGCTATTGCCAATGATATTTATGATTCGATGGATAGCGATTATGAAACAGAATATATCGAAAATAAATTCAGATATACAAAAAGATTTTTGTCTGGATATGAGAATGAAGCAGTCTATCTTGTAAAATATAATAAGGACCTTCTTTTTGAAGAAGTAGAATAATGGGAACCTCAAAAGTAACATACCAAGGTAATTTGCGCACTTCCAATGAGCATATTAAATCAGGAGCTACTTTTATTACAGATGCTCCCACCGACAATAATGGAAAAGGAGCCGCTTTCTCTCCAACAGATACCGTAGCTACAGGCCTTGCCAATTGTATGCTCACGATTATGGGAATCAAAGCAACAGATCTAGCGGTAAATCTTGAGGGTGCTACAGCAGAAGTAACAAAAACGATGGCTGCAAACCCTCGCAGGATATCAGAAATTAAAATCGTGTTTAATCTGCCTGGAGGTGTTTCAGAAAAACACAGAGCCATACTTGAAAATGCAGGGAATACCTGTCCGGTTCATTTTAGTCTGCATCCAGACATCAAAAAAGACATTACTTTTAATTGGAAGTAAAAAGTATGATCTCACTTCGCAGAACTACTACTTCAGATATAGATTTCAAATCACTAGTAAAATTATTGGATGCCGAATTGGCAATTCGGGATGGGGATGATCATGAATTCTATAATCAATTTAATAAACTCGATTCTATACCTTATGTTGTCGTCGTATATAATGAGAGCACTCCTATAGGTTGTGGCGCTCTAAAAAACTACAATAAGAATACGGCTGAAATCAAAAGGATGTTTACGCTGGATAGCTTCCGCGGAAAAGGGATTGCTACAAAAATTCTTTCAGCATTAGAAACATGGGCAATGGAATTAGGGTATGACTATTGCATTTTGGAAACAGGAATTAGGCAACCAGAAGCAATTGCTTTGTATCAAAAATGCGGATACCAACAAATAGAGAATTACGGGCAATACGAAAATGTAACAGAGAGCCTTTGTTTTAAGAAACGACTCAATAAATTTAGTAGATAAGCGTTAGTTTTTTATGAAAGCATTTCTTTTTGTATCGATTTTTTTGGCTTCGCTTTTTTCTTCGGAAAGTGATGAGAAAAAAATTGCATGGAATGAAAACAGTAAACTTAGCTGGTCCGATTTTAAAGGAACTCCTAGTGGAAGTAGGGAATATGTAGCTAGTACTAATTCTGGAATATCATTTTCATATTCATATGGAGAACGCAATGGTAAAATTAATTTAGAGTATACAATTCAGAGTAATTTTTACCCAAATTTATCCTGGTACCGCCCGGAAATAGTAAACGACTATATTTTACGGCACGAACAGGCGCATTTTGATATTTCAGAACTTTTTGCCCGAAAACTCAGAAAAAAAGTGGAAGCTATTCCATTGACCAAAAATATCAAGAAAGAAATTGATGCTGTTTATAGTGCTAATGAAAAAGAACGTCAAGACATACAACATGCTTTTGATAAAGAATCGGTACACTCCCGCAATGAGGAGGGTGAGTTAAAATGGCAACGATTTATCGCGGCTCAATTAAAAAAATATGAACGCTGGAAATAATCCCAACCCAAAGCACCTTGAAGAACTCGCAAATTATAAAATGCCCTTCGGAAAGTACAAAGGTCAATTATTAGTGAAGATTCCAGAACCTTATTTTGTTTGGTTTAAGCAAAAAGGTTTCCCTGAAGGTAAATTAGGACGGATGTTAGAAGAAATGTACGAGATTAAAGTGAACGGATTGGAAGGTCTGTTAAAGCCACTAATTAACACTACCAAATATTTATAAGCAACGGGTTCAATAATTTTTCATCTAGATAAAAATATATCGTATGAAATTTTTGAAAAAATATAAGAGCCTATTACCAGAGGTCATTTTAATTCTCTCGACTTTCTTTTATATGTTCAATAGTGGTTTTATCATAAACCCAATTGCGGTAGCCATTGTTATTGCTATTGTAGCTCAAATTTACTTTAATAATTTGATGACTGGCATTGTAATGGCATTGTTATTCTCAATGATATTTGGCTACCTCTTTCTTGCATTATATTCAGATATTGTTAAATTCGATACCCTTTCAGATGCTTGGCAAATGATTGTTTTTGGTACCGCCTATCTAGGTATAAGTCTGGCAGCTTCTATTGGTATGGTATTCAAATATATTATGAGAGATACTTTAAAAGAAAATGCTGCTATACACTCAAATCTTTCCGAAGAATAACAATAGCGTTAAATTATAAAAAGGCTGTTTCAGTAGCTAATAAATACCTACCTTTGCATCCCGTATAGCGAACAAAGTAAAGGCATCTATGAACACTACAAAATATATCTTCGTAACGGGCGGAGTATCTTCATCTCTGGGAAAAGGCATAATTGCTGCCTCACTAGCCAAACTATTACAGGCGCGAGGATATAGAGTGACTATTCAAAAATTAGATCCGTATATTAATGTGGATCCGGGAACTTTAAATCCTTATGAGCATGGTGAATGTTATGTGACAGACGATGGCGCTGAAACAGATCTCGATCTAGGGCATTACGAACGTTTCCTAAACACACCCACTTCTCAAGCAAATAATGTGACTACCGGTAGGATTTACCAAAGCGTAATTGACAAAGAACGCCGTGGTGAATTTTTAGGAAAAACAGTTCAGGTAGTACCACATATCACCAATGAAATTAAAGAACGGATTCAAATATTAGGGAAAAGTGGCGATTATGATATTGTCATTACTGAAATTGGAGGAACAGTCGGGGATATTGAATCGTTGCCTTATATAGAGTCGGTGCGTCAGTTAAAATGGGAACTGGGCGATGATAATGCCTTGGTCATACATTTGACCTTGATACCGTATTTATCTGCAGCTGGAGAATTAAAAACAAAACCTACACAGCACTCTGTTAAAACACTTATGGAAAGTGGAATTAAGGCAGATATCTTGGTATGTAGAACGGAGCATGAACTTTCCGAAGATTTAAAAGCTAAATTAGCCCTTTTCTGTAATGTGAAAAAGGAAGCAGTTATCCAGTCCATTGATGCTTCGACTATTTATGACGTTCCAAATTTAATGTTGGAAGAAGGTCTGGACAATGTGACCATTGAAAAATTAAAACTTAAAGATGCAGGTGAACCAGATTTGGAGCAATGGAATCAATTCTTGAAACGCCATAAAAATCCAAAAAGCGAAGTGAATATTGGTCTTATTGGTAAGTATGTCGAATTACAAGATAGTTATAAGTCAATTTTAGAATCTTTTATTCACGCAGGTGCCGAAAATGAAGTTAAGGTAAATGTAACTTCAATACATAGCGAGCATCTTAGTGAAAAAACTATTAAAAAAGAATTTGTTAAGCTAGACGGAATATTAGTTGCTCCAGGTTTTGGAGAACGAGGAATTGAAGGTAAGATTGAAGCAGTTAAATATGCCCGTGAATATAAAATTCCTTTTTTAGGGATTTGCTTAGGCATGCAAATGGCCGTGATAGAATATAGTCGAAACGTTTTAGGTTTAAAAGATGCAAATTCCAGCGAAATGAGCAAAAAAACAGCAAATCCTGTAATTAACTTAATGGAGGAGCAAAAAAGCATTACAGACATGGGAGGAACTATGCGTTTAGGTTCTTGGAAATGTGAACTTGTCGCAGATAGTATCGTTGGTAATGTCTACAAAACTTCAAGTATTGAAGAACGTCACAGGCATCGTTATGAATACAATAATGCCTATCGAAAGCAACTGGAAGCTGCCGGACTAAAAACTACAGGTATTAATCCTGAAACTAATTTGGTTGAAATTATTGAAAACCCAGATCACCCTTGGTTTGTAGGGGTTCAATATCATCCCGAATATAAAAGTACTGTTGCAAATCCACATCCATTATTTGTGGCATTTGTTAAAGCAGCACGTACCTTTGCCGAAAATAAATAATACGACAATTTGGCTGAAAGAATGGCGAAGGCTAGATTGTTGACAAGTAGATCATGACTTTTAAAATATTAAGATTTTTCTAGGTCAGTTGAAGATTTTTATAAAATTAACTTAAAAGATACCCACCTTAGTGGGCATTAAAATGGACGGAAAGAAATTTGATTTAAACTCACTCATAGGTTTTGTGCTTATTGGAGGTATCCTCATTTGGATGCTGTATCTCAATGGCCCTACGGAAGAGGAGATACAAGCCGAGAAAGCAAAAACGGAAGCGGCTGCACAAGCCGAAACTGAAACTCTAGAAAAAGAGGATGTTACTCTTACCGAAGCTACCGAGGAATTTTCAGTTGCAAATCAGCAAGATTCGTTAGCACTTGAGAAGTTACAAAATAGATTAGGCTCTTTTGCATATTCAGGTACTTTACCTTCAGCAGAAGAAAATACAACAGTCATTGAAAATGATGTATTAGCACTTACCGTTAGTAACAAAGGAGGCTATATCATAGAGGCAAGACTGAAGAAACATAAAACTTTTGATTCGATTCCAGTATATCTTATTAAAGATGGAAATGCTTCATTGAATCTTCAATTTTCTTCAGAAAATAGATTACTGAACTCTAAAGAATTATTTTTTGAACCAGAACTAACAAAAAATGGAGAAAATCAGGTATTAACCATGCGTTTAAAATCGGACGCAGATGCTTATATCGAATACCGTTACGAGTTAGCCCCAGGTGAATATATGTTGGATTTTAGTTTAAAATCACAGGGATTGTCTGGTGTAATGGATACATCACAACCTATGTACCTTGATTGGAGATTAAAAGGATATCGTCACGCAAAAAGTATTAGTTATGAGAACAGATATTCACGCTTAACCTACGAATTTGAAGGAGACGATCACTCAAAATTATCGGCAACCGGAGAAGATGATGATTTAGAAAAAGATGTAAGCTGGATGAATTTTCGTCAGCATTTCTTTAGTTCCATGCTGTTAACCGATACCCCCTTTGAAGAAGTAGCATTGACTTCGGTAGATCTTGTAGAGGATGAAGATATTGATACGGTGTTTACAAAACAATACGGCGCTAAGATGTTATTAGCCCCTAAGGGTGGAGCATTGGCGTATAATATGAATATGTATTATGGTCCTACTGATTACCAGATATTTAAAAAATATGACCGAAACCTTGACGAAGCCATGCCGTTGGGTTGGGGGATTTTTGGGATGATTAACAAGTACATTATTATTCCTTTATTCGGAATGTTAAGCGGATGGTTACCTGCCGGTATTGCTATTATTTTGCTTACTGTATTAATCAAATTAGCATTATCTCCTGTTCAGTATAAACAATATGTTTCTCAAGCGAAAATGAAGGTATTAAAGCCAGAATTAGATGCTATTAAAGAGAAGTATAAGGATAATAAAATGAAGATTCAACAGGAAACTATGAAACTTCAAAATGTTGCTGGAGCCAGTCCACTCAAAGGATGCTTACCGGCACTATTGCAAATTCCTGTATTCTACGCGCTATTTACATTTTTTCCTACAGCATTTGATTTGCGGCAAAAAAGTTTTTTATGGGCAGACGATCTTTCGAGTTATGATGTAATAGCCGAGTTGCCATTTAGAATTCCACTTTACGGAGATCACGTAAGTTTATTTCCTATTTTGGCATCTATAGCTATTTTTGTATATATGACGATGACCATGGGACAAAGCATGCAAGCACAGCAGCAGCCAGGCATGCCTAACATGAAATTTTTAATGTATTTGTCACCTTTGTTTATGTTGGTTTTCTTTAATCAATATGCCAGCGGACTTTCGTTGTACTACTTTACTTCAAACTTAATTACGATAGGGATTATGTTGGTGATTAAGAACTTTATCATTGACGAAGAAAAGATCAAGGCGAAAATAGCTGTCAATAAGAAAAAGCCTAAAAAACAAAATAAGTTTCAGCGTAAAATGGCAGAGATGATGGAACAGGCAGAACAACAAAAGAAAGCTGGAAAACGGTAATCTTTTTAATCTTTAGATATTTTATGCCAAAACCCTTTTACAGATTTTGGCATTTTTTTTGTCAATTAAAAACGGTGGTACTAGAATGATGTCACCACCGTTGTATATAAAATAATGTCTATGAAAACTATCTATTTATTTTTCTTCGGAATGTTCGTAGGAACCCTTGCGCTTTCAGCTCAAAATGATATTAATAAACTGGATTCCAATGGAAAACGCCACGGGTTATGGAAAAAATACTATGCAAACAAGCAACTTCGCTATGAAGGTACTTTTGATCATGGTAAGGAAATAGGTACATTTAAGTTTTACTGCGAAATCTGTAAAGATCAGCCTGAAGTAGTGAAGGAGTTTTCTAAAGATGGAACTGCATCTGTCAAATTTTACTCGAAAGAAGGTAAACTAATGAGTGAAGGAAGGATGAATGGTAAAAATAAAATGGGAGTTTGGATTTTTTATGCCGAAGAATCTGAAACCCCTATCATGCAAGAAAATTATAAAAACGGAGTTTTGGATGGTGAAAAATTACTTTTCTATCCAGATGGCTCCATTACAGAAAAATTACTATTCGTAAATGGAGTGCAGGAAGGAGAAAGCTTATTTTACTCTCCAAAGGGCATCGTGCTGAAGCAACTCACGTTTAGTAACAATAAATTAAATGGTCCGGCAATCTATAGGGATGCTTCTGGAAATATAACTATGAAAGGAAATTATAAAGATGGACAAAATTCTGGCACTTGGCTCTTTTATAAAAATGGGCGCGTTCTTTTTGATAAGACCTATTAATTACACAGAATTTCAGACTAATTATAGTAATTTTGCAACTCTAAAGTCGTAGAAAGCAATTTTTTAAAAGTGATCCCAATCTAGGGAAATGAATATGAAAAAGCGAGTAGTTGTTGGACTTAGTGGAGGAGTCGATTCGAGTGTTGCTGCCTATCTTTTACAGGAGCAGGGTTACGAAGTGATAGGTTTGTTTATGAAAAATTGGCACGACGATACAGTAACCATTTCAAATGAATGTCCGTGGCTCGAAGATAGTAATGATGCGATGCTCGTCGCTCAAAAGCTGGGGATTCCTTTTCAGACAGTTGATTTAAGTGAGCAGTACAAAGAACGAATTGTCGATTATATGTTTCATGAATATAAAATGGGACGTACACCAAATCCAGATGTATTATGTAATCGCGAGATCAAATTTGATGTGTTTATGAACATTGCTTTGGATCTGGGAGCAGATTATGTAGCTACAGGACACTATTGTAGAAAAGCAACTGTGGAGGTACGTGGAAAAGAAGTCTATCAATTATTAGCAGGAAAAGATCCTAATAAAGATCAGTCTTACTTCCTTTGTCAATTATCACAAAAACAACTGAAAAAAACCTTATTCCCTGTAGGAGAATTATTAAAGCCAGAGGTTAGAAAAATTGCAAAAGAACAGGATCTAATTACTGCCGAAAAAAGAGATTCTCAGGGTTTATGTTTTATTGGGAAAGTGCGATTACCAGAATTTTTGCAACAACAATTAGCGCCTAAAAAAGGAGTAATCGTTGAGGTGCCTGGAGATCTTTCGGTATATAAAAATACAAAAACTAATTTTTCTTCGGAAGTTGAGCGTTTGCACTATCTTTCAGAAAAAAAACAATATTCTCTTACTGATGGTAAGATCGTTGGGGAACACCAAGGGGCACATTATTTTACGAGAGGACAACGTAAAGGGCTCGCTGTTGGTGGCACGAAAGAGCCACTTTTTGTTATTGAAACAAATGTCGATGATAATATAATATACACTGGTCAAGGAAAAAAGCATCCTGGGTTGTACAGAAGAGGATTATTTGTGAAAAATGATGAGGTGCATTGGGTACGGGAAGACTTACAACTTCAAGAAAATCAAGTAATGGAAGTAGAGGCAAGAATTCGATATAGGCAATCTCTTGAAAAAGCAACACTTCATCAAACAATCTCCGGACTTTATGTTATATTTGATACACCTCAATCTGCCATTACAGAGGGGCAATTCGTGGCCTGGTACCAAGGAGAAGAATTGTTGGGAAGTGGCGTAATATCTTAAAAACCTATGAAAAGAGTATTACTAGGATTTATATTTTTTATTAGTGTGCCTGTAGTAGCACAGGAGGATGCACTTGTTTATTTTGCAGACAAAGAGAATGTAGCTGAAAGTTTAGCAAATCCGATTTCAATTCTGACACAAGCTGCCATCGACCGTAAGGAAATGCATGGTACGCCTATCGATGAACGTGATGTTCCTGTAACGGAAGATTATATCATCCAAATTGAAGCCTCTGGTGGTATTGAAGTATTTGCAAAGTCAAAATGGCTTAACGCTGTGTATGTCATTGGTACGCAATCAAATATTTCAAATTTATTAAGCTTAGACTTTGTGACAGATATTGAGTATATGGACAAAAGTTTAAATGCTCCAAGACCAGCGTTGGAAGATGCACAAGATAAATTTGAATTTGAGACCTCAGCTTCAAGAATCATCTATGATTATGGTGCAGCAACCAATCAAGTAGAAATGCTTGCTGTAGATTTTTTACATGAAGAAGATTTTACAGGAGAGGGAATACCTATTGCAGTTATGGATAGTGGTTTTCCTAATGTGTTTAGCAACCCTGCATTTTCAGCAGCAGTAACAGAAAACAGAATAATTGACACCTACGATTTTGTAAGAAATGAAACGGGTATAGATGGTAATGGTTCTCATGGAGCCAGAACTTTTAGTGATATAGCCGGATTGCTCGACGGACAGTTTGTAGGAACTGCACCACAATCTACATATTATTTGTACGTTACTGAAGATTCTAGATCTGGTATGGAAAGTCCCGTCGAAGAAGCTTATTGGTTAGAAGCCTTGGAAAGAGCTGATAGCTTAGGCGTTTTTGTTACAAATACCTCCCTAGGGTATCAGGATTTTGAAGATTCAAGATATGATCATTCGTATGAAGATTTAGATGGTCAAACAACGATAGGAGCAAGGGCTGCAAATATTTCTTTTGAAAAAGGAATGCTTAGTGTTACATCGGCAGGGAATGATGGAGGCGGATTCACATTTGTAGGAACTCCTGGAGACGCAATAGGAATATATACAGTAGGAGCAGTAGATGCCAACGAAAATTTTGCCAGTTTCAGTTCGATAGGTCCAACTGTGGATGGTCGTATCAAACCAGATGGGATGGCACAAGGTCGAGATGCAGCCGTGGTTGATGAAAATGGAAACGTAACCATAAATAATGGTACATCTTTTAGTTCTCCTATCATGGCCGGAGCCATTGCAAGTTTATGGCAATCTAGACCACAAACTACCAATGGTCAAATCATGCAATTAGTAAGAGAAGCTTCCTCCTTATTTACTAACCCTACCGATGAGATGGGGTACGGAATTCCAGATTTTCAGGAAGCGTATAATGCGTTACAGGCTTTAGCAATAGATGAATATTTATTAAGAGAAAACTTTGCATTGTACCCTAATCCTTTCAGTACAGAAGTTAATTTTTCATTTCCTGAAAATATATCCAAAGCAAGTGTTGAAATTTATAATGTGTTGGGTGAAAAAATTTTGGAAAAGGAAATTTCTTCTGTAAATAATAGAATAGATACTTCAGCAATTACTTCGGGTGTATACATCGCAAAAATTTCTTCGGAAGGAAAATCGAATAGCTTTAAAATTGTAAAGCAGTAGTGGACAATAGCATAACAAAATTATTCAATATAAAATACCCGCTTATCCAGGCTGGAATGATATGGAATAGTGGTTGGCGTCTAGCTAGTGCTGTAAGTAATGCTGGCGGATTGGGATTATTAGGTGCGGGTTCTATGTATCCGGAAGTTTTAAGAGAACATATTAGTAAGTGTAAAAAGGCAACAGACAAGCCATTTGGAGTGAATGTGCCCATGCTTTACCCAAATTTGGAAGAAATTATAACTATTATTATTGAAGAGGGAGTTAAAATAGTATTTACTTCTGCGGGGAATCCTAAATCCTATACACAGCATTTAAAACAACATGGAGTTACGGTAGTGCATGTCGTAAGTAGTGTGAAATTTGCTTTAAAAGCGCAAGAAGCTGGTGTAGATGCTGTAGTCGCAGAAGGCTTTGAAGCTGGCGGACATAACGGCCGTGAAGAAACCACCACTTTTACACTGATTCCAATGGTGAAGGAGCAGTTAAATATTCCATTGATAGCTGCAGGAGGGATTGCAAATGGTAAAGGAATGCTGGCTGCAATGGTACTCGGTGCAGATGGAGTTCAGGTAGGAAGTCGTTTTGTAGCTTCGGAAGAAAGTAGCGCTCATAGCGCTTTTAAGGAATTGGTAGTGAATGCTAAAGAAGGTGATACACAATTAACACTTAAAGAGCTCGCTCCTGTTAGAATGTTAAAGAATAAATTCTTCGAAGAAGTAATGCAATTGTATACTACAAATCCTTCAAAAGAAGATCTTATAAAACTATTAGGTCGTGCCAGAGCTAAACGTGGAATGTTTGAAGGTGATCTAGAAGAGGGAGAATTAGAAATTGGTCAAATAGCAGGACTTATTCATGACATAAAACCAGCAGCTCAAATTGTGAAAGAAATGGTTACAGAATTTGAAGCCGCTAAAACAATGGTAAACCAATTGTAGCTAATTTTCAAATGACCCTCCTACTTCAGCAAGAATAAAATAGATGACCGGTTCGTTATTTACCATCTTTGGTAAATTAGAGGTATAAAATAAGAACTCTAATCCGCTTTCATATAAAGATTTTTCAGAATACAAAGCAAAAAAAAGCCCTGGCAGTTGCCAAGGCTTTGTAAAAAAAGTTTACTCAGTAATATATTATAGTACTTTCACGTTAATCGCGTTTAATCCTTTTCTTCCTTCTGTAAGATCAAATTCTACTTCATCGCCTTCTCTAACCTCGTCGATCAATCCAGAAATGTGAACAAAATGTTCTTTGTTAGTTTCTTCTTCAGTGATAAAACCAAATCCTTTAGTGTCATTGAAGAATTTTACTGTTCCTTTACTCATTGTAATAGTTTAATTAATTAATAAAGCGCAAAAGTAGCTTTAAAAATTGATATCATGGTGTTTTTAACACAATATTTTTAAAAGGAGACAAAATTTACAGCTCAATAAGCACTTGATTTCGAGTGAGGTCTTCAAAAGTTTCACGTTTTCGAATCACATGTGCTTGATCGTTATGCCATAAAATTTCGGCAGGACGATATCTAGAATTATAGTTGCTCGCCATAGTGAAACAATAGGCTCCTGCATTTTTAAAAGCTAAAATATCTCCTTCGCTTATTTCAGTAATACGACGATTATTTGCAAACGTATCGGTCTCGCAAATATAACCTACCACGCTATAAAATCGTTCACGCCCTTTGGGATTGCTAATATTAACAATTTCGTGCTGAGAGCCATACAACATGGGTCTTATTAAATGGTTAAAGCCGCTATCTACTTGTGCAAAAACTGTGGAGGTAGTCTGTTTTACTACATTTACTTTGGCTAGAAAGAAGCCCGCTTCACTAACTAAAAATTTACCTGGCTCAAAGGCAAGTGTAAGTTCTTTGCCATAGCTTTTACAAAATTCATTAAAACGCTTTGTGAGTTTTTTGCCTAACTCTTCGATGTTTGTTTCAATATCACCTTCTTTATACGGAACTTTGAATCCGCTCCCAAAATCTATAAAATCAAGATGCTTAAAATGAGTCGCTGTATCAAATAAGATTTCCGAAGCATATAAAAACACATCAATGTCAAGAATATCACTTCCCGTATGCATGTGAATCCCGTTGATATGCATGCCTGTATTTTCTACAATCCTTCTAATATGTGGCAATTGGTGAATAGAAATACCAAACTTACTATCAATATGTCCTACCGAAATATTTGTATTGCCGCCTGCCATAACATGCGGATTAATACGAATGCAAACTGGAATAGTTGGATGTTTCGTTCCAAATTGTTCTAAAATCGAAAGATTGTCAATATTGATCTGAACCCCTAATTTGGCAGCTGTTTCAATTTCTTCTAAGGAAACGCCATTGGGTGTGTAAATAATTTGGTCTGGTGACGCTCCTGCTTCCAACCCTAGTCGAACTTCCTGAATAGAAACAGTATCAAGACCTGCACCTAGAGTATTCAATAGTTTTAATACTGAAATGTTTGAAAGTGCCTTGACTGCATAGTTAATTTTTAACTGTTTGACACCTTTAAACGCATTGCTTAATCGTTTGTATTGTGATTCGATTTTATTAGAATCATAAACATAAACGGGACTATCGAACTCCCGTGCAACCGTCAAAAGGTTTTGGTGTGTCATTGTAACTTGTTTTAAGTGCTCTTATTCAAGAAGCTGTTAATTAAAATTAAGGCACCAAAAGTAAATACAGAGGTCTTAAACTTCATAAAAAAAACCTTAAAATTTTAGTTTTTATTCTCAAGCTAAGAAATACATTTCTATTTTCTGAAACTTCGGGCATTCGTCAGGATTTTTTATTTCATATTTAGTATTTTTGTCGTTCTTAAAAGAAAACACACCCGTATGAACTTACACGAATACCAAGGAAAAGAAATATTAAACAGTTTTGGTGTTGAAATCCAACGAGGAATCGTTGCACAAACTCCTGCTGAAGCTGTAGAAGCTGCAAAAAAACTAACCGAGCAAACTGGAACAGGATGGCATGTAATTAAAGCACAGGTACATGCTGGAGGTCGTGGAAAAGGCGGAGGTGTTAAACTTGCTAAAAATCTTGGCGAAGTTGAACGCATTGCAAATGATATTATAGGGATGAACCTTATTACCCCTCAAACATCTGCCGAAGGTAAAAAAGTACATCAGGTGCTTGTTGCCGAAGATGTATACTATCCTGGCGATAACGAACCAGAAGAATACTATATGAGTGTGCTTCTCAATCGTGCAACAGGTAAAAACATGATCATGTATTCTACCGAAGGAGGTATGGATATCGAGAAAGTGGCCGAAGAAACCCCACATTTGATCTTTCATGAAGAAATTGATCCTGCCTTAGGACTACTAGGATTTCAGGCTCGTAAGATTGCATTTAATCTAGGGTTAAGCGGACAAGCATTTAAGCAAATGACAAAGTTTGTTGCAGCTTTATACAAAGCCTACACAAACAGTGATTCTTCACTTTTTGAAATAAATCCTGTGTTAAAAACATCAGATGATAAGATTATTGCAGTAGATGCAAAAGTTACTTTAGATGATAATGCATTGTTTCGCCACAAGGATTATGCAGCCATGCGTGACAAACGTGAAGAAAATCAGACAGAAGTTGAAGCTGGTGAAAAAGGATTAAATTATGTTGATCTGGATGGGAATGTTGGATGTATGGTAAACGGTGCTGGATTGGCAATGGCAACCATGGATCTTATTAAACAAGCTGGTGGTGAACCCGCAAACTTCCTTGATGTAGGAGGAACTGCAGATGCAGAACGGGTGGAAGCTGCTTTTCATTTGATTTTAAAAGATCCTAATGTGAAGGCAATTCTGGTCAATATTTTTGGCGGAATTGTACGATGTGATCGGGTAGCTCAAGGAATTGTAGATGCGTATAAAAATATGGGAACTATTAATGTGCCTATCATTGTTCGACTACAGGGAACTAATGCCGATATCGCAAAAGAATTGATTGATAATAGCGGACTCGATGTACAAAGTGCTATCGAATTTCAGGAAGCTGCAGATAAAGTACAGGCAGTATTATCATAGTTTACATCTAAAATTTTTACAGAAAGCTCTGAAAATATCTTCAGAGCTTTTTTATTTTCGCTAAATGGAACTGAAAAAACAAGCCCTTATTAGCGATTTAATAGTCATGGCTAGAGCAGATGGAAAGGTAGCCGACGCAGAATATGAATTTGTATTACGTCTTGCAGACAGAATGGGTTTTCACAAGCGAGAAGTCGATGCACTCTTTGAAAATCCGCAACCATCTCAACCCTTGTTTTCGGAGTTAGAACGCATCACACATTTTTATAAACTCATTTTATTGATGTATGTGGATAATGAAATTCACGAACAGGAAGTTATTACTGCTCGTAATTTTGGATTAAAAATGGGCATTCGTCAGGGTGTGCTTGATCAAATCATCAATAGAGTAGTGAATTATGAAGATGGTATTATTCCTTCAGAAGAATTGATGAAAATTTTTAAAACCTATTATAATTAAATTTTTTTCGAAAAATCTTTGATGTACTCAGTGTCTACTGTGGAGTCGAATGCTGTTTTGGCTTCAGAAAGAAGGATCTTTAATTCATTTTCTATGGCTTTGGTGTAATCTTCAGAAAATACTTCTCTATCCTTTAAATAGCTTAACATCCAAACCATTTTTTGTACTATGATGGGATCATGTTTGCAGTAGGTTCTTAAGGAAGCCATTACATTGTAAAGTAAATCTGCAAAGGGTACAATCGCAATTTTAATTCGTGTTTCTCCTTCAGAAACGATCACTCCACTATCGCTTTTTTGTATGCGGAGCGCGAATAATTCGGTTAAATAATCTACAGCATTAATACAAGTGCCTGGATCATTTATTCCTGGCGACATTGCTTTTACAGCTATTTCGGTTATTTGTTTAAAAGCAAGAATGTAATTGTCTTCCACAAGCTCTCCTCTTGAAAAATTAAAATTGGAAAACAATTCTTTACGCATGTCATCATCCAATTTTTTATCTGAATAAATAAACGAAGCATGTTGCAATACGAAAAATCCTTTAGGTATTGCTATGTAAATATGAACATCATACTTTTTACAAAAATTAATGACATTTTGTAATGATATATTCTGAAAGTACCCGCTTTTATTTGTCGTATAGTGATTCCAATTGGTATGTCCTGGAAAATGTAGATTATTCTTGATGTCAATCTCCTTTTCTTTATTAATAATGTAATCCAATCGTTCTTTGGATTTTTCAAATATGTTATCCAGTATATTACTAATCTGAATGCTCTGTGACATATTGTGGATAAAGTAAATAAAGGCAGCAAGGCATATGATGGTGAGGAGAATTCCAATGATGATAGAGAGTCCAGGAAGTGAATACTTTTTATCTTCAGGTTCAATTGAGAATAAAGTAAAAATCATATAGAGAATAGAGGCGAGATAGGTTCCAAGAATTACCTGATTTTTTTTATCACTAATCAATCCTGGCAAAAGACGTGGTGAAAAATTGCTTGACGCTTGGCTAAGTAGTAACATCACCATAGAAAAACTAAACACCATCATAGAAATAAGACCACCAATACAAGCACTAATTATTGTAAGGGCAGTGTCTCCGTCTTCTAGCATTAATTGCGGAAAGTTTTCCAATATTTTTTTAGAAATTCCCCCCTTTTCAAAGTACACCATGATAAAGGCTAAATTGAATCCTACAAATGCAAGTAAGGAAGGATAAAAAGCAATCTTGCTTTCAATGACATTAAAAAAAGTACGAATTCTATTGTAAATTTTTTTCATAGTGCTGTATCACTTCGTGAATATCTTTTTCTGAAACTAAAAGTACTGCTAAAATCTGTTTCTTCACTAAAATTCGGAGGCTTGAAAAAACAGAAAGTCTTAAAATTGACAAAAGGTCAGTTATAATCTCAAAAATAACGACAAGTTGACTTGTTTTTTACAATGGAATTCTATTTGCTTAATACTTTGCAAGAATTAAAAAAAACAAAAAACAATATACTATGAAACTAGTAAAAAGAAATAACGGATTTTTGCCATCAATTTTTGATGAGCTTTTTTTAGAAAATAGATTGGATGTGCCTAATTATGAAAACTTTAGCAGTCCAAAAGTGAATATTAAAGAAAATAATACGAACTTTATCATTGAAGTTGCAGCCCCTGGATTAGAAAAAGAGAATTTTGAAGTTGCGATTGAAGAAGATCAATTAAGTGTTTCCTATAAAACTGAAAATATTTCAGAAAATAATTCTTCTGAAACAGCAGAAAACACTAAATTTACCCATAAAGAGTTTAATTTTTCAAAATTTACTCGCTCTTTTACGTTGCCAGATACTATAAATAAAGAAGATATTAAAGCTTCTTATGTACAAGGAATACTGTCAATTTCATTAGAAAAAGTAGAAGAAAAGAAAGAAATTAAAAGAATGGTTGAGATTTCATAATTGAAATTTAATTTGGTTAGTTAGTTGAAATGACCTCGTGCTACTCAATCGGTGCGAGGTTTTTTTGTGCCTTAATTTTGACCTCTTCTGCGGCGACCTCCCGTTCGGTGTGGTTTTGGATTTTTACCTTTAGTAGGAGAAGGTTTTTTTGTGACACTATCTACAAACGAACTATTGTCACTATCTTCAACACTATTTTTTAATTCCTCCAACTCTTTTTCGGTGAGGTCTCTCCACTTACCTATTGGAAGTTCTCCTAAAAGTAAATTCATAATACGAATTCGTTTCAATTCAACCACCTCGTATCCCAGATATTCACACATTCTGCGTATTTGTCTGTTCAATCCTTGGATTAAAACAATTCTAAACACAAACCGGCTTATCTGTTCTACTTCACATCTTTTTGTAGTGGTTTCCAATTCAGCAAGAGGAATTCCGCTGCTCATTCGGTTTATAAAATCTTTAGTAATGGGTCTATCTACGGTGACGATGTATTCTTTTTCATGTTTGTTTCCAGCACGTAAAATCTTATTTACAATATCGCCATCATTTGTCATTAATAACAAACCTTCACTGGGTTTGTCAAGTCTCCCAACATGAAAAATGCGTTCTTCGTGTCCAATAAAATCTACTACATTTCCTTCGATACGCGTATCTGTTGTACAGGTTATGCCCACCGGTTTATTTAGCATGATATAAACGAGTGTAGTATTTTCAGAAATTAGCTTTCCGTCAACATGGATTGTATCATTTGGCATCGCACGGTCTCCCAAAGTAACTTTCGTTCCGTTAATAGTGACCTTGCCTTCTTCAATAAATTTGTCGGCTTGTCTTCGGGAACAAAAACCACTATCACTAATGGCTTTATTAATTCTAATGGAATCGGGGTGATGGCTCATAGCACAAAGATACAATAATGAACATCGCTTTAAAATCGTTAAACTTACTTTAAACATAAAGTACAATTTCTAGCATCCTGCTATCTTTACTATCTAACAAATTACTATGGCAATCTTAGGGTCTATTATTAAAAATGCAATTGACGTGCGTGATGCACTGGTTTCTGAAACAACTCCAATTGAAGCACAAGAAGAAGTCCTAAAAAAATTATTAGAAACTGCTAAAAATACTGCCTTCGGAAAGTATTACGGTTTTAAGAAAATTCTGGAAAGCGAACATGTAACAACTTCCTTTGCTAAAACAGTTCCGTTTTTTGATTATCATAAAATGCGATCTCAATGGTGGAATCGGGTAGAAGAGGGGCTTGAAGATATTACTTGGCCAGGGAAACCATCTTATTTTGCATTGAGTAGTGGAACCACTGGAAAAACGAGTAAGCGTATTCCTGTAACAGATGAAATGATAGATGCAATTCGAAATACGGGAATAAAGCAAGTTGGAGCATTGTCCAATTTTGATCTACCAGCCGACTTTTTTGAGAAAGAAATTATGATGTTAGGTAGTTCAACCGATTTAACCAAAAGAGACGAATTTCTGGAGGGAGAAATAAGCGGAATCTCTGCGAGCAATATACCCTTCTGGTTTCAAGGATATTATAAACCTGGCGAAGAAATAGCCAAGATTGATGATTGGGATACACGCGTACAAACCATTGCTGAGCGTGCTAAAGAATGGGACATTGGAGCCTTAAGTGGAATTCCGTCATGGATGGAATTAATGCTGAAAGAAGTGATCAAATATCACAATGCCGAAACGATTCACGATGTCTGGCCAAATTTACAAGTCTATACAAGTGGAGGAGTGGCCTTTCAACCCTACGAAAAAAGTTTTAAAAAATTATTGTCAAAACCTGTTACTGTTATTGATACGTATCTGGCTTCCGAAGGATTTATCGCCTACCAGCAGAGACCAGATACCACGGCAATGAAATTGGTTACAGACAATGGAATTTATTTTGAATTTGTTCCTTTTAAACCAGATTATATTAATGAAGACGGATCGCTTAAACAGGATGCTCCAGTAATTTCTATTGCTGAAGTTGAAAAAGACCAAGATTATGTATTGGTTATGAGTACAGTTTCTGGAGCCTGGCGCTATCTAATTGGCGATACCATTGCATTTACCGACGTAGAAAAAGCCGAAATTAAAATTACAGGAAGAACCAAATTCTTTTTAAATGTGGTTGGTTCGCAGCTTTCAGTAAATAAAATGGATGTGGCTTTGCGTGAATTGGAACAGGAATTCGATATTGAAATCCCAGAATTTACATTGGCTGCAGTTAAAATAAAAGATGATTTTTACCATCATTGGTATTTAGGAACTGAAGGTGCTATTGACGAAGAAACCCTCGCTGAAGCGCTTGACAACGCTTTGAAATCGGCAAATAAAAATTATAAAGTAGCACGTAGCAAAGCGCTAAAAGGTGTTAAAGTTACAGTTGTTTCTCCTTCTGTTTTTCATGAATGGAGTGGAAAGAATAAGAAAAAAGGAGGACAAGTTAAAATGGAGCGGGTAATGAAGGAAGAGAAGTTTAAAGAGTGGGAAGCATTTGTAAAAGAATTAAAAAATGAGTAGGGTAGAAATACGCTTTGCTTTTTTTAATTGTGTTCATTGATGAGATGCATCACTTCTTCAGGTGACATATATAATTTTCGAAGCTTGGCTTTGTATCGTTCTGAAATGGAAGCGTGATCTAAAATAAAATTTTTTGTTTTTAAAATATATTCACCCATTCCGTGAAGAATTGCAAAAGTATCGGCTGCACGTTCAACTTCCTGAATATGCGCATGCGAAAACAAATACTTTGCGCCAAAAATAAGCATCCCAAAAGCAGATCTATTCCTATAGTCCATTACATGACCCAGCTCGTGACCCAACCAGCCAATCATTACGTCACTTGGGATCTCATCAATGGATAGCTCTTCCTTATCAATTTGAATTTTCCGACTTATTAATATAATATACGCTCTATTGTCACGAGAACCAAAAAAACTTCCCCAGGTAGGTTGCGCCTGCATCGTCGATTTCTTAATGTTATCCTTAAACTGAAACGTAATTTTACAATCTGCCAATTCTGGGAAATAAGAAAGGGCTTTTAGTGCTTCTTTCTGTATGGACTTCGGAATGATTTTCGTTTCAATATTGCTGGATCTGGTAGATATCATAGAAAATCAAAATACAAAAATTGAGTTTTAATTCTGTTAAGGCGATGATAAAAGATAGCCTATTGTACAGTTTCCAGATCTTTCTGAAGCATTTTAATTTTATCACGTAATTTCGCTGCCATCATAAAGTCTAATTCCATAGCAGACTTTTCCATCGCTTTCCGAGTATCACGAATACGCTTTTCAATTTGCGCTTTTGTCAAATATTCTGGTTCTGTTGGTTCGGCCGCAAGACTTTCCGCAGTTTCAAAAGTGTATGCTTGTGCTTTTGATTTTGTAAGCGCATTGTCAAAAGATTTTTTAATGGCAGTAGGAGTAATATTGTTTTCTTTGTTATATGCAATTTGCTTGGCGCGTCTGTACTCAGTACCATCAATCGTTTCCTGCATGCTTTTGGTGATTTTATCGGCATACATTATTGCTTTTCCATTCAGGTTACGAGCGGCACGACCTACAGTCTGAGTTAATGATCTGTTACTACGTAAAAATCCTTCTTTGTCGGCATCCAAAATAGCCACTAATGAAACTTCAGGCAGATCCAGCCCCTCACGTAATAGGTTAACACCAACGAGCACATCAAATAATCCTAATCGCAGATCTTGCATGATTTCTACACGCTCCAAGGTATCAACATCACTGTGAATATAGCGGCAGCGTACTTGTACACGAGTTAAGTATTTAACTAATTCTTCCGCCATGCGTTTTGTCAAGGTGGTCACTAAAACGCGCTCATCTTTTTCAATCCGTTGCTGCATTTCCTCCAGTAAATCATCTATCTGATTCAAACTTGGACGTACTTCAATTGGAGGATCCAATAATCCTGTAGGTCGTATAATTTGCTCTACATAGACACCGCCACTTTTTTCCAATTCATAATCGGCGGGAGTTGCGCTCACATAGATCACTTGATTTTGCATCGCTTCAAATTCTTCAAATTTTAAAGGCCTATTGTCCATGGCCGCCGGTAATCTAAAACCGTATTCCACCAGATTTTCCTTTCGGGATCTGTCACCACCATACATTGCACCCACTTGCGGAATGGATACATGACTTTCATCTACGATCATTAAATAATCATCTGGGAAAAAGTCCAGCAGACAGAAAGGTCTGGTGCCGGGTAATCTTCCGTCGAGATAGCGAGAATAATTTTCAATTCCGCTGCAATAGCCTAATTCACGGATCATTTCCAGATCAAATTCAGTACGTTCATGCAGGCGCTTTGCTTCGAGGTGTTTTCCTATTTCTTTAAAGTAGTCTACCTGTTTTACCAAATCCGTCTGTATCTCCTTAATGGCTCCTTGTAAAACATCTGGCGAAGTCACAAACATATTGGCCGGATAGATATTCAGACGGTCATATTTTTCTACTACTTCATTGTTTTGCGGATTAAATGCCTCAATTTCTTCAATCTCATCTCCAAAAAAGTGAATTCGGAACGCGTTATCAGCATATCCAGGAAACACATCTACCGTATCTCCTTTTATTCTGAAACGTCCGTGACTAAATTCAGCTTCAGTCCGTGCATACAATGCCTGCACCAATTGATGAAGCAGTTTTGTTCGAGCAATGATTTGTCCTTTTTGAAGTGAGATTACATTCTTCTGAAACTCTACAGGATTTCCAATACCATACAAACAGGAAACTGAAGCTACCACTAGTACATCACGCCTCCCCGAAAGTAAAGAAGAAGTCGTACTCAGTCGCATTTTTTCAATCTCTTCATTAATAGAAAGATCTTTTTCTATGTAGGTTCCGCTGGAAGGAATAAATGCTTCTGGCTGGTAATAATCATAATAGGAAACAAAATATTCAACCGCATTATCTGGAAATAGGTTTTTAAACTCAGAATACAATTGAGCAGCTAATGTTTTATTGTGGGCTAATACCAAAGTCGGTTTCTGAACATGCTCCACCACATTGGCCACGGTAAAAGTTTTACCACTTCCGGTTACTCCAAGGAGAGTCTGGAATTTTTCTGAAGCTTCAATCCCTTCCACCAATGATTTGATAGCGGTTGGCTGATCTCCGGTAGGTTTAAAATCTGATTTAATTTTGAATTTCATAGACAAGCAAAGATACAAAAAGGAAGCAGCATTTTTGACTCTTGGGGAGCTGTTAAAGTTGCGTAAAATAACTCCAAAGACCATGTTAAGGGGAATTCAAAATAAAGTAACAAACACTATCTTTAATAAAATTTAAAGATTATGACTAAGAAAACACCCATGCTTGATAAAGACAAAAAAAACGAGCAGCAAATTGAAAATCAGGATTATCCGGGAGAACCAAATTCAGCTCCAAATAGTAAAAAATCATCAAACGAAAGTCCTTCAAAAGAAAATCCAAAAAAAGTACCCGAATCGAATGATAGAGCAGGATATGGTGAAAAAGTTAAAAGGAGTGATAAAGACCTTCCTAAGATCAACGAGGATAGCACAGAAGAGGAATAAAATTATCGCTTCAGTGTAAAGTGACTTTTATAAGTGCCTCCTTCAAAAAAGTGAGCCACAAACCAATAATCGTTGGATGGTAATGGATTTCCATTATAGGTGCCATCCCATCCAATTGAGGTAGGTGAAATTACTTTTAGCAATTTTCCGTAGCGATCAAAAATCTCCACTCGCTGAATTTGTAAATTAAAGGTGTTGACACCTACCACCTGCCATGTATCATGAAAACCATCATTATTGGGTGTCACCACGCGTGGGAAATCTAAAACATATACCGTTTCTGAAACTATTCCGCAGCCATTTTTATCGCGAACAAACACCGTATACACTCCACCCAATACATTCTCAAAAGTGTTATTATCCTGATAAAACAAATCAGGATCTAGTGAATATTCGTAATCTCCTGCGCCTTGTGTTGTTACTGTGATAGAGCTTTCATTATGGTACTTAGGTGTCACTACAACGTCTATTTGAGCCAACTCAGATTCTACCACATCGATTGTGTTGGTCGCTTCACATGTGTACGTTTCACCATTAATAATTTCCGTAAAAAAAGCTGTCACTGTGTAGGTGTCTGGTTCATTAATTTCAATGGTTGCAGTCGTTTCTCCTGTTGACCATTCATAAGTATAATCGTCTGGATCGCCAATAATATCTGCAGAAAGTGTAATCGTTTCAGGGAAAGTATTTAGGCAATAAAACTGGGTGGATTGGGGCTCAAATTGTGGTGTAGGAACGACGTTTAAACTCACTTCTGCAATTCCTTGGCAACCACTCATTCCTTCAATTCGCGCAAAAATTGTTTGCTGTTGTGGAATTTGATTTCTGAAAGTTTCAGAGATATTATTTTGTCCATTTCCAGCATCCATATACGATTCATGATAAGTCACAGTAAGGTCAGGCAGAATATCCATTTGTATTTGTGTGGTTACTTCTGAAAGGTCGAAGGTTGCAAAGTTCATTGCGTCATCCTCAGAGCATTCTACAAGGGTATAAGGAGCAAAGGTATTGTCTGTTGTCCTTAAAATAACGGAAGCGATATCAAAGCAATTAAAGGGATTGATGACACGAGCATAGACGATTTGATTCACCGTTGGGTTTTCATATTCACTCGGATTTGTAATCGGATCAAAATTAGTTTCGGCATCCACACGACGTTCAAAAAAGTTCACGATTTGCAACGAGTTGTCATTATTGGTAATAGCTTCAGTAGCATCAAACAAATTAAAAATTGCAAAACCGTCTTCAATTTCTTCACATTGAAAAAGTGTTGTATTATTTGTAACGACTGGAGGTGAATATTCAATTAAAATAGTATCTGTAGCAAGACAACCCATTCCATAGTCAATTTCAACAGTATAGTTACCTGGCATACTAACATCCAGTGTCGCCATCATTTCTGAAGGTAATAAAACTCCATCCTTAAACCATCTGTAACCGTTAGGAACAGAATTAGGAGGTGTCGCATCCAGCGTAATCATTTCCTGATCACATAAAGGGGTGTTGGTGACGAAGCTTCGGTCGTTTCCTAAATCGGCACTGATCGTAAAACTACTTCCTTCCAAGAATACAGCCGAGTCAAATCTGAAATTTTCTTCATCTGCCAATACCAGCTTTATATGGTACGGCTGGTTGGGAATTACGGGACTTTCCGCAGCTAGAATGGTCGTTTGTCCGTTAAAATTAATAGGAGCATTTGCATCGTTAAAGCTTCCAAAGTAGGTTTCGTTAATCGCTGGACAGCCACCTGGAATTTCTGGATGTACAGTGGTTACCAATACAGGTGTGGTGGTGTCTGGAATTAATGCAATATTTTCGTAAGTGCCACCACTAGCAGGTCTAATTAAGAACGCAAATGCATCACTAAATCGACAGGTGTTAGGGTTGCCCTCTTGATATTCTTCACTGGCAAAAATATAGCGAAACCTAATATTATCTGCATTAGGAGTAAAATCGAATTCGATAATGGTAGCATTGGTTGTATTGCTTATTTGCAGAGCCATCTCGAGATCTATGTCTCCTGTCCAGTTTGGAGCATCATCATCACTCAAGGTCGCATTGGGGCCCGGGACATTTTGTAGCTTTCCGGTGCTTAATACCAATCCTTCCTGAAACGGGAAACTACTTCCGCCAGCATTAAAATATCCATAGCTAAGATTGCCGTCTGCAAATTGGCCTCCTACGACATTCGTAACCTGTATATCTGAAATACAACCACTGTTTATAAGCACATCCTCAATAAGTTGCTGGGGTGTAAAATTGGTGTTTACTTGAATGTTTTGTGCAGAAACAGTACTGAAGAGACTCAGTAAAAAAATTAAAATAATATAAAGTGGGAAACCTTTCAATCTTCTAAATTCAATAGCTCGGCAAAACTATCAAAACCTTCTTGGAAATCTAATGAGTTTAACAAAAATTAATAGGTTTAATTTAACTAGCCCAGTATTTAAATGAAAAGAAAAATAACAATGCTAGTACAAGTCCTAACATGATTCCA
The DNA here is from genome assembly GCF_042664795.1 of Jejudonia soesokkakensis. Lineage (NCBI taxonomy): Bacteria > Pseudomonadati > Bacteroidota > Flavobacteriia > Flavobacteriales > Flavobacteriaceae > Jejudonia > Jejudonia soesokkakensis. The sequence continues at coordinate 222,327 of NZ_JBHTBN010000005.1, forward strand.
AAAAAGATACTTACTAATAGTTTTCCTTTAAAATGTGCTTTTTTAAAAAACAGCCCATATACGAGATATTGGCACAAAAAAATGAAAGTTCCATAAATAAGAAGTGCGATGATACTCCCAGGATCTTTTAAAAAATTAAAGTTGTAATAACCTTCATCTATAAAACCTAAAAGCAAAGCAAACACTATAGCACTTGCTAGTAATGATAGTAGGTTCTTTGTATCTTTTGTCCGATTGGTGGTTGTCATACTTAATTGTTTATGAAAAGATACCCTTGTGAAGAGAGGTTGCGTATTATGTTTTCCGAATAAGTCTTTTGTTGATTTTGACCCTGTCATTAATGATTAATTTCACAAAATATAAATCTTCGGGAAAGTCTGAAGCATCAAATTGAAAGTCAAAATTATGTTCCCCGGCTTTTTTCTGTGATTCTTGGAATAATTCTCTTACCACTACATTTTTATCATTGAAAATTGCGATACTTACAGACGAAGGCTGTGAAAAGTAATAGGTGAAAGTGCCACCCATAGTTCTCTTAGGCTTATCTGTAGCAGGTATACTTCTAATTTTTTCTTGAGTAGAAACACCCAGAACTTCTCTAGTAAAACTTTGAAAATGAGTGCCTGTATTATTTTCATCATCCAAACTATAAATATCTTCGACAGAGTGATTATCTGTAATTGCCCATATTGCATGTTGGGCTATGCTATTAAAGCTTTTGGTCTGTTCAATTTCCTGAGTAAGTTTTAATAAATTTCCTGAAGCAACTTTGCCCGCCGAATAGGTATCTTCATCTCTAGGAGCTCTGTTATTTGATTGAACACACATTCCTTGAATTGCCTTAGTCACAGGAGTATTTGTAACGATAAGGTCATTGGCTTCTGTGGTAATAATATCTTGCACTTCTGGATCTGTTGAAACAAATAGTTGTCCATTTGGAATGGTAATATTAATTTTCTTGGAAGTCAGATTTGTAACCGTAATCGAAAGTGGTTCAAAATAGTGCGTGCTTTCAGGTGTTTTTTTTACTTCTACTGTGACCATGCCTTTGTTGATTGCTTCGGAAAGTTCATAAGTCGGTGTGTTGTGAATAGGTGGATGAGCGCATAGAAATACCAAAGCACATACTGTTGCTAGAAGTTTCATATTCAAAATTTAAAGTGGTTACTTTAAAAACGTAAACTCCTTAGTAATAGTGTGTATTCTTAGTAATTTATATACACAAACCCTACATAGGCTTCCGTAAATTGCGGGTCATTTAACACCAACACATAATAATACGTACCCACAGGAACTAGGCCTTCGCCATGCAATAATCCGGTATTAGGAACTCCGTTCCAGAAGCCTTCCTCATTTCCACCTTCGTATAATAAGTTTCCTTTCCGACTGTAAATTTTTAAATTGAAATCTGTAAATACATTGAGCAATCCAGAGATCTCAAATTCGTCATTGATAGTATCATTATTAGGCGAAAATCCTTCAGGAATAAATGGCGGACAATTTTCTGTGGTAATCTGAAATGCACTTGTGTCAAAACAGATTTCGTTTTCCAGACGTACATAAATCGTTTGTGGGTCACTGGTGTTTGTAAATTGTCCCGGGTCTAAAATCGGATTTGAATTTGTGTTGGCATCTTCTTCAGAAAGGAAATACGTAATTGTGTCTCCAGCAGATGTAGCTATTTCATCGTCTTGTTCGGTTAAATCAAAAGTGGCTGTATCAAAGCCTTCGTCACATTCGGTCAATAATGGTATCATACCTATTGGGGGAATACTCATAAATGCTTCAGAAACCTGAAAGGTGTTATTGAATTCGTTTAATTCTTCCACAATGCCCATTCCAAATCCGGTATCGTCCACAACAACCAGTAACGTAAAATTGTCGGGTACTGTAGGCGCTAACGTAATTTCAATACTGCCATTTTCAGAAGCACCAATAGCAATTTCAGATTGGGTCTGTGATTGTGCGACTAGCGTTCCATTCACATAAAAAGCAATGGGAGTTCCTGCAGGTAATGCTAGCGTTCCTAGTGAGTTAAAAACAATGTAATTTACAGTAAGATCCCGCTCTCTGCAGGCGTTGAGGTTATTTGTAATTTCAATGGTAGCATCGGGTAGTGGGCAAATAATAACCTCTACTGTGAAGCTATCGATGACGAAGCAGTCCGGATTTGAAACCCGAATAAATAGGGTTTGAGGATTCTGTGTATTCTCAAAAGCTTCGGGGGTAGTAATCGGATTCATACCATTTTGCGCATCACTTTCCGAAGTATAATATGAAAGTATATTTACAGGATCAATCTGCAGTGTGGCTTCCGTAAGATTAAAAAATTCGGTACCAACAGCATCACAAACTTCCAAATTTTGAAGTCCGATAACCTCAGGAAAAACCAACAAATGAAAATCAACCCTAGTTTCATTATTGAGTTCATTCAATTCCAAAACAGTGCTGTTGCCGTTTCCATCGTCATCAACAGCAGCAGTAAGAGTAAAATCAGCTGGAATCGCTGGAGGAATAGAAACATTGATGCTTCCGCTTTCTTGTTCGTTAATCGCAAGCTCTTGCGTAGTTATAGCTTGTCCTACAAGTGTATTGTTTGCATAAAAGGCAATGGGTATATTGGCAGGAAGTACATCTGTACTATTTATATTGAGAACAGTATAGTCTAGGAGAATGTCTCTATTTCCACACTCGGTCCCTCCTTGAGCAGTATCTATAGTAATGGTAGCATCTGGCAGTTCTACATTTAAAACAGTAATTATTTGGTTGATCATTACCAGATCCTGATTCGAAGTAAGTTCGATCACCGCACTGGTATCTCCCGGCTGAATATTGTTTTCAATACTATAAAAATCGATATCCATATTATACAACTCGTTCGAGTTTGTAAAACTATTAGTGCCGTTAAAAGCATTATTGGCAGGATTTAGAGGATCGTTACTCAAAATGCTTCCGTTAATGCGAAGTGTTTCGTTATTGGCAATAGTTGCATCACCTTCCCAGGCCAGAAATCCTATTTTTGCCCCTGCATTGTCAAGTACATTAAGATTTTCAAGAGTAATTGCTATGGCAGGATTGCTGCTAAAAACTGTCTCTAATCCTTCAAAAATGTTGATTTGATTGAGCGGTAGTGTCTCGTCCTCGTAAACAACAGTAACTGCCCAGCCTCCATAATTGGTAGCGCTTCCTCCATTGCTTTGACAAAAAGGTTGTATGGCTTCAAGTAAGTCTAATTCTGAAAGGGTATAGGTACCATTTCCATTAGATGCTAAAAAAGAGGTAATGTCTGCCTGTGCAGCAAAAAAATCATAGCTAACTCCATTGTTTGCCGTATAAGAAAATGCAAATTCACGTTCTGATGTAATAGGCGTTCCGTTAAGTGCTACTTCAAAATCTCCAGTGCCAGAACCCGACCAATACAAATAAGCTGCAATTACTTGCTGATTGTTTTCTAGAGTAAACGCAGCACTACTTTGCGAGAGGATTTCACAATTTCCGCCCTGACCTCCATTTTCTTCAGGATTTAAAGTGTTTCCGAAGGAAAGATAGTCATAACGACCATTGAGTTGTCTAAATAGTTCAACATCTTGAGCTACACAAAGATTTGCGTAAAGAAATAAAAGAAGTCCAATACAGGTATGAATGCGTGGCATTGCAGGGAATTAATATTCTAAATATACAGAATAATTAATTCCTTTTTTGAATTTTCTATAGATCTCTTCTTTTTAATAAAGCGTACGACCAGTAGATAAACAACGCGGTCCAAACCAATACAATAGCAACTTGGTACCAATGTAGGCCATAATCCTTTGTAAATTCTTCGCCACCTATTTGACTAGCTACAGACTGTATAGCACCTAATCTTGTAATTGGTTCTTTGATAAGGTTGCTCATGGACGCTAATGGAAAGAATTGCATTACTTGATCACCCAGCTCTGTCCCTTTTTTATAGTCTAAATAACTAAAAATAATAGCAAAGATTCCTTCAATGATTTGCCACAACCCGAGAAAACCTAAAGCGAAAGCAGAACGTTTTACTAGAACACCCAAAAATAAACAGAAGCTAAAAAAGCCCAATAGTTTTATGAAATAGGCAAGCAGATATTCCATGTCACTAAACACAATTGAGAGTTCTGTATAGTCTGAAAAGATACTCCCAAGAATGATGGATACAATAAAAAGAAATACTGTTGACAGAATAGAGAAAAATACGACGGTAAGTACTTTTGAAGCTAAAAATTCTTTTTTGCTCAATCCGTCGATGAGGTTTTGCTTTAATGTTTTGTAGCTGTATTCATTAGAAACCATTGAAACGATAACAATGGCTAAGAAAATTTTTAACCAAGCCGCAAACCAGCTATTAAAATGCCAGATAAATGGAAAGTTAAAAATTCCTTGGTCTGCAATCCGAAAGTTAATTTGTCCAAAATCGAACTCGTACGAAGCGATAAGTGATATTAAACAAATTAGGACAAAATAGGTTATGGTCAAGACCTTTGCAGATCTGCTATATCGTAATTTCTGAAATTCTATATTGAGTAATCGTAACATGCGGCTAGGTGTTTTTGGTAAGTTCAAGGAATTGTTCTTCAAGGCTTTCTTTACGTTTCACGAGGTGTGAAAGTGAGATTCCTTTTTCAAAAAGGTACTTGTTTAATTCTGAAGCATCCAAAGGGTCGTTGAGGTATCCAACTACCGCTTCATTTTCAGTTTTAATCAACCCAAATGCTTTGTGACCTTCCAGCGCCGCCTGAAGCGTCACCATATCATTACTTTTTAACGTAAAGAAACCATGACTAGCATTCATACCTTCTACAGGACCACTGTATAAACTAATCCCTTTTCTTAAAATGACTACATGGCTGCATACTTTTTCAACCTCATCGAGAAGGTGAGAGGCAAGCAAAATTGTAGTTCCCTGGGCTGCAATTGTTTTAATGATCTCACGTATTTGATGAATCCCTTGCGGGTCCAACCCATTGGTAGGTTCATCTAGAATTAAAATCTCCGGATCGTTTAACAATGCCGAAGCAATGGCCAAACGTTGTTTCATCCCTAATGAATACGCTCGAAATTTACTTTCTTTTCTATCCAGTAACCCAACTAGTTCTAATTTTTCTTCAACTTTGTCATTAGAAACTCCTTTGATTTTACAAACCAGATTTAGATTTTGTACTGCAGACATGTACGGATAAAAATTTGGACGTTCAATTATGGCGCCTACACGTTTTAATGCCTGGTGGGTAGAAGTGCTCCCATCAAACCAGGTAAAGTTTCCCGAAGTTTTATTAACTACATTAAGTACGATTCCTAAGGTAGTTGATTTTCCACTTCCGTTAGGGCCTAGAATTCCGTATACATTCCCTTTTTCTATGGTAAAGGAGAGGTCATTGACGGCAACAAGGCTTCCAAATTTCTTGGTAAGATTGTTAATGGTGAGAATTGTTTCCAAAGAATCTATGTTTTGATTGGTTAGTAATGTGACGGTCCAGGAGAAGATTTGTTACATTTTAAAGAAACCGTTGTCAGCTGCAGTATTCAGTTTTATTGAAAATTTTCAACAATGCATGCTTGTTAACTTTTCTGTTCCTTATTAAAATACACTAGATAATAATACATTTGCTTTTCTTCGTCCCAGCCTTTTTCCACAAAACGTTCGGCACTTTCAGGATTAATAAAATCCATTTTAATCTGTATGTTCGTATCTAGGTTGATCACATTCTTTATCTTTTTACGGGCAGCAGTCACTGCCGTATTTGCAATTGGAAATGTAGTAAGATCTTCAATACTGTATTTTGGAGATTTTTCAGATTTATAATGATTAAACTCCGGAATTAGATCTGGATTGCTAATCACATCATTCATAAAAGCGCTTTCTTCGAAGGTATCGTTTTTCGCAAAATGATTAACCGCACGGTTCATAAACAATACTTCCTCCTTTTTATCTTCGGCAGGTAATACCACATCTTTTGCAAAATCCTGACAGAATTTTAAATACTTTTTGGTGTAAAAGTTATCATCTTCAAAAGCATCAACCCCTAAGAAACTTTCCAGCCAGTAACGGGTGTCGTAACGATTGCTATCTACGGAAAGAATTTTATAGCCTTCTTCTTTTTTGGTATTAAAAATCAACGCTCCTTTATCTAGCTTGTTAAGGTTTACCCCTTGCTGAAGCAGCGCATCTAATTGGTTATCTTTTTCAGAAAACTGAAGAAAATCTTGTTTTAATTCTGATTTAAAAATCCCAATACCGTCTACTTTTTCACCATCAATCTGAAGATTTTCAAGATATGCCACATACACCTCTCCACTTTTTATGTGTGGATGCTCCGATTGATCAAATAAGTATGTTGCAATGTGTTTGCTATTTTCATGGGCTGTCGATGGATCTTCAAACATTTTTGAGACCATCATAAACAGTTCATGAAATTCTAAATCGGTATCGTGTGAAAACTGAAAATAATTCTCCTCCTTATCGCGAAAGGGTTTCAGAAAAAATTCTTTTAAAAGTGGCGCTAACTCATCATCCATATGATAAGGTTGCTGTGATAAAAAGATAGACTCGTTTCTACTTTTGTTTCCCACACGGTGTATAGAAATAGAAGCGATGTTTGCAGAATATAAGTTGATCATTTGAAATGTTGATTGTTAAGTGTTATATGTAAAGTACTAGAATATTGTGACTGCAAACAGGTAATTTAATTAATTCCAATTTTCGTCAAAATCCAAGTCTTCATAATCTTCTGGGTCCAGTTCGAGGTCTTCGTTATAATCAAGCGCGTCTTCGTCACCTTCGGCAATAAATTCAAGCTCAGTGGCTTCTTCTGGTATTTCACCCACAGCAAACATAAGATTAGGATAACTTTGTCCGTCCTCGTATTCGGTTACTTCGGCAAGTTCTACAAGGAATGTCCACATATTTAAAAAGTCGTAAATATAAATGAGTTTTGTTTGTTCTTCCCAAACAGTATCTTCAAGAATAGTGTCGTGCATTACTCTTACTTTTTCATCACCTTCACTCATGTCAAACAAGGCTATTTCTTCACCCTGTTCCCATTTTTCGTTACTTACGTAGAAAGATGCCATTTCCTGTCCAGCAAATCCAAAAGCCTGAGTGATGACATTATGAAAGTCTTCCATAGTGCTGGAAGCTTCTATTTCTATATCACGAAACACATCTTCGTGGTTGTCCAAAATTATTCTAAAACGGTAAATCATTACTGAAAATTAAGAGGACAAAGGTACAAAAAATTGAAAGTGTTGGCAGCTTTAAAAAGCTATGAATTCAGGATTTATTTTATATAATTTTTGTAACTATTGTCTCATTACAAATTTTGGAATATGCTTTTTCCAAGCCTCTAAAATCACATAAAACTGTAACCCGAATAATAAAGAAGCAATCACAAGGTGTAATGGCTGAGATAATACAGGAAAGTCGAAATAATACATAAGAATTCCTGTAAGTGCTTCTAATATAATTAGTAAGAAAATCCAGTTAATTTTTGACAGCCCGTAGTTGTGTTTTCGATTGAAAAACCACAACCAAGCATTCAGTGCAAAAACAATAATTGAAAAAGTTCTATGTATATAAAAAGTCATAGTAGGATTGTCCAACCATTGGGATTTGGCATCATACCCTACAAGAGCTACTTGGTCATCTACAAATTGCCGAACTTGAGTCCCCAATATAATCTGTATCATGGTTAACACTAATGCAAAAACCAACAGCATCACATATTTTTTTGAAACTGAAAATGTTTTTTTATTATTTTTTGAAAGATATAAAAGGTATAAAAGGAATGCGACAATAAGCAGTGCCATGACCATATGGATGGTGATTTTTACGGGTGACAGCACAGAGTAAACCACCGTTGCCCCGAGCCAGCCCTGAAAGCCAATAGCAAATACGGAAAGCCACGAAAGTAGGGTGATTTTTTTGTTATCACGCCATTTCCAAATGGAGAGAATAGCCATAATTAGCATTGCGAGCCCTGCAAGTGCACCTAATAAACGGTTGATATACTCAATCCAGGTATGCCAGACATTGAAAATTGCGTAATCATGTCTTGTGTAAAGCTCCCAGTTTTCTTCGGAAAATTTTGAAGTTGTAATAAAGTCTCTTGTGGCTACTTGTAACGCTTCGTTCCTAATGATAACCTGACCTTTTTCAAATGACCGATTAGGTTGCCATTCCAGTTCTGAAGCTTCGGTAGGCGGAATATAATATCCAAAGCATTTAGGCCAGTCGGGGCAACCCATACCAGAGCCTGTCATACGTACCATCGCTCCTGCAACGATGACGAGATAGACTAGAATAAGTGTTATTTTGACCCAGTTTCTATACACAGGTTACTTGGTTTTTTTTTGTTTCAATCCAATTGCTTTTCCTTTCTCGAGCATATACTCTTTTGCAGCTTGATATTCGTTTGGAATTTCCCCTTCCAATATCGCTTCTTTGATGGCGTCTTTTATGATTCCAATTTCTCTCGAAGGCTTTAGGTCAAACGTCTCCATGATTTCTTCTCCACTTACCGGAGGCTGAAAGTTTCGCACATGATCGCGTTCTTCAACTTCAACAATTTTATCACGTACCAATTGAAAATTCTGATGGTATTTTTTGAACTTCCTAGGATTTTTAGTGGTGATATCGGCTTCACATAAAGTCATGAGATCTTCTACATATTCTCCTGCATCAAAAATCAATCTACGAACTGCACTATCTGTTACATCTGTTGCTAACACGATGGGTCGGGAACTCATCAATACCATTTTCTGAACGAATTTCATCTTATCATTCAAAGGCATTTTAAGGCGCTTAAATAATTTATAGACCATCTTTGAACCTACAAATTCATGGCCATGAAACGTCCAGCCTATTTTTTTATCAAAACGTTTGGTGGGTGCTTTACCAATGTCATGTAATAAAGCTGCCCATCGCAACCAAAGGTTATCGGTGGTTTCAGCAATATTGTCTACCACCTCCAAGGTATGCCAAAAGTTATCTTTATGTCGCTGTCCTTCTTTCTCATCAATTCCCTGTAGGGCTACTAATTCTGGAAATATATGGCGAAGCAAGCCAGTTTTATGTAATAAGGCAAATCCTTTTGATGGCACTTTTGATGCTAAAATCTTATGAATTTCATCAACAATTCGTTCTTTGGAAATGATCTTGATACGATCTGCATTTTTTGAAATTGCCTCAAGCGATTGTTTTTCGATTGTAAAATCCAATTGTGTTGCAAATCGTATCGCACGAAGCATCCGTAACGGGTCGTCACTATAGGTGATGTCCGGGTCGAGTGGCGTGCGAATGATCTTATCTTCAAGATCTTGAAGACCATTAAACGGATCGAGTAACTTTCCGAAGTCTTCATCATTCAAGCTTAGGGCTAGAGCATTGATCGTAAAATCACGACGATTTTGATCATCCTCCAGCGTGCCATTTTCAACAGCTGGATTTCGGCTGTCTTCACGATATGATTCTTTGCGGGCACCTACAAACTCAAGTTCGATACCGCCTGTTTTAAGCATGGCGGTTCCATAATTTTTGAATACTGAAACTTTAGGATTTCCCGGACAGCGTTTTGCAACTTCTTTAGCAAGTTCAATTCCGCTACCAACAGTTACTACATCTATATCTTTGGCAGTACCACGATCTAATAAAAAATCACGTACAAATCCGCCAATTACATAGCTTTCTAAACTAAGATTAGATGCTGCCTGAGTAATAATTCTGAAAACAGGATTTTTTAAAGCAGATATATAGGTGTGGTTCGCCACTTTCTTGTGTTTTTATCTTAAAGAAAATACGAGCTAATTAGTTGTCTGCTAACTTCGTTTACTCACGAATTACAGTTACTTTTCCATCTTTTGTAAGCTTAATAATAGCAGATGGAGCAGCGGTTTTCTTTGTGCGATGCAAATTTACAACATAGTCTACCCCTTCCAAAATCTCTGGGCTTATTTCTTTAAAGCTTCGGGGAGTTTTAGCGCCGCTAATATTTGCTGAAGTAGATACAATGGGACGACGTAATTTTCGGAGTAATTTGGTGCAGAAATCATCTTTAGTGACACGAATTGCCAGCGAATTATCTTCAGCAATTAGATTTTCGGCCACACGAATAGGATCATCATAAATGATAGTGGTTGGTTTTGCGGCATATTTTAAAATGTCATAAGCTACTTCTGGAATTTCTTCCACAAATTGGTTCAGCATTTTAAAATCACTTACCAGGCAGATTAGTGATTTTGAATCGGCTCTTTTTTTGAGTTTATAGATTCGGTCAATCGCATCAGGATGTGATGCATCACAGCCAATTCCCCATACCGTATCGGTAGGATAGAGAATTAGACCTCCTCTTTTAAGTGTTTCCAGTGCTTTGTTAACTTCGTCGTACATTTTTCTGAAGGTTTTTCAAGCTTCAAAAGTAGGCAATCATTCGATATGTAACTAATTATCCTATCTTTGAATTTTAATTGCTACGGAAGAATTTTTTATGAAAACTGCACTTTTAGTCTCAACGTATAACTGGCCCGAAGCATTAGCCCTAGTTTTAAAAAGCGTCGAGCAGCAGTCTCAACTGCCAGACGAACTACTAATAGCAGATGATGGTTCTACTCAAGAAACCACAAAACTTATTGAAGAATTTAAAAAGCGTACCAGGATACATGTTATTCATGTCTGGCATGAAGATGAGGGTTTTAAACGTTCTGAAATTTTAAATAAAACAGTGGCACAATCCAATGCAGACTACCTTATTCAAACAGATGGAGATTGTATTCTTCATCGAAATTTTATCAAAGACCACAAGTCTTTTGCAAAAAAGGGATTGTACCTGTATGGAAGTCGGGTGAATATCAAGCAATCACACCTCGACACCCTTTTTTCTGAAAGTCAGACTAATTTTTCGGCATTCTCTAAAGGAATAAAAAAAAGGACGAGGGCATTACACATTCCTATTCTAAGTAGGTTGTATGGTGAAAAAAAGGAGCTTTCAAAAAAGCTGAGAGGTTGTAATGTTTCTTTTTGGCGTGCTGACTTTATAGCGGTGAACGGATATAATGAAGATATGACAGGTTGGGGGAGAGAAGACAGTGAGTTAGTCATACGAATGGTGAATTATGGAATCACAGGTCGTCGTTTACGTTACCGCGGAATTGTATTTCACATCTTTCATAAAACATCCTCAAAAAGTAAACTGAATATCAATGAGAGCATCCAGCAGCGTGCCATTGATGAAAACCTTACACGTTGTAAAAACGGAATCGATAAGTATCTTTAATTGGCATTTAAAAAATTAAGAATTGCTTTTGCAGCCCTTTCTGAAGCTGTTGATCCTGCTTCAGTATAATAATTTTCTTCCGTTATTTTTTCCTGAACTGGTTTATAGATCGAAAAGTTTTCCGAAGCATTTCTAAGAGCAGTTCCTAGGGTTTCAGTATGTTCAACAACATCACCACATTGCCAAAAACGAAACTTTGGATCTTCATTGAAATCTACCTTTTCAGCATTTATAAAGATACAAGCTCGCGGATTGATAATAAATTCATACACCTGGCTGGAGACATCACCAAGATAGATGTCTGCTTTGTTAATGTACACCATGTCGACACTTTTTTCACTCCCCAAGTCCATATGAATAGTCGGGCAATGAAAGTATTTTTCTGGAATGCTATCAATTGTATCCCCGCCCACTTTATGAAACAGATTAATATGAGGTGCAAAGATTAAATTGTACTCCTGCTGATTGTAAAAATAGTCAAGTATTTGTAATCCCTGAGTGTGCCAAGAGGATAATGGAGGAGAGAAATGCGGATTATAAAGCACAATTTTTTTTTGATTTGGAAACAGATTCATGCTCGAGACGTCTGGAACGGCATTAATTTTTGGATATCCAACTACAGCATGATGTTGTGCAAGGAGATTATTATTTTTTAGTAACTCCAAATAATTCTTCCCTGGAAGAAGCTGCAAATCAAAATCCAGTTGTTGTGGTTTAAGACTGTATCCACGTCCAGGAGTACCGTGGGTAATCTTAATGAATTTAGGAACATTTGCTTCCCCACGGGCTTCAGTAAAATACCTGTGAAAAAAGTCGGTAAAAATGATGGCATCAAATTTTTTAAGAATATACGCTCTGTTTTTCTTGATCCAGAATCCTTTTCTTGGGATAGATCTACCTTTTAATGTATCTGTAAAGGCTCTAAAGGGAGCTGTTTTTAATTGTTCGATGATAACTTCGTCTCCATTTAGACGGCTCAGTGTTTTATGAAGATAGGCGTGTTTGTCTGGGTAAGTAAGTATACTCACACTAGATGTTTTTGAAAGCGCTATAGCAACGGTTACAAAATGATTGATATGGTGAATTTCATCTAAGAATAGTATGGCAATCTTTTTTTGTGACATCTGTTTGTTTATACTGTGATGAATCTATGTAAAAATACTCTATTTTAAATCGTATTTTTACCGAATGAAAGTAGTTTTTTCAGAAAAATATGAATTGTACAAAGAGGATATTTTAACAATTCTAAACACATTTCCACAGGGCGGAAAAAGCTTAAAAGAAGGCGGGAGAAATACCCTCAAGGTATATGAAGTAGGAGCCATACCAATTAATATTAAATCTTTCAAAGTCCCTAATGCTATCAATAAGGTCGCCTACAGGTTTTTTAGAAAATCAAAGGCAAAACGTTCTTTTGAATATGCTAGTTTGCTTTTGGAGAAGGGAATTGGGACACCGGCACCCATTGGGTATGTGGAGGATAATAGTTCTGTTAGCTTCGGAAAGAGCTTCTATATAAGTGAACATCTCGAACCCGATTTGACTTTCAGAAAACTAATCCGTGAACCCGATTATCCAGATCACGAAAATATTTTGAGACAGTTCACGCAGTTTACATTGCGGCTTCATGACAGTGGTGTGTTGTTTAAAGATCATTCACCTGGCAATACTTTAATCAGAAAAAACGGGAAAGACTATGAATTTTTTCTAGTTGATTTAAATCGTATGCAATTTAAGGAACTTACTTTTGGAGAGCGAATTCAAAATTTTTCACGCTTAACACCTAAAAAAGATATGGTGGCAATTATGAGTGATGAATATGCTAAAAATACCACTTGGAAGTATGATGCTATTTTCTCTTTAATGTGGAAAGAAACAACACATTTTCAGGAAAAATTTCACAGAAAGAAACGTCTTAAAAAGAAACTCCTTTTCTGGCGCAATTAAGACCTTTTTTTACGCAATAGCCAAAGTTTTGCATAGCGCATAAATACTGTATACCCCTGTATATACCCAATCGTTAGACCCACTACACCGTCTCTAAAACCACCTTGTATAATATAATGTTTAAAGAAACCCCAAAAAGGTTTAATGATAAAGTGATAGCCTGTCAACCTTCCCGTTTTCTTATCGTAATCTTTTGCTTGCCACCAAGCATAGCGATTCATTTTTACAAGATATTTATCCAAAGAAATATAGGTGTCATGGTAAAATTTATTTTTTAAATGACCTACAGTTCCATCTGCTATGATTTCGGCATGCACATTTTTATCTTGATAGCGACACGCATCTCTTTTAAATAATCGAATGACTTTGTCGTTTTTCCAACCACTATGTTTTACAGGTTCTCCCATAAAATGATTATTTCTTCCAATCCAATAAGCCACCGTATTATCTTTAGGGGGGTTATTTAAAATTTGAAGAATTTCAGCTCTTAGTTCGGGTGTTACACGCTCGTCTGCATCAACTAGCAAGATCCATTCGTGTTGCGCCTGTGGAATGGCCCAGTTTTTTTGAGAAGCCGAATATTGATATTCTCTACGCAAGACAGTATCTGCAATCTCAAGGGCTTTGTCATAGGTGCCATCTGTGCTTAAGCTATCTACTACCATTACTTCATCTGCAAAATCGACCGAAGCTAGGACAGCCTCTATATTGTGAATTTCATTTCCCGTGGGTATGATTGCAGTTAATTTTAAGCGATCCTGGGAAAGCGGGATTGACTCAAATGAACTCTTTTGAGGTTTCTCTAGTGTGAATGCTTGCGAATTTGATGTAAAGGAAAAATGTTTCAATCGCTTTCTAATTTTAAATTTTCTGATAAGGTTCAAAGGTTTTTTACGAAGCCCACTTTTATCCTCATGCAGATAATAGATGCAAGAATCCAAGATTCGTTGGCTCGATTTGCCATCAAAATAGGGATGAAGTTCCAAAATAAAGGCATTAATATTATTTATTAATTCTTTTGAAGGCGTAAGCGCTTGATTAAAAGAGGATTCTATTTTTGAAGTTTCAGTAACATGAATCAAATAATTATGCGGAAATGTGTGGTTAAAAGTGACAACAGGTTTTTTTTGGAGTAAAAATTCTTGAATTGCAGACGTAGTATCTGCAAATAGAAGATCACTTTGCTTAAAAATTGGAATCAGATCTGTAGTGTCGTAAAAGGTGAAAAATTCATTTGTTAGTCCTTTCCATTTTTCCACAATATGGTTTGGAATTTTTGGATGTAATACCATTTTAAACATATAATTCCCAGTGGTTGACAACCTTTTAATTTCATCATAAACTAAATCGTTATATGCGAGGCTTAGTCTTTCAGTAAAAGTTGAAGCAATCATGATAACAGGTAAAGTGCCTTCAGCTTTTGCTTCTATTGGGAATAATGGATCGACTTTACTCCAACCGGTCTCCATGACTTTAAAATGTTTGTGCTTTTTTTCAAGTTGTTTAAATATAGAAGTAGTGCTAGGTCCTTGTGTGCAATACAGATCAAAAAAACCTCTAATTCTGAATTCACTAAAAATATGCTTTTTTGAAGGCCTTTTTTGTGCCAAAAACCCATGAAAAATCTGAACTTTTAATCCCGAAATAAAATCAGGAACCATATTGGTTGCTGTTAAAACAATGTGGGGTTTGTAATCAATAACATCTTTTATCTCTGTTAATACGTTGGATTTAGACTTTAGGTTCTCTTTGCCGTCTTGTTCATCTGCAAACCATTGCACTTCATACCCTCTATTAAATATTGCAACTTCTAGTGGATTTCCTACTGGAATAGAATAGCTATACGATATGTAGATAAGAAACCTGTATTCCATTATACCTTTTCTATAAACTGAATTAACTGGTCCTGAAAAAGTTCTGGTTTAAACTTTTTGTAGTATGGTGTAGCTTCCTTTCTGGCTTCATTCATATCTTCTTTCGTATGTTTTATAAAGTCTGAAAGATGAACCGCTACATTTTTAGTTGTATCGTTTCCATGAAACCAATTTTCTTTATTTAGATGTGGAGAAAATATTATAAAGGTAGGAATCTGTAATGCCTTGGCCATGTTTACGGCACCACCTTCATTTCCTATTAACGCATCACAATGTGAAGTTAACGCCATAAATTCTCTTAAATTTTTTCCATAGAGATCAAAATAAATACGATTCTGAGTCTCTTTACTGCATAATTCAAATAGCTGCTTCGCTTGTTTTTTCTGATTAGGAATATAATTGAAGAGTAATTGTGAGTCAGGTTTTTGTTCAATTATCATGTCTAGAACTTTAGCCATATATTTTGGCGGATACGTTTTTTGATCTGTACTTCCTAAAACACTTATCATAAATAAAGGTTTCGACGAAATTATCTTATACTCTTCAAGAGTTTTAGAAGCAGTATCAATTTCTTCTGAAGTAAGATAAATTTTAGGAACTACCTCTGTAAATTCAACACCCAATGGTTTTAAAAGTTTAAGTCTGTTTTCGATAGCAAGACTGGTATTGTATTTAGGTTTTTTACTTCTTTTTATATT
The DNA here is from genome assembly GCF_042664795.1 of Jejudonia soesokkakensis. Lineage (NCBI taxonomy): Bacteria > Pseudomonadati > Bacteroidota > Flavobacteriia > Flavobacteriales > Flavobacteriaceae > Jejudonia > Jejudonia soesokkakensis. Next base: position 238,128 of record NZ_JBHTBN010000005.1, read on the forward strand.
ATGGCTATAAATAAATGAAGTGTTCTTTTTTTTGTAGGCTATACTTATTGGAGCTCCCGATCGAAAGCTAATAAATTTACTACTTAGCTTTCCGTAAACATCAATAACTACATCGTAATTTTCGGCATTGATATTTTTTAAAAATTTAAAAAACCTCAGGTAGTTTGATTCAATTTCGGGTGTAAAGAAGACAAATTTATCTATATGCGGATGATTCTCTACAACAGGAAACGTATGTGTGTTAACAAGATAATGTAGTGTTGCTTCAGGAAATTTCTTTTTTAAAGCTTCAAAAAGGATGCTGGACGTAAGTACGTCGCCAATCATTTTTTGCTGTATGACAAGTATTTTTTTCAGAAACTATATTCAGAAATTAAACGGCAACATCATATTCACGAAGGGCATCGTTTAACGATGTCTTTTTATTAGTGCTCTCTTTTCGCTTTCCTATAATCAACGCACAAGGCACATTAAATTCTCCTGCAGGAAAAACTTTTTTATAACTTCCCGGAATCACCACAGAACGTGCAGGGACCAACCCTTTTGTCTCGACTGGTGTGTCTCCTGTTACATCAATTATTTTTGTGGAAGCAGTTAATACTACATTGGCTCCAAGTACGGCTTCTTTTTCAACACGTACTCCTTCCACAACAATACAACGTGATCCTATAAAAGCATTGTCTTCAATTATCACAGGTGCAGCCTGTAAAGGTTCTAATACACCACCTATGCCTACGCCACCACTTAAGTGTACGTTTTTACCTATTTGAGCACAACTTCCTACCGTTGCCCAGGTATCAACCATGGTTCCTTCATCAACATACGCTCCAATATTAACATAACTGGGCATCATGATCACTCCTTTTGAAATGTACGCCCCATGTCTTGCCACTGCATGTGGAACCACTCTAATTCCTTTGGCTTCGTAGCCTCTTTTTAGAGGAATTTTATCATGATATTCGAAAATACCAGCTTCCATCGTTTCCATTTTTTGAATAGGAAAATACAACACTACTGCTTTTTTTACCCATTCATTTACCTGCCATCCATTAGCGGTAGGCTCTGCACAACGAACAATTCCTTCATCACATAAGCGTACGACTTCTCTTATAGCAGCGATAGTTTCAGTATTCGTTAAAAGGGAGCGGTCGTCCCAGGCTTTTTCTATGGTTTGTTGTAATGGATGCATTTTCAGAAATTAAATGAATAGTAAGCTACAAAGATAATCTGTCTATGGAAAACTCCCTACATTTTAGTATACTATTCCCTAATGCTTTATTTTTGCAGCCTATATGGGAAGGATACTTTCAATTGATTACGGCACGAAACGAACTGGCATTGCTATTACCGATGAGCTGCAGATTATTGCTTCGGGTCTTACGACAGTTGATACCAGCACATTGTTAGATTTTCTGAAAGATTATTTTTCTAAAGAAAATGTGGAATTGGTTTTGGTAGGCGAACCTACTCAGAAGGACGGGAGTCCCAGTGATGTAGAAGAAGAAATTCAGAAATTTTTAAAGGCTTTTTTTACGCTTTTCCCATTGATGGAAGTAAAGAGAATAGATGAGCGTTATACCAGTAAAATGGCGTTTCAGACTATGATCGATAGCGGAATGAAGAAAAAACAAAGACGAAATAAAGCATTGATCGATGAGATAAGTGCAACAATCATCTTACAGCAATACTTATATAATTTATAAGTTGACTAATGATTAAATTTTAACAGAGAATGGTTTTACCAATAGTTGCCTTTGGCGATCCGGTTTTAAGAAAAAAAGGAAAAGAGATTCATAAGGAATATCCTAAATTGGATGAATTGATTGAAAACATGTTTGACACCATGTACGGAGCTCGTGGTATTGGTCTGGCGGCACCACAAATTGGAGTTCCCATTCGCTTGTTTTTAGTAGATGCCACTCCTTTTGAAGATGATGAAGATCTTACAGAAGAAGAACGTGCCCTTTGTGCGAGCTTTAAAAAAGTATTTATTAATGCAAAAATACTTTCTGAAGAAGGGGATGAGTGGGTGTTTAATGAAGGCTGTTTAAGTATCCCAAATGTGAATGAAGATGTGTTTAGAAAGCCAAAAATTACCCTTCAGTATATGGATGAAAACTTTGAGGAACACACCGAGGTATTTGACGGGATTGTAGCACGTATCATTCAACATGAATATGACCATATTGAAGGAATTTTATTTACTGATAAACTTTCTCCGTTAAAAAAACGTCTCATTAAGGGGAAACTGGCAAATATTAGCAAGGGTAAGACAGATGTTGCGTACCGGATGCGTTTTCCACAAGCCAAAAAGAAACGTTAAATCGTTGCATAACTCAATCAAACCTTAGATATTTACAATCCTCAATAAAAAAAGGAAACACTATATGAGTTTAGAAAAAATCTTATCTATATCTGGGAAACCTGGATTATACCAATTGAAAACACAAACCAGAAATGGTTTTTTAGCTGAATCATTGTTGGACGGAAAGAAAATCAGTGTGAGTGGAAGACACAATGTAAGCCTCTTAAGCGAAATAGCAATCTATACGCTGACTGAAGAAGTGCCGTTGCGGGATGTTTTTTTAAAGATTTCTGAAAAAGAAGAAGGGGGCGAGGCTATTAGTCATAAGGAACCCAAAATTAAACTAGAAGAATATTTTTTCGAAATATTACCAGATTACGATGAAGACCGTGTGTATGCGAGTGACATCAAGAAAATAATCCAATGGTACAATTTGCTTCATAAAAACGGAATTACAGATTTCTCAGCACCTGAAGAAACCGAAGAGAAAATTGAAAAGGATGTTATTAAAGCAGATCCTAAAACACCAAAAGCTGCAAAAGTTTCTACCACTAAAGCGACCTCTGTCGCAAAAGGTGGTGCTTCAAAAAATATGGCAGCTAGAAAGAAATAACCTTCTTTTATATACTTATAAATAATCCCAAGCTCATAAAGTTTGGGATTTTTTATTTTATAACTTTTTAAAAGTTACCCGTTTTTTAATATTTTCTGAAAGTATAGTGCTTATTTTTAACCTATGAATTCAAGAAAAGATCAGTTAAAAGCATTTGATCGCTTACTTACCATTATGGATGAGTTGCGAGAACAATGCCCGTGGGACAAAAAGCAAACCATGCAAACACTTCGGCATTTGACCATAGAAGAAACCTATGAATTAGGCGAGGCCATTCTCGAAAATGATCTGGAGGAAGTAAAAGGAGAATTGGGTGATTTATTATTACACATTGTATTCTATGCAAAGATTGGTAGTGAAACAAATGACTTTGACATTGCAGATGTAACGAACCAGATATGCGAAAAACTAATTTCACGACATCCGCATATTTATAGTGATGTGAAAGTGGCAGATGAAGAAGAGGTAAAGCAAAACTGGGAAGCTTTAAAATTAAAAGAAGGGAAGACAAGTGTGTTACAGGGAGTTCCTAAGTCGCTGCCAGCACTAGTAAAAGCCAACCGAATTCAGGATAAAGTGGCGGGTGTAGGTTTTGACTGGGAAGAACCGCAACAGGTATTTGAGAAACTTCAGGAAGAATTGGGTGAGTTGCAACATGAAGTGAATGAAGGCAATCAGCAAGAAATTGAATCCGAATTTGGTGATGTGCTATTCTCTATGATTAATTATGCGCGCTTTTTAAAAGTAGATCCAGAAAACGCATTAGAACGTACTAATAAGAAATTTATAAAGCGTTTTCAGTATTTAGAAAAGAATGCAAAAGAATTGGGAAAATCCCTCAAAGAAATGACACTAGAAGAAATGGATGTGTATTGGGAGGAGGCGAAAAGAGAGTAGGCGGTAATCAGTTATCAGTTCTCAGTTATCAGTTGTCAGTTATCAGTTGTCAGTTGTGAGTTGTCAGTTGTGGGTTGTCAGTTGTGGGTTGTCTCTTAAAAATGATGAGGTGATTATTTTGAAAATAGAATCAACTGCTCTTTAATTTCTAATTCTTTAAAAACAAAGTTATCTTTAATCCATCGTAAATTTTCTTCAGAATAAAAAACCACGTGAGTCGTGTCACGGATATACCACCAGTCTTTTACATCGGTATTTTGAGGAATGATTTCTGTCTTACAGTATAATTTTCCGTTCGGTTTTAAAAGCGAATGAAGTAAGTTAAACTCTTTGTGTGGATCGTAGAAATGCTCCATAACCTCACAACAAATGATAAAATCGTATTTTAATTTTAATGCTTTAATTTTAGGGTGGAAAAAGGGGTCATACAAATTAATATTCGAATATTCTTTATCATTTAATAATTTGGTGATCACAGGGCCTGTGCCTGCCCCAAAATCCAAACCATCAGCCTCTGGAGGAAAATCCTGAACTATTGCTTCAACCATTGGAGATACAAATTTCTGAAAGTTTGGATCTTCTACATTATTGTGATGTGCTAAGTATCGAGATTTTTCGGTAGCAGCATCCACATAATGTTGCGGATGCTTATAAAGTGTTTTGCAGTGGGTACAGGTTAAAAATAAAATTCCATTAATACGTTGCTTTTTCCGCGTAGCATCCTTTTTACAAAGCGGACAAACGTGCATGGTTACGCGTTACTTATAGATCTTAATGTTTTCAGTTTTTCTTTCCAAACCTCAAGATCTTCTTTGTGTTTCGCAATATTTTTATGAACCTCTTTTACCAACGGGTTATCATCTTCAACATGTTTAAAAAATTGAAGATTATTCTGAAGTTGTAAAATTTCAGACTTAGTTTCATCCACTTTTTTGCTTAAGAAAAATTGTTCGTTTCTAAGCTTGCGCTCATCATCCTGAGAAACAATGGCATTTATTTTATTTTCAAATTTGATAAGTTCGGTTTCCTTTTTGCCAAGATCCAATTGACCAAATAGTCCGTCGAGCTTTTTATTAAATTGCTGCTCTACATTGCGCTTGTTATAAGGTACACGACCAATTTCTTTCCATTGGGTAATTTTATCTTTTATGATAGCAAGATCCTCTTTATGATTCCCTGTAAGTTTAAGATCATTTAAGCTTTCAAGCATCTCACTTTTTTGCTCATAATTGGCAACTTCCTCCTTGTTTGCTTCATTTTTAACCGCGTGAATACGGTCAAAATAGTGATTACAGGCTGCTTTAAATTGCTTCCAAATTTTATCGCTATCACGACGTGGAACGTGTCCAATTTTTTTCCAGTCACTCTGGATTTTCTTCATCAAGGGTGTTACGGTCTCAAAATCATCACTCTCTTTATTTTCTTCAGCAATTTTTATAAGCGCTCGTTTCTTTTCAAGATTTACAAACTGTTCTTTTTTCTGGTCTTTGTAGAATTTATTTTTTTGGCGGTTAAATTCTCTTGTCACCTCTTTAAAACTATTCCATGACTCTTTGTTTTTGTTGCGCGGTACCTTTCCTACTTTAAAGAATTCGTCCCTCAACTCCTGAACTTTTTTGATTGTATTTTGCCATCCTTTATGGCTTTTAGGAGATTCTTGAGAAACAACAGCTTGTATCTGAGCTACAATTTCTTTTTTTGTTTCAAAATTTTCTTCAAATTTCTTTTCTAGTTCAGCCTGTGCTTCCTGACGCTTGTCATGTATTATTTTGGTAGCAGCACTAAATTTATCCCACACATCATCTCGATATTCTTTTGCCACAGGACCAATCTCTTCCTTCCACATTTTATGTAACATCTGCAATTCTCTAAATGCTCTGTTTACATCTTCACTGGCTGCAAGCTCTTCGGCACGTCCAATTAATTTTAATTTTTGTTCAAGATTGTGCTTAAAATCAAGATCTCTAAACTCTCTATTTAAATGTAAAAAATCATAAAAATTTTCTACATGATGGTGATATGTATTCCAAACAGTATTGTACGCGTCCCTCGGGATAGCACCTGCTTCGTGCCATTTTGATTGGATATCTTTAAAATGATTGTAGGTTGTGTTTATATTCTCTTCGGCACTTAGGAGTCCCTTGAGTTCTTCAATTAATTCCTGACGTCTGGCTAAGTTAGCCTGCAGGTCTTTCTTTAGATTTTTATAATAATTATTTCGTTTTTCCTTATAATCGAAATATAGATTATTAAACTCTTTCTTTAAAGGAGACGTAAGATGAAAATCTATAATATTTCCGCCCTCAGCCAAGAATTCCTCTTTTTTAGCTTCTAATTCTTCAGAAAATTTAGAATTAAATTCAGACCGAATTTCCTCTACTTCTTTTTTGATTTGCTGAATAGGTTTCTCTTTTATCAAGGTGCCTAGAGCTGCAATCAATTCTTTTTTAGAAAGTGAACTATAATCAACATCTTCTTGTTCTTCTTCGGAATCTTCTTCATCATCATCTGAAGACGCTACTTCTTCTTCGTCTTCAATTTCAGCGTCGTCATTCTCATCTTTGTTTGTTTCTGTTGCATCTGAAACAACCGGTTTAGCTTCAGCTTCTTCCACCATTGCAGCAGCATTGTCATCCAATGTTTCATTGTTGCTGTCTCCCTCTTTAGGAGTCTTATCTTTGGTGGAGGCTACTGTTTCAGCTTCTTCTTTAATGGCTTCTTCTAGAGAAGCTTCTTTTAATTCAGTTGCTGTTTTAGGCTTAGAGGTTTCAGAAGTTTCAGTAGCTATTGAAATTTCTTTTTCTTCTTCTTTTGGAGTGTTCTCGTCAGACATGTTTTTCAATGTTAAGGCTCGTTAGTTATGGGAGCAAGATACTAACTAACGCTTAGAAACCAAAAGTTAGTGCCGGGTTTATAGTTTTTTTAGGAAGGATTATTTTTTCCAGATAGCCCAGGCTTTTTTTGCCTGATGTTCTAACATCCTTAATCCGTTCACTACTCGCGCTCCTTTTGCAAACCCTCTTTTTAAAAATTCGGTTTCTTGAGGATTATAAATAAGATCAAACAATACGTGATCTTTAGAAAGAAATTGGTAAGGAATATTAGGAAATTCCTGAGTATTTGGAAAAGTACCTAAAGGAGTTGTATTCACTATTAAATAATGGCTGGACATAACTTTATGGTTAAGTTGATCATACGTTATGGTTCCTTTTTTTTGTTTTCTTGACACGAAAACATAGTCAAAATTCATAATTTCAAGTACGTAGGCTACGGCTTTTGAAGCACCTCCTGTTCCTAAAATAAGTGCCGTTTTTTCCTTTATGGGCAAGTAGTCCACCAGTGATTTTGCAAATCCGTAGTGGTCTGTATTATAGCCTACCAATTTACCTGTCTTCGTAATTTTAATGGTATTTACAGCACCAATGGCTGCTGCTTCTTTGTGAACACGGTCCAGTTTAGGAATAATAGCTTCTTTATAGGGTATGGTAACATTTAAACCTTTAAGTTCTGGGTTGGATTCTAGTATACAAGAAAATTCATCCAGCGAATCGATGTCAAAATTCTGATAAGTATCATTTCTTTTTTCCTTTTCAAATTTTATTGTAAAAAAAGTCTTAGAAAAAGAATATCCAATATCTTTACCTATAAGTCCGTACTTAGCCATTGTTTTGTTTCTTAGCAGTTTGATACCAGCCTAAGCTCAAAACTATGAGAATACCCACAATAATGAAAAATATGGCAAGAAAAGTTTCGAGCGAAAATTCTGACGGCAAATACCGATCGTAATCTTTAATAATTTCTCTGTTGTTTGCGTCATATTGTATGTTTCCTGCTGCGTCCAGATCCATGATTTTGTTCTTCCAAGGCCAAACAACTCCAAGTGAGCCTGCTATAAAACCGATAATAACTGCATAGGTTGCATTTTTAAAGTGTTTTAGAACATAAGCTAACATGTGCGACAGTGATACCAATCCCGTTAGAGAGCCTAATGAAAATACGGCCAGTACTTTAAGTAGTTCTATACGCTCTGGGTCATCGATAAAGCTAAAGTCCCATTGAATAACATCTGCAAAAGTATCATACAGTGCATTTACAGAATCTACTAGTAGAAGGACATAATTTCCAAGTAGAATTAAAATGAATGAGCCTGATAAACCAGGGAGCGTCATGCCGGAAACGCTAATAATTCCGCAGGCAAATACAAAGATAAGATTGCTGTTCTCTTTAGCCGGTTCTAGAAAACTTATGCTTACTCCAGCGATAATTCCGCAGAGTAGGTAGGCGATATATTTTCGGTTCCATTCGCCAAAATCTTTTGCAATATAATAAATAGATCCAATGATCATTCCGAAGAAAGCACTCCACACATAAAGCTCAAAATTAACGATGAGATAATCCAATAATTTTGAAACACTAAAATAACTAAAGATCATTCCAAGGATTAGCAACAACAAAAATTGCCCGTTGATGTAATGGTAGCAACTTTTAAATCTTCCGTTAATTAACAACGCAAAAGCTTTTCGGTTTATCTTTTGTAACGAATAGATAAACTCTTCATAAAAACCTGCAACAAAGGCGACCACTCCTCCAGATACCCCAGGAACTTTATTAGCAGCACCCATGCCCAATCCCTTTAGGAAGAGCCATGTTTTGTCGCTAAAACTCCGGGTGTGTTCCATAAGTTATATTGGTTTTTTTGCAGCCAAACGTTCTAAAATGAAAATTACTAAAAACCCTATGAGAGCAAATAGGAGTGCTAACCAAAGGTGTGATTCACCTTCAAAGTTTTGAGGAAGAATACTTTTTTCTAAAAATGGTACTTCTTCACCACTATGTGACATTCTGTATTCCAATACTTTTTTCCAAGGCCATATCTTATTTAGAGCGCCAATCATAAATCCAGTTAATACAGCGAGTATGATGTTTTTGTGGTATTTAAATAGCCAGTTAAGAACCCTAGAAAATACCTTTATCCCAATGATGGCTCCTGCGCCAAAAACTAAAAGTTTGACCAAAGCTCCAGAGAACACCTCCCAATTTAATGTTGCAATTCCTTCTCCTAATTGCGTTAATGTTCCAATGACAGCTTCATAAGCTCCTAATAACAATAATATAAAGGCACCTGATATGCCTGGCAAGATCATGGCAATGATGGCTACAAAACCAGCCAGGAAAAGAAACCATGTGCTATCTGGAGTACCAATAGGTTTTGCAAGTGTGATCATATATGCAAAAACAGCAGCCAGAAGTAAGGCGATGATAACTTTATAATTCCACCGATTGATCTGTTTTCCTACATATAAAATACTAGCGATTACTAATCCGAAGAAAAACGCCCAGACTAAAATAGGATAGGTGGTAAGTAGGTGTGTAATTATTTTTGCAAGTGATAGAATACTAATTGCAACTCCAGTAAAAAGTGCTAAGAGAAAGGAAAGGTTATAGTGACCCCATGCAGTTCTAAAATTTTCTTTTTTCCACAATTTAAAAAAACCAAGATCAAATTTGTGAATGGTTTCTATTAATTCTTCATAAATTCCGGAGATAAAGGCGATTGTTCCGCCAGAAACACCTGGTACTACATCTGCAGCACCCATGGCTAGTCCTTTTGAAGTTATGATAAGGTATTGTAGAAAAGTACGTTTTGGCATCTTAGAAAATGATAATGATGCTCAAAAGTACACAATTTACAACGAAGGTTTTTTGTGTTTTTTGATTATTTCTCTAACTGAACTTCGAACATAAACTGTAGGAAAAAGTTCTTCAATGATCATTAAAAAATCTTCATTGTATTTTAAAGCATTTTTTAAATGGAACTCTGCTTTACGGTCTTCAGTTAAATAATAATAGAGGCCTGCCAATCTGAATTCAATTTCGGCATTTTCTTTATAAAATTCTGTTGCCTGAAACAAATTTTTGATTGCTGCATTATATTCTCCCAGTTGTATTAAAATGTCACATCTCATTAACCAAGTTTCCAGCTCATAATTCCCTAACTCTAGTGTCTTTCTAAAACCGTGCTCGGCTTCTTCAAAAAGATTAAGGCGAGTATTAATTTTTGCAAATCGTTTCCAATACAATACATTTTCACTATCAATATTTAATGCCTTGTCGATGTAGTACAATGCTTTTTGGTAGTCCTTATTTTTTATATAATAGTCTGTTATAGCAATCCAGCCTTTATCCAGCAATCCATCTTCTTCTACACACTTACTGTAAAATTGTAGTGCTAATTCGGCATCTCCTAATTTTTCGTAACATTTACCTATTCGCAAAAGGGCAAATGATGTTGGGTCATCTAATCCTAAGGTTATTGTATAACTGTCAATTGCTTCCTCAAAACGCTTTAACCGTTCGAGTGTTTTTCCTTTCTCAAGATAGGCTCCAATAAATCTGTCGTCACTAATGATGGCAAAATCAAAAGCAGCCAATGCTTTTTTATACTCTTTTAAAATATAATATTGTTTTCCTACTTGGTGCCAGGCAACTTCAGAATATGGGTTTTTATTTAAAAAGTCATTGAGGTAATCAATAGCAGCTTCATGCTGTTCAAGATATTCAAAGCAATATATTATATTATAAAGTGCAGAATAATCTGCTTCATCTTGTTCAAGACACTTCATAAAATGAAACTTTGCATTTTCAAAATCTTCCAAGAATAAGTATTCCATGCCAATTAAGGATAGTACATCACTTTGATCTTCGGTTATTTTTAATGCCAATTCCAACAAATCAATGGCTTCGTTATGCTGATCTCTACGCGAAAGTATGTTTGCTTTTTGGATATAAATCTCTTCATTAGATTGTTCCATGAGGTGTAATTCATCCAGCATTTGCTCTGCAATGTCCAGCTTGTTCTCAAAAATGAACATTTCAATTTGATACAATCTTAGGTTTGTAGAAGATGGATGCTGTTCTAGCCCCAGCTTAGTAGCTTTTTTTGCAAGTGACATTTTCCCGTTTTCCAGATAATGATTAATAATCTCCTCAAACTCATCAGAGTCGAAAAAAAGGACATTATTAGTCTTTAACATGGATTCGAATCGGGAAAGGGAAACGTTGTTGTGCTCGTTGGGACTTAAATGCATACGTAGCGATTTAACAGTTCATCTATTTTAAAGATACTAATGTAAAGGGGCTTTCAAGAGTTATGCCGTCTTTCTTGTTAACAGGATTATTAACATAACGTTAAGTTTGTATGTTTCTGAAAATAAAGTATTTAGGCTAACTAATCTTTTTTAAAATACCATCCATAACGCTTGTCAAGATGTCACAGCCTTCCTTTATTTCTGCTTCTGAAATGGTTAGAGGTGGCGTAATACGTATCGCTTTAGGTTCAAAAAGCAGCCAAAACAGGATTAATCCGTGTTTTTTACATTCAAGAATTATTTCTGAAGCAACTTCGGAAGAGGTTGTCATAGCAGCCAACATAAGCCCTTTACCACGAACTTCTGTAATGAGGGGATGTTGTAATAATTTCCGGAAAAGTATTTCCTTCTGAAGCGTTTCTGCCATCAACTCACTTTCAGTAATTTCCTGAAGCGTTGCCAAGGCCGCAGACGCAATTACTGGATTTCCACCAAAAGTAGTGATATGCCCCAGTTTAGGATTTTCTTTCAGCAGTGCCATATGTTTTTGCGAAGCAGTAAACGCGCCAATAGGTAATCCGCCGCCCATTCCTTTTCCCATGACCAGAATATCTGGCACTACTTCAAAATGTTCAAATCCAAATAATTTCCCTGTACGTCCAAATCCGGGCTGAATTTCATCCAGAATTAATAAAGCACCTACTTTTTCACAACGTTGCTTGACTTTTTTTAAATACTCCTTTTTGGGAAGAATAAATCCTGCGCCTCCTTGGATTGTTTCGAGAATAACAGCTGCAGTACGTGACGTTATTTTTTTCAGATCATCCAGGTGGTTAAAAGCAATAGGATGACAGTTGGGCAGTAGTGGGCCAAAAGGAGTTTTACGTTCTTCAAACCCCATGACGCTTAAGGCGCCGTAGGTATTTCCGTGGTACGCATGATGTGCGTAGAGAATTTCCGAACGGCCCGTAACTCTTCTCGCTAATTTTATAGAACCATCAATGGCCTCGGTACCACTGTTGACAAGGTAGGTTGTTTCTAATGGAGCAGGTAATTTTTGGGCTAACAACTTAGAAAGCGCAACAGCAGGGGATTGAATATATTCACCATACACCATAACATGCAGGTATTTGTCTGTTTGTTCTTGAATGGCTGCAACAACTCTTGGATGGCAATGTCCAAGGCTACAGGCAGATACACCGGCGACAAAGTCAAGGTGTTTTTTGCCTTGTGAATCATAAATATAAGACCCGCTTGCATGCGAAACTTCCATTGCCAGAGGATGTGGTGTCGTTTGAGTCTGATATTTAAAGAAATCATGATTCATGATACTATCCATCTTCGTTTTCCTTTTCCTGTGTTTTAAATTTAGGATCGCCTTTACGATTCTGAAGGTCTTTTGGCTTTAGTTTTGAATCTTTAGGCAGTTCTATATCCTCCAGAGATTTTTGATCAAAAAACTCTCCTTCATACTCAGGCAACGGAATTCCCTTGATTTTAGGTAGTATGGGTTTTGGTTTTCCTTTAAAGAGATCTTCTTTGACCAATAATCGTTCTTCACCCCGCCAGTTAAAATTGGGAAGTAATCGAGCATTTTCGGGGAATTCTGAGGGCGGATAAATCTTTCCAGGTACTTTTTTTATAAACTTTACACCTGTAATTTGTTGGTTTTCAAGATACATCTCGAGAGAGCTCGAAGTGGTGTTGTCAATACCAATAAGTTCCTGTTCGTCATTCCGCATGAAGAAAATAACTTCAACATTTTTGTCAATGCTTATAGAATCGAGTTCGTTATTATGAAATAATCCAATTAATTTTTGCCCTTTCACTTGATTATAACCGGTTCCTAGCGTATCCTTCTGAATTAAAAATGCATTATTAAACACTTTTAGGGTATCTAGTTTTTCAGTTACTGTATTTGATAGCACATGAATGGTGTCACCCGTCATTTGGTTGTTTCCTGTCCATAACACCGGATTGCGCAGTAATTTTGTGATTCCAGTTTTTTCATTTACATAAATCGAGTCACATTTTCCACTGGTAGGTGCTTCTCCAGGAAGGCCGCGTTTAAACATTCTCGCTTTATAGTATCCTTTTAAAATTCGGTTTTCTGGTTTGCCGGTAATGCGTAAGGTGTCTGCATGAACGTAAATAGAATCATTGTCCCGAAGCGTAGCTGCAACTGCACGTTTCGTTATAAACACCGAGTCTTTTTCACGATATACTTCTGCGTAATGTCCAGTTACAGTACTTTTGTTAATCGTATCCAGCACTTTAATATTGTTAGTTGCAGAGGCAAAGCTTCGATTGCGATCAAAATAGATACTATCGCCATAAAGTGTTCTGTTTTCATAGTCAATGCGAGAGTTTTTTACAAAATAGCCTGTGTCACCTCGTGTATCATAATAGCCCCGTTCACAATAAACCGTACTTGCTTCACTTACTATGGTAGACTTTCCGTAGAGATAAGCGCCGCCTGTTTCGCTATAAAAGTCTAATTGTTCGCTATTGACTGTGTACTTCGGATTGACAATCTTAACATTAGATAAGAATTGATATTTTTTACTTTCTGCATAATAGCGACCCACTCTACTGGTAAGCGTTGAGGCCGTGTCACGAACAGTACCACCACTGCGGTAATAAGCCTGTTGTTTTATACGATCAAAATATAGTGTATCTGTTTTAAGTGTGGTTTTAGGTTCGGTAAGGATAACATTACCACTGGCAAAGGCAAACTGAGTATTCCCATTGTATTCGGCATATTTACTCACCATAGAAACTGTGTCTCCTTGAGTAATCCGAACATCACCGTATGCTTTTACAAAATTGTCTTTTGAATAGACATAGGCCTGATTGCACCACATTTCGACACCTTCATGAACAATGTAAACTTGCTCGTTTTGCTCTTTAGTATAGATAATAGCGTCAGGAAACTCTGGTTTGATTTCAATGTAACCAGATTGAATGTCAACTTTTTGTTTTAATGTGTCTGTCTGCGCAGAAAGGATACTTCCGAAGAAAATAAAACCTAAAAAGATGTACCTATGTAATTTCAAGAGATATAGTATTAACAAATAAGAAGCAAATCGTTGTTCATATTCTTTAAACGCTAAGATATACTATAAATTTCACTACCCATTATCTATGAATCGTCTGTGTCCTGTCTGGACCTACCGAAACGATCTTAATTGGGATCTCCAATTCTTTTTCTAAGAAATCGATGTATTCATTTAAGGCTGGTGGAAATTGCAACGGATCTGTCATTTTGGTCAGATCTTGTTTCCAGCATTTAAAAGTTGAATAAATGGGCGTTACATTTTCTGGTTCGATGTTGTAAGGTAAATGCGTAATAGTTTCTCCTTTGTATTTGTAAGCGGTACATACCTTAAGTTCGTCAAATCCTGAAAGTACATCTCCTTTCATCATCATTAATTGAGTAACACCATTTACTTCACAAGTGTATTTTAAAGCTATAAGATCTAGCCATCCACAGCGGCGGGGTCTCCCTGTAACTGCTCCAAATTCGTTTCCAACTTTAGCCATTTCTGCTCCCACATCGTCAAAAAGTTCGGTAGGGAAGGGGCCAGAACCTACTCTTGTCGTGTAAGCTTTAAAAATTCCATACACATCTTTCACCTTGTTAGGTGCTATTCCGAGTCCTGTACATGCTCCGGCAGCAGTGGTGTTAGAGGATGTGACAAACGGATAGGTTCCAAAGTCGATATCTAATAAAGAGCCTTGCGCACCTTCGGCAAGAATAGACTTACCAGATTTTATGGCCTGATTGAGATATTCTTCACTATCAATAAAGGTAAGCTGTTTTAGAATTTTAATAGCTTCAAAAAATTCGGCTTCCATTTCATCCAAATCGTACTGTACATCTACATTATAAAAAGCGATCATGGCTTCATGTTTATTTGCCAATGCACGGTATTTTTCTTTCCAGTCTGTCAATTCTAAATCACCCACACGAATACCATTTCTTCCGGTTTTATCCATGTAGGTAGGGCCAATCCCTTTTAAGGTAGAGCCAATTTTTGCTTTTCCTTTGGAGGCTTCGGAAGCTGCATCGAGCAATCTATGTGTAGGAAGAATAAGATGCGCTTTCCGAGAAATAATAAGTTTCGCTTTATAGTCAATGTCAAATTGATCTAAGCCTTCTAGTTCCTTTGCAAATACGACAGGATCAATAACGACACCATTTCCAATTACATTCATAGCTGTTTTATGAAAAATCCCGGAAGGAATCGTTCTTAGTACATGCTTAATGCCATCAAATTCAAGGGTGTGACCAGCGTTGGGACCTCCCTGAAACCGAGCGATGATATCATAATTTGCGGTAAGTACATCGACGATCTTTCCTTTTCCTTCGTCTCCCCATTGTAATCCAAGTAGTAAATCTACTGCCATGATGCTATGCGTTTGGTTGTTTTTTATTTCCGTAGAAATATAAAGAGTGTTTGGTTATTTCAATATCAAAAACCTCTTCTATTGTTTTTTTAATATTTTGGATGCGCGGATCACAAAACTCAATAACTTCCCCATTGGAAAGAATCACGTGATCGTGTTGCTTGTCAAAATATGATTTTTCGTATTGTGCCTGATTTTGTCCGAATTGATGCTTGCGAACCAGTCCGCACTCCAAAAGCAACTCGATGGTATTATACAGTGTGGCTCTGCTCACTCTATAATTTTTATTCTTCATATTGATATACAAGGATTCTATGTCAAAATGATCGTTGTGATCATAGACTTCCTGAAGAATAGCAAATCGCTCGGGTGTTTTACGGTGTCCTTTTTCTTCCAGAAAACCTGTAAACACGTTTTTTACGATGGCTTGATTATTTTGATCTGTTTTAGAACTCATATTAAGGCTGCAAAGTTAGGTATTTATACCCGTGTAACTTTATCTATACCATTTATTTTTTTAATGTTTTCAACCAAATTATTAAGAATGTTCTTGTTTTTAACTACGACTACAATTTTACCCGTAAATACACCATCATTACTATCAAAGTGAACACTTTTCATGTCGATATGCAAGTTGTTAGAAACTACTTTAGTTACATCGTTTACAAGGCCCACAGCATCAATTCCAGTTATTCTTAGCTCAGCTTTAAATTCTCTTTGTGTAGAATCGATCCATTTTGCAGGCATGATACGATAGCTGTAATTACTTTGAAGCTGAATGGCATTAGGACAGTTTTGCTTATGCACTTTAATACCGTCATTTACAGTTAAAAAACCAAACACATCGTCCCCAGGTATGGCATTGCAACAATTTGCCATTTTGTAGTCAAGCTTGTCCTCTTCTTTTCCAAAGACTAACTGGTCATACTTTTCGGTGATTTCATCTTTATTAATTTCTTCTTGATTTCCAGGCTTACGCATGCGATTCTTAAAGAAACTAACCAATGCATTGCTTCTGGAAGAGGCAAAGTCTTTTAATTTTGGGTTATCTATGATGCCAGCTCCTACTCTGTAAAAAAGATCCTGACTGGTTTTTAGCTTAAAATAATTGACCAGTTGGTTTATGGTCTTTTCGTCCAATGTAATTTTTAAAGATTTTAGTTTTCTTGTCAGAACAACTTTGCCTTCGGCTGCAATTTCCTTGCGTTCTTCTTTAAGAGAAGATTTAATTTTTGATCTTGCTCTACCCGTAGTTGCATAGTTAAGCCAGTTGTTGGTGGGTGTAGATTTTTCAGAAGTAATTATCTCTACCTGATCACCACTTTTAAGTTCATGGCTCAACGGGACTAGTTTTCCATTAACCTTGGTCCCTCTTGTGTGTAAACCGATTTCGGTATGGATATGAAAGGCAAAATCCAGTGCTGTGGCTCCTTTAGGAAGTGAATATAAATCTCCTTTTGGGGTAAAGATGAAAATCTCTTTTGCGTATAAATTGAGTTTAAATTCCTCAACAAAATCTACGGCACTTATATCTTGATTTTCGAGCGTATCCTGAAGTTTGTTGAGCCAGTTTTCGAGTCCGCCATCATCACTACTTTTATTTTTATACTTGAAATGAGCAGCATATCCTTTTTCTGCAATTTCATTCATTCGTTCACTTCGTATCTGAACTTCTACCCATCTCCCTTTAGGGCCCATGACAGTAATGTGTAATGCTTCGTAGCCAGTGGATTTTGGAGAAGAAATCCAATCACGTAATCGTATAGGGTTTGGACGAAAATGATCGGTAACGATCGAATAAATTTTCCAGGCGATAAATTTTTCTTCGTCCAGTGTTTTACTTTTGTAAATAATTCGAACAGCAAATTTATCGTAGACTTCATCGAAGGTGACATTTTGAGCCAGCATTTTTCTTCGGATGGAAAAAATAGATTTTGGGCGTCCTTTAATGGTGTATTCAAGCGCTTCGGCATCCAGAGAGTCTTTTATAATTTTAGAAAATATATCGATATATTCATCCTGCTCTTCTTTGCTTTCTTTTATTTTGCTCAGAATGTCTTTATAAACATCTGGTTCTGTATATTTTAATCCCAGGTCTTCAAGTTCAGTCTTAATGTTGTAAAGCCCAATACGATGTGCCATAGGTGCGTAAATGTAGAGGGTTTCACTTGCAATTTTAACCTGCTTATGTTCGGGCATGGAGTCCATAGTTTGCATATTATGCAAACGGTCTGCTATTTTTATAATAATGACCCTTATATCTTCATTAAGGGTAAGCAGCATTTTTCTAAAATTTTCTGCCTGTAACGATACATCCCCATCATAGGGCATGTTGGATATTTTCGTGAGTCCGTCTACAATTCTTGCAACAGTTTCACCAAAAAGTTGTTCCAGGTCTGCCAGAGTATATTGGGTGTCTTCTACCACATCGTGAAGAAGGGCTGCAGCGATAGATGTTGCATCAAGTCCAATTTCTGAAGCGACGATTTTTGCAACTGCTATAGGATGAAAAACATACGCCTCGCCACTTTTGCGGCGCTGATCTTTGTGTGCATCTACCGCAACATCAAAAGCGCTTCTAATTAATTTTTTATCGTCTCTGGATAAGGTGCGATAGCTAATTTTTAAAAGTTCTTTGTATTCTTTGGCGAGTTGTTTTTTCTCTTTTTCTAGGGCCTCTGCTGTCATACATTAAAAATACAATATTCTTCAAGAGTGATGAAATAGAAATCTTATAAAATTTTAGAAACCAATTAAGAGTTAGTTGTGCGTTGCCGTTTTGCCTCAAAAATAAGAATGCCAGCTGCAACAGACACATTCATAGAGTCAATTTCCCCTTCCATTGGGATAAGAATGTTCTTAGTACTTTTAGTTCGCCATACTTCTGAAAGTCCTGTAGCTTCAGTTCCAACAACAATTGCAGAAGGGACAGTATAGTCTATTTCATGATAGACATTCGAGTTTTGGAGCGTTGCAGCATAAAAGTAAATCTTATTTTCTTGGAGAAATGCAATAATTTCTGAAGTAGTTCCCATTACAATTGTATTCGTAAAAACACATCCCACACTACTTCGAATTATATTGGGATTGTAAAGATCTGTTTTAGGATTGGCAATGAATACGGCATCCAGATTAGCTGCATCTGCGGTTCGTAATAAGGCACCAATATTACCTGGTTTTTCGGGAGCTTCAGCAATAAGTAGTAATGGATTTTTATTTTTAAGCTGAAAGTTTTTTAGGGATACGTCTTTGCTTTTTGCAATGGCGAGAATCCCTTCGGTTGAGGTTCGATAGGCTATTTTGTGATAGACCTCTTCTGTAATTTCTATGATTTCTGAAACAGTTTCAGAAAAATCATCAATTTTTTCAGAAAAAATAGCTGGACAAAGTATAAGTGTTTTTATGGCAAACTTTCCTTTTAACGCGAGTTTAATTTCACGTACCCCTTCAACAACAAATACACCTGATTTCTTGCGTTCTCTGGATTTATTCTGAAGCAAAATAAGTTGTTTTACCAACGGATTTTGAAGACTGGAAATTACTTTATTCATAAATGTAAAGATACATTTTTCAAAAATTAGCGTAGGTTTTAAATATGTATCATTATCTGTATCTTGCACGAAAAATAGGTGCTATGAAAAAAGTTGTATGTTTTGTTCTATTCAGTATTGTATTTCAATTGCAGGCTGCTGAGGGGTTTTGTCCTGTAAGTTTGGTGCCAGAAATTAATGCTTGTGAAGGAGAAACAGTTACCTTAGATGGAACAACGACTGCCAGCGGATATACCTATCAATGGTTTAAAGATGGAACTGTATTGCCCAACGAAACGAATGCGACGCTTCTAGTTACTCAAGCCGGACTGTATCGCGTGGAAGCTACAAACGGTCCAACCTTGTGTTTTAGTGAATCTACAGTTGCTTTTTTGGACGCACCGGATATAACATCTCCTACACCTCTTCAAGTTTGTGACGAAGATAATGACGGATTTACATCTTTTGATCTAACTGTAAAGGATAGTGAGATAACAAACGGTAATCCAGATTATATTGTGCTTTATTTTTTAACGCAGGCCGACTCTCAAAACAATGTGAACCCATTAATAAGCCCATACACTAATACGATCAATCCGCAAACGTTATTTGTTCGTGTGGAGGATGTAACAACTTCTTGTACGTCTTTTACAACATTAGAATTGCAAGTGATTATTTTGGAATCAGGGATTCCTAATGATATCACAGTAGAAGACCCAGACAATGATGGAATTGCTGTATTTGATTTAACTGTAAATGATGTTATACTTCTTAACGGACAGAATAGTGAAGATTTTTCAATAAATTATTTCGTAACCCAAGCAGATGCTCTTAATGATTCGAATGCTATTAGCAATCCAGGTCAGTTTACAAACTCTGTAAATCCACAAACTATTTATACGAGAATTGCATCGCTGTTGAATAGTTGTTTTGATACTTCAAGTTTTAATATAACAGCAGAGTTTATGCCTGCTCCCGATGAAGACAATGATGGTGTGCCCGATGAAGATGAAGATATAAATAATAATGGAAATCTTGAAGATGATGATACAGATGGAGATTCGTTACCTAACTATCGCGATAGTGATGATGATGGCGATCTTGTTGAAACCATTGATGAAATTACAGGAATTGGTGCAGGAAGATTGTTATACGGAAACCGAATTTTTATCGATACAGATGAAGATATGATTGAAAATTATCTGGACGATGACGATGATGGCGACCTGGTGCTCACTAAAGATGAAGATTATAATGGCAATGGAAACCCAATTGATGATGATACCAATGGGAATAATATTCCAGATTTTCTGGATGCAGAGGCCGCCTTGGGAGTTGATGAAGTTTTTGTAAATTCGTTACGCTTATTTCCTAATCCGACAGCTTCAGTAGTGACCATTAGTTCTCCACAATTAGGTGCGCAATTTCGTATCGTTATTTATAATGCTGAAGGAAAAATTGTTCAGGAAAATGAAACCGTTTCCCAAGTAAACAGGGCTACGATATCTCTTTCAGCGTTGAAAACAGGCGTCTATTTTCTGAAGGTTGTTTCCGAAGAAAAACAAGCAATACTTCAATTTATAAAAGTATAATTATCGCGCTTTTTGCTTTTTGTTTTCAATATAATCCATGATTACAAGGACGGTAAGTAGCATGCCCAGCGCATAAATGCTATCTTCTACAGGAACTGTAAGAACGCGGATTCCGAGATTTTCGGTATTATCATACCAAACTACCTGATCTTCAATACCGGTTCCAGTTAATATGCCGTTGACAATAAAGAACGGAAATAACATTACTAAAAAGGTGGGTAGAAATTTTGCCAGTACCTGAGGTTTGTAATTGTAGATCAAACCTAAAAGTATAATCGCATACGAAAAATTGATGAGTGTATACCACTTGTCATACGCATACCAAAGCGTGATAATTAAAATAGACTGCAATGCCACATAGCAAATAGAAGTAGTCTTGGTAGAAAACCCCCAGTTTTTTATTAGATAGGATAGTGAATAATGACTAAAAATACAGGCATATGGAATGCATATAAAAAACAACCATTCTTCGATAGGCAGATTTAATATTTTGTAGCCAGTGATATAAGCGTCATTAAATCCCCAGATGCCATTGTTGGTAAAGATAACATCCCACGAAATGAAAAACGCCATCATAAAGAAGGTACCTATGGCAAATGACTTCCACTTTTTATAAAACTGAAGCTTGGGATGAAAACTGAATAGGAATGGAACTGAAAAAGAGCCAGCATTAAGCCAGAGGTACAGGTATTCCATAGTTACTTTTTAAAATATTTTAAGGGCGGAAAGAGCATTCCGAAGCATTCACCTTCTTGTTTGCCAAGATGTTTGTGATGAATTTTGTGTGCTCGGCGAATTCCTTTTGCATACCAGTTATTAGCATTGCGAAACATTTTAAAGCGCTGATGAATAAAGATATCATGTACAAAAAAGTAGGTAACTCCGTAAGCAAATATTCCTAAGCCAATGGGTAATCCTGCCCAAAATCCATAATATTGCCATCCAACAAAACAACCAATACTTACTGCTGCGTAGAAGATGAAAAAGAAATCATTACGTTCCCACCAGCTGTTGTGGTCTTTGTGGTGATGATCTTTATGTAGTTTCCATAGAAAGCCATGCATAACATACTTATGGGTGAACCAAGCCATAAACTCCATGATACAAAAGGTGGTTAGGAAAATTAAAATCCAGAAAAGAATCAACATTTATCGCACTAATTTTAATTGGTATTTCACGTAGCTACGGGTTAAAAGGCCAAATTTTTCGTAATTGGGCACTCGTATACGTGTATTTTTTATTTCTACTGCAGGTGTTTTAGCCAGTTTTTTTAATAATCTCCTGTAGTACCTATAGGCCATAAAAACTCCAAACTTGGCTTCGGCAGGTAACATTAAAATGCCTTCATAGCCTTTTTTAAAGTCACTTTCAATATCTGCTATAATAACTGCTTTTGAAGTTTCATCCAGCGCATCGAGATTGGTGTTTGGAAAATATGTTCTGCTCAAACCTTCAAAGTCTTCTTTTAAATCTCGAAGGAAATTAACCTTTTGAAAGGCAGAACCTAAGTGCATAGCTGCGTCTTTAAGAGCTTCATATTTTGCAACATCTCCTTTTACAAATACTTTTAAACACATCAATCCTACAACATCTGCAGATCCATATATGTACTGTTTGTATTCTTCTTCGGTGAGATAATCTTTTTTGGTTAGATCCAGACGCATACTATCCATGAAGCTATTAATAAGTGCTTCATCTATATTATATTTATGAACAGTATGCTGAAATGCATTTAGAATAGGATTTAAATGAATTTTATCTTCAAGGGCTTCTGCTAAGGATTTTTCAAAACGAGAAAAAAGTGTTGGTTTGTCATAGTCATGAAAGCTATCTACAATTTCATCTGCAAATCTTACAAATCCGTACACATTATAAATATCCTGACGAATAGTAGGGGCCAGCATCTTTGTTGCTAACGAGAAGGATGTGCTGTAAGTATTGGTAACTTGCTTACTGCATGATTGAGATACGATGTCAAATAATTCTTTCAATGTTATTTTTTTTCAATTAAACCTGCTACTAATTTTCCTGAAATAAGTGAAGGTGGAACGCCCGGCCCCGGTACACTTAGCTGTCCTGTAAAAAACAAATTCTTTACTTTTTTGCTTTTTAGCTTTGGACGTAAAAAAGCAGTTTGTAGTAGTGTATTTGCTAAGCCATAGGCATTGCCTTTATATGAATTGTAATCTTCTATAAAATCATTAATACAAAACGACTCTTTAAATATAACGTAATTTTTTACTTCTTGGTTGGTTAGCTTTTCAAATCTATTCATGATGATGCTAAAGTATTTTTCACGTAATGCTGAAGTATCTTCAAGTCCTGGTGCTAGCGGTATTAAAAAGATACCAGCTTCTTTACCTTCTGGTGCAGCATTTTTATCAGTTTTTGAAGGAAAGCTTGCGTAGAAGAGCGGATTTTCTGGCCAGGCTGGAGTGTCATAGATTTCTCTTGCATGTGCTTCAAAATCTACATCAAAGAAAAGGGTATGATGTTCTACATTTTTTAATTTTTTATCAAAACCTACGTAGAAAAGTAACGAAGAGGGTGCAAATGTTTTTTTCTCCCAATAACTTTCAGAATACTGACGGTGTGGAACATCTAATAGAGTTTCAGTATGATGATAATCTGCTCCGCTTAAAATAATATCTGCCTTAATTTCTTCGGAATTTACAATAATAGATGTAGCTGTTTTATCTGAAACATTAATTTTTTCTACGTTCTGATTGGTCTTAATTGTGACCCCTAATTCTTCGGCAAGAGCTTTCATTCCTTTTATTACAGAATACATGCCATCTACTGGGTGAAACGTTCCTAGTCCAAAATCTGCATAATTCATAAAACTGTAAAAGGCAGGTGTATTTGAAGGTTTTGCACCTAGAAATAGAACAGGAAACTCAAGGATGGAAACTAATCTGGGATTATTAAACTCCTTTCGCACCTGTTTACTAATCGTACTGAAAAATTGCCCTACTTTTTTCATGGTAACAGGGGTAACCAATTCTAAAGGTGAAACACCAGGTCTGTAGACAAGGTCTTTGATCGCAATATTGTAATTGTCTTGTGCAGCATCCATAAACTTTTTAAGCTTGAGAGAGCTTCCAGGCTCTTCAGCTTCGAAAGCTGCACTTATTTTTTCCAAGGTATCTTCTATAGTAATAAAATCTCCTTCTCCAAAATAGACACTATAGGCAGGGCTTAATTTTATAAGGTCGTAATAATCTGAAGGATCTTTTCCAAAATCATTATAAAACCGTTCAAAGACATCTGGCATCCAGTACCAGGTTGGTCCTATATCAAAAGTAAAACCATCTTTTTTAAGTTGGCGTGCTCTACCACCTACCGTATTGTTTTTTTCATAAATAGTGACCGTATTCCCTGCTTTTGAAAGATACGAAGCGGCCGCTAATGAAGAAAACCCAGAACCTATAATTGCGATATTCTTTCCCATTTGTTTAACAAATTTAAGTTTTCTTGAAACAAAAATCCGATATTTTATTTTTTTATGAAATTTTTACCATTTCAATTTTTTGGTAGAACTCGTCAAAATCATTCAATATAAAAATGTTTTCTGGTATTTTATTTTTTTTAATGCATTGTGTTTTAGGACCTAGAAGCCAGAATTCGGGCTGATTGTTTTTGTCAATTTTGCTCGTAATTTTTTCAATAAACTTTTTAACATTAACTTCTTCAGGTTGAATAGTAAGGTACGTGACAAAAACCACTTCTTGCTTGTGTTCTAATAAGTTTTTCAAATCTGAAATAGGGATGCTGGTGCCAAGATAAATTACGTTCAGCCCGGCTCTTGTCAATTCATATTGGGCATACATTAAACCAATATCATGCAATTCATTTCTAGGTAAGAAAAGTGCAAATGTTGGAGAATCTGAATCTGAAGTTGATTCTTGTGCAACATCAATGTTAATTATGATCTTTTGTTTGATCGCTTCTGAAATAAAACTTTCATGAATAGGGTCTATAGTGCCTGTTTGCCATAGCATGCCAATTTCACTAAGAAGTTTTATAAACACATTTTTAAAGATATAAGTGAAATCATACTTTTCTCGAAGAACTTGGTATGTTTCATTAAAAAGATGGATGTTAAATTCTAACATGGCCGATTTGAACATTTTTAGCGCATAGTCATCTGAATGTTCAAGGGCTATTTTTTTTACCTCACTTTTTATCTCTTGATCTTTTAGCTTGGCAATTTTAGAAATTTTATGACCGTCATTATAGAGAAAGGCGATATTTAAAATACGTTTTAAACTATCATTATTATATTTTCTAATATTAGTATCGGTTCTTTCGGGATGAAGTAGATTATATCTTTTTTCCCAGATACGAATGGTATGTGCTTTTACACCTGTTAAATTTTCAAGGTCTTTAATACTAAATTGAGATTTTACTTGCATAAGAGAGCACGCCAAAAAATGAGATGTGAAAGTACTAAAACTTTAAGTATAATATCTATTATGTAGGATTTTCCTTTAGTAGTATATATGATTATAATACGATAAAACTAAAAAAAAAGCTACTTTTTTCAAAATAGCTTTGTACCCGGGATGGGACTTGAACCCACACGCCCAAAGGACACATGGCCCTCAACCATGCCTGTCTACCAATTCCAGCACCCGGGTGAATTATCTGAGTACTTGTTTATATTTGAAACCTATTTCGTAACGGCTATAAACAAAAAAAGTTAAACAAAGAGTTTAACTTTTTTGTGACCAGTCTGGGGCTCGAACCCAGGACCACCTCCTTAAAAGGGAGGTGCTCTACCAACTGAGCTAACTGGTCTTCGCTAATGCGGGTGCAAATATACTATCATTATATTAGATTTTCAAAGCTATTTTAAATTAAATTTGATAAAATTTAATTTGGTAGTTTTAACCCTTGATTTTTAAGAAAAAAGCATGCAAATAATTTTAGTTGGTTACATGGGAAGTGGAAAATCGTATGTAGGAAATCTACTTGCCGAAGTAATAAATTACCCTTTTATAGATCTTGATTCTTATATAGAAAAAAGGGAAGGATATAGTATTTCAGAAATTTTTCAGAAGAAAGGGGAGCTTTATTTCAGAAAAAAGGAAACGGCTTATTTAAAAGAAATTCTTTCAGAAAAAAGTAATTTAATTTTAGCTACAGGAGGTGGTACTCCTTGTTATGGAGCAAATAATGACCTAATTAATTCAAAAGGAGCATCTACAATATATCTAAAAACAACGATTGAAGAATTGGTTGAGAGATTGTTTTCAGAAAAATCGAAACGTCCTTTGATTGAGCACCTTACAACTAAAGCGCTATTAGAAGACTTTATAAGAAAGCATTTGTTTGAAAGGAGTTTTTATTATAACCAATCACAACGAGTTATCACAACAGATAATAAGTCTAGAGAGCAAATCGTAGAAGAAATTGTTGCAGGTTTATTCTAAAACGGCCCGATTATTATTGGGTTCAAATATCACCGAAACATTCTCATTAAGAGATGTCGAAAGGGAGATTCCTTTAAAATCTGCTTTTATAGGATATTTCTTATGATTTCGATCTACTAGCACAGCTGTTTTAAACTGTTTTAAAGGTACCTCAAGAAAGTGTTTCACGCCGTAAATAAGTGTGGTGCCAGAATGTAGTACATCATCTACCAAAACAACCGACTTGTTTGTATAGCTTTCTGATGGTATAGAAGTAGTAACAGCTTCGGTAGGTTTCTTTTTATTGATTTTTACTTCGCAAAGCTCAATTTTAATTGGAGATATTTTTTCAACAGCTGTTTTTAATTTTTTTGCAAAAAGAAAACCATTCTCTTTAATACCTGCAATAATTATCTTTTCCTCAGTATGGTTAGCTTCATAAATTTGATAGGCAATACGCCTAATTTTATGAGCTATCTGTTTTTTGTCGAGTATAATTGTTGTTGTGTCTTGCATGGTCTTTTGCTTTATTCAAATATACTAAAGGTTTTATTCTTCTTCACTTGTATAATTTGCAATATCCCGGCGGTCTTTTTTGGTAGGTCTCCCTGTACCTTTTTTGCGATAGTATTTTTTTGCAAATTGTAGTAACTCTTGATTTTCAAATGCGTCTTTGGGAGTAGTGTCCTTTCGGTACATATCTACAAGCTTTGCACCTAGTCTGTTTTGAGGTAAATCTAATACTGTAAGCGAATAATTGATTTGGTTTTTGCGAACTGTAACGGCGTCTCCAGGATAAACATCTCTGGCAGGTTTTACAAGGTCTCCATTGACTCGTATGGCGCCTTTTTTACAGGCATTTGTAGCGATACTGCGGGTTTTAAAATACCGAATACACCATAAATATTTATCAATACGCATACCAATTTTAAAAAACAACGTTAATAGTAAGAGCAAAAATAATCGAAAATTGTATCTTGCGCCCACAAAAAATAAACTATGAATAAAAAATTTTTCTTATACCCATTTTTGGCTTTAACTATTTTATTACTAAGTGCTTGTGGGGATGATGATGATGGAGATGACTCAACACCGGCAAGGGATCGCGGAGAAGAAGCGATAGCTGCGCAATTAGAAATAGAAACCTATTTAGGAAGTCATTTTTATAACTATGAAGAGTTTGCTAATCCGCCAGCAGATTTTGATAATAAAGTCAGGATCGATACAATTGCTGGGGAGAATGCAGATAAAATTCCATTACTTGAGCAAGTAGAATTTAAGATTGTTCAAGACCGATTTGAAGAGGATGTGGAATACAAATTATACTTTTTAAAAGTTACCCAGGGTGGAGGAGACTCTCCAAACTTTCCAGATATTGTTAATGTAACCTATGATGGTTTTAATTTAGAAGGTGAAGTTTTTGATAGTTCATTAATACCTGCACAATTTGATCTCACTCTTACTATAGATGGATTTCAGGATGTCTTAGTAGAATTTAATGGGGCAAGTGTAATTATTGATAATCCAGATGGGTCAATTTCTTATGAGAACTTTGGAATAGGAGCAATGTTCGTTCCTTCTGGGTTAGGATATTTTGACAATGCTGCAATTTCATCCTCTTTAGAAGCCTATTCTCAGTTGGTCTTTACTTTTCAGTTAATAGATGCTAGAGTAGGTGATCAAGATAATGACGGTATTCCTTCCATTATGGAAGATTTAAATTTGAATAATAGAGTTGATGATGATGATACCGACGAAGATTTAAGGCCTAATTATTTTGATAGTGATGATGATAATGACGGAAGACCTACTCGCGATGAAATTGAAATTGATTCTCAGGGGAATATTACCTTCCCAGATGTGGATGGTGATGGAATACCAGATTATTTAGATGCTGATAGTTAATTCGGAAAGAGTTATATATTTAAAACGCCTTACACATTGTAAGGCGTTTTTGATTTGGCTCCTATCATTACATATGTTACATAGGATTGCAAAAAAAGATTGTTATTTTCTTTTTAGTACTTTTTCTGAAGCTTTTACAATAGCTTCAGCATTTAGACCATATTTTTCCATAAGTTGCTCTGGAGTTCCAGATTCACCAAACGTATCTTGTGTGGCAACAAATTCTTGCGGGGTTGGATGACTTTCAGAAAGTATTCTCGCTACACTTTCGCCAAGACCTCCCAGATAATTGTGTTCTTCGGCAGTTACAATACAGCCTGTTTTCTTAACGCTTTTTACAATAGCGTCTTTGTCGAGAGGTTTTATAGTATGAATATTTACAACCTCGGCAGAAATTCCTTTTTCGTTTAGCGTTTCAGCAGCCTGAAGCGCTTCCCAAACCAAATGACCTGTAGCGACAATAGTTACGTCATTTCCTTCCTGAAGCTGCACCGCTTTCCCTATTTTAAAATTTTGATCTTCTGCAGTAAAATTAGCTACTTTGGGTCTTCCGAAGCGCAAATAAACAGGGCCTTTATGTTCTGCGATGGCGATTGTCGCAGCCTTTGTTTGGTTGTAATCACAAGTGTTAATTACGGTCATGCCAGGTAGCATTTTCATCAAGCCAAGATCTTCAAGAATTTGATGGGTTGCTCCATCCTCACCTAAAGTAACACCGGCATGGGATGCACATATTTTTACATTTTTACCACTATAAGCAATGCTTTGTCTAATCTGATCGTATACACGTCCTGTTGAGAAGTTAGCAAATGTTCCTGTAAAGGGTATTTTGCCACCTATAGTCATACCAGCAGCCATTCCCATCATATTAGCTTCGGCAATTCCCACTTGAAAAAAGCGCTCTGGGTGATTTTCTTTAAACTCGTCCATCTTTAAAGAACCTGTTAGATCTGCACATAAAGCCACTACATTTTCATTGGTCTTTCCTAATGCTGTCAATCCGGCTCCAAAACCTGAACGTGTATCCTTTTTTCCGCTGTCTGTATATTTTTTCATAGTACTTGCCCGCCTTAGCGGATAATTTTTTGTTGATTAATAATCACCTAAAGTTTCTGGATTTTGAGCTAAAGCATTTTCTAGCTGCTCGTCATTGGGTGCTTTACCATGCCAGGCATGTGTATGCATCATAAAATCAACACCATGTCCCATAACAGTATGTAGTAACACACAAATTGGTTTGCCGTTTCCAGTTTTCTTCTTTGCAGTTTTCATTCCGTCAAGTATGGATTCTAGGTCGTTCCCTTTATTGATAATTACAACCTCCCATCCAAAAGCTTCAAACTTTTCTTTTACATTTCCTAGCGGAAGCACATTTTGAGTCGATCCATCAATTTGCTGTCCATTTAGA
Source organism: Jejudonia soesokkakensis (assembly GCF_042664795.1). NCBI lineage: Bacteria > Pseudomonadati > Bacteroidota > Flavobacteriia > Flavobacteriales > Flavobacteriaceae > Jejudonia > Jejudonia soesokkakensis. The sequence goes on from NZ_JBHTBN010000005.1 coordinate 267,290, forward strand.
TCAATGGTGACAATTAAATTATCTATGTTGTTTCCTGCAGCATACATAATCGCTTCCCAATTCTGTCCTTCCTGCAATTCTCCGTCCCCGCAAAGAGTGTATATTAAATGAGAGTCCTTATTTAATTTTTTTGTTTCTGCAGCTCCAATTGCTACGGAAATTCCCTGTCCTAATGAGCCAGAAGCGACTCTAATTCCTGGTAGTCCTTCATGAGTTGTTGGATGCCCCTGTAAGCGAGAATCTAATAATCTGAAGGTATTTAGCTCTTCTACAGGAAAATATCCAGAACGTGCCAAAACACTATAAAAAACGGGAGAAATATGACCATTGGAAAGAAAAAATAAATCTTCACCTTTTCCATCCATATCAAACTCTTTTTTTCTATCCATAAGCTCTTGATAGAGCGCGACAAAAAATTCTGTACAACCTAGTGATCCGCCAGGATGACCAGAGTTAACTTTATGGACCTGTCGTAAAATATCCCTTCGTACTTGGATCACTAAATCATTAAGTTCTTTAATAGTAGGCATAAATGTATCATTTTTTAGATGTTTCAAAAGTACGGTATTCGACGTGTGATCCAAAGTGGAATAAGAGTCACTTATTAACGATTTAGAGCTTTTGTTAACAGAACAGAGCAGCTTTCATTGTTGGGTAATTTCATTTTGCTTCTAGGGATTTATTCTATCTTTGCGCTTTCAGAAACACAACATTTTTTAATGAACTTCAAACTAACAGCAACAGATCAAAATTCACAAGCCAGAGCAGGAACGATAACTTTGGATCATGGACCCATAGAAACTCCTATTTTTATGCCAGTAGGCACTGTTGCAACTGTAAAAGGGGTACATCAAAAAGAATTGCGTGAAGAAATTAATCCTGACATTATTCTAGGTAATACCTATCATTTATACCTACGTCCGCAAACCGATATTATTGAAAAAGCGGGCGGTCTTCATAAATTTATGAACTGGGACCGGAATATTCTAACAGACAGTGGAGGTTACCAAGTGTATTCACTTTCAGCAAATCGAAAAATAAAAGAAGAAGGTGTAAAATTTAAGTCGCATATCGATGGAAGTTATCACACCTTTACACCAGAAAATGTCATGGAAATTCAGCGTACCATTGGCGCTGATATAATTATGGCATTTGATGAATGCACACCGTATCCTTGTGATTACAACTATGCTAAACGCTCAATGCATATGACACATCGCTGGTTAGAAAGATGTATAAGTCACCTTGAGAAGCTTCCGTTTAAATATGATTACAAACAAACCTTTTTTCCAATAGTTCAGGGAAGTACCTACAAAGATCTGCGTAAACAATCTGCCGAGTATATTGCGGGTGTAGGAGCAGAAGGAAATGCTATTGGCGGACTTTCAGTTGGAGAACCTGCTGAGGAGATGTACGAAATGACCGAAGTGGTGACTGCAATACTTCCTAAAGAAAAACCACGTTATCTAATGGGAGTTGGCACTCCAATCAATCTGCTTGAAAATATTGCCTTGGGAATTGATATGTTTGATTGTGTCATGCCTACACGTAATGGTAGAAACGGAATGATCTTTACTGCTCATGGTACCCTAAATATGAAAAACAAAAAATGGGAAGCAGATTTTTCTGCCTTAGATGAAATGGGTATTACGTGGGTAGATACCGAATATAGTAAAGCGTATGTGCGTCATTTATTTACTGTCAATGAAATGCTAGGGCGACAAATTTGTACGATTCACAATCTGGGCTTTTATCTGTGGCTAATGCGAGAAGCCAGAAAACATATAATTGCTGGTGATTTTACCTCATGGAAAAATAAAATGGTACAACAAATGGATAAACGGTTATAACGATGTTGAGTATCCTTGATAAGTATATTTTAAAGAAATATCTGGGCACCTTTGGGCTTATGTTATTGCTTTTTATACCAATAGGAATTACTGTTCACCTTGCTGAAAAAATTGATAAAATATTAGAAAACGAAGTGCCTTTTATAACGGTAGCCCTCTATTTTGTTGATTTTACTATTTACTTCGCAAACCTTCTTTTTCCTTTGTTCTTGTTTCTTTCGGTAATTTGGTTTACTTCAAAACTGGCAAATAATACAGAGGTAATCGCTTTTTTAAGTAGTGGAGTTTCATATTACAGATTTTTAAGACCTTATATGATTGGGGCAACCATTGTATGTATAGGAGGAATATTTCTAGGAATGTACCTCGCTCCAAGTGCAAGTGAAGGGTTTAACGAGTTTTCATATAAATACCTAAAAAAGGGAAAAAAGGATCGGGACCAATCCAATGTATATCGACAAATTAACGACAATGACTATATTTATGTTAGTTATTTTAATGTCAAGAATCAATCAGGTAGCAACTTTACTTTAGAACATTTTGAAGGCAATGAGATGAAGTATAAAATTTCTGCAGGAAATATTAGGTATAATGATAAGGATAGTACCTATACGTTAAGTAATTATACAAAACGAACAGTAGGGGAGGACGAAGATATTCTAGAAACAAGACCTAAAGTAGATACCACCTTTACTTTTGAAATGGAGGATCTCACACCCGTAGATTATATTGCCGAAACCAAAAATTTCACAGAGCTTCGGACTTTTATAAAACGTGAAAAAGCACGCGGATCTTCTTACATTAACAGATATGAAGTTGTACAATACAAAAGAATAAGTTTACCAATTTCTGCTTATATATTAACGATAATCGCAGTAGCAGTATCTTCGGTCAAAAGACGGGGGGGAATGGGTATTAACCTCGCTATTGGAATTGCAGTTGGGATGGTGTTTGTCTTTTTTGATAAAATCTTTGGTACTATGGCAGAGCAAAGTGATATGTCGCCCTTGGTTGCGACTTGGTTGCCAAATATTGTTTTTGGTATTTTAGCACTTTATCTGTTACGCAATGCAAAACGCTAAACTTACCAATTACCTTCATTTACACTTTATCGTTTTTATATGGGGATTTACAGCCGTACTTGGAGCTTTAATATCTATAGGAGCAATCCCTTTGGTGTGGTTTCGAATGGTATTGGCAACTGGCTTTATCGCGCTTTTCATTGGCTATAAAAAGATAGGTCTTAGATTTTCAAAGAAAACTCTGCTGGGTTTTTTATTAGCAGGATTCATCATTGCAGCACATTGGCTGGCTTTTTTTGGAGCAATTAAAGTTTCAAATGTTTCAGTTACGCTGGCAATCATGTCTACCGGGGCTTTCTTTACTTCGTTATTAGAACCCCTTTTTTATAAGCGAAAAGTTATAGGATATGAAGTGCTATTTGGACTTTTAGTTGTTGTGGGGCTGTACATAATATTTAATGTAGAAACCGAATATATCTTCGGAATCCTCCTCGCATTGTGTGCTTCTTTTTTAGGGGCTTTGTTTTCAGTGATTAACGGAAAATTTGCAACAAAGTATAATGCTTCAGCAATTTCATTTTATGAATTAGGCTTCGGAATGTTATGCATAACAGTCTACTTAGCTTTCAGCGGAAGCTTTACAGCAAACTTTTTTGTCTTAACAGCCAATGACTGGATTTTACTCCTATTGCTGGCTTCTGTGTGTACAGCATACGCATTTATAGCTTCCGTACACGTAATGAAGTGGATAAGTCCTTATACCGTAATGCTAACAATAAATATGGAACCTGTATACGGAATCATCCTTGCTTTGCTCTTATTGGGTGATAGCGAAAACATGAGTTCGCAATTTTATTATGGAGCAGCGATCATCCTGCTAACAGTGATCGCAAACGGAATAATTAAAACCCGCAATGAAAGAAAACGCAGGACTTCATAGAAAGCTAACAACAAAATTTTATCTTTGTAAGCTATACTAAAAACTTTTCAAGTAAAATACATATGGAATATCTTGAATTTGAATTACCTATCAAAGAACTACAGGAACAATATGAAAAGGCCTGCCAGATTGGGGAGGACAGTGATGTAGATGTTACCAACACCTGTAAGCAGATAGAAAAGAAACTTAAAGAAACTAAGAAAGAAATCTATAAAAACTTGACGCCTTGGCAGCGAGTTCAATTGTCCAGACACCCTAACCGTCCTTATACAATGGATTACATCAAAGCCATTTGTGGAGATTCATTTTTAGAATTACACGGTGACCGTAATTTTAAGGATGACAAAGCAATGGTTGGCGGACTGGGGAAAATAGGAGATCAAAGCTATATGTTCGTTGGGCAACAAAAGGGCTACAATACCAAAACACGTCAGTATCGAAATTTTGGTATGGCAAATCCAGAAGGTTACCGAAAAGCGCTACGCTTAATGAAATCTGCCGAAAAATTTGGAGTGCCTGTAGTATGCTTAATTGATACACCGGGAGCATTCCCAGGGTTAGAAGCCGAAGAAAGAGGACAGGGTGAAGCTATTGCCCGAAATATCTTAGAAATGACACGCCTTAAAGTACCTATCATCGTTGTGATCATAGGTGAAGGCGCTAGTGGAGGAGCGTTAGGAATAGGCGTTGGAGATAGGGTGTTGATGTTGGAAAATACATGGTACTCGGTCATCTCACCAGAAAGTTGTTCTTCTATATTATGGAGAAGTTGGGAATTCAAAGAAGTTGCTGCCGAAGCACTAAAATTGACAGCGACCGATATGAAAAAACAAAAACTAATCGATGTAATTGTTAAAGAACCATTGGGAGGAGCACATACCAACAGAGAAGATACTTTTAAAACAGTTGCCACTGCAATCGATAAAGAATATAAAGCGTTAAAAGATTTATCACCAAAAGATTTAGTTGAACAACGCATGGACAAATATTCTGAAATGGGAGTCTTTAAAGGATAATTTCAGCAATACCAAGACATTAAAAAATTCGAAGCTGACCCTTCGAATTTTTTTTGTGGTTATTAACATGTTATCTGTAGTTTTCAACAATTAGATGTAGATATTCACGTTCAAATTACAACGCATACTCTTAACATTTTCTTTACATTCGTGCCATGGAAAAACTAAAGCCCCAGCAATCATATGCATCTCGTTCTGCGCAAGTAATTTCGCTTGAAAAAGGAAAAATTCCACCTCAAGCTATTGATTTGGAAGAAGTTGTGCTTGGAGCTATGATGATTGATAAAAAAGGTGTGGATGAGGTAATTGATATTTTGTCTGATGATGTTTTCTATAAAGAAGCTCACCAACATATATTTGCAGCCATACATACACTCTTCGAAAATAGTGAGCCGGTTGACTTATTAACCGTTTCGGCTCAATTAAAAAGAGAACAAAAGTTGGATGTTTCTGGAGGTGAATTTTACCTGGTTCAACTAACCCAAAAAGTATCTTCCTCGGCACATATTGAGTTTCATGCGCGTATAATTCTTCAGAAGTATATTCAACGTAGTTTAATTAAAATTTCGAACGAAATAATCGAAGACTCCTACGATGAAACAACCGATGTTTTTGATCTGTTAGACACAGCAGAATCTAAATTATACGAAATTACTCAAGGCAATATTAAGCGTTCTTCTGAAACTGCACAGCAATTAGTAATACAGGCAAAGAAAAAAATTGAAGAAATTGCAAATAAGGAAGGACTTTCGGGAGTACCTTCAGGGTTTGACAAGGTAGATAAGCTCACTTCTGGTTGGCAGCCTAGTGATTTAATCATTATCGCAGCACGTCCTGGTATGGGTAAGACAGCATTAACCTTGTCTATGGCTCGAAATATTGCTGTAGAACATAACATTCCTGTGGCATTTTTCTCACTGGAGATGTCCTCGGTGCAATTAATTACTCGATTAATTTCTTCCGAAACAGGATTGTCTTCTGAAAAGCTGAGAACAGGTAACCTTGAAAAGCATGAATGGGAACAGTTGAATGTAAAAGTAAAAGGGCTGGAGAAAGCACCTTTATTTATTGACGACACTCCTTCATTATCTATTTTTGATCTTCGGGCCAAGGCAAGACGTTTGTCTTCCCAACACGGAATTAAACTTATTGTGGTAGATTACCTTCAGTTAATGACAGCAGGCGGCAGTCAGAAGGGTGGGAATCGTGAACAAGAAATTTCTACCATTTCCCGAAACTTGAAAGCCTTGGCAAAAGAATTAAACGTACCTGTTATTGCCCTTTCACAATTATCCCGTGCGGTTGAAACCCGTGGAGGAAGTAAAAGACCTTTGTTAAGTGACCTTAGAGAATCTGGTGCTATTGAGCAGGATGCCGATATTGTATCGTTTATTTACCGCCCAGAATATTATAAAATTGACGAATGGGATGATGAAGAGCGTACGCCAACCGATGGGCAAGCCGAGTTTATCGTAGCTAAACACCGTAATGGAGGATTGGACGAAATAAGACTTCGATTTGTAGGTCATTTAGGTAAGTTTGAAAATTTAGAGACTTTTAATTTTACCAATGAAATTCATTCAAAAATGAATGCTGCCGCCAATGACGACACTTTTAAAACAGACAATCTCCCGAGTCCTGATGAAGCTTTTGGAAGTTCGATGAATGATGACTTGTCCGGTTCAAATGACGATGAGGTTCCTTTTTAATTCATTATAATAACCTATTTTAATTCCTTTGTAGTGACTACTTTGGCGTAGTATTTGCCGTTATCGCTATGATTCTACCCTAATTTTTAGGTAGAATAGTTATATTTATCCTATGTCAAAATTATTTTCAATTCTCTTTGTTTTATTCTTTTCAATGAATGCCTGGGCTTCCTATATTTTAATCCCCATGGATGCCGAAGGACAAAAAGAACATCTTAAAGCCTACGGAATAACTTACTGGACTCTTGAAAAAAATGCCAAAGTAAAATGGTTGTTGAACTATCGCGGAGGATCTTTTTTATTGCCAGACTCTGAAGAAATTAAAAAAGAATGCCAGATTAGAGGTGTTTCTTTTGAAGTGATATCAGATTCAAAAGCAGAACAAATACTTACATTAATAAGTAGTCCATCTCAAAATATGGAAGCTGTAGTTTTGGAAAAAGCACCAAGAATTGCTGTATATTCTCCAAAAAGTAATTTACCCTGGGATGATGCCGTGACTATGGTCTTAACCTATGCCGAAATACCATATACTACAATTTATGATGAAGAAGTAATGGGTGATCAATTATTGCTTTATGACTGGTTACATTTACATCATGAGGATTTTACAGGTCAATACGGAAAATTCTACAGAAGTTACAGAGCGACACCTTGGTATATTGAAGAAAAGAAAAACGCGGAAGCGTTGGCTGCCAAAATGGGGTATGATAAAGTTTCCGAAGCCAAAAGAGACGTCGCCTTAAAAATTAGGGATTATGTTGTAGGAGGTGGATTTATGTTTGCGATGTGTAGTGCGACCGATAGCTTTGATATTGCATTGGCAGCTTCAGACGGAGTGGATATTTGTGAACCTATGTTTGATGGAGATCCAAGTGACCCTGGGTACCAAAGTAAAATTGATTTCAGAAAAACATTTGCATTTAAAGATTTCACGCTGGAAAGAAACCCTATGGTCTATGAATTTTCTTCCATCGATATGACTGCTAAGCGGAGGATAAATAAAGAAACAGATTATTTTACGTTGATGGATTATTCAGCAAAGTGGGATCCAATTCCTTGCATGTTGGTTCAAAACCATACCGCCCTAGTAAAGGGATTTATGGGACAGACTACTTCCTATGACAGAAATGAAATTAAGTCAAATGTTTTGATAATGGGTGAAAATAAAGCAAACGGTGAGGCTAGATATATCCATGGGATTAAAGGAAAAGGATTTTTCACTTTCTATGGAGGCCATGATCCTGAAGATTACCAGCATCGAGTAGGTGATGCTAAAACAGAGTTGGCGTTGCATCCCAATTCGCCTGGCTATCGGTTAATTTTAAATAACGTATTGTTTCCTGCTGCAAAGAAGAAAAAGCAAAAAACCTAAATTATTTTTTATACTGAAGGTTTTTATAGAAATCTTTTGGAGGTAATACAGTAATTTCTACACGCCTATTCATTTTTTTATTTTCGACGGTTGTATTTTCTAACTTAGGTTTTGTTTCTCCGAAGGCTTTAATATCATAATCATAAAGTGCCTCATAGCCAAGTAGTGCTTCAATTCGATCTTTTACTGTTAGACATCTGTTTTCTGAAAGTACTTGGTTGTATTCATGTTCACCATCACTATCGGTATGACCTTCAATTCGAATTGTAGCTTTGTCTACTTTTTTTATAGTTTCTGAAAGTTCTATAAGTGTTTTATGTGCCTCTTCTTTTAATTGAAACTTTGCAATATCAAAGAGTACATCAGCATTAATCGTTAGTTTGATCACACTATTTACAGCAGCAATAGCATCAATATCGGCTCCGGCCGTTTTACTTTTGCACATTCCTTTCAAATCTGTAATGCGTAGATAATAGTATACTACATCTGTTGGGATTTTATGATCCTCAAGATCAATACTTGATTTTCCTCCACTAATTTTTCCGGCAGCTAACCAGGTATTTCCATCTTCTGAAATTTCAATACTGGCAGACTCCCGCGAGGGTCCAACCTCAAAAATATAAAGATCTCTTCCTGGTAAATTCATAAATCCATTGTCTGTAAATGCGACTGTAATAGTGCCTGCACAACCTATAGAGGTAAAATTTGGGATATGATAATTTTTATAATCTGGTTCGTGCAAACACTGTAGCGGATCACTAAATTTTTCAATAGGTTCAGGAATTCCCATTTTAAAACTGACCAGCGAGTCGGCAAAAGAAATTTTCCCCAATGGAAGATATATAGATTCGTATCTGTCAATACGATATTTCTTGCCTGTTTTCTGGGCAGATACAGGAAGCATAATGATAAAAACAAGTATAAAAATAAGATGTTTACACATGTTAAAAATTTACACTAATATAGAAACTATTTTTTTGGCAATAAAAAACCCACTCTAAAGGAGTGGGTTTTAGTGAAATAATAAGGTGAATAATTCTTATTTTACTTTCTTTACGATCGCTTCAAAAGCTTCTGGATGGTTCATCGCTAAATCGGCAAGTACCTTACGGTTCAATTCGATTCCTGCTTTTTTCATTCCACCCATAAACTGTGAATAAGACATTCCATGCTGACGAGCACCTGCATTGATACGTGTGATCCACAAGGCTCTAAATGTTCTCTTTTTTGCACGACGGTCTCTGTATGAGTAAGACATTGCTTTCTCAACAGCATTTTTTGCAACCGTCCATACGTTTTTACGTCTTCCAAAGTATCCTTTGGCTTGCTTCATTACCTTTTTTCTTCGGGCTCTTGAAGCAACTGAATTTACTGATCTTGGCATAATTTAATTGTTTTTTGTAGCAGGCGATTCAATATTGAATTCTTGTATTGGCCTAACTCCAGGGTTTAAATATTTGTTTTAACCGGTTAAACAGATTTACTTCAAACGAAGCATTTGTTTAACATTACTTTCATCAGCCTCATGAACTAATCCATCATGGGTTAATGCTAACTTGCGCTTTTTAGACTTCTTTGTTAAGATGTGGCTTTTAAACGCATGCTTTCTTTTAATTTTTCCTGTACCTGTTAGCTTAAAACGCTTCTTTGCACTGGATTTTGTTTTTTGTTTCGGCATGTTTCCTTTATTTATTATTATTTCACTTTATATACTCTATAAACGAGTATAACTTTTTATAATGACTCCTTTTGGAGATTATTTCTTTTTGGGAGCAATAAACATAATCATACGTTTGCCCTCTAATTTAGGCATTTGTTCAACCTTTCCAAGTTCCTCAAGTTCCTGAGCTAATTTTAATAACAAAATTTCACCCTGGTCTTTGTATATGATAGAACGACCTTTAAAAAACACATAAGCTTTTAATTTTGCTCCATCTTTTAGAAATTTTTCGGCATGTTTCTTTTTAAACTCATAATCATGATCATCTGTATTAGGACCAAACCTAATTTCCTTGATGGTCACTTTAGTAGCTTTTGCCTTCATTGCCTTCTCGCGTTTCTTTTGCTCGTAGACAAATTTTTTGTAATCCATAACCTTACAAACCGGAGGTTTGGCGTTTGGAGAAATTTCCACAAGATCCAACTCTTGTTCTTCAGCGATTTCTAATGCTTTTTTAATTGGGTATACCCCAATCTCTACATTGTCACCTACGAGTCGTACTTCGTCTTCACGAATCTTTCGGTTAATTCTGTGTTGGTCTTCTTTAATGATCCTTGCAGGACCCCTGCTTCTTTTTCTACGTATTGCTATGGCTATATAATTTTAATTAAACTTTAAATTCTTTTATTTCTTTTTTGACTTCTTCAGAAATCATCTTCCCAAAGTCATCCACAGACATGGTGCCCATATCTCCTTCACTGTGTTTACGTACAGATATCGTGCCGTCTTTTTCCTCTTGTTCCCCTACAATCAACATATACGGCAATTTGTTCATTTCTGCTTCCCGTATTTTCTTCCCAATAGTTTCATTGCGGTTATCTACAAGGGCGCGAATTTCGTGATTTTCAAGCAAATTTAAAACTTTTTCAGCGTATTTTTCATATTTTTCGCTCAATGATAAGATAGTTACCTGTTCTGGCATGAGCCAAAGCGGGAAATTTCCTCCAGTATGTTCGAGTAAAATAGCAATAAAACGCTCCATACTTCCAAAAGGTGCACGGTGAATCATCACAGGTCTGTGAAGCTCATTATCACTCCCTTTATAAGTTAGATCAAAACGCTCTGGCAAATTATAATCAACTTGAATCGTACCTAATTGCCAGCTTCTTCCTAAGGCATCTTTGACCATAAAGTCTAATTTCGGACCATAAAAAGCAGCTTCTCCCGTTTCAACCACATAATCTAGCCCCTTATCTTTAACAGCGCTTAAAATAGCAGCTTCCGCTTTCTCCCATGTAGCAACATCTCCAATATATTTTTCGGGTTTTGTTAAATCTCTAACGGATACTTGCGTGGTAAAATTTTCAAATCCTAAAGATCCAAAAACATACAATACCAAATCAATCACATTTTTAAATTCTGCATCCAATTGATCGGGAGTACAAAAGATGTGCGCATCATCTTGAGTAAAACCACGTACACGAGTTAGTCCATGTAATTCTCCACTCTGTTCATAGCGGTACACCGTTCCAAATTCTGCAAAACGTTTAGGTAAATCTTTGTATGAAAAAGGTTTGTTATTGTAGATTTCACAGTGATGTGGACAGTTCATAGGCTTCAGCATAAATTCTTCCCCTTCATTGGGTGTTTTAATTACCTGAAAACTATCCTCACCATATTTCGCAAAATGGCCAGAAGTTACATATAATTCTTTACTGCCAATATGAGGAGAAACCACCATTTCATATCCAGCCTTTTTCTGAGCTTTTTTCAGAAAATTTTCCAAACGTTCTCTCAGCGCAGCACCTTTTGGAAGCCATAACGGTAATCCTTGACCAACTTTTTGAGAAAAAGTGAATAGTTCCAGTTCTTTCCCCAATTTTCTATGATCCCTCTTTTTTGCCTCTTCCAGTAATGCTAAATATTCTGTTAGCTCTTTTTGCTTCGGAAAACTTACTCCATAAATACGCGTAAGTTGTTTATTTTTCTCATCACCTCTCCAATAAGCACCTGCGATACTCATTAGTTTTACAGCTTTTACAATGCCTGTATTCGGAATGTGACCACCGCGACATAAATCTGTAAAAGTATCATGATCACAAAAAGTGATAGTTCCGTCCTCCAGATTTTCTATGAGCTCAACTTTATACTCGTTATTTTGCTTTTTATAATACTCAAGAGCTTCATTTTTTGACATTGATCGCATCGAAAACTCATGCTTGCCACGAGCAATCTCAAGCATTTTTTTCTCGACGTCTGCTAAATCTTTCTCGGCAAACGTTCGGTCGCCAAAATCCACATCATAATAAAAACCAGTATCGATTGCAGGTCCTATCGTTAATTTAACCCCTGGGTACAGTTCTTCAAGAGCTTGCGCTAAAATATGAGCAGAAGAGTGCCAGAAGGCTGTTTTTCCTTCTGGATTATTCCAGGTGTATAAAACAAGACTACCATCTTCAGTAAGTGGGGTAGAGGCTTCGACTGTTGTATTATTAAATGAAGCTGAAATCACATTTCTTGCAAGACCTTCACTAATACTTTTAGCGACATCCATAGGAGTCACTCCAGATTCAAATTGTTTTACACTTCCATCTGGCAGGGTAATCGCAATCATAGATTAAGTTTTTATACTTAGCTTATGTGCTAAGCAGGCGCAAAGATACTACGATTACAATCGTTTTACAATACACAATGTAAAGTTGTTTTTAGAATGTTTATTTTGGGTGTTGCGACACTTGAGTTTGCTACTCAAGTGTCGCCAGGCTTTCGCCAGTCGCTTCCAGACGGCATCGTCTGGGGAGCTCCAACAATGGCTCAATCCCTAACACAGAAATGCGGGTGTTGCGGCATGTACATTATTTAGTATATATATAAAGGTATAAGGCGCTATAGAAAAGGGGTTAAATGCTAAATTAAACGAAGTCAATTGCTTGCAAAACCTTCAAAAAAAAGATTAAAAAAAGTTGAAAATAATTTTGGTGGTGTTCTAAAAAGGGTTGTATATTTGCACCCGCTTAGAGAAAGAAGTATTACTTCAAAATTCAAAAGCAAAATAAGTTCATTTTTTTCTGAAATTATTTAAAAAAAACATTGCAGTTGTAAAAAACTGTTGTACATTTGCACCCGCTAAAACAATGAGTGACTCAAAAACATGATTTGAATACGCGAAGCAAAGTATTAAAAGTTCATTGATATATTGAAATTGACAGCGTATGGGTTTGGATTGGAAACAATTCGGACTTGTATTGAAAACTAAACTAAGAGAAATAGATTTACCTTGAGAATTTTTTAATGAGTTCAAGCTTATT
>NZ_JBHTBN010000006.1:0-248230 GCF_042664795.1 Jejudonia soesokkakensis
TTACAAAGATGTCAACCATTACTGGTGTTCCTATGTCTGCACAACTGAAGTCTGTACGAGAAGCAGTTGCTTCGTATCCACAAGCTTCTACAGTAGCATCTTCATCGATAGCATCATTAGGATCTAACGTTGCTACACCGTTGTCATCAAGCTCTAATGTAAAGTCCATACACGCTACCTCTGGAGCAGTATCATCAATTACATTAATCATGGCAGAACACGTAGAAGAGTTCCCCGCTGTATCTGTTACAGTAACATCAATCATATTTTCACCGACGTCATCACACGTAAAGTCTAACATGGTTAGAACCGCTGCTGGATCCACGCAACTTACACTGCCTGGTCCTGTTATCGAATTTGTAAAGTTTCCGAAGTTAGCTGCAGCAAAAGCCGAAGTCACTAGGAAATACTCTGTACCTGTCACAAGCGGCTGATCTACAATTTGAGAAGTACCTATTCCCCCAGGTCCATCGTCATTACCTGCTAAAAGATTGGTAAGTTGATCGGTTGGGTCAAATGCAATTTCATATAGGTGAATATAGCCATCATAATCCTGTGTACTATCAATAGTATAATTCCCATCTGAACTAACCATAAAAGGACCGTAAACGTGATAGGATACAGGGCCTAGGCCAGAGATAGTAGGACCAGTGCCAACTGGTCTGTCCCAGATAGTAGTGCTTGTTGCAGGATCTTCAATATTTGTATCAAGATCGCAGGGACCATCTTCTACCGGAGGTGCCACTGTGGTAATTGTAGTAGCTCCACAATTATCTAGGATATTTGAAGGTAAAGCGACAAGAGATTTTATATCTGCATCAAATCCATTTGGTTGTAATAACAGGTTTGTCGTTCCCATTGATACATCAATTGTGTAAATTAAATTACATCCAAAGGTAGAACTGGCTAAAATTTTATCATTACCTACATAAGCAAGTGCTTGTCCTGTACAATCATCATTTGTTCCTGGTGTTCTATAATTAAATAAAAACGTAACATCTCCAGTTGATGCATCAATTGCAGAAAGATCATTAGAACTGTCGACAGAGCCTAAATTGGTACTGTGAATAATTCTATTGTTATCATAATCAAAGGTAATACCAACACCGCCATCAGTTGGTACGTTTGCAAATGCAGTAGCTGTTTGAGTTGCGATATCATAGGTGTCTATGCTACCATCCTGAAAGCTTAAGTACATAGTGCCATCTGGCCCAAAAGTCATTGCCTGCACTCTATTGTTTCCACTTGCTGCTTCTATTGGAGATGCAATTAAAGTAGATGCTCCAGTAAGTAGATCATATTCAAATAATTCTCTTGGTGCACTTCCGCCATTACTTCTAATAAAGTAAGCAGTTTGTGTTACAGGATTATAAGCCAGATCATGGTGGCTATCAAAACCCGTACTACTTACTGCTGCGTTTTCAAGTGTTATTTCATCTGTTAGTGGATTATATGAGTACAGCCCTACATTATCAGTGTCATCAAATGCTTTTAAAGCATATACATTTAAGTTTGTATCACTTAAGATATTTAGAGTAGAAAGATCAAACGTTGCCATTCCATTAGCATCTAATACAAGATCAGTGTTTGCCTGACTACAGTCAATTACTGGTGCTTCTGTATCTTCCACAGTTACATCAAAACTACACGAAGTTGAATTACCGCCTATATCTGTATACATAAATGAAACTGTTGTTGTTCCAACAGGAAATTCTTCTCCTGAAGCAGGTCCTGCTGTTTGCTCAAGACCTCCAGGAATTTCTAAAACATATTGTCTTAAAGCTCCGGCACTATCTGGTAGGTCATTCCACATACCATTAAAACCACGTAATTCTCCATAATCTTCACCACCAACATTATTTGGTTCACCTGCATTCCAATTTGTATAGGTAGACGAGTCACCACTTTGCCACACAAAACTACCTTCTGTAGCCACATCATTGTATCCAATCCAAAAACTCGTAGGCGTGCCTTCCGCAGTATTTACAGCATCATTTAAGAAAGCATTTTGTGTAGCATCTGTTATGGTAACTACAAATCCGCCATGTGCCAATGCATCTGCATAGGCTTCAGAAGCCTGAAATGCAGTATCACTTAAATAATATGTTTTTCCATTAACTACACCCAAGGTTGTAAATCCAGCAAGTTCTCCAGGAGCTGGGCAGTTGTCCATTATTTCTGGTAAATCAAAAATTACCTCGGCACCACAGATACCCATATCATTTTCAACCATAATATCTGCTGGGCAGGTAAGTTCAGGTGCATCCACATCATTTACAACTATTGTAAAATCACAAGATACAGTATTTCCATCACTATCTGTAGCTTCAAAAGTAAGTACGGTTGTTCCTACTGGAAATTCATCATCTGAATTAAGTCCAGTCATATCTGTTCTTGTTACGGTAAGTGGTCCGTCTTCAGCATCTACTGCAGAAGCATCAGAGAAAGAGATCACAGCACCACATTGTCCTGGATCGTTATCTACAGTTAAAGTACCATCTGGTCCCATTCCTGGAACAGCTTCTGGACAAGAGATTACAGGAACAGTTCCTACTAGGCCATTGTTGGTAAATTCAAGGCAGAAACCCTGTAATGAACCACCAGAGTTTCCTCCGTTAGTAATAGTTAATGTCCAATCACCTTGAATAGAAACTCCTTCAAACGCACCGTCCACTTCACCATTTAATGGACCACCTTGTGCTTCATAAGGATCATTAAAAGTCGCATCACTAGTCCATGTCGTAATATCATTTGTACCGTCTTCAAAAGTAATGTCTTTTGCAACTGTTAAACCATCAATGCCACCTACATTACTAAATAGTGTATGAGTTACTGTTCCAGAAGGATCTGTAAGTTCAACAGTTAGTGTATTTGCTTCGTCATGTTGAAACGTGTCTAAAAATACATTGTCAAGTCTAAAATCGTTTGTGTCTTCTCCTATTTCTCCTGTACCTGCAATGTTGACAGTCGCAGTAACTACAGCACCAGGCATTGCTGGGCTTATAGTCGCCGGAGTATCATTTGCACATACTTGCCCATCTGGTTGCACTCCTGTAACACCAGTGATAACTCCACCATTTGGTGCAAACGCAAATTGTACGTTACAGTTAGCTGTTGGTGAGCTACTTCCGGCTCCTGTTGTAGAAAATACTACTTCAAAAAAGCCGGGTTCAACTGTAAATGAATAAGACACTGTAGCAGAAATACCTGAATCTCCTAAATAATTAGTACCACGATCAGATGGATCAAAAGGCATTTCATTTGCTCCTCCTGCTTCTTGATAAATATGAGCATGACCATTAACACCGCATGGAGAACTTCCTGAATTTGGATCGAAATTAATAGTTACACACTCTGAGGTACTACTTGTATTTATGAATTGAATAGCGGTATAATTATAAGTCGTAGTAGTGTTGAAGGCTCCTGGATATACTTTAGAAGGGCAGGCGCTGGCCACCCCATTTCTATTAATTCTTCCTAATTGTGTGCCTGATCTCACTGTAAAACCTGCTGGTTCTGTGTCTAGGCCGATAGCTACTTCTATAGGCTGCGTTGGATCAATTGGATCTCCAATAAATGAAGGATTTGAGAAACCATAAAATGAATTTTGATTTCCATTTACAACGTTTTCAAATCCCTCAATATCTGTTGAGTTATTTCGCTCTTGAGCAAAAATTGCGCCAGCGAATAGTATTAATAATAATGTAATTTTTTTCATGATAAAATTTATTTGTTAAATTAATTAGTAGGATAAATGTAGTTTAATAGTATATATGACAATAAATTTTTAGACTAACTACCTGAAAATTAGTTAAAATGCTGTTTCATATTTTTTTATACGTATATATACGTAGGGATTTTAAGCTAGTTTCGTGAATTGTAAAACGTGATTCGTGAATGGAGAATTCTGAAAACTAATGTAATCCTAATAGGCTTTTAATTTTTCTCTTGAAATTTTTGATGTGCATTTTCACATTTAGTACCTTGTGATCATAAAATTAATAAGTGAAAGATACATTTACTCATAAAGGAATGCGCCAAAAGCTGGTGCGAACGCTTCAGAAAAAAGGGATTAAAAATAAAGAAGTACTAGCAGCCATCAATACCATTCCCAGACATCTGTTTATGGACAGTGGATTTATTGATCATGCGTATGTAGATAAGGCTTTTCCCATAGGAGCAGAGCAGACTATTTCGCAACCCTATACTGTTGCTCGTCAAACCGAATTACTTTCCGCAGAAAAAGGGCATAAAATTCTAGAAATTGGTACGGGTAGTGGCTATCAAACTGCTGTATTACTCGAATTGGGTTGCCAGGTATACACCATTGAACGGCAAAATGTACTTTTTAAAAAAACAACAATATTTCTCCCTAAACTTGGATATCGTCCTAAGAAATTCATTTTTGGAGACGGATACATAGGTTTAGAAACTGAAGCACCTTTTGACGGTATCATTGTTACTGCGGGTGCACCTTATGTGCCTAACCCCCTTTTAGCTCAGTTAAAAATAGGAGGGAAGTTGGTAATTCCTGTGGGAGATGAAGTACAAAAAATGCATGTGTTTACGAGAACTTCAGAAACTGAGTTCGAAAAAGAAACCTATGGCGAGTTTCGTTTTGTGCCGTTGTTGGAAAAGAAAAATTAAAATTTAGTTGACAGTTGACAGTTGACAGTTGACAGTTGACAGTTGACAGTTGACAGTTAATAGAGAGATGTTAAAAATTGATTTTTATTACTCATTACTCATTACTCATTACTCACTACTCACTACTCACTACTCACTACTCACTACTCACCACTTTTAAATCAAGCTTCTCAAGATAGTTTAGCGTATTAGGCCCTTCACTAAAGAATAGATCCAATATTGAGAGATTATGAAGAAATCCGTGTTTTGCTTCAAATACCTGATGGTAATGTGGCACCTTGATTTTTTTTTCACGTTTTGCATTGGCCATATACCGAAGGTCTGTAGCTTCTGGTGTTTTTACATACCTTTCAGAATAGGAGAAATCAATATCTGCACCTAATGTCTCGAGTAAAAAATGAATGATTTTTATGTTGTGCTCCCATAAACCTGAAACACTTTCAGTAAAAAGAGGAGTCATCTCATCTTCATAGTATTCAAAAAAAGGAGAAGTGCGATAAGCAGATTGCAAGGATTTTAAATGGTGTGATTGCCAGGGAAAATCATTCTCTATAGCGACTTCCTTGTATTGTAACCGAGTACCGTCATGACTATGCTTTACAGGAATTGAAAGCAGTAATTTTCCGTTGCTATGAGCGATATAGGCTCTATTACGATAACTTTGTTTTTGGTAAGTTCCTTCTTTTTCAAAAATCACATGTGTTGCCTGAACCATCGCCGCCATTTGAGCAATGGATGGGAAATAGGTAGGATGAAGCAAAATTGTATCCAATTTTATTGATAGTTTACAATAGTTTGTTGATGGCGTTCGGTTTAATACAAGAGGCTTTAATAGAAATAATTTTTAACTTACCTTATATTCACTTTTCACCACTCACGATTCACTAACTACTTTTTCGCCGATTTCTTTCTTTTTCTGAAATAATTAAATCCGAACCAACCCACTAAAGCAATCAGGAAATATTTAAAGTACGAAACTGGTGCTCCGCTACCACCAACAGTGGTGAATAATCGTTCCCAACGGATTTTGTTTGCAAGTCCCTGCGCATTGCTGTTCCAGCTCATAAAGACAAAAACCGGTTTTCCAACGACATGATTAAAAGGGACGTACCCCCAGGTTCTAGCATCTTCACTATTATTTCGGTTGTCACCCATCATCCAGTAATAATCCATTTTAAAGGTATATTCTGAAATAGGTTCTCCATTTAAAAGTACCTGTGTTCCCGACTGCGAAATGGTATGGTCATAGCCTAATTCACTCCCTTCATACACTTCAATAATTCGTTTGTAAAATGGAATGCTTTCTGGAGTGATCGCTACAGTTTTTCCAGCTTCAGGAATATAGATAGGACCAAAGAAATCTGTGTTAAACTCATATTCTGGACTATTAGGAAACGTTCCTGGATTGTATTTCCCTTCTTCTCCTTTCAACGGGATCACTTGTGCAACTGCAGGAAGATTTTTGAAGCGATCTCGAGCCTCGTCTGTCATGTGCATCACAAAGGCAGTCATTTCATTATTTAGTGGCTGAATGTCTGTGATGTCATATCGCTCCATTACCTGACGAATATTAAGCCGTTGAGAAGTGATGACCTGATACGAAAATTGAAGCTTTGCTCTATCTGGGAGTTCATTTTTCTTTCCGTTGATATAAACATATCCATCTTTAACCGAAAGTGAGTCACCTGGTAGTCCAACACATCGTTTTACATAGTTAGACTTCTTGTCAATAGGTTTGTAGTAATACTTTCCGTCACCCCATTGCTGAAAGGCATTCACC
Source organism: Jejudonia soesokkakensis (assembly GCF_042664795.1). Classification (NCBI taxonomy): domain Bacteria; kingdom Pseudomonadati; phylum Bacteroidota; class Flavobacteriia; order Flavobacteriales; family Flavobacteriaceae; genus Jejudonia; species Jejudonia soesokkakensis. The sequence goes on from NZ_JBHTBN010000006.1 coordinate 6,428, forward strand.
GTATCTACCGGCCAATTAAAAACGACAATATCATTTCGTTTGATATCCTGGAAACCAGGAAATCTAAAATACGGTATTTGTGGTTTTGTAAGGTAGGATTTCGATCGTATTACCGGAATGGTATCGTGCACCATAGGAAAAGCAACTGCTGTATTGGGAGTTCTTGCACCATAATGGTATTTACTTACCAAAAGAAAATCTCCCACCAATAATGTTTTTTCTAGCGATGATGTTGGGATGGTAAACGGTTGCATAAAATAGGTATGCACTATGGTTGCCGCGACTACCGCAAATAGAATAGAACTTGTCCATTCACCTGCCGAAGTCCGTGGACGAAGACTTCTGTCTTCAATATACGTGACGTCCTGCGTATAATTGATATAATAGATATAGAGTCCGAAAGTGAGTAACACCAGAATTGTATCTGTCGTATTATTTCGGCCAAAACTGCGAATGGTTTCCACCCAAACTACTGGAAACATGATAAGGTTGACAATGGGAACAAACAGTAAGATAGTCCACCACCAAGGCCTATTAATGATCTTCATTAAAATAACCGCATTGTACACGGGTACTGCAGCTTCCCAGGGGTGTCTGCCAGCTTTAATATATAATTTCCACGTTCCTAAAAAGTGAATTACTTGCACAATGGCAATAAATAGTAACCAACCTGTCCAACTCATACTTGTAATATTTCTTTAAATTCCTAACACGTCTTTCATGGTAAAAACGCCTTTTTTTTGCTGAAGCCACTCTGCAGCGAGAATGGCTCCTTTTGCAAAACCATCTCTACTGTGCGCTTCATGTGTAATTTTTATAGTATCTATGGCTGAAGTATACGAAACTGTATGAGTTCCTTTTACATCATCGATACGCTTTGGTATAATTTTAATCGCTTCTTCGGAAGCTTCTTCCAATGTCCAACCTGTCTTATTTTGAAAAGGCACTATACCTTCAGCAATTGTAATAGCCGTCCCACTGGGAGCATCTTTCTTCTCGGTATGATGAATTTCTTCAATAGCTACCTCATATGTTTCCCACGGCTGCATTAATTTTGCCAACTCGCTATTTAGCTTAAAAAATAAATTGACACCCACACTGAAGTTGGACGCATAGATAAAGCTTCCGTTACGTCTCTTACATAATTTAATCACTTCATCGTAGTCCGAAAGCCAACCTGTAGTACCGCAAACCACAGGAATATCCTGATCAAAACATTTTGTAATATTAGAAACGGCACTTTCAGGATTAGAGAATTCTATAGCGACATCTGCTTCCGTTAGAATTCCTTCTGAAGCACTACTCATACTTTTATATACAATTGTATGCCCTTTTGAAAGTGCTAATTTTTCAATGGTTTTACCCATCTTTCCGAAGCCTAACAATGCGAGTTTCATTTTAATTTTAGTCTTAATGAGAGTCCGTAATGAGGTTGCGATTGTATGGCATTGATATCTATGCCAGTTTCAAGCGATAGATCTTCACCAATATTAAATTGCTGTAAATGAGCATCTACATTGGCATCAATAATATTTAAAACATAGACCAGCAAGGTTGCAATAATACTGTAGTCTTTATTTCTGCTTGTAGATCGTTGGGCATCAATAAGTCTTGCATTAGATACTTGGGGTGTTGCTCCGTCTCCATAGAATTCATCATCTGTAAACCCAGCAAGCCTTCGCTTGTAGGCATCACGAAATCTGTTATAATCATTGTTTTGGTCGATATAAAAGTAAATCCCTGTTGCCATTCCTGCATAAATGATAGGAATTTTCCAGTATTTTTTATTATAAGCCTGCCCTAATCCTGGTACAACCGCCGAGTAGAAGGCTGCACGCGAAGGAGCCAAAGGGTCGTATTCACCAGCAGTACTTTCTTCGACCAACAGCACGGGTTTTTTTGTTTTCTCTGCGGAAAGTGAATCGGTTTCCTGAGCAAAAAAAGGTGCTGAAATGAATAAAAATAGTATATAGAGACCCTTATTTTTCACTTGTAAGGGTATTGAGAATTCGCTCAAAATCGTCTTTGTCTGTAAACGGAATTACAAATTGCCCTTTTCCAGATTTTGAAACTTTTACATCTACTTTGCTTTCGAGTAAATCACTTAATTCCTTTCTGGCTTTATTGGCATACTGCGGAATTGACTTTTTAGCAGCTTTCTTTTTTTCGTTTGGAGCTTTCAGGTTTCGTACTATAGCTTCGGTATCCCGAACTGATAATTTTTGACCTAAGATTTTTTCATAGATTGTAAGTTGATCTTCGGTATCTTCTACATTGATCAATGCACGTCCATGACCCATAGAGATAAAACCGTCCCGCATACCTGTTTGGATAATAGGATCGAGTTTTAATAATCGTAAATAATTTGCAATGGTGGATCTGTTCTTCCCAACACGGTCACTCAATTCTTCTTGTGTAATGTCAATTTCTTCAATAAGACGCTGGTAGGATAAGGCAATTTCGATAGGATCAAGATCCTGTCGTTGGATGTTTTCAACGAGCGCCATTTCCAGTGACTCCTGGTCGTTAGCGATACGAATATATGCCGGAATGGTTTGTAAACCGATGAGTTTTGAAGCTCTAAAACGACGTTCTCCACTTACTAGTTGGTATTCGTTAAATCCTAATTTTCGAACGGTAATAGGCTGAATAACGCCCAACTCTTTAATTGACGAAGCCAGCTCTCTAAGTGATTCTTCATTAAAACTGGTTCTTGGCTGAAAAGGATTAACTTCGATTGCACCTAATTCCAATTCGACAATACTTCCTACTACTTTGTCTGCATTTTTATCTTTTGCAGATTGTATATCATTATCTGGATCTTTCAGTAGTGCTGAAAGACCTCTTCCTAACGCTTGTTTTTTTGTTGCTTTTGCCATGGTAACTTCCCGCGCATGCAGGAATTATTTTTATTTTCCACAGTTTTACTTTTGTGGACAATTCAATTTTTAGCAGAATTACTTGCTATTCTTTTCAATTAATTCTTGCGCCAAACTTAAGTAATTATTAGCTCCTTTACTATCGGCATCGTAACTAATAATACTTTCGCCATAACTGGGCGCTTCACTTAAACGAACATTTCGTTGAATGATTGTTTTAAATACCATGGTATCGAAGTGTTTTTTAACTTCTTCTACCACCTGATTTGAAAGGCGTAATCTTGAATCGTACATGGTTAATAAGAGCCCTTCGATGTCCAGTTCTTTATTGTGTATTTTCTGAACACTTTTAATGGTATTTAGTAGTTTTCCTAACCCTTCTAACGCAAAATATTCACATTGTATAGGAATCATTACCGAATGTGCTGCCGTAAGCGCATTCAATGTTAACAATCCTAAAGAAGGAGCACAGTCAATAAGAATGTAATCGTATAATGGAATAACATCTTTTAATGCTTTTTTAAGCATATACTCTCGCGAATCCTTATCAACCAATTCAATTTCTATAGCGACCAGATCAATGTGAGAAGGGATAAGATCGAGATTGGGAGAGTTGGTTTTTAAGATGGCATCTTTTGCTGAAGCACTATGTTCTAGCAACTGATACGTACCTATTTCAACAGCTTCAACATCAATTCCTAAACCAGAGGTGGCATTGGCTTGCGGATCGGCATCTATCAATAACACTTTTTTTTCTAAAACACCTAAAGAAGCCGCTAGGTTAACCGACGTTGTTGTCTTTCCAACTCCGCCTTTCTGATTTGCAATTGCAATTATTTTGCCCATTAATTTGATAAAAGATTAAGCTATAAAATTACGACTAATTCCTTTCATAGAAAATTGAATTTGTCAACATGTAGTAAACAATTCAAATACTGAAAAATAAAATTAATTCACTCAGTATCAATTTTATCCTATGAGTACTTAGTAAGAAGTTTAGTTTGTTTAGCAATCGCATCTTTGAATTCAGACTTCAACGTATTGACCAGATCTTCCGTAGGAAGTGTATTGTGGATGCTTGTGACTCCTTGACCAGCACTCCAGATCGTTTTCCAGGCTTTGGCTTCGGTATCCAGTTCTTTACCAAAATCAACTTTTTTTGTACTTTTTAGTTGTTCTTCGGTAACACCAGCTTTGTCCAGACTTTTCTGTAAAAAATTTGCGGCAACACCGCTTATCGCTGCGGTATAAGTAACATCCTTCGTTTCACTGTTAATGATCATATCTTGATATTCTTCAGGAGCCCTACTTTCAGCTGTATTTATAAATCGAGTCCCCATATAGGCAAGATCTGCTCCCATTTGCATGGCGCTGGCCACATCCTGCCCCGTACTCAAAGTGCCAGAAAGTAGAATGAATCCATTAAAAATTGATTTAATTTCATTGATAAATGGTACTGGGTTTAAAGTTCCAGCATGCCCTCCCGCTCCGGCACAGACAAGGATCAATCCGTCTACTCCAGCTTTAATGGCTTTCTCTGCATGGCGTCTTTTAATAACATCGTGAAAGATTAAACCGCCATAGCTATGTACGGCATCTACTACCATAGATATTGCACCCAGCGATGTAATGATCAATGGTACCTTATGTTTAACACACACCCTCAAATCTGCTTCCACACGTGGGTTGCTCATGTGAACAATTAAGTTTACGCCAAACGGAGCTGCTTTTTTACCGGTTTCCTTTTCCCAAGCTTCCAGTTCAGATTTGATCTGAACTACCCACTCTTCAAAACCTTCGGTGGTGCGCTGATTTAAGGCAGGGAACGTTCCAACAATACCACTTTTACAAGCAGCGATGACAAGTTCAGGCCCCGAAATTAGAAACATAGGAGCGGCTACGACCGGTAATGTTAAGTTCTCTGTAAACTGATCTTTATTCATGGGATAGGTGTTTGTAGATTTACTATTCTGATGTAAAAATACTAAAAGAGTTTGGAAGTACTATGCTTGCATAATAAAATTATAGATTTTCTATTTTATACGCAAAACAGTATGGAAATCGTGGGTCGTCTTTTATTTTAGGATGTATAAAATTACCCTGAAAAGTCATCCCGAGTTTTTTCATTACTTGTTCTGAAGCTATATTTCCTTTGGCAGCAAATGCATAGAGTTCTTTGAGTTTTAATTCTGAAAAAGCGTAGTCAATACAAGCTTTTGCAGCTTCGGTTGCAATTCCTTTTCCCCAAGCGCTTTGTTTAAGACGCCAGCCCAGATCTACACAGGGTGTAAATTCACTCTCCCAGGTTTGTTTCATCAATCCTGTAAAACCCAAAAATTCTTGATTTTCTAGGGCTTCAATAGCAAAATAAGTAAAACGATACTCTTCAAAATGATTTTGTAGACGTGAAACAAGTTGTTTTGTTTCTGTTTCTGAAAGCACAGACGGAAAATACTTCATCACCTTAGGATCTGCACACATTTCAGCAAAGGGTTCGATGTCATTTTCCTTCCAGTTTCGAAGTCCGAAACGCTTGGTGGTAATGATATAGTCACCCATCTTTCCGAAGAAATTTTAATTTACCGAATCTATCAGAACTTCCAAAATCTGAATCGCTGCGTCGCTAATTTTAGTTCCAGGACCAAAAACAGCAACCGCTCCAGCATCAAATAAAAACTGATAATCCTGAGCGGGGATCACGCCTCCAACGATGACCATAATATCCTCACGGCCCATGGCTTTCATTTCTTCGATCACTTGCGGAACCAAGGTTTTATGACCCGCCGCCAGACTTGAGATGCCTAAAATATGGACATCATTCTCTACGGCCTGTTTTGCAGCCTCTTTGGGTGTTTGAAACAACGGCCCTATATCGACATCAAATCCAACATCTGCATAGCCGGTAGCGACCACTTTAGCACCTCTATCATGACCATCTTGTCCCATTTTTGCGATCATAATACGAGGACGTCGTCCTTCCAATGTAGCAAATTGGTCTGCCAGTTGCCGTGCTTTTTCAAAGCTCGGATCTTTTTTTATCTCTTTACTATACACGCCGCTAAAGGATTTGATTTGTGCTTTATGTCTTCCAAAGGCAACTTCGAGTGCGTCACTAATTTCTCCAAGTGTTGCGCGTTCGCGAGCTGCTTCCACAGCTAAAGATAATAAGTTTCCATCGCCTGTCTTAGCGCAAGTTGTTAATTTCTCTAAACAATTTTTTACTTTATCCGAGTCTCTTTCAGCTTTAATACGTTCTAACCGTTCGATTTGGGACAAACGTACCTTCTGATTATCTACATCCAGAATTTGCAACGGATCCTCTTTTTCCAATCGGTATTCGTTTACACCCACAATAATGTCCTGCTTGCTATCAATACGCGCCTGCTTTCTTGCTGCAGCTTCTTCAATGCGGAGTTTTGGGATGCCCGATTCAATTGCTTTGGTCATACCGCCCAGTTCTTCTACTTCTTCAATTAGTTTCCAGGCTTTTTTGGCTATGTCATGCGTTAATTTTTCTACATAATAGCTTCCTGCCCATGGATCAACGGTTCGGGTGATCTGAGTTTCAGTTTGAAGGTAAATCTGCGTGTTTCTCGCTATTCTTGCTGAAAAATCGGTAGGTAGCGCAATGGCTTCATCCAACGCATTGGTATGTAGGGATTGGGTGCCGCCAAAGGCTGCTGCCGATGCTTCAATACAGGTTCTTGCTACGTTGTTAAAAGGATCCTGTTCTGTTAAACTCCAACCGCTGGTCTGGCAGTGAGTTCTTAGTGAAAGTGATTTCTGATTTTTTGGATTAAACTGCTTGACAATTTTTGCCCAAAGCATTCTGGCAGCTCTTAATTTTGCAATTTCCATAAAATGGTTCATGCCAATCGCCCAAAAAAATGAGAGACGAGGGGCAAAGGTGTCAATATCCATTCCGGCTTCAATTCCGGTGCGAATGTATTCCAATCCGTCTGCCAAAGTATATGCCAACTCAATATCACAAGTAGCGCCGGCTTCCTGCATGTGATAGCCGGAGATCGAAATACTATTAAATTTGGGCATTTTTTCCGAAGTAAACTCAAAAATATCACTAATGATCTTCATCGAAGGTGTAGGAGGGTAGATATAAGTATTTCGCACCATAAACTCCTTTAAAATGTCATTCTGAATCGTTCCTGCCAAAGCTTCTGGCGAGACTCCCTGCTCTTCTGCAGCAACGATATAAAAAGCCATAATAGGTAACACAGCACCATTCATGGTCATAGAAACACTCATCTTGTCTAACGGAATTTGATCAAACAAAATTTTCATGTCCTCCACACTGTCAATCGCAACTCCGGCCTTCCCAACATCGCCTACCACGCGTTCATGGTCACTGTCGTAACCTCTATGCGTTGCAAGGTCGAAAGCGACCGAGAGTCCTTTTTGACCTGCAGCGAGATTTCGTCTGTAAAAAGCGTTACTGTCTTCGGCAGTAGAAAAACCTGCGTACTGGCGGATGGTCCAGGGTCTTCGGACATACATTGTAGAATAGGGTCCCCGAAGGTTAGGGGAAATTCCGGCGACAAAATCGAGATGCTTCAAGGAAGAGATATCTTCAATCGCATATTGAGACTTTACTTTAATATCTTCTGCAGTTACTTCTTCAGCTACTTTAGTTGGTCGTCTATCACTCGTAGCGCTATTATTTAAAGTGATATGTTGTATATCCTTTCTAGCCATTAAAAAATTGTTTTTAATATATACGAATCGTAATCGTTTAATTGGGCTTCTGTGAATTCCAGTAAAATTGTTTTTTTATTGGAAGACATGGTATAGTTTGTTTGATACCAAGTATTCTTAGTTTTCTTTTCAGAAAATTTATAGACTGTTTTAAACACTTGCTGATTGACAGTTCCATTAAACTTCGCTGACACTTTTTCAATCTCCAATTTGTTTCTGTCGGGTAGATTTTGGTTATCGTATGATATGCTGTTTAACAATTCTTGCGCATCTTCTCTGGTAAAGGCAATATGTGGTGTTGCTTTAATAGAAACACTTGCTTTTTTATCTTGATCATAAAAAAGGTATAGTTTTCCGTCCATTTCGGTTAATTGATTGAGACGATAACTTTCCATTTTATATTCCTGTTTTGTCAATAACGAATCGATTAAAGACTGGTATTTTACGTACGAATACAGCTCGTAACGAGAAGGTAAATAGATTTTAACTCCGTTATACTCCAAAAAATGTGTGGTGGTTGCTGAAGGTTCCGAAGAAGTTTCAATAGCATCTGTCTTGTTTATGTCTTGGGTTTCATTAGCTATCTCTTTACAGGCAACTATTGAAATGATAAAAAGAGCTAGGATACTGTATGTTGTGAATTTATTCATTTTCTATTCGTTCTTTTTCAATTTTTTCTGAAAGTCTTACAGGCACAATAGGCGCTAGCAATGTTTTATGATTTTTAATTTTTACAAATGGATATAATTCAAGCTCATGCTTCATTACATCATTTTTGTTTATATGGTAATTGGTACCCACCAGTTTTAGCTTTCCTTCATCAAAAAGTGCTTGTTCTTTGGCAGCACTTTCTTTTATCTTTTTCTGAATGATCCCTTCTTTTAATTGATGTAAAAAACCTCCTCCGGCCTCTATGTTTTTAAAAAGAGCGAGTGCTTTTTCTGTAAGTTCTTGGGTCAAGCTTTCGATATAGTAGCTTCCGTCTGCCGGATTGCTTACCATGTCAAAATAACTTTCGGCTTTAAGAATAAGTAATTGGTTGCGGGAAATTCGCTCACCAAATTCATTACTTTTATGATACAACCCGTCGTAGGCAAGATTCGCGATGGTATCTGCCCCACCTAGAACGGCACTCATACATTCGGTAGTCGTGCGAAGCATATTGACATTGTAATCGTACAAAGTTTTATTGCGAAGGGAAGGAGTAGCAACAATATGGCAATCTGTTGGCATACCATATTCGCTAGCCAGCGCTGCATAAAGGATTCTGAGGGCTCTTATCTTTGCAATTTCAAAAAAGTAATTCCCGCCTACAGAAATCTTGAAAGTAATTTTTAGTTCTTTATTTTCTGAAAAATGATTTAAATATTCATTGACATGTGCGAGGGCATACGCTAATTGTTGCATACAATTCGCACCTGCATTCTGATAGGTTGAGGTGTTAATTTGTAGAATGTTTTCTGAAGGCGATTGCTTCAGAATAGTCTCCAAAATAGAATGATCTTCTTTTAAGTTATGAAACCAGTTCCCTGTCGTTCCCAAAGTACCAATGAGATCGATATTGTAGAAGACAGTAGCGTTCTTTTCTGAAAGAAATTGGTTCAATTGAAGGGAAAAAGCTTCAGCTAAAAAACTGAAATCAAAATAGACAGGAACTTTCGAAAAAGGAAAATTCTGAAACACTTTTTTGACATCAAATTCACTTTCCGAAGAAAAATAAATAGCTTCGGCACCTCTTTCAATGGCATCCAGTGCCAGCGAATTGGCTATGGTCTCATCATCTATAAAGATATGTTGCCCAATCTTCCAGTCTGTTGGCTGCCCGGGAATGGGTTTAAACGCTTCATTAAAATCATCACGATGATAAAAAGGCTTCACATGAATCCCCTCCAGCGATTGCCAAATCAACGTATCATTATAATCTGCCCCTTTTAAATCTACCTGTATTTTTTGTTTCCATTGTTTGGCAGAAACGGGTTCAAATTCATTAAATAACTGACTGCTCATTTTTTATTTAGTTTAAGGCTGTCTTCATTTTCTATAATGTAGATATCCTCATTTTCTTTTTTTAAAAAATATTTTTCACGTGCAAATTTCTCCATCTCTGTACTGTCTTTCATCTTTTCGAGAAATTTTTTGTCTTTTTCAATCTCACCTTTATAGAATTCTTTGTTTTGCTCCAGGGCATTGATATCCTCATTTAATTCTTTGTGAATCAAAAAAGAATTAGTATCGAAAAAAAGCATCCAAACTAAAAAACAGATAAGGATAATGACGTAGGTGTTTGCTACCCATTTAACCCATTTTTTATTTTTTAATTCTTTGAGCTTCACTAGTCTGTATGTTCTAATTTTTGGTGAATAATGGTGCGTATTACATCCACTGCAACAGTATTATAACGGTTGGTTGGGATTATTATGTCTGCAAATTCTTTGGTTGGTTCAATAAATTGCTGGTGCATCGGTTTTAGCGTCGTCTGATAACGGGTTAATACCTCTTCAAGATCTCTTCCTCGTTCGGCAATATCGCGTTTTAATCTGCGAATCAAACGTTCGTCACTATCGGCATGTACATAAATCTTAATATCGAACAACTCCCGAATTTCCGGATGTGTTAAAATAAGAATTCCTTCTATAATTACTACTTTTCTAGGATGCGTAGTAATGGTTTCTTTGGTTCGATTATGTGCTACAAATGAATAGACAGGTTGCTCAAAAGATACTCCTCTTCTAAGCTCGTTTATATGAGCTACTAATAGGTCAAAATCTATAGAGTTAGGGTGGTCAAAATTTATTTTTACACGTTCATCGTAAGTTAGATGACTGGTATCCTTGTAATACGAATCCTGTGAAATAATACAAACTTCATCAGGAGGTAATTCTGAAACGATTTGATCTACAACAGTTGTTTTTCCACTTCCGGTACCACCGGCAATACCAATAATGAGCATAGAATTATTGTTTTGAGCAAAGGTAGGAAATTGTTAAGAAGGGAAATAGTTGAAATGATAATTACTTAAAGGTAGGTTTTGATCCCTTGATTTATTCCTTTTCTATAGCAGTCACCTCTTCTAGCGTGGTTATTTTATCACTTTTATTGCCCCAGCTATTTGTAATATAGTTCATTACATCTACGACTTCCTGATCGCTTAATCCCATGGGAGTCATGACGCCATTATAAATTTTGCCATTCACAGTAATTTCGCCTTGTTGTCCGTATTTAATTCCACGAATACTAGCTTCTCTGTGTTCAAATAAATAATCTGAATTTGCTAATGGAGGAAAGCTTCTACCAACGCCTTTTCCGTTGGGTCTGTGGCACTGGTTGCAGAAATCTTTGTATACAATGGCACCGCGTTCGATGCTTTTTTCTAGTTCAGATTGAGGTTTTCTTATTTCGGTAGTAGTTTGACCGATTTTAATCTGTTCTTTTTCTTTTTTGTTTTCCGAACAACTACAAATTGCTACGGAAAGTATAATCAATAGGATGCTCTTTCTCATGTATGTTTATTTATTCGGAACAATTTTTACTATCCCTTTGCCTTCAATTCCAATATAGATATAGCCATCAGGACCTTGTTTCACGTTGCGAACACGACCCACATCTTCGGCTATTTTTTCACGTCCCGTTACTTTATCCCCATCCAGCTTCAGTAGTTCTAAGTAATTAAATTTTAAAGATCCAACGAGTAAACCACCTTTCCAATCTGGATACACATCTCCGGTTACGAAGGTCATTCCGCAGGGAGCTATAGAAGGAACCCAATAATAGATTGGCTGCTCCATTCCTTCTTTTTTAGTGATCTCTGTGAACTTGGTGCCGCTGTAATTGACTCCGTATGAAATGACAGGCCAGCCGTAGTTTACGCCTGGTTTTACGATATTCACCTCATCCCCACCTTTAGGGCCGTGTTCATGAATCCAAATCTTACCTGTGGTAGGATGTTTGTCCATTCCTTGTGGGTTTCTGTTTCCGTAGGTATAAATAGCTTTTTTCGCATTAGGCTCGTTTACAAACGGATTATCCTCTGGGATTCGACCATCATCATGTAAGCGATAGATTTTTCCGCCGTCACGGGTAATATCCTGCGGATTCGTATCTCGGTCACCACGCTCGCCAATAGAGAAGAACAAATAACCTTCGTTATCAAATTCGATACGCGACCCAAAATGTTGCCCTCGAGTGGTGTTGGGAGTTGCTTTATAAAGATCTTCAATGGCTACAAGCGAATCACCTTCAAGTTTTGCTCTAGAAAGTTTTGTATTTCCGCCATCGCCCTCACCTTCGGTTGACGCATAGGTAAAATAGATCCATCCATTGGTTGCATAGTCTGGATGAATTTCAATATCTAATAAGCCTCCTTGACCACGGTTGTATACTTCGGGTACATTTTTGATAAGTGTTTTAGTTCCGTCTTTAAAATGAATGAGCTCACCGCTTTTTTCAGTAATTAATAAAGTGCCATCTGGAAGCCAGGTCATTCCCCAGGGGTTATTTAATCCGTCGACCACAGTTTCAATTGTATAGGTTCTTTTTTCTGAAACTAGGGCAACATCCTTTTCTTTTTGGGGAGGAGGACAAGCCGTTAAGACTAGAAGAAAACTTGATAAAATGAGTAGTTTGTGCATGGTTTGAAAATTTAGTTAAAAGTACGAAATGTTTCAGGGACTGAATGATAAAGTTTTTATAAAGTAGGGATGAGAGGGTATATAGAATCCTAATAAACCCTTATTGCAAATGGAAAGGATGCATCTTCGATGCTACGTTTATAGTTCATCCGAATCTTTTGGAGCAAGCTCAAAATTCTTCTAAAATATAAAAGCAACGCTTTCACGTTGCTTTCTTATTCAGTCGGGATGACAGGGTTTAGAGAATCCTTCTAAACCCTTATTGCAAAAAGAAATTAAGGTTACTTTGTATTGCTTTTCAGTTTATCCAAACACGTACAAGCAAGCTTTAGTGTTTTCCTAAACTAAAAAGAAACGCAAGTGCGTTTCTTTCATTTCAGTCGGGATGACAGGATTTGAACCTGCGACCACACGGCCCCCAGCCGTGTACGCTAACCGGACTGCGCCACATCCCGAAAATTTCTAGTAAAACTAAAAAATCTTCAGCAATAACTGAAGATTTTTTAGTCGGGGTAGCAAGATTCGAACTTGCGACCTCCTGCTCCCAAAGCAGGCGCGATAACCGGGCTACGCTATACCCCGAAAAATATAAAACAGTATGGTTTTATAATTGGACTGCAAAAATATGATAAATCTATTGTATGACAAATTCAATGCAACTAAAATTTAAAAAATTTTTATGTTAAAATTCTAACGCATTAATTCAATTTAATTCATGTTTATTCGATAAAAAGAAAATTAAAAAGACAAAATGTTGTTTTTTAGTAGTTTTAACAAAAAGGTATCTAAATATCAGTATATATACTTATAGAATAATCATTATTTTATTCTTATCTTGCCTATGTATTCATTTACAACCAACTAAACTAACCCACTATGAAACAAAATACCTCACGCAGATCGTTTTTGCGTAATTCTGCAATAGCAACGACAGGTCTTGCATTACTTTCTTCTACTCAAACAGTTTCAGCATTTACAGAATTTGATTCCCCTTTTAGTGGATACAATCCTTATATAGATGAAAAGACTGATTTGAGAAGTTATTTATCAAATGAAGAATCAATAGAAATAAATGGTACTATTTATGATGTTTCTGGAGAAAACACACTTGCTGGTGCTTTGGTTGAGGTGTGGCATCTATCACCAAATTCTTTAAAATACAGGCACAGAGGTAAGACCACTACCAATGATAAGGGTAATTATCAATTTATTACAGACAAGCCAAATCGTGAAGCGGGGAAGACTCCTCGAGTTTACTTCAAGGTAACTCATGGTGATCGTTCTTATTTTACAGAGTTGCTAATAGGAATTACTGGAGCACATATTACAGGTAAACACTGGGAGGAGAATAAACTTAATGATGAGAGGCTGTTTCCTACTACCCAAAAACAATTAGATAAAACAATAATCAACTTTAATATCACTAATTAAAAAATAACAATTATGCCAAGTACTCCATTTGTAGGACAAATTATGGCAGTTGGTTTTAACTTTGCTCCAAGAGGTTGGGCATTTTGTAATGGACAACTGCTTGCAATTTCTCAGAATGACGCACTATTTTCACTTTTAGGAACCATTTATGGCGGTGATGGTCGTACCACTTTTGGTTTGCCCGATCTTAGGGGGAGGAGCGCTATAGGAATAGGGACTGGGCCAGGGTTAGATGCCATTAGTGTTGGAGATAGAGGAGGAGTAGAGAATCGCACTAACACAAATAGTAATTTAGTTTCGCATAACCATTCTGGAATTTTTCAGATAAGTACCGATCCTGGTCAAGGAAATACCGGCAATGGTCAATATATTGCGGCTCATTCAGGTGCATTTAGTAATAATAATACCTCTGGTGATCTTTTAAGTGGTGTTAGTATCAATAATTCTGGAGGGGGTCAATCCTATAGCATTAGAAACCCATATCTGGCGATGCATTATTGCATCGCTCTAGTTGGAGTTTATCCTTCAAGGAATTAATAATGATAAATAAATTAGTTAACTAAAAATCAATACTATGCCATCAGATCCATTTATCGGTGAAATTATGCCAGTTGGGTTTAATTTTGCTCCCAGATCCTGGACAACATGCGAAGGACAATTATTACCAATTGCACAAAATACAGCATTATTTTCACTTTTAGGTACTATTTATGGTGGTGACGGTAGGACCACGATGGGCTTGCCCGATCTTCGAGGACGCTCCATCATTAGTTCAGGTAATGGTCCTGGTTTAAGTACATTTAGGATAGGCCAAAAAGGAGGTTCTGAAACTCATACAAATACAGTCACAGAGATGACCTCCCATAGTCATGCAAGTGCAGTACAAATAAGTACTGCTACAGGTGATGAGGATACTGGAAACGGAAAATATATAGCATCTCACGCAAATGCATTTAATGAAAGTTCAAGTACTGGAAGCGTAAATGGAATTGCTTTGAACAATACTGGTGGGGCTCAGCCTTATAACATTAGAAACCCTTATGTAGGAATAGTGTACTGTATTTGTTTACAGGGTATCTATCCTTCAAGAAGTTAATTTTTTTAATTTAAGCTAAACTATATTTAAAAAATATAAATTATGGAACCACTTTTAGGAGAAATTATGTTGGTAGGTTTTAACTTTGCTCCCAGAGGATGGGCAATGTGTGAGGGTCAGATATTGTCAATTAATCAGAATCAATCTTTATACTCTTTATTAGGCACAACCTATGGCGGAGATGGGAGAACTACGTTTGCATTACCAGATTTGCGTAGTAGAGTGATGGTTGGTGTCGGTAATGGTCCAGGATTGGATTCTGTGACTCTAGGAGAAAAAGCAGGTGCCATTACACATACAGATACCTTAGCTGAAATGGCAAGTCATAATCATGGTGGCGTTTTACAAATTAGTAGTGAAGATGGCTTGCAACCCAGTGGGAATGAAAATTATATTGCTTCTCATCCTGCTGCATTTCATACAGCTCCTACATCTGGCGCTAGTTTAGGTGGATTAGCTACTGGAAATCAAGGAGGAAATAACCAACCGTATTCTATTCGGAATCCTTATTTAGGAATTAATCATTGTATTGCACTTACAGGATTATTTCCTTCAAGAAACTAAGTTTTAATGACAAAAAAAATTGCTGTATTACTTCCTAGGTCAGATATGTTCCCAAGACTGGCGTTAGATTTTTTAAACGGATTAAAACTATCATTACAACAAAAAGTCGCACAAGATGAGATTGAATTTATTATAGAAAGTATTGGTACAGCCACAGATGCAAGTGTACTCAAAACAACAGAAAAACTACTACTACAAAATCACATCGATTTAACGATTGGTTTCTGTGGATCAAATATATTACCCGAATTTACTACTCTTTTTAAAAATTATAAAAAACCTTTAATACACGTTGGGTTAGGGGCATCTGTTTTAAAAGACGAAAACGTAAATCCCTATGTATTACACCACACTTTAAATGTATGGCAATCTGCCTACACAGCAGCATCCTTTGCTGTACGTAAATTTGGTAAGAAAGTAGCGATTTTATCTTCAGCGTATGATGGGGGCTATCATATATCTGCTTCTTTTGTAGAAGGTCTTACTGCCGAAGGAGGTGAGGTTGTAGGTTATTTTGTAAACCCTATGGATTACAAACAAATGAACTTTTCCGAAAGAATTTCTGAAATTGAAAAAGTAGAACCCGATGTAATTTTAGCTGCTTTTAGTTATAAAGAAGGGGGTACAATGTTTAAAGCTCTTTCAAAAAGTAGCCTTAATGGGAATGTTCCAATATTAACCATTCCTTTAATGACGGATGAAAGCTTTAATACTGAAAATTACAATATCCAATTAGTACAATCTTTTGCAACTTGGTCTTTTGCAGATGAAACAGAAGAAATGCAATATTTTAATTCAGAGTATTATACTTCCTATGACGAGCAACCTACTGTTATTTCATTATTAGGTTTTGAAGTTGGACTCACAATACTTAAAGTGTTAGAGGACGAAGAAAAAATTCCTAGAAACCTTTCCGAAGCTTTAAAAAATAAAAAAATAAAAACACCCAGAGGTCAAATTCAGTATGATGAGATGAATCAGGCAATTGCACCAAATATGCTACTTCGTGATTTTAAGTATGAAAACTCTAAATATGTAAATAAAGTTTCTAAAAAAGTAGAATTCTCGATTCCTAAAGAGGTTATTCACAAATTTAAAACACTACCTGATCCAGGTTGGCATAATCCATATATCTGCACTTAATTGTATAAGGGCTAGTTTTAGAAATTAACGCTCACAGATGCATCGTATGTATCTTTTTTAATAACTTTAGAAGCTTTAATTGTAAAAGTTGAACCTACATAATCGCCCTCTCTTAATTTTGAAGCTTTAATTGGGAGTTCATCTCTTTCAGTTAACTGAATGGCCTTAAAATTTTTATCACTAAAAAAATAATACTCTCCTTCATAGCCATCAAAAGTAACAGTAATGGTATCTTTTTCTGAAAGTGAGCCAGATTTAGGAAGCAATATGCCTACAGTAAGGGCTATACCCAATAGAATTAAAGATAGTATCGTTTTCATCTTTTCTAGATTTTAAATACACACTATGTGTGGTAAGTTTTAATTGTTATTTAAAAATACGAAAGAATAGTGCTGGTCATATTGTAATTAGCAATACTTTGTGACGAACTAAAAACAGTATGTTAAAATCAATTGCAGGTGTTGATAGAAGCATTAGAAAACTTAATAACTTTTTTACATTGCTTCGATTCAAAGTTCCTATTTTTACAATTTAATATTTACACTAGTTATTATGTCTGAAACCATCGAAAGAATAAAATGTTTAATTATAGGTTCTGGTCCCGCAGGATATACGGCGGCTATATACGCAGCAAGAGCAGATCTTAAGCCTATTATGTATACGGGAATGGAACCAGGGGGACAATTGACAACGACTACAGAAGTCGATAATTTTCCAGGGTATCCTGAAGGAATTGACGGTCCAACAATGATGATTCAGTTGCAACAACAAGCCGAACGTTTTGGAACGGAGGTAAGAATTGGAATGGTCACCGCAGTAGATTTTAGTGATGAAGTAGGAGGGCTCCACAAAATAACGGTAGATAATAATACACAGTTGGAAGCTGAAACGGTAATCATTTCAACAGGGGCAACAGCAAAATATTTGGGATTACCGAGTGAGCAAAAATTACGTGGTGGCGGAGTATCAGCATGTGCTGTTTGTGATGGGTTTTTTTACAAAGGTCAGGATGTCGCAATTGTTGGTGGAGGAGATACTGCAGCCGAAGAAGCTACTTACCTTGCCAATATCTGTAATAAAGTAACTATGTTGGTTCGAAAAGATGAAATGAAAGCTTCTAAAGCAATGCAACATCGCGTTACTGGTACAAAAAATATTGATCTACGCTACAATACCGAAGTTGATGAAGTATTAGGTGATATGGTGGTAGAAGGCCTTAGAATGAAGAATAATCAGACGGGAGAGAAAGAAGAAATTGAAATCACCGGACTTTTTATTGCCATTGGTCATAAACCCAATACGGATATTTTTAAAGGTCAATTAAAAATGGATGCTACCGGATATTTAATAACCGAAGGTAAATCTACTAAAACAAACAAACCAGGTGTTTTCGCAAGCGGAGATGTACAGGATAAAGAATACCGTCAGGCTGTAACTGCTGCAGGTACAGGTTGTATGGCTGCACTGGATGCAGAGCGTTATTTGGCGACCATAGAAACTGAAGTAGAAGCGTAATTTTCACTATAAATCTTCAATTAAAAAAGGGTCTTATTTAAATAAGACCCTTTTTTAATAGTTAAATTGACCGATTATTCATCCAATAATAAATTGAGTGTTACAGTAATGTTGTCTCGGGTTGCTTTACTGAAAGGGCAAACTTCATGCGCCTTTTCAACAAGGTCTTCACCTGTTTCAAGATCAACTCCAGGAATATAACAATCCAATGTGGCTTCTAGGCAAAATCCTTCATCATCTTTACAAAAACCAATAGTTGCAGTCACACTAATATCTTTAGTATCAATCTTAATTTTTTCTGCTTTTGCTACAGCTTCAATAGCACTTCCAAAACATGCTGCATAGGCGCATCCAAATAATTGCTCCGGATTGGTTCCATCACCACCTTCGCCTCCCATAGATTTTGGCGTAGATAAGTTCATATCTATAGGACCATCTGGCGTATGTACGTGTCCTTTTCTAGCTCCTTCTGCAACACAGGTTGCTTCATATAACGTTTTCATTTTCTGTTTTTTTAAGTTGAGAGATTAAAGATACTAGGATTAACAAGCAATCTAAAACCTAGATTCATAAATTTGTCATAAATTCACATAGTGGGAAAACAATCAAAACATAAAAGTGCCTTGCAGAATAAAGAAGGCGTTGATGCTCCAGATACCATAAGTAAAACTGCGGCTTCTCATCTCAAGGAACAACGAAAAAAATCAATTGATATTAATACTTTAATTGCTGCGGTTCTTGAGGGTAACAAAGTAGCGCTTAGTCGCGCCATTACCATTATTGAAAGTATGGCTTCGAAACATCAAGAACAGGCTAAACAACTTATTAAAGGCTGCTTGCCTAAAGCCAATCAAAGTATTCGCATAGGGATTACAGGAGTTCCTGGTGTAGGAAAAAGTACGTTTATTGAAAGTTTTGGAACCCTTCTTATTAAGCGAGGTAAAAAAGTGGCTGTACTGGCAGTAGACCCAAGTAGCACGCTAAGTAAAGGGAGTATTCTGGGAGATAAAACCAGAATGGAATCGCTTGTAAAAGAAGAAAATGCCTTTATTAGGCCTTCGGCTTCTGGTGATTCTCTTGGCGGTGTAGCGCGTAAGACCCGCGAAGCAATAATTTTGTGCGAAGCTGCAGGCTTTGATACCATTTTAATCGAAACGGTAGGCGTTGGACAAAGTGAAACTGCAGTGCATTCGATGACCGATTTCTTTTTATTGCTGAAACTAGCCGGAGCAGGTGATGAGTTACAAGGAATTAAACGTGGTATTATGGAAATGGCAGATGCTATTGTGATCAATAAAGCCGATGGCGAAAACCTAAAAGCTGCAAAAATCGCCAAAACAGAATTTAACAGAGCGCTGCATCTCTATCCACCTAAAGATGGCGGATGGGTACCAAAAACACTGCTGTGTTCTGCTATTCAAAATGAAGGTATCGATAAAATACAAGAGTTAATTTCTGATTTTATTGCTGAAGGAACTACAAAAGGAAATTTTCAGAAAAAGAGAAATGACCAGAATAAATTTTGGTTGCTTCAGACGATCGAAAACCGATTAAAAAGTGATTTTTTTTCTTCCGAAGTTATTCAGAAGGAATTAAAAATTCAGGTAGCAAAAATCGAATCCCAAGAGACAACTCCATTTGAAGCTGCAGAAACTATTTTAGAGCTTCGATAATTATTTAAAAGTATCTTGAAACCAAGCTACCTGAGCTTTAAGACCTTCTTCCAAGGTGGTTTGAGGACTATACCCTAGCAATTTTCTAGCTTTATCAATATTTGCTTTTGTTCTGGACTGGTCGCCAGGTCTTGCTGGTTTTCGCTCCATTGTTATTTTGGTTTGTAGAATAGTTTCTACTACTTCAATACCTTTTTGCGTGGTGTTTTCAGTTTCGGAACCAAGGTTAAAGATCTCACCGTTGCAAATGGTTTCTTTTCCAATCACACTAACTACACCATCCACAATGTCTTGTACGTAGGTAAAACTGCGAAGATGTGTGGTGCTTCCTTCAAAAAGAGGGAAAGGTTTATTATTAATGCCACAATCTATTAAACGCGTATATAATTTATCTGGACGCTCCCGTGGGCCATATACAGAATACAATCGTAAGGAGGTTCCTTTTAAAAACCCACGGCGTACATAAGCCAATACTAATTGTTCTGCCGCTAATTTTGTAACTCCATACCAAGAAGCTGGCTTAGGCGGTTCGGTTTCTGGAAATGTAGCTTCCAGACCATAAATGGAGGAAGTGGCAATATTCACAAAAAACGGCTTGTTGTCAAGAGTCTCTATTACATCCAGCATTCGCTGGGTGCCTATAAAATTATTGGTAAAATAATCCTCAAACGTGCTTTTAACAGCAATTCCGGGTTGTGCAGCGAAGTGAAATATATAGTCGATATCTTCCGTAATATGGATGGAAAGATCGTCGTTCCGAAGGTCTAGATTTGCTACTACAACACCCACATCCTGCAATGCTTTGGCATTTAACTGTTTTAAATATACATCGTAATAAGAAGAAAAATTATCTACCCCTACTACCTCGTGTCCCATCTTTGCTAAACGTTCACATGTGTGTGAGCCAATGAAACCTGCAGCTCCTGTGATAAGAATTTTCATACATCTAATTTGCGACTACAAAGTAACATCTTTTTAAGTGATTTTTTAAATTGGGTTTCATTGATAAAAAAAGAAATACTTTTGCAGCAGAAACCTATACCAACTTTATGTACGATTTCACCATTATAGTTCCCGTGTACAACGAAGAGGAAAATCTAGAACGTGTTGAAAAAGAATTACTTGCCTATATTGCTATTGCAACTAAGAAAACTTCGATTCTTTTTGTCAATGATGGCTCCAAAGATAAAAGTCAGGAATTGATCGAAGCAATTTGTCAGCGTAATGAAGCATTTAATTTTATAAATTTTGAAGCAAATAGAGGGCTAAGTGCAGCTATAAAAGCAGGATTTGATCATGTAGAAGCTCCATTAGTTGGGTATATTGATAGTGATCTTCAAACGGCTCCCGAAGACTTCAATTTATTGCTACAGCATATAGGGGAATACGATCTGGTTACAGGAGTTCGTGCCAATAGAAAAGATAGTTTTGTAAAAAATATATCATCTACTATCGCCAACGGAATTCGTCGTGCTTTTACCAGTGATGGAATGGACGATACAGGTTGCCCGCTAAAAGTAATTAAGTCCGACTATGCAAAGCGCATCCCAATGTTTAAGGGGTTGCATCGGTTTTTACCAGCGATGATCTTATTACAGGAAGGAAAAGTGTTACAAGTGCCAGTACAGCATTTTCCACGGGTGGCAGGCACTGCAAAGTTTGGAGTCTGGAACCGATTGTTAGGCCCTTTGATGGATTGTTTTGCGTACCTCTGGATGAAAAAAAAATATATTAACTATACTGTGAAAAGTAAAGGATGAGTGACTGGATGGTCTATAGTATTGGGTTCTTAGCTCAAATTCTGTTTTCCGGGAGATTGTTATTACAGTGGATTCTTTCAGAAAAAAATAAACGGGTCATTACCCCTAGTGTTTTTTGGAAATTAAGTCTGCTGGCTTCATTTTTGTTGTTTGTGTATGGATACCTTAGAGATGATTTTGCCATAATGTTAGGGCAGGCATTGACCTATTATATCTACATTAGGAATTTACAGTTACAGGGAGAGTGGCAAAAAGCACATAAAATCATACAGGTATTCTTATTGGTTTTCCCAGTGATCATTGTGATTTACGGATTTAATAACGGTGCCTACGATGCTCAAGAACTTTTTAACAATGCGAGTATTCCTATGTGGCTATTTTTGTTGGGAATAATCTCACAGGTACTTTTTACGCTTCGGTTTATCTACCAATGGATGTATTCTGAAAAAACAAAAACCTCTCAATTGCCTGTCGGTTTCTGGCGGATGAGCGTATTAGGAGCCTCATTGATCTTGACCTATGCTATCTTTAGAGAAGATCCTGTGTTGTTCATAGGGCACGTTTCTGGACTCATTATTTATATCCGGAATATCTTTATCTGGAAAAAACAACACAATGCAGGCACTTAAACATAATCATTGGTTCTGGCTAATCCTGGCATGCATCGCAATCTTTTGTATGCATTTAGATGTGTTGCACGTAAACATCATGGAAGCACGTAATTTTATAACTGCCCGTGAAATGCTACAGGACGATCACTGGTTGTTGACAACTATGAACGGCGAGCCGCGCTATAACAAACCACCACTTCCAACCTGGATAACAGCAATTTCGGGGATGCTTTTCGGGCTAAACTCTATAGCGGGCTTACGACTTCCTGCTGCTCTTATGGGAATGCTACTTGTACTTACAACCTATAGGTTTGCTAAAAAAGTTTTTAATAATGCAAAACTTGCTTTTGTAGGTGGCTTAATTCTGGCAACTTCTTTTTATGTTGTTTCGGCAAGTAGGGATGCCAATTGGGACATATTTACGCATGCTTTTATGATGGTGTGTATTTATCAATTGTTTCTTTTTTTTACCGAAGATGCTAAAAAATACCTACGGGCTCTTATCGCCGGACTGTTTTTTGGTCTTGCGTTTATGAGTAAAGGACCAGTTTCGTTATATGCATTATTACTACCCTTTATAATCGCTTTTGGAGTGGTTTTTAAGTACACGAATTTAAAATCACGCCTACTTCCATTGCTTTTATTTTTGGTCGTTGGAAGTATAGTATCAGGCTGGTGGTATGGGTATACCTATTTGTATGATGCCGAAACGGTAGCAGCTATCAATGCCAAAGAAGCAGCTAACTGGACGGGGTATAATGTACGACCCTTTTACTATTACTGGAGTTTCTTTACACAAAGTGGAATCTGGACAATTCCAGCTTTTGTCAGTTTACTATATCCGTATCTCAAAAACAGAGTGAGTGATAAAAAAGGATATCTTTTTACGTTTTTATGGACTATGGCTTCGGTTGTGTTATTGTCTTTAATTCCTGAAAAAAAATCAAGATACTTATTGCCAGTGCTCATTCCGTTGGCTTTAAATACAGCCTATTATATGGATTATATATTCCGAAGATTTTCTGAAATAACTAATAAAAAAGAAACTGTTCCTATCTATATTCACTTCGGAATTGTTGCTGCTATCGGGATTGGTTTTCCTGTAGGAGGTTACTTTTTTCTAAAAGAACATCTTGCTGGAAATATTATTTGGTTCGTCTTACTATGCGCTAGTTTGCTGATTATTGGTAGTTATATTCTGATCTATTTACGTCGAAAACAAATAGAGCCTGTCTTCTATTTGACCATCTGTTTTATTGCGGCTATTGTCACTTTTGGAATGCCTATGGCGAGAGCTTTTACGGTAAATCCTGAGTACACCTCATTTTCAGCATTAAGTACTTGGCAAACCGCAGAAGCAGTTAAGGTTTTTGAATTTACAGATATGTCGCCAGAGTTGGTGTGGGAATATGGGAAACCACTTCCTATAATAAAAAATGACGTCACTCAAGTGCTAGAAATACCTTCAGAAAATAGGTTTGGCGTATTAGTAGCCGAACGGGATCAAGAACTATTTGAAGAAACATTTAAAGAATTTTCCGTAGAAAAAATAAGGCGCTACGATATGAATCCACAGCCGGCTTCAAGCAATTCACATAAAACTAGATTGTGGCGGGACTTGTTTCTGGTCGAAAGGAAATAGGTTCCATATAAAGGAAACCTTAGCCAATAAACTTTCGTTGTGCCCAACGATTTAGAAGAAAAACCAGAAAACCAAAAATGGCTCCAAAAAACATTCCTGTGATGACATCCAACGGATAATGAACCCCTAAGTAAATACGACTGTATCCGATTACTACAGCCCAGAAAAGGAGTAGGAAAGGGAGATATTTATACCTGGATTTTAAAAGTAAACCTATAAAAACGGCTGCTGCCATCGAACTTGCGGCATGTGCAGAAAAATAACCGAAACGTCCGCAACGCTCAGCTACAAAACGGATTGTAGTCTGTAAACTTTCTACTCTGCAAGGGCGCGGTCTTGCGATACCGTATTTAAATAGATTGGCTAGCTGATCTGTAGCTGTAATCATAAAGGCAGCTACAACCATAACAATAAGAGTTCCTTTTACTCCAAATTTTTTATACACCAGATAAAGTAACATAGCATATAGTGGAATAGAAGAGAGTTTGTGGGTCACTACGTTCCAAAATCCGTCCCAGGATGTGTTTCCTAATCCGTTGAGGAATAAAAAAAGTTGTTCGTCATATTTGAGTAATTCCTCAATCATCTTCGTAGCGTGCTACTTCTCTGTCGTAAAAATCTGTGGCTTCCTTGATATAATTTTCGGTCTCACTTTCCAGTTCTTTCTGGTCGTGATTGTCAAATTCTTCCAACCATTCTACTTCATCATTTTGAAGATTAATAATAAAACGAGGAAATTCGGTATGAATCACAAAAACCGCATCTGGGAAATCTGTATTGTCGCCTAATAAATATTTTGGAAAATCCATTAAAGAAGTTTAAAATTTAAAGGTTGTAAGTTACAAGTTAATTTGTAATATTTTTCACGTTTCACGTTTCACGACTTTTTCTTCACCGTCCACTCAAACTCAAATGTGGAAACCACATCACCTTGCTCATCGACTCCTTGAGATTTCATCCAGCAAGTTTGTCCGTCGCCGGTCTCAATGGTCCTGTCAATAGCTTCTTTAATTGCAAGTCCGTCATGACAACTAAAAGTAATCCTACCTGTTGCTTTTTTAGAAAAATTAGCTTTATTATTGGCAACCAACATAGAAACTTTCGCATTCTTTTCTTTTATACAAGACATGACCAGAGCCCCTGTAGATAGTTCTGCAGCCATCGCTTGTACAGCAAAATATAAGGAATTAAATGGATTTTGATTGATCCATTTGTGTTTTACGGAAGTAGTGCAAGTAATTTCAGAAATGGTTTTTACCCGTACTCCAGAAAAATAACAAGAGGGTAACTTAAATAATAGAAAACTATTGATTTTGCTTACTGGTATTGGCATAAGAGCGATTTTTTGGCGAAGATACATCAAGATAGAACACCATCCAATTCTTAAATAAATGTTAAATTTTAGTACTATGCGTAACATAATACCTTTTAAAAGACATATATTTGTATAAGCAATTAATCAATCATGGAAAACCAATCAATCAAAACACCCTTAGAGATTTCAGAAAATGAAAAGAATGTGAGTGCCTTTATTCATCTTTCTACTTTTTTAAAATATTTTATTCCCTTAGGGAATTTTATGGGTCCAATCATTCTTTGGCAAGTAAATAAGGATAAAGATTTTATAGATACCAATGGACGTGCAGCGATTAATTTTCAGCTAAGCATTTTTGTATATACACTTATTATATGCTTTTTGTGTTTGCCGTTCTTCGCTATTTTCGTTACAGACTTTGTTTCACTTATTGAATCAATAGAACACCATACGGATGCTATTAGAGTAAATGAGATCGAAAATTTGGCAGGATATATTATGGTAGCAGTAGTTGTCGCCTTGTTGTTCTTCGGGCTTTTTCTTTTAGAACTCTATGCTGTTATTAATGCTGCAATGCACGCCTCAAAAGGAAAAGAATATCGCTATCCTTTTTGTATCAACTTTTTTAAACGAGCCACATTAAATTAATTAACTATGACCACCATTATAAAATTTATTATTGCTACGGTTCTTGGCATCCTTGGAAAAGAAGTGCCTCCAGACTATCACACTGAGCAGTCTTCAGAGATAGTGAATTGCATACAGCAAACAGAACATGCGTACCTTATCAATACGCTGGATTTTATCAATCAATCAAAAAGCGAACATGACGTTCAAAAAAATTAATACACACTAAATGAAAATTGAAAACACAAAAGCGCAAATGCGTAAAGGGGTGCTGGAGTACTGTATTCTTTCTATTTTAAAAGATGGAGAGGCCTATACTAGTGATATCCTAGACACTTTAAAGGACGCAAAAATGCTTGTCGTAGAAGGAACTATATATCCGCTATTGACCCGCTTAAAAAATGCTGGATTACTATCTTATAGATGGGAAGAAAGCACTAGCGGGCCGCCACGCAAGTATTATGACCTTACCGAAACCGGAAAACTATTTTTAAAAGAATTAGACACTACCTGGAGTGATTTGCAAAAGGCAGTAAACAGAGTAACAAGCGAAACAACTAAAAAATGAAAAAGACAGTAAATATAAATCTGGCAGGGACATTTTTCCACATCGATGAAGATGCCTTCGGAAAATTACAAAGGTACCTTCAAGCCATCAAACGATCCTTAACCGAACCTCAGGGAAGTGATGAGATTATGCGGGATATAGAAGCTCGTATTGCAGAACTTTTTTCAGAGAAGGTAGAAACAACATCACAGGTGATTAGTCTTAAAGAACTGGATGAAGTGATTGCAGTCATGGGACAACCTGAAGACTATTCGGTAGATGAAGAATTATTTGAAGAAACTCCTCCGGCAGCATCGCATCATAGAAGATATGATACTTCGTATAAGCAACTCTTCAGAGACGTTGACAATAAGTTCATCTCAGGAGTATCATCAGGATTAGCACACTATTTACGTATTGATGCTTTATGGGTACGATTAATCTGGATCCTCTTAACTTTTATTACGAGCGGTCTAGCTATACCAGTCTATATCCTTATGTGGATTTTAGTGCCAGCAGCGGTAACGACCTCAGATAAGTTAAAAATGACAGGAGAACCAATTAATATCTCTAACATTGAAAAAAAGTTTAAAGAAGGATATGAAAGTGTTGCAGACAAGGTAAAGAATGCAGACTATGACAAATACGGGCAAAAAGTAAAAAGCGGAGCATCTGGTTTTTTTAGTGGGCTTGGTAATGTCCTTCTAGTAGTATTAAAAATATTTGTCAAATTATTTGGACTCTTTTTAATTTTCGTAGCAATTAGCGTCTTACTTGGTCTTGTAGTTGGTCTATTTACACTAGGATCGTTAGATTTATGGGGAAGTGGCGAAGTGATGGATTATGTTTCAGCCGTTATAGAAACGAGCACGACTCCTGTCTGGCTCATCTCACTATTAGCCTTTCTTGCTATAAGTATTCCGTTTTTTGCACTCTTAATTCTGGGATTAAAAATTATGTTCAATAATTTAAAATCTATTGGGACACCTGCTAAAATAATATTGGCTGTGCTTTGGTTCTTAAGTATCATAGGGATCCTCATTTTTGGAGTGAGAATGACCACAGAGAAAGCGTATGATAATTCGGTAATTTCAGAAAGAACGCTAAATATAAAAGCAGGTGATACGCTTACCTTGTATATGAATGCTAATAAATTGTATGACAATGAGGTATATCGCAATAGCGGATTCGAAATTAAATACAATGATGCTGAAGATAAAGTCATTTACTCAAACGATATTAGGCTAATTGTAAAATCAACACGTGATAGCATTGCAAAACTTTCCGTAGAGAAATTAGCCGAAGGCAACAGCTTTTTAAATGCTAAGAAGAGAGCCGAAGCTATTGATTATACCTATAGTTTTGAGAATAATTCCTTACGTCTTGACGGCTACTTTATTACCGATCTGGAAAATAGATTTCGCGATCAAGAAGTTGAAATAATAGTGTACTTGCCTATTGGGACGGTTCTATTTGCCGACAGTACTACAAAGTCCTTTCATAGAAATTACAGTAGTTCTGGAGATATTTTAAATGTGGGCGATGAAGAGTACCATTTATTAATTCTCGATAAGGAAACTCAGTGTCTGGATTGCCCCGAATCTGAAGAAGTTGAAGAGAATACAGAGGCTTCGGAAAGCGATGCAGACCCTGAAAATACAACTCAAAATCAAACCTGGGAGCAAGAAGTAGAATCTAGCTTTGACGATGACACTACTTCGGAAGCTTCCGCAGTAAAAGATACCTTAACCATAAAAACTGAAACCAATGAGAACATATAGCATCCTTATTGCCTTTGTAGCTATTGCTACGTTAAGTAGTTGCAACTTTGATATAAATTTGGGAAGTGTAGATGGCGACGGAAACGTTACCACAGAAACCAGAATCCAAGGAGAAGCATTTGACGAAATAAAATCCGCAGCCGGCATAGAAGTTTTTCTTGTAGAAGGAACTGAAACCAAAGTGGAAATAGAGGCAGATCAGAATCTGCAAGAAATTATTTCTACCCGAATAGAAAACGGAAAACTTACGATTAAAGCCGAAGAAAACATAGGAAGATCAAAAGCTAAAAAGGCGTATGTAACGTTTACTTCCTTACGAGGTATTTATGCCTCTAGCGGAAGTGAAATTTCCAGCAATAGTGTCATGAAAGCTGAAACACTAGATATTGACGCTTCCAGTGGAGCCGACATTGAACTGGAAGTATTTTCTAAAACGATACGTGCAGAAGCGAGTAGTGGTGCAGACATAGTTCTAACAGGGAAAGCTAGTGACCTCGATGCAGACGCGTCCAGTGGCAGTGATATCGATGCAAAAGAATTAGTTGTCATTTCCTGCGTGGCTGAAGCTTCTAGCGGAGCAGACATTACTGTTAACGTAAAAGATAAATTAAATGCCAGAGCCAGTAGTGGTGGGGATATTAATTACTACGGAAACCCAACTGCGGTTACTAATAATAGCAGTAGGTCTGGCAATGTAGAAAAGATGTAAAAAGAGTACAACGAAGCTATCGGCTAACCAACCTTTACAACCCAAAACATTTGTTTTGGGTTTTTTATTACATAATTTTAAATAAAAAAGTTGCTTTACCATTTAATCCTAAGATTTTTTGATGCCGACTTTTCATGCTGTATCTTTCTAGCATCTTATGAACAAATTTTTACTTTGTAACAGAGTTGTCCTACCCATTTTCTTACTGATGATGATTTTTTCGTATGCTCAAAACAATAAAATTTATCATGAAAGTATCACAAGCCGTGACGGTCTGGAGATAGATATTGTTCGGAGTATGGAATTTGATAACGATGGCTTTCTCTGGCTAGGAGGGGAGAGTTTAGCGGTACGAACGATTATTAATTCGACAAAGAAAAATAGGCTGCAACGCTATAATGGAAATACTTTTCATACGATAGATTTTCCAGCCGAATATGAAAGAATAAGAAAAGTAAATCATTTTTTTAAAAGAAGCGATGGTAAATTTTATATTCACACAAATGAAGCTATAAATTTTTTATTTGATCCGGTTACGACAAAATTTACTAAGATTAGTTTCACTGGATTTAATAAAAAAGTGACCGGAAGCTCCTTAGTTTTTGCCTATAAAGGAAACAATTATCTACTGCTTCAGAGTGATAGAGAAATTTATATGTGTGTACTAAAGGATGACCTCAGTGTAGAAATACTGTATAGTTTTAATAGCGACGTGACTAATTATTTGGTAGGGCCTAAAACGGCTATTATTCCCTTTAGGGATTTTTGCCTTATTTCAGACACGAGTTTTCCAATTCACTATATTGACTGGAACGGCAGGGTTTTAAAAAAATTTTCAGGAGAGAAATTTATTAAAAAAATTGGCAACACTTATGAAAAATATTTTATTGACTCGTACTTCAAAAACAATGATCAGCATTATGTGTTTTTAGGTAATAATCCTACCTTACATTATGTCGATTCTATAGCTATGGAGGTTCGGCCAGCTCCTTTTCGAAACAATAGGTTGTTGCATCAAAATCTTTCAAATTTTGTGGACAAGTTTGATAACGAAATGATCCTAACTGCGACAAACGAAGATTTAGAGATAGCAACGATAGAAAACAATACAATCAATTCTAAAACCTATGCTGGTGTTTTTTCAAAAAGTTCGCCCATGCGGATTGCTTCAAAAAACTGTACAGAAGAAGTATGGGTGGGAACTGGTACAGGCGAATTGCATTATTTTAAATTTCCTTCTACAACAGTACAAACATTTTTGAAAGATCATAGCATTCGCACCATTTTCAGAAAACAAAAAAACACATACCTCATTGCTACAGAAACCAAAGGTTGGTTTGAATTCGACACAAAATCAAAAACGGTAAAACCTTATACGATACTCAGGGACAGAGAAAATTTTAAACCTGCCTCTGCACGAAATATTTTTTCGATAAAAGATAAACTATGGAGCAATAGTTCTGGAAGAATCATTGAGATTGATACGATAACGAGAGCCACAAATCTATACAGATATTATCCGGTAATTTCTTTGGAAAAATTAAATGATTCGATTCTAATTTACGGCACCCACAATTTTAATGTTGTCAAATTTAATACACATACAAAAAGGCATACTCCTTTTATAAGTTCAGATTCTCTAAACGTCTACGATCTTGCAATCCATAAAAATAAATTGGTAGGCGCAACAGATAAAGGGATTTTGAAATATGACTTTAAAAGTAAACAAACTCGTTTTATAAATGATTCTACAACACTTTTTAAGGATCCATTTTTTTTAATGGTAGATTACAATGAGGATCATGGCTTTATGTTGGGAAGTCGTACGGGTAATATAATTACACATAATTTTGATACAGAGAGCTTTGAGCTCTTTTATGAGGATTCTTTTAAGGCAGGGATTGCTACAATTTTACCTACTTCTACATCATGGTGGATTAACACCTTTAACGGGTTTGTGTCTTACAATCCTGAAACAAAAGAAGCGCAACGCTTTTCTGTCGAAGACGGATTTAGCGATAATGAATCAAATAGGTATAGTGCAATAAATACCGAAGATGGCATGCTAGTGGGAACTCTTAACGGGCTCAACTATTTTAATGGCCAAGCATTGCAACGTGACATTAGCGAAACATCATTAGTTCTCTTAAAAAGAAAATCCTATAATACAAAGCTCGATAAAATAGAAACCGTATATGATCGAACTCTTTTAGCCAAAAATACTACCATTACTTTACCAGCAGAATTTAAAGATTTAGAAGTAGAGTTTTCACTCACAGATATGGTGACCAAGAATGAGAATTCATATTATTATAAACTCAATAATGCTTCATGGATTTCATTAAACAAAAGACCTCAAATCCGTTTTCAAAATTTAGCTCCTGGAACCTATACACTTACCATTGAAGCTAGAGATTTTTCAGAAAGAGTAGTTGGTAAACCACTTCAATTAAAAATTATTTCTAACAACTTTTTTTATAAAACCTGGTGGTTCATTTGCCTGGTCGTTTTAGGTTTGATCTTATTCACGGCCTATTTAATAAAACAAACACGTTTACGAATTAAGTTGCAAGAGCATTTTTCTGAAGGCCTACTAGACTCTCAAGAAGAAGAGCGCACACGAATCGCAAAAGAGTTGCACGACAGTTTAGGACAGCAACTAACACTGATTAAAAAGACGGCTCAAAAAAATCAACAAGAAGATATTTCAACCCTTTCAAATCTCGCTCTTGAAGAAGTACGTAGCATTTCTCGTGGTTTATATCCTTCAGTTTTAAAACAATTAGGTTTAACCGAAAGTATTGAACAATTGGTGTATGATATTGACGAACAAACTAATCTAAATTTTTATACTGAAATTGCCGATATAGATTCGTATTTTTCAGAAAAAGAAACACTTAGTTACTATCGATTTATACAAGAGAGTTTACATAATATTGTAAAACATGCCGAAGCTTCTTCGGTTTCTATTTTCATTACGAAAAGCAATAGAATGCTTACAACTTTGATTAAAGATAATGGCAAAGGTTTTGAAGTTTCAGAAAAAATAAAACAAAACAGTCTTGGTTTAAAAACAATGACAGAACGAATACGAATTTTGAACGGTACCTTAGCCATCGACTCCAAATTAGGTAAAGGAACAGTTTTATTGGCAGAAATCTCTATAAAAAAATGATACCAGATTCGATACTAGTTGCAGACGATCACCCAATGCTTTTAAAAGGCCTGTGTGATGAACTGAAGGGAAAAAATTATAATGTTATTGGTGCTGCTATTGATGGTGGACAAGCAATAGAATTTATAATAAAAGATGAACCTAATATTGCTATCATTGATATTGAAATGCCTGTGCTTTCTGGTTTTGAGGTTATAAGTGAATCTGTAGCTCACGGAGTTTGTACAAAATTTATCATTCTTACCTCCCATAAAGAAAAAGCTTTTGTATTAAAAGCTAAAAAATTCAATATACAGGGTTATTTGTTAAAGGATGAGCCTTTTACTGAAATTGAAAAATGTATTAAAAGGGTAGCCTCTGGAGCTAGTTATTTTAGCAATTCGTTTGATCATATTTTGAAAACTCAAATTCATCCTGAAATGGAGCGTATACGAAATCTATCACCTTCAGAACGAACGATCACAAAGTTGATAGCGAATGGAAAAACATCAAAAGAAATTTCTGAAGAATTATCGATTTCAATTAGAACGGTCCAAAAACATAGAGCTAATATCATAAAAAAGCTAGAGCTTCCTCCTTCTTCAGATTCGCTACATCAATGGGCCAAAGAAAATATAGAACTTCTTTTTTCTATATAAGAATCTCTATAATTAGCGCTGAAAATCAATAAATTACGTAGGGGTACGTATGTTTTTTTCTCTAAAAACTAACAAAAATCACCTTTTTATAAAGCAGATAAAAAAATATAAAATTCTGTATTTCAGCTTATTAAATATTGCGTTTTTAAATATTGTTCATTAGAGATATTATCTTTCAGGATTTCTTGTTTTTAATTTGTGCCTATGGTAACTTAATAGACCTCAACCAAAACAAGTATCCATGAAAAATTTTACACTTCGAATTGTTTCCTTTTTTTCTTTCTTTTTATTTTTTGTGATTACAAGTCATTCACAAGCAAATTTTACGGCAGATGAGTCTTTTGGAGATACAATTTTACAGATTACAAATATAGATGCGAACATAACTGTTGATAGAGATTCTCCCCCCGGAGGACCTTTATCTCACGTATTTACATTATCGAGTGGCGTTTGGAATGGAACCGATAATGGAACAGTAACAGGTGGTGGGACTGCAACTCTTAAAGTTGAGGCTGCAAATACCTCTCGAATTACCATTAATGATGGTTCGGACTACACCTCTGATCTCACAATGGTTAATACTATTGCAATGTTCAATACTAGGTTTATAATTGATGGAATGAACGATGTCTCATCTACTGCAGCTGCTTCGAATCTAGCATTTAATAATCTTGTAGTAGATGCGACATCAATAAACTTTGTTACAGATATGAATATTGGTTGTTTTATGACCAGTTTTACTGCAACAGGAAATATATCGTTAGCTGGGGTAAATGGAAGTAATAGTTCTATGGGAAACGGGTGTGCTTTTTTGATAATTGATACACCCGCAACAACGACCTTGACAGGAAAAATTGAAGGATTTGGAGGCATAGGATTACTACGCATACAAGGAGGAGGAAATACAATACTAGATATTAATGACCCTAATGCTATTACAGCATTTAGAGAGGTTTCTTTTGGTTTTGGTGAAACTGTTGAGTTGAGAAGAGACACTAAAATCGAATCTTCTATTGATAATATTACGTTTACAGGAGACGTAAACGGTAATTTTAGACTAGATCCAAGAGTTAACAATAACCAATCTGTTTTATTTACAAACGTAGGAAACAGTGTTCCTCTTCAAAAAATAGAAAACCAATCATTCGGAAGTTTTTCATTCACTACTGGAATTGTGAGAACACAACAATCGTTAGAGTTTGATATACCTATATCTATAATAAATGCGGCCACTACTACTACAAGGTTAGAGTCTATTGGTGGTAATATTGTTTTTAACAATGCTTTACGAGGTTTTGGTGCCGAATCTGATTTGGTACTTAATGCTGCAAACATTAATTTCAATGCCACTGCAAATCCTTATACAGGCTTAAGAAATGTTACCGTAAATAATGCACCAGCAACGGTTTCAGCTGTAACATTTAATAATCCTTTTACTGTATTAGGTAATTTTTTAGTAACAGCTACTCAAGTAAATGTAAATGAAAGCTTAATAACAACTTCAAATGGGAATCAGGTTTTTTCAGCATTAGGCGGTGGAAATATCACATTTGGAACAAACGGCAAAATACAATCTGGAGCTACCGGTTCAGTCAACTTAAATGCTACTAGTGGTAGTATTATAAATATTGGTACGAATGCAAAAGTGCAATCACTTACCTTGAATATGGTTGCTTCAGCAGGTATTGGTGCTATCGATCCATTACGAACGCAAGTTTCTA
Organism: Jejudonia soesokkakensis; assembly: GCF_042664795.1. Lineage (NCBI taxonomy): Bacteria > Pseudomonadati > Bacteroidota > Flavobacteriia > Flavobacteriales > Flavobacteriaceae > Jejudonia > Jejudonia soesokkakensis. The sequence continues at coordinate 40,593 of NZ_JBHTBN010000006.1, forward strand.
ATATAAGATTTAATAACACATTTGACCAAACAAATATAACAAATAATGGACTAGTATTTATTTCAGGTAATTCTAACCTTGGGCAAGGAGGACAACTAGAAGCTGCAGGTAATATAGGTGTAAACGCCAGTGTTTCAGCATCAGAGGATTTTACAATTAATTCTACAAATGGATCACTCACTGTAAATAGTAATGTAACACATTTTGGAATTGGCTTTCCTAGAAACATGTCTTTATTGGCAGACGGAGATATTATTTTTTCAGCAGGTCTGGTTTCATTTAATACTCCTCAAACAGCAGATGAATTAGTGATTACAGCATCAAATGGAATTATAGATAAAACTTCAACAGGAAATTCACCAGTGATTAGTGCTTTTATAGTAAAGCCTACTGCTCAAAATGGAATAGGTGTTACCAACCCGATTACCACGGGTGTAAGCAATATTGTTTTTATTAATACGAATAATGCTGTACAAGTTACAGAGGCAAATGATATAAGCATTGCAGGTCAAAATGGCACAGGACAAACAAATTTCACAACGCTTGCTGGTAACATCGCTTTTAACAATTTTAATAGCATTAGCGGTATTGAAACTAACGGCCCCATCACATTAAATGCTTCAGGTTTTATTAGAGGAAACGTCCCGTCAGGACTTAATGTTTCTGGAACAAATCTAAGCATGACCGCTGCCAACGGTATAGGAAACAATAATCCAATTGAAACCAATGTTGATGCAATAACATATTTAAATACAACGAGTAACAGAGTACAAATTATCGAAGCAGATGGAGCAACAATTACTGGATCAGATACGGCATCTGGTGCTTTTGATGATGTTAGAGCAACGACAGGTAACATTGATGTGATTGCACCGGGTATAAGCTCAGCATCTCTTCTTTTTCTAGGTGTTGCATCTGGTAACAATGTTACTACACCATTGGGAATACCTACGAGTGCAATTTTTTCGGCAACCAATGAAACACAACTAGGAGGAGGATTGCAACCTGGAGGGAATGCAATTGGTGTAACAAATGTTCAAGGAAATTTAAGACTTAATGCGATTCCTGTTGCGATTGCTATAAACGATAATGATGCTAGCGGTAGTTCGGCGGGTATAGATTATGATGCTATTACATCTACAGGTACTGTAACTTTAGGAACATCACCCACTCAAGCTACATTAACAGTAACAGATTTAGGGTCCACAGCGCTGGGTTCCGAAATTTTAACTATTATTTCGGCGGCTTCAGTTTCTGGAACGTTTGCAGGTTTGCCAGATGGTGCAACGATTTCAGTGGGAAGCAATACCTTTGTAATCAACTACACAGCAAATACTGTTACGCTTACGTTACAAGAAAATATATTCGTTTCTGGTGGCAACCTGATCATTCAAGATATTGGCAATATAGATGATGATTTAACCATAGTAATCGATGATACGAACTATCGTATTAGTGATGCCAATAATTCGCTGGTTGGAGGTAATGGTACGACCATAGATGGTTCAGATATTCTAGTTCCTATTGCTTCGATTACAGGGAATACTATTTTGGTAGATACAAAAGGTGGAGACGACAATTTTACAGTTGATTTTTCTGGCGGAAACTTTAACGATGCAATTACCTACAATGGAGGCACACAAGTTAATGGCGATGCGATGGCACTAATAGGAGGTGGAACTTTTGCTAGCCAGATTTTTACGTTTACTAATGAGAATGATGGAAACGTATCTGTTTCAGGAAATCAAGATATAACTTATACGGGACTAGAACCAATTACCTCAACGATTAATGCTCAACAAGTTAGATTAGACTATAGCAACACATCTGAAACAATTACAATAACAGATGCTGGAGCAGGACAAACAACAGTAGATAGTGATGTAGGTGGAGAAATAGTTACGTTCAATAATCCAACGATGTTTTTCAGAATAGAAGCTGGTGATGTAGGTGTAAATACATTTAATTTTAATTCGTTAGCTGCTAATTTTCCTGCAAATATTGCTTTTGTAGGAGGGGATGGCGGTGATATCATAAACATGAATGGTGCGATGGATCTTTCCGCAGACAAGGTATTAAACCTAAACGCACGGACCATAAATTTCCCTAATGCAACTTCTACTATTACAGCTCGAGGTACAGGATCTCTAACGATTGTAGCTACAGATAATATTACAATGCCTAATGGCTTTATTACTTCGGAAAATGGAGATATTTCAATTCGCGGGAATGGTAACGATGCTGCAACCATAGGAAACTTTACAGGAATAGCAATGAGTAACTCTATTACTACAACAGGGAGTGGAAGTATTTTTCTTAGAGGAAGAGGACTTAGTGATGACGGTTCACATTCAAGTAGGTTTGGAATCCTAATACAGCCAGGATCTACAATTGAGGCCACTGGAACTGGTGGAATAAATGTAAGCGGTTTGGGCGGAATTGGAATGAATGCCAACAGAGGTATTGAAGTTAGAGGACCAAATACCACAATTCGAACCGTAGATGGAACACTTGAATTTTTTGCGAGGGGTAGAGGAACTGGTAATAATAATTATGGAATGCGTCTTTTAAATGCTACAGCTGATACTACTGGAGACGGCTTACTCTTTATTAATGCAGCAGGTGCAGACGGAGATTCTGTAAATAATGGGTTACAGATAAATAATACAACACTTCAATCTGTACATGGAAACATGAGTATTACAGCCAATGGCGGTGATGGAACTGGATTTCAAAATCGTGGTTTATTTGCTTTCAATTCTTCTATTATTAGGACGACAGGAACTGGCACTATAACCATTGATGCTATTGGAGGTACAGGAACAAACTTAAATTATGGCCTTCACCTTGCAAATGGAACCACAGTGAGCACTACAAATAGTTCACTAACTATTAATGCGACAGGCGGTAACGGTATGACTGGAAATAGTGGAATTTTTATAGTAGATCCAAATTCTGAGGTGAGTACTGTAAATGGAGCCATAAGTTTAAATGGAATAGGAGGTAATGGTTCTGGAAATGAAAATAATGGAATTAGAATACAAAATGCAGCGGTAGTTAAAGCGTCTGGAACAGGTACAGTCAGTTTTATTGGTAATGCAGGAACTGGAGTAAATGAAAACAAAGGAGTTTATCTTACAGGAACGGGAACTGAAGTAACAACGGCCTCTGGAACACTAGAGATTACGGGAACTGGTAATACTGCCACTACTGGAAATGCAAATTTTGGAATTCATCTTTTTAATAATGCAATCGCAGAAGCAGTAACAAGTGGAGAGATTACTATGAATGGTACTGCTGGATCTGGTACAAATAATAATGAGGGCATAAGAGTTCAAAATATAGGTTCAGTTATTAGAACCAATGGAGGAGGTTTAAATTTAACGGGTACTGGTGGTAATGGATCCACTCAAGCTAATATTGGAGTTTTTCTTCTTAATGGTGGACTAATAGAAGATACAGCAAATGGAGCAATTAACATTACTGGATATGGAGGGGATGGCTCTAATGAAAACAAAGGAATTGTACTTTTTGGAAATTCTTCAATCCTTAGAACCAATGGAGGCGGATTGACCTTAAACGGATTTGCAAGTACTACAGCAATTGGAATTAATAATTCTGGGGTGAGTATTGAGCAAGGAACTGTAACAGATCTTGATGGGGGCGCAATTTTAGTTAATGGTGCTGGAGGTCAAGGTGCTTCAGATAATAATGGAGTTATCTTAATTGGAACAGCATCAAACATTACTTCGACAGATTCAGGAACAATAACTATAAATGGTACAGGAGGAAATGGAACTGGAAATAGTAATACAGGAATTTCAATACAGAGTAGTGCCGTCATAAAAGCCACTGGCTCTGGATCTTTAACTTTAGTAGGAAATGGAGGTACAGGAACCAGTCAGAATAAAGGTGTAGAAATAAATGGTTCAAATACGCAGGTATCTACTACAACAGGAGCCCTAAATATTACTGGGTCAGGTGACATTACTACGACAGGAAGTGCCAACTTTGGTATTCATATTAATAATACCGCATTAGTTGAAACAATAAATACGGGTATAATTACAATGAATGGTACTGGGGGTGCTGGGACTAATAATAACGAAGGGGTAAGGTTTGAAGGTGCAGGGACTATTATTCGATCTAATGGAGGTGGTATGAATCTTACTGGAACAGGGGGTGATGGATCAACTCAAGATAATATAGGTTTATTTCTTTTAAATGGATCCTTGGTTGAAGATACTGCAACTGGTACTTTAAACATAACTGGAACAGGAGGCAACGGAACAAATCAAAATAAAGGAATTGTTCTATTTGGAAACACATCCACCCTAAGAACTAATGGTGGAGGTATGAACCTTAACGGATTTGCAAGCACAACAGCAACAGGGCTTAACAACTCCGGAGTAAGTAATGAAAGAGGAACTATCACAGATTTAAATGGCGGAACGATAACTATTAGTGGCACAGGTGGAGCAGGATCTGGAGAGAATAACGGAATTATTCTTACAGGAAATGCAGGTAATATTACTGCAACTGGAGCAATTAACCTTACCGGAACAGCAGGTACAGGAAGTAGTAGAGGAGTTGGTATTTTAAATAATAATACCACAAAAATTTCAACAGTAGGTGATGTTTTTCTTACTACGGTTTCAGGACCATTTACGACACCTGCAGGAACTTCTACGAACAATTTGATTACTGCAACTAATTTAATTATTAACGGAGAGACACGAACTGGTTTTAATGCAAACGGAATTTTAGCAATAACAGCAGCTACGTTTTTATCTTCTACAGATCAATTAACAATCGATATTAGTGGAAGCACAATCCCAGGGACAGATTATGACCAACTGCAAATTACAGGAGTGGTTGATGTTACAGGTGCTACTTTGAACTTAGTAGACAATATAGCGGGTACTATTCCCGATAATACTGAAATTATAATTATTACAAATGATGGTTCAGACTCCGTAATAGGTCAATTTGTGTCTTCAAACGCAGATGGCTTTAACGGGCAGCGACTACGTATCATTTATGATGCCGGTGATGGTAACGATATAGCAATAATTGTTGGTATCCCTAATGTTGAGGTAGTTGCTGGAGATTTAATCATCAAGGATAATTTAGAAAGAGATGATAATATTACTATTACAATAAATGGTGCGAATTATAGAGTTACAGACCCCGATAATGAGTTGATTGCAGGAGACATGGCAACGCAAGTAGATGCCAATACGGTTGATGTTGCAATAGCTTCAGTCACGGGAGAAATTTTAACAACAACATTAGGAGGAAATGATGATTTTACTCCAGATTTTTCTGGCGGAAACTTTAACGTTCCTATTAATTATGACGGTGGAACAGAATTCGATACCATGGGATTAACAGGAGTGAGCCCAGGCGGAACTTTTGATACTGTAGAACATACATTTGTAAATAATAACGACGGAAGCATCTCAATTTCAGGAAATAGTTTGATAAGCTATGAAGGTTTGGAACCCATTACAGACAATCTCGATGTAGATAATAGAGTATTTACGTTCACAAGCGCTTTAGATGAAAACATTGTCTTAAATGCTGCTGGAACACTAGACAACAGAATAAACTCTAGTGTTGGAGGAGAATTGGTAGACTTTACGAACCCAAATAACTCACTTACCATCAATACTGAAACTGCAGGAGGAGCCGGATTAGATGTTTTGAGTGTTCAAGGATTAAATATTGGTTTTGATGCAAATCTTACTATTAATTCTGGAGATGATGATATCACTGCTTTTGAAGTCAATGATACCAATGTGGGTTCTGGAAATGTGACTGTATTTTCAGATGTTATCTCTGCTTTTGCAACACTTTCGACCACTGGAAATATTGATTTTACTTCACAAGAGGGAATTGGGGTGACTACAGACGGAGTAATTGAGTCTACCAATGGAAACATTACATTTAATGCCGGAATAGCTCCAGAAGTTGGTGACACCTTCAGAGCTATTGTAATTAGTGGAGGTGGGATAGTGCAAACCACAGGTTCAGGTAATATAAATTTGACGGGTACTAGTTTTGGGATAGGAGACTTTTTTAGTGGAATAGAAATGGGCAATGCAGGAACTGTTCAGGCAACTGGAAGTGGTTCAATTTCTCTAGTTGGAAACGGTGCAAATAATGGCACCATAGTCAATGCTGGAATTACAATATTGGACAACTCCACTATAAGGAGTAATGGTGGAGGTATCACGATGAATGGCACTGGTGGAGGAACGCCTGTTGGTGAATTTAATGATGGAATCGCTGCTTTTGATAATGTAATTATTGAAGATATAAATGGTGGTGGTATTTCAATTTCGGGTCAGGCAGGTGACGGCACAGGCATTAAAGCTGGGATTTATTTGGCAGGTCCTAATACATTTGTTAGATCAACAGATGGAACTATTTTATTTAACGGTACAAGTAGTGCTGGTACAGACGATTTAAACGACGGTGTATTAATTGAAGCTGGCGCTGTAGTAGAAGCTACAGGTCTCGGAATGATCACAATAGACGGTATGGGAGGAGCAGGAGTTTCTGAAAACTCTGGTGTTTCCGTTTTTGGTACAGCTACTGTGGTAAGATCAAATGAAGGTACTATTATTATAGACGGCACAGCAGGTGGTAATGAAACTGGTACTCAAAATTACGGAGTATTAATATCTAACGGAGCGCTGGTTCAGAAAAACAATACTGGTGAAATAAGTATTACTGGAACAGGCGGAGCTGGGGTTGCTGAAAATCATGGGATACAAATTAGTGACAGTAGTATTTCTTCTAACACAGGAAATATTTCATTAGATGGTACAGCAGCAACTGCAGATGATATAGGGATTAATTTTTTTACTGAAAATTCTATAGTTAATACCGGCGGTGATGTCACATTAGATGCAACTACGGGTCCTATCGTTACACCAGCTGGCATACCAACAAATACTTTAGTGAGTGGAACAAATGTTATTATAAACGGAGAAGTTTCTTCTGGAAACGATGCTACGGAAGGCTCATTCGCCATAAGCGGAAATACGGCCTTATCTTCAGGTGATGAACTTTCAATAAGTGTCAACGATTTTAATAACTTCGGAAGCGATTACGATCAAATTGCTGTAACAGGAATGGTTGATGTTACAGGTGCAACTTTAACTTTAGTTGATAACACTTCGGAAACAGGTGAGCTCTGTGATGAGATGACCATCATCGTTAATGATGGAGCTGATGCGATTGTCGGAGAATTTGCAGGAGCTGCTGAAGGAACCGACTTAAACTTTAATGGTGAACTTTGGAGAATAAGCTATGTTGGTGGTGATGGAAACGATGTGGTACTAGCATTCAATTCAGGCATGGTAGCCGAGCCTATTTGTATGAATATAACCTTACAATTAGACGCCAATGGTACGCCAATTACAATCACGCCAGCCGATGTGGATGGAGGTACACCTATGGGTTGTGATTTTGACAACCTTAGTATTGATATGGATACCTTTGATTGTTCAAATGTGGGACCAAACAATGTGGTTCTTACTGTGACAGATATCTTCGGAAACACCAATAGTTGCACCGCCATAGTAACTGTTGAAGATAACCTTGCTCCAGTGATCACATGTGCTTCAAGTGATGCTCGCGATACAGATCCAGGGGTTTGTACGTATGATGTTGTAGGGACTGAGTTTGATGCCACTGCAACCGATAACTGTTCAACCTTTACCATCACGAACAACATAAATGGGACAAATACCCTAGCGGGAACAACATTGCCATTGGGAGCTACGGTTATAACTTGGACGGTAGATGATGGCAATGGGCAGATGGATAGTTGTACAACAACTGTTACAGTTGAAGACAATGAAGCACCCACAATTACATGCGCAGATTACTCTCGCAGTACAGACCCTAATGTATGTCAGTACACAGTTGCTGGAACTGAATTTGATTCTACATTTAGTGATAATTGTACTACGGCAATTATTACCAATGATTATAACAATGCTGCCAGTTTAGATGGAGCTGTATTCCCTCAGGGAGACACAGTAGTTACTTGGACGGTAGATGATGGTAATGGTCAAACAGCCACGTGTGTGTCGACAGTTACCATAAACGACATCCAGGCACCAACCATTGGTTGCGTTGGTGACTTTACTGTAAGTACGGGTTCAGATAGTTGTAGTGCGGTGGTTACTTTTGCCACTCCTTCGGTGATTGATAACTGTAGTTCTTTTGGCGATATTACGATTGTTCAAACTGTTGGTATTATGAGTGGAGGTAGTTTTCCAAGAGGGAACAATCTTGTTGGCTTTACAGCGACAGATGCTGCAGGGAACAGTAGTTTTTGTAGTTTTACTGTGATGGTGGTAGATAACACCGCCCCTATTGCTATGTGTCAGGATGCCACTGTGACTCTTGATTCCAATGGAATGGCAACCATTACTGCCGGAACGATTAACAATGGTAGTAGTGACAACTGTAATATTGCCAGTAGTAGCATCGATATTACAAGTTTTACCTGTGATGATATAGGAGCTAATACAGTTACTTTAACGGTAACAGATACAGATGGAAACACAGCTACCTGTAGTGCGATTGTCACAGTGGTAGACAGCACAGCACCAACGGCTATTTGTCAGGACATCACAGTAGCACTAGGAGCTGATGGTACAGTAACCTTAGATGGAAGTTTGATTGATAATGGTAGTAGTGATGTCTGTGGAACAGGCGCATTAACCTTTACCACAGATCCTGCGGTATTAACGTGTACAGACTTAGGACAAAACTTTGTAGATCTGATTGTCACCGATGACAATGGAAATAGTTCAACATGTACTGCAGTGGTAACTGTAGAAGACAACACAGACCCAATTTTAGTGTGTCAGGATACGACTATCGAATTGGGAGCAGATGGAACAGCGACAATTGATCCTATGCAATTGTTAGATATGACCAATCCGTTGGATAACTGTACTCTTGATACGCTCACAGTAGACATTGCCGAAGTAACATGTAATGATGTGGGTGGCAGTATCGATATAACAGTCTTTGCTGCCGATGGCAGTGGAAACTTTTCCTCTTGCGTGGCAACAATTACAGTGGTAGATACGAGCGGACCTGTGTTTGATCAGGCGAGCTTACCGCAGGGACCTCTTACCCGAATGATAGATCCTGCTACAGGCTTCTACAGGCTGGAAGACTTCACTATAGGAGTAAATTCTACAGACAATTGTAGTTTGGGGTTATTGCCAATAGAAGTAAATCAGTTTCCATTTATTGGTACTCCATTAGATGAAGGGACTTATGATATAACTCTTACGGCAATGGATGAGCAGGGCAATGAGACGGACTATGTGTTTGCCCTTATTGTAGAGCCAGCATTGGGAGTGGAAGATACTGCTATAAACCTTTCAACCATAACTATGTATCCTAACCCTGCAAGTGATAGAGTGTTTTTGAGCAATCCTCAGAACATACCGCTAAGGGATGTACAGATCTTTGATTTAACAGGAAGGCTGGTACAGAAGGTAGATCTTTCCGAAGCACTTTCAGAAACGATCATTGATTTGAGCAACCTGCAAAGTGCGACCTACATGTTTATTATCTCAACAGATAAGGTAAGTAGGACAAAGCAGATGATTAAAGAGTAGATTTAGTTAATTTAATTGATAAAGCCTCCGTTCTTTAGCAGAATGGAGGCTTTTTTATTGATTTTAATACTTAGCTAACACTTTTTAGTACTTATTTGGGAGTAAAAGTTTTAAAGGTTTTGTTATTTACGAAAAAAGATAGCTATGAAAAATTTATGTATTGCAATTGCAGTTTTATTCCTTGTTTCTTGTAGTGGGGATGATGATACAAATACTACAAATTATCTTCAGTTTGAATCTATTGAGTCTGATATTCTAGCAGGCACTTGGCAGGTTAACAATTATACCGATGAAGAAGGAAATCGAACAGATTTATTTGAGTCCTTCGTATTTACATTTCAGGCATCTGGAACGGTAGTTGCTCAAAACGATATATTATCTCAGCCAGGTGACTGGCTCTACGATACATCCAGTGATGTTGAGGAGTTCGAGTTAGATTTTGGAATGCAACAACCCTTTGGTCGACTCTCGGAAGACTGGGAAATTGTTTCGGCTAGTGCAACCCAAGTGGTCCTCACCGATGTTGAAGGGAACGAGACTAAAAATCTTACATTTATCAAAATATGATTTATAAAAATTATCATGGTTTAAGTATCCTATAAACTCTTTTATTTTTTTAAAAATTAAAGATGTATAAGGTTTGAATAAAATTGAAAGGCTGTATTTATTAGTCGTTCACTAGTTTTTTAATTCTCCATTAACCCAATTTCCTTCTTGAATACTTCCTGTTGAAGAAGTGTAGATTCCGTAGCCATGCTTGGTGCCATTAGCCCAGTTTCCGTTGTAATGTCCTCCGTCTTTCCAAAAGTAAAATCCAAAGCCAGATCGCTTGCCATTAGAATCAAAATTTCCGTAGTATGAATCACCATTTGAATAATAATAGGCTCCCATTGGGCTGTAAGTCCCATTTTTCCAGTAGCCAAAGTAACTATCATTGGATGTATATTTAATAGATCCATATCCATTTTTACAATCCCCTGTACATCCTTGTTGTGTAGAAGTACCATCTAAGTAGGCTTTTCCGACAGGTGTTTTTACTTTTCCATTTTCATAAATAGCAACTGTAACCACTTTATTATCTTTCACATAATACCCATATCCGTCATAGTTTCCATTTTTCCAATATCCTACATAGTAATTGTTATCTCCTTCAAAATTATACTTTCCGAAGCCATCTCTTACGTTATTTTTAAACTCACCTCTGTAGTTTCCAGTACCATAATCTCGATATCCAGGTCCATTTAATGTTCCATTTACAAATCTTCCTGAATATGATTGTCCGTTACTCGTCTTGGCACTGCCGTATCCGTTTGTACAATCACCAGTTGTACAGGTATCCTCTTCTGAAGGTGCAATAGGTTTACTATTCCCTTTACCAGCAAAAAGCAGAACATGGTCTACATCCTCGGGAGCTAGGGTAGTCCCTGTAAAATAGGTATTGGTAGCCTTTAAGAAAATAGTAGCAGTTCTATCTTCATTGGGAGTGTAAACATAATCGTTTTGTTCCAGCAAACCTTGAGGGGTCATATAGGAAAACCCACCGTTAAGGTCAAAAAGAGCAATCACGGAAATATTATCACCTACTTTAAACATCGTGTCTTCCCCATTAACGGGCTTTGAGTCGATAGCAGTGCTATATAAGATTGTATTTGTATCGGGAAAACCAACATAAACAGACCGAGTATCTGTAACAAGAACAGGTCGTATGTCACTTATCTTTTGTCCCTCTTGAGAAACCGAATATTTGCCTTCTCCCTCATTTTTTATCAGAGCAGGTTTATTTGGATTATAAACAACTTTAGTAGTACTTGGATCTTTTTTAGTGGTTTCCTTTATTTTTTCTGAAGTATACTTCTTTGCCTGCATCACAGCGTTATTTTTAGCATCATAATATCCTGAAAGGATATAAGTAGGTTTTCCATCAACAGATATTACGGGATCTCCATTTTCCAAAAATCTCCAATTTCCATCAATTTTTGAATAGTCTACAAAGTTTCCATTTTCTACAAGATGGTATTTATCTGAAGCGACATCTCGAAGATAAAAAAGACTAGGGCCTTTTTTTAAGTAACCAGGAACACCTCTTTTAGTTTCATCACTATATTCTGGGATTATATAAGTTGTATCGGTTCCTTCCAGGTGATAAATCAACGTGCCGTATGCATTTGAATAGTTTTTTTCACCAGATACAAGTTTGCCATTTTCTATCAAATTAAAATAGCCATTGTTTCTAAATAAAACGACTTCAGAATTTGAGGCTAATTTTATTACATCATGTTTGTAATTTAATGTATTCTTTGATTTGCTATAAGCATCTACCGCTGCGTAATGAGTCTTTGTTTGTGGCACGTAAAATATAAATGTGTCTCCTGTAGCTTTATCGGTTGGAATTATAATTTTTTCACCATTTAAAAAGACATACGGTGCTGTCATGTCTCCATAATCTGGACTAATTATTTTACTTATGACCTCAAATTTTGCATTTGGATTTGTAATCTCATCCCAATAGGTAATGGTGCGGTCGATTTTCCCAGTATATGTTCCAGGATTGGCATCATATTGATGTGTAATCCAGTTTCCTCTATCGTCATAAGTATAAATATGAGTAAAACCAGGACTATTCTTATCCTTCTTTGTAAATACTTGTAATCCGTCTTTGTAATGGGATTCATAATAAGGTTGAAAATATCCCGTTCCTGTAGTTTCTTCAATAACTTTTAAAAGACCTCCTTCTTTTTTATACGTGTACGTTTTGATGGATGTCTCATTGCGATCGAAATTGGTAAAAACGTATTTAGAAACTCGTCCTTGAGAATCGTATTCATAATCATAATTATAAGTAGGACTCTTTTGATTGGTAAGTAATCCTTTTGAATTATACGTATAAGTAGTTATCTTTTCGGTATCACCCCAATAGGTTCTCATTTCTATTAATTGCCCTTTTGAATCCAGCTTTTTAAAGATACTTTTCTTAGCTTTTGCTTCTTCTAAGGTATAGGGATCATGAATTTTGCCTGAATTGGTTCCCCATTTACTCCCATCTTCATTGTAAATATCATAACTTATAATAGCGTACTTTCCTTTGACAAGCTTAGAATTATAATCCGATTCTACGGAAGGATTTACGGGTGCAATTTCCCAGTTATTGCCAGTTTGAGCTGTTATACTACAAATAGAAAGTAGTACGAGAGCAATCGTGTTGAGTCGTGTTTTCATAATACGTAGAGTTATAGTACAAATCTACCAATCAACAGGATAGAATAAAATAGGGCAATTGACGTATTCTTGGATAGGGGAGAGTCGATGAGTTAAAAGAAGCAATATTTTGATACCACCCCTAAAACACAAATGTTAATTTTAACATAATAAATTTTTATAAATTGCTGGTATTAACGTTTTTTGTCGATCCCCTTAATCTTTTAAACCAAGAAATAAATGAAAAGAACTACTTACCTTCTAGTATTTGCATGTTTAATTTTATGCAATATTATCGTAGCACAACAAAAAAATACAGTCGATGTACAGGGCAAATCAATTATACTGCCCGAAAATATTCAAGATTTTACATGGCGAAATTTTCCGAAGGAATCAGCTTCAGAAACAGGCTATTATGGTTGGGTTCAATTTTATGAAACGCCTGCACAAAGCGTTCAGGATTATTTTAAACAAAACAACCTTGAATTATTAGAATACATTTCTAACAGTACGTACCTTTTTTACTTTCCGAAGGGAACAAATCCATCCCTATTAAGAAATAAGAATGTACGTTCTATCGTGCCGGTGTCGTGGGAGGTGAAAGTACAAGAAGATCTTAGAAACGGAGATATTCCGCAGTATGCGAAAGACGGCGCTAACATTTTAGTGACCCTACAGCTTTATGACAATGTAGAGCCTTCACAAGTGACAGCAGACTTAACCGCGCAAAAGATCATCTTACTCCATACCTACAAGGGCTATAATATAGTAGAAGTAAGTATTCCAGATAATTGTTTGGAAGCATTAGCGAGCCAACCGTATGTGAAATGGATTGAGCTTATTTCGGCTCCACCCGTCAAAGAAGATATTAGAGGAAGAAGTCTTCACAGGTCTAATACTCTGGATACACAAACGTCTGCTGGCAATAATTTTACAGGGGATGGAATTGGCGTATTGGTACGTGACGATGGTATTGTAGGACCTCATATCGATTTTCAGGGGAGAATTGACAATTCAAATGCTAGTGGAACAGGGCAAAGTCACGGAGACGGAGTAGCAGGAATTATGGCAGGAGCTGGAAATCTGGACCCAACAAAACGTGGAATGGCAGCAGGAGCTAATGTTTTTGTAAGTAATTATGCCCCCAGTTTTTTAGATGGTGCTACGACTGGTTTAATTAATAGCGGACAAGTACAAATTACCAACTCCTCTTATGGAGATGGGTGTAATGGAGGTTACACAACAAACTCTCGAAATGTTGATACTCAGGCAAACAACAATCTATCTTTATTACACGTTTTTTCAGCTGGAAATTCAGGTACTTCAGATTGTGGCTACGGAGCAGGTTCTGGTTGGGGAAATATTACAGGGGGACATAAGCAGGGAAAAAATGTAATTGCAACTGCAAATACAATCTATAATGGTACACTAGCAACCTCAAGTAGTAAAGGGCCGGCAAGAGATGGTAGAATTAAGCCAGACATTACAGCCCATGGAAATGGGCATCAGTCTACAAACGAAAATAATACGTACCAAGGATTTAGTGGTACATCTGGAGCTGCTCCTGGAATTGCAGGAGTTTCTGCACAGTTATATCAATTGTATAGTGAAGCCAATGGAGGGACACTTCCACAGGCAGCATTAATTAAAGCTGCTTTGCTTAATACGGCAAGTGACTACGGAAACGTAGGTCCAGATTTCAACTATGGCTGGGGATTGGTCAATGGAGGTAGAGCGGGAAAATTATTAGAGGACAACAGGTTTTTATCTGATGATATTACGCAAGGAAATGCGAATGCACATACCATTTCGGTACCTTCGGGAATTACACAGCTACGTTTTATGGTCTATTGGAATGATCCTGCAGCTGCTTCGGGAGCTACAACAGCATTGATCAACGATTTGGATTTAACGGTCACAACTCCTTCAAGCGGCACATTATTACCATATGTTTTAGACCCAACTCCTAATGCTGCCAATTTAAATGCACCTGCAACTAATGGTGTAGATCGATTAAACAACATGGAACAAGTTGTGATCAATACACCAGCAGCAGGAAACTATGTGGTCAATGTGACCGGATTTGATGTTCCAATGGGACCACAGGAGTATTTTGTAGTGTATGAAATGATTGAAGAAGAATTAACGCTTACCTATCCTAATGGAGGCGAAAAGTTTGTCCCTGGAACTACCGAAACCATCCATTGGGACGCTATAAACACATCTTCTAATTTTACACTAGAATATTCGGTAAATAATGGCGGTTCATGGAATACGATTGGTACAGTTTCAGGAACTACAACAAATACAGACTGGAATGTACCTTCACAAATTACAGGGGATGCATTGGTTAGAATTACCAGCGGAAGTTTTCAGGATGTAAGTGATGGGAACTTTTCAATTGCAAGTCAGCCAACAGGCTTTCAGTATACCATTGTATGTCCCGAAAATGCAAATTTTTCATGGAATGCAGTTGCAAATGCAGAAACCTATGATGTCTATCTATTAGGAGCAGAGACCATGGAAATAGCCGGAACTACATCAGATACATTCTTAAATGTGCCTATTGTGAATGGAGAAGCAACGCTTTGGGCGGCAATTGTAGCAAAGAATTCGACACTGGGCTGGGAGAGTAGAAGAACAATTGCCATTACTAATACTGGACTTCTTAATTGTGATATAGCAAACGATGTTGGGATTGAGATCCTTAACTCACCGTCGGACTTTTTATTGGCATGTTCTGGAGGATCTGAGGTAACCATTTCGGTACGACTTCAAAACTTTGGAACACAGCCTCAAAGTAATTTTACGTATTCATATCAGTTAGATAGCGGAGCAGTGGTCGAAGAAACCTATACGGCAACGCTCTCAAGTGGGCAAAATGTAACGATTGATTTCGGTTCGCCTTTACCGTTGTCCTCAAACGGCAATTATACCTTGAATGCGGCAGTCAATTTAGCTGGAGATGAAAATGGGCTTAATGATACAGATGCTTTATCATTTGAAGCTACTTTAGAACCTACGCCCTTAGATCTTGAACAAGATTTTGATACCGATGGCTTTCTGCCTCCAGGCTGGTTACTAGATAATCCAGATGCAGGAAGAACATGGGTGCAAAGTGATAATGTACTTGGTAGTGATGGAAATCCAACCACCGCAGTTTTCGTGGATGGTGCGAACTATACGACTCGTGGACAGTTAGATACGTTTACCATGGAATACGTTGACTTAAATGGAGCTACTGGGACCTCGCTTAGTTTTGACTTGGCAAAGGCCCAATGGTCTGCAAGTTATAATGACCGATTAGAAATAGAGATTTCTACAGATTGTGGAACTTCCTTTACAACTATATATTCTAAGGATGGACTAAATCTTGCTACCGTACCGTATACAAGTAGCACCTGGACGCCAACTTCGGCAGCGAACTGGAGAAATGAAACCGTAAGTTTAGCTGCCTATGAAGATGAAATTGTCCTTATTAGATTTATCAACATAAATGATTATAGCAACAGTACCTTTATCGATAATATAAAAGTTGAAGGCACCGTGGGATCTAATCAGCCGCCAGTTGCAGTTTGTCAGTCTGTTACAGTTGATGCCGGCAGCAATTGTGCTACCGATGTCGCGAACTTTGAATTTGATGGAGGATCTTCAGACCCTGATGGGGATACACTTACCTTTAGTGTAAGTCCTGCAGGACCTTATCCTATTGGTGATACAACCGTTACGTTAACTGTAAGTGATGGATCTTTGACCAGCCAATGTACAACAACAGTAACAGTCACTGAAGCTGTTGCTCCAGTGGTGATCTGTCAGGATATTAGTGTAAACATAGCATCCAATGGATTTGCCGTTATTACTGCGGAAGCTATCGATAACGGAAGTAATGATGCTTGTGGCGATGTCATGTTGTCGTTAGATAGCACAAGCTTTGATTGTAACGATCTGGGAGCTAATACAGTGACCTTGACAGTGACAGACGAAAGCGGAAATATGGCTTCTTGTACTGCTATAGTGACTGTTACAGATACTAATACCTTTTGTGCCAATGTACCTACGGCTGTATGTCAGCCTGTACTATTAGATGCAGGGACTGCTTGTGAAGCAGATGCAGATGCTTCCGATTTTGATGGAGGTTCAACAGATCCTAATGGAGATCCGTTGACCTTTAGTGTAAGCCCTGAAGGTCCATACGCTATTGGTGAAACCACAGTTGTATTAACTGTTAGTGATGGTACCAATTCTAGCGAATGTACTACTACTGTAACTGTGTCTGAAACCGTGGCACCTACCGTTGTTTGTCAGGATATAACAGTACAGCTAGATGCCAATGGAAGCGTTTCTATTACAGCAGCAGCGATCGACAATGGCTCTTTAGATAGCTGTGGAGAAGTTACGTTAAGTATTGATGTTGATACCTTTACATGTGATGAGATTGGAGACAATACAGTAACGTTGACCGTAGAAGACGAAAGCGGAAATACAGCAACTTGTACCGCAACAGTCACTGTCGAAGATGTATCGGGACCGGTATTCGATCAGGCGACACTGCCTCAAGGAGTTTTGGTGCGGAATGTAGATTCGGGAACAGGAACCTATACTCTTGAAGATTTTACAGTAGGGGTAACAGCAACAGATAGTTGTAGTGACCTTCCGTTATTGCCTATTACCGTATCTCAAGATCCTGTTCCGGGAACTGAAATGAACTTAGGAACATTTGACATTACGATTACAGCAATGGACGATTCAGGAAATGAAAGTGACCATGGATTTCAGGTGCGAGTCGAAGAAGCGTTAGGGGTAAATGATGGTACAGACTTATCAAATATTCAATTATATCCTAATCCAGCTTCAGAAATTATTACCCTAAGCAACCCTCAAAACATACAGTTAAGAGACGTACAGGTATTTGATTTAACTGGAAGATTAATTCTAAAAGTGAATCTTTCCGAAGCCCTTTCAGAAACACAAATTAATATAAGTGCACTACAGAGTGCCAGTTATATGCTAGTGATTTCAAGTGAAGATGCGAGTCTTACCAAGCAACTGATAAAAGAGTAAAAAAATAGGTATTAATAGAAAAGCCTCTCTTTCAGCACTAGAAGGGAGGTTTTTATTTTTTTAGAAATACAAGAGCTCACTTGACACATTAGCGAAAGGCTAGCTCTAGTAGATACGTTTAGTTGTGTGCCACGTTAGCAAATCACTAAGAAGTAATTCGGTTTTCTATCCGTGACGCTCATTTAACTCGATAAAAAGACCAATAAGCAGACATAATGCTGCTGTTCCAAGAACTAATCCACCAACTCCCATAGTTTTATTTTTTAAAAGTGAATGGTAAAGGTAGCGAACACTTTTTAAATACCAAATAGTATTTCATAACTCCCAGCTTCCCGCTTCCTGCATCAAGCTTCCTGCTCCAAGCTTCCTGCTCCCAGCTTCCCACTTCCCACTTCCTGCTTCCCGCTTCCAGCTCCCTGCTTCCCGCTTTTACCAACATCCCAAAATTCTCATTGTTTTAAGAATCTCGTTATGTATCTTTAGAGCAAATACCATTTTATGAAATTTTATTACTACCTACTTTTAGTTTCTGTGTTGTTATTATGTGCTAATTGCAATGAAATAAACCCTAAAGGAGAAGATGAGGTACGTGATTTTGTGTACGCTTGGAACAACCTGCATACGCCTTTAAAAGCAGCAAATTTAAAATATGAATACCTAGATGTAGTCGAGTATTTTGGAGCAGAACTCACCAAGGAACAAATACAATTAGATAAACAGCAATTGTTTGCAACCTACCCTGACCTTTCATTGTCTATTGACACCAATTCGCTTCAGATTGAAAAAGAGGGGAAAGACTATTTAGTGTCTTTTGTTCGCAAAGCCACTTTAAATGGAGAAAGGGCAACCTTTCCTACCTTTCTTTCCGTATTGCATAAAAACAGTGAATTTAAAATTCTTCGGGAGGGGTTACAACAGGACACAGTTTCTACTACTAAATTACAACAGCTGTTTCCAACCAAAGAAAGTTTAAACGCGACTTATAATAAAGCACCAAGACTGTACGGCGATTTTAATGGAGATGGAATTTCAGAATATGCGTTTGTAAAACTCCCTACAATCAATGCACCAGCTACCAAAACCACGGATGCGATTTGTGAAGGAGGCTGTGTAAGTAGCATTCTTTTTAGCAATCCAGACATTGCTCCAATAACAGTAAAAGATGCCTACAACTATACCATTGAAAATGTAAAAGACCTAAATGGAGATTTTGCAGATGAGGTGGGTTTTTTTAGTATCACTCCTACTTCAAAAACACTGTATATTTTTGATGCTACTACCGGAAGCTTATTAACTGAACCTGTCATGATCAACACCGCCGTTCATAAAAACCTGAAACTGATCGATATTTTAAAGAAGACAGGTCCCAAAAAGATTACTGTGACAGAAAGTATACAGGATAACGGCAGGTGGTTTTTAAAAAGTAGGGTAGTAGGGTTGGAGTAGGGAATACGTCGCCGCCATAACACCCCAAAGGTACTTTTTAAAATCCATACACTCCCCATACACTATCTATGGAGTATCTATGGAGTATCTATGGAGTAGCTTACTCACATTAGTTTAAAAGTAAGCATCTTATCGGTCGTACTGATTGGCGTTGTTGGCAGCCGTTTTTTTTTAAATTACTATTGAGAAATCAGTTATTTTTACACTCTTATTGTATAAAATGAAAAATTGCCATACGCTAGAGGATTGGCTTTCCTGGATGGATGAGCTCTCTTTACATGACTATGTCATTGTAGATAATTTTTTGGACCACCCACGATTAGATATCATTCAATCGTTTTTTAAAACACATCTTGAAGATTTTAAAAAAGCTGGGATAGGTGCATTAAATGACAATGTAATACGGGAGGATATTCGAGGAGACTTTACGTTTTGGCTTGACCAAAAACGGGATGTAGCCTTAGATGAAATCTGGAGTTTGATAGAAGAGACTATGTTTATCTACAATAGATATTGTTTTCTCGGATTATCAGGGTATGAGTTTCATTTAGCACATTATCCTAAAGGAGGGCATTACAGCAAACACTTAGATCAATTTAATGCTCGAAATAATCGGACCATTAGCATGATTATTTACTTAAATAAAAATTGGCAAAAAGGGGATGGAGGCGAACTAGAAATTTTCTTACAAGATGGCACTTCATTTTTGGTAGAACCCATCGAATCAAGATGTGTGATGTTTAAGAGTGCAGAAGTCCCACATGCTGTATTAGCCTCAAACAAGCCCCGATATAGCTTAACAGGATGGTTGTTGCAGCAGCCTTCGACACTTGGACAATTTTTTGGATAATCCATGTGCTTATTGGTTTTAGTTATGATTTTGATGTAAATATCTCACCAATGGCGAGAGGAAAACAAGAATGTAGTGCCTGTACTAGTGTTTCGGAAGCACTATGGCAAGCTGTGTGTCGAAATCTAGATTGATATATGACCCAAATTATATCTCAAAATTAAACTAAAATCATTTTTTTTAGCTCAGTTATTTGTTACCTGCTGGCTTTATTTAGTTCATTTTCAATTTGATCAAGAGATAGATTTACACCAAGAACAATCCCATTTTTGTCTATCAAATAATTAAAAGGTATTGCAGGAATTTCGAGTTCATCATTAATTTTTTTGTCTATGTCAATAAGGTTCGTCCATTTTAGACTGTCTTTCTCTATAGCTTTAATCCAGCTCTTTCTGTTATCGTCAATAGATATGCTAACAATGTCAAAATTTTCATTTCCAAGTCTTTTTTTTAGTTTTATCATTTCTGGGTGTTTTATTCTGCAAGGACCACACCAAGAAGCCCAAAAGTCAACTAAAGTTGTTTTTCCTAAAAACGATTTAATACTAATGCTCTCGTTTTCTGTATTTGGTAGAGAAAATTCAAGAAAAGGGTAACTTTTTCCGTATTTGTCAAGATTAGCTATTCCCATTTTAAACATTTCCAAGTCCTCTTTATGCTGTTGGGTCGTATCTATTTTTGCATAAAGTTCCATAAGTTCTCTTTTTGATAAAACAGGTTCAATCAATGCATTTTCTCCTAATATTGCTCCACTAAAAGGATGATTTTTATTTTTTTCAATAAACGACTTAAGTTTAGTATATAGAATACATTAAAATTTTCTTTTCCCTGATTGGCTTGATAAAATTCTTTATAATCTTCTTGAATTTCTGCAGTGTAAGAACCTTTTATATTTTTAATATATAAGATGTTGTAATCTTTATCATTCTGATGCAGTTCTTCATAGTCTCCCTGTATTTGAATATTACTATTTTCAATATATAATGGAACAATATTGGCATATGGTTTTAAATTTAAAGAGCCTTGGATAGGTTTATCGACCACACCTTTAAATTCAAATCTGTTGCTAGTAACTTTTATACTGTCACTAATGGTTCCGTAATTCAAATATATATAGTCTGAATAGTCTCCAGTTATTGTTCCAGCTATTGTGAACGATTGTTCTTTTACAATTTCATTTTTAGGATTTTCGTCGCAATTAATGAATATGCAGATTATTACAATCGAAAAAAATTTTTTCATAAGTGGTTTTTCAGCTTGTAGGTAATAGTCTTTTGAATGAGCAGTAGCGGATTTTGAGCAACTGCTTTTCGGATAACAATATACTTTAATTAAATGGAAAACGGTTCGAGTTAGCACCCCCAAACCGCTATTGCTTATACACGTTGATGTGCGGTGCTTGTTATCATTGTTTGCTTTTAGATACATTTAAAATGTCAAATTGACATTTATTAAATTGAAAAATTGACAGGTGACTAGCTAATTTTTTTTAAAATAGGTAGCACACAATATGGTAAATCCATTTTGGTATTTTTTTTGTTTTATAGTTATTGAAATCAATAGCGATTTCAAATTTGAAATAATGTTTAATTTAAAATTTTGTAATTATGAACAATTTAGTTAGTGTTCCTAAAAACGGAAGTTTAGTGAACAGCAATTCAAATCAAAACTTCCCAACATTGTCAAATTGGTTAGATGATATATTTAATCGAGACTTGCCATCAGTATTTACTTCAAATTTTAATACTGGAATTACTTTGCCAAAAGTTAACATTAAAGAAACAGCTGATGATTTTACGGTAGAAATGGCAGTTCCTGGTCTCAAAAAATCGGATTTCCAAATTGACATTGATAATCAAGTACTGTCAATCTCGACAGAGACAAAAGAAGAAAATGAACATAAAGAAGAAAATTATACCCGTAGAGAATTTGGTTATTCTTCTTTTAAAAGAACCTTTACGCTGCCTGAGAGTGTAAATGATGAAAAAATTAATGCGAGTTATAAGGAGGGAATTTTGAGTATCCTCTTGCCAAAAAAAGAAGAGGCAAAACAAAAGCCTGCTAGAAGCATTAAAATTTCTTAATCGACGTACTAAAATTTTTGGTTGAAATGAAAAGTAGATAGTAGGAGGCCGATAACTCGGTCTCCTCTATATTACTTAAAGCGTTAATCCTTAAAACCTAAAGTGATGAAAAATTATATTTTATTATTTATAATTGGCTTGTTAAATTTTAGTTGCAATAGTCAAAATAATGAACTAAAAGCGAAATCAAACGAAATCGATGAAAAGATAATTGAAGAGCCAAAAGGTACTTGGAAGGTAGATAAAGAATTTGACGAAAATGGAAATTTAATTAGATATGACAGTATTTATTCTTGGTCTTCTAATGATACGTACGATACTCTATCATTGTTGGAGCGGGATAGTTTAATGCAATCTTTTAAATCAAGATTTTTTACCAATTTTTCACAATTTGAAAATCAAGGGTTTGAAGATGTTTTTTCAAAAGATTCACTTTTTAGCAAAAATTTTTTTAATGACGATTTTTTTGGAAGTGATTTTGGTTCAGACTTTATGGATCTTGACAAGATAAGGCAACAAATGATTGAAAGACAAAAGAAATTTTTAGAAAAATATCAATCAGAATTTATTAAACCTGAAGACGAAAACTAAACAGTTTTCGTTTTTTTGTGGCTATCCTTGCTTTTCATACAACGGTCTTGTATATGGCTCGTAGCGTGCAAATTAGCGATAACTATTCGGTTGAGCACGAGCCGAATTTTTTAATTTTCTTATTACCTTTTTTTATCAATAAGCCAAATTAAAAAATTTGGCGGTCTTTGCAAATATGCCTGAACTTCGATTAAGCAACTGCCCAGCTATGAGCTATATACGTTGTTGCCAGCAGTTATTTTATTTACAAATTATCTAAAAAATTAAAAATTTCTACATAAGCATCTTTTAATTCTTCATCGTTTGGGTCGTGCAATCCGTTTGGCTTGTAAATAACAAAATCTTTATTTTGATTAAGCATAGGAACGAATTTTTCAAAAGTTTGAGGTGGAATTTGATTGTCTTTACCTCCGTGCCATAAAAATATTGGTGGGTCGTTTTTGTCAAAATAGGTTATAGGTTCGTAGACCGCTATTTTCTCTTTTGATTCATAACTCTCACTTTCTGGAAAAAGAGCTTTACCAATTTCACTAAAAAACTCATTTTCATTGTCCGAAAAAATCTTTTCCACGACATCCAATCCGTCTACTGGACCCGAAAAATTGATTATTCCAGTTATTTCAATTCCGTCATTTAGTTTATTTGGATATTCAGGATTGTTTTGAGATACACCAACATTTGTTGCAATGTGAGCTCCAGCAGAAAAACCTGTGACAATTATATTGTTCAAGTTTAAATCATACTCACTGTTATTTGTTTTTAGAAAATTCAGGGCGTTTGTCAAATCCGTTGTCGCGATTGGAATTCCTTTTTTTAATCGGTAATTCATATTGACAACATTTAATCCTTTTTTTAGATATGGTTCAACGTATTTTTCCTCTTCACTTTTGTCGCTTAAATAGTAACCTCCTCCGTGTAGAAAAACAATAGTGTAATTATTCTTTCCGTAAGACTTTGCATCTTTGGAAAGATAGATGTCCATTTTCTGTTCGGCATCTGTTCCGTATGAGACATCCTTCTTAATTTCATATGTAGCCGAAATTTGTTCAGTCGTTTTATCTGGAACGGAATTCAATTTTTTTGAGCAAGATGTCAAAAGCAATAAGCAAAGGATTGTTAAATGGACTACTGTTTTTTTCATTTTAGTTGGTTTTTTTAATTGCTGGCAACGGTCTTGTATATGGCTCGTAGCGTGCAAATTTACGATTACTTTTCGGTTAAGCACGAGCCGAATTTTTTGATTTTCTTATTACCTTTTCTTTTCACAATAAGCCAAATTAAAAAATTTGGCGGACTAGCAAATATGCCTTAACTTCGATTAAGCAACTAATTAGCTATGAGCTATATACGTTGTTAGCCACTGGCATTTCGTCCTATTCTTCTTCTTCCTCAGCTAATTCAATTGTGTATTTATCAATTGCTGATTTATACATTAAATTCACGCTGTCTTGAAATCTAGTCTTATTACTTAGAAGTTCGGTGAATTTTCCATAAATGTTCTTGTAAATTATATTATGAGCAGGATTTTGCAGTAGTTCATCTTCGTACTCATCCATTTCGAATTCCTCTGTTGTCGCCTTTTCCAATAGTTTTAGTAAATCATCTTTACTAATTTGGTCTAATTCTGTCCATTCTTCAGTTGTTCCTTCAACTCTATAAAATCCTTTATTATTGTCAATTTTTAAGTATGTCATATGCTTGTTCTTTTCTTTCATTATATGCATCGAGACCTGCCTCCAAACAGCTAAGTAATGTTTTATAATTTTCGATTTTTTTCCCATCTGGACTTACCAATTCTTTATCTGATGGATAACCCGTGTAAATACGATAAATAAATTCGCCATTTTCTATGCTTTTTTTGGTTATCGCTAAAAAATTTGGTTTTATGGAAGCACCAACCGTGCTATTGTGAGTAACAACGACTACTGGCATCAAAGTGGAAATGTGCTTAATTATTGAGTTAATTTCTTTATTAAGAAAATTGTTGTCAAAAGAAGATTCTGGTTCATCTATAAGTAATAAATCATATTTGGTAGCATCTTGAATCTCGTGAATTAGATTGAATTCAGAACGCTCTCCACCTGAAACTATAAAACCATCTTTATTTAATGTAACGGACTCAATTTTGATGAAAAAATTAAACAAATTAGCATCTTCAACGCCTAACTCCTTAAGTTTTAATAAATATTCATAAGCCGATACATTGTAATGACTAAAAGCAGTACTATAAGTTTTTTTATCTCTACCAATTTTTTGAAGGTCTGAAGCTCCTACAATTTGGTTTGTAGAAGTTACAATTGAGAATTTTCCTAACTCCTCTCTATGAATATTTCTGCTTGTTTTGAGTTCGGAAACTACAGTATTGAATTTATTTACTTTCACTTCATCTAAAGCTATCTTGTAAAAGTCCAAATCCTCAATTACAGAACCAGTAGTTTTAATTCTTAATTCTCTTGTAATATCACTCGTTAAAGAATTAATCCAATTCTTTTTATTATTGTCAACATTTGAATCGAAAGCTTTTTGATTTAGCTCAATCGCTAAGCTCTTTAATTTTTTAGATTCTAAATGTTTTTGGATTATATCTTGATATTCATTGTTTTTAATTAAGGTTTCAACCGCTTTTATAACTTTGTCTAAATTGCTTAAATCATTGATTATAAAAGCATTTTCGCTAAATATTACACATTTGGAATAAAGGTCTTTTTTCTCGTTTTCAGATGCGAATTTCTTTAGCGATTCGAGATAGTTTTCTATATCTATGTGGTTTTGTTCTAAGTCTACCTGAACAATTTTTTCAACTACTTTTCTAAATTCTCCTAAAAATTTATGACGAACTAAACTAAGTCTGGCGTTATTGGTATCATTAAATTGTTGTTCATCATTATGCAGTAGTGAAAACTGTTTAATATATTTTGCATTACCTGACGATGCAGATATTTTGTTCAATGTTACAGATTTGCCAGACGACCTTTCTCCCAAAATAATTGTTAAGCCTGTGGATAATACGAGTCCATCGTCTGTTGCTTGAAAAAAATCATTTCCACTTTCTTTAGTTAATGATATTTTACTTCTATCGAATAAACAAGACTTAATTCCTGAAAGTGATATGTCATTTAAGTCAATATAAGTTTGGCGTGAAGGGAAATTAGTTAATTGAACTTTAAAACGAACATCACTAAATATGACTGGAACTAAACCATTGTCATCTTTTAATGCACGTTTAAATTTAGAGACACTTGCAACTTCGCCAGCTGTTATATGAGGCTTTAAAGCATCAACTGTTTCTTGTTTTATATTTGGTTTTTTATCGGTATGTGGTATTAGTATATATTTCGATAAATCTGGAAAAATTTCGTTGAATTGGTCAATTGATAAGGTGTCTTCACTTGTTCGAATGATACTAGAAATTTTGTTGCACCTAAGTTCAAAATCAGGAATTTCAAATTCACTTGGGTCAGTAATTACAAGAATATGACCACCTTCCAGGTCAACTTCTATTCCTGGAAAAACTGTAATCGATAAGCTATTCCGAATTTCAAAATACTGCTTTGAATCAAACGTATTATGATTGGTTATTGCAATGGCGTCAAGTTCTAACCTTTCTACATATTCTTTGACTTTTGGTAAGCTAAATTCAAAGTCACTATCGCTATCTGTAGGTATTGTATGTGTATGAAGGTCAATTTTTTTCATCAATGTTTGTCATGCTTGTGGCTAACGCCTTATATCACAACTAAAAGTACTGTTTTGAAAGGAATTTAATCTAAAAGCAGTAGTTTTTTTATATCTACTTATTCACAATTCTTAGAGAATCAGCAAGGCATAAGGGTATGGATGCAAGTATAAACTACTTTTATAAAAGAACTACATTGTTTAACTTTTCTATACAGTAACTTGTTGGTAGCCAACAATAAAATGGTTTTCCTTTTTTAATTATAAGTGAGCTTACTTACTACGCTTCCTTACGAAGTACTTCCAAAGGTGAACTTCGTAAGACAGTCTGGATATTACTTAAGCCAATGAGCAGGACAAGTATTGTAATTCCTGGTAAAAACACGACAAATGGAAGGTAGGAAGGAACAAAAGCTACATCAAATACAAATAAGGCAAGGCAAAGACTGCCCAGCACTGCTAGCACAATACCCACCAGGCTACCAATAAACCCTAAGTAAATATATTCTAAAGCAGCAATCTTTAAAATTTGTTTGTTGTTGGCACCCAAAGTGCGAAGCAAGACACTTTCTTTTATACGTTGGTATTTGCTGGTGCGTACCGAACCAATTAATACAATTAGACCCGTAAGGATGCTAAAAAATGCCATAAAGTTAATAACCCAAGAAACCTGATCTAAGATTTCCTCCACCAGCGTAAATACCTGTCGCAAATCAATAATGGTCACATTCGGAAAGTTGGCAACCAGATCCTGTTGCAAGTCGGCTGATTCTTGTTCGTTAGGAACATAGGTGGAGAAAACATAAAACTGGGGCGCTTTTTCAAGCACGCCTACTGGGAAAACAATGCTAAAATTAAGTTGCATTTGTGCCCAATCTACCTGGCGTATGCTTCCTACGATAGTTTCCAGTAATACCCCTTGCACATTAAACACAACGGGATCGCCTAGTTTCAGTTTTGCATCTTCAGCAAGATTTTCTGAAATTGAAATCGGTACCACATCCCCTGGATTGGTTTGAGAAGTCCAAGTACCCACGACCAAAGTTTCAGTAGGAATTAGTGAATCCCGATAGGTGGTTCTAAATTCATGATTTAAAATCCAACCGCGAATCGCTCTTGTGGTATCTTGGCGTATGTCATTGACCAACCTTCCGTTAAGGCTATGCATACGCATGGTGACTAACGGAATGCTACTTGCAAGTGGCAGTTTCTTGGTGGATATAGTGTTAGTTACCGAGTCGCGCTGTTGGGGCTGTACATCTAGAATAATCATATTGGCAGATGTATCAGCCTGCCCCATCTCTGCTTTAGCCAGCAACATATCTTTGGTAAAATATAGAGTGCTTATTAAAAATGTTCCCAACCCTATAGCAACTACAAGTACGATGGTTTGATTGTTAGGTCTAAAAAGATTGAGCAGACTTTGGCGTGCTTCAAAACTCCATCCCTTCGGAAAGTACCGCTTTACCATGGAGATAAAAAAGATGGCAACAGCTGCCAATACAGTAAAAGTAACTAAGGTTCCGCCTATAAAATACAGCGCATACAACGCATCTCCAATAAGCCAGAAAGAGAACAGAAATAGAAAAAGTACTATAGTACCATATACTACTATCTGAACTTTTTGTGGAGGGGTTGCCTGATTTTCATCTACCCGCAAAACCTCTAAAGGAGATATATACCAGGTTCGTAACAAAGGAAGCAATGCAAATAATACTGCCATACATAATCCAAGTACGATACCAATTATAATTGGCTGGGCACTGATGGTGATGGTTAGGGAAAAAGGTAAAAATTCTTCCAGCAGGTAAGGGAACAATTGCTGAATGCCCACACCAATGAACGATCCACTAAGCCCTCCTAAAACTCCAATACCAGCAATTTGTATGAGGAATACTAAAAAACTCTGAAGTTTGGTAGCACCCATACATTTTAAGATGGCAATTGCTCTAAGTTTTTCTTTGATGTAGATATGCACAGAACTAGCAATTCCAATACAACCTAGCAGCAGAGCGATAAACGCAGCTAAGTTTAAGAATTTACCTACGTTGTCATACCGTCGGCCCAGACGTCGGGTGGTGCTGGTATGGGTGTCCAGATCAGCATTTTCTAGATCCAGCGTAGGTTCAAGTTGATCTTCAAGTCGGTTTAGGTTGACCGTGTCAGACACTTTAAAGAAATACTGGTATTCTTTTCGGCTTCCAAATTGTATCAGATTAGTAGCGTCTATGTATCGATACGGAATGACCACAGGTGGCGCTACCGAAGTGGATAGGGCAGAGCTACCCGGAATTGACGTTAAAGCACCTGCTATGGGCAGCGTGACATCACCAATTTTTATAGAATCGCCGGGCTTTACATCAAACTGAAGCATCAATGTCGCATCTACCAATGCACCGCCAGTCGTTTGATAGCTGGTTGCTACAGCAGCAGGTTGGGTGTCCAGACTTCCGTAAAAAGGGAAGTCTCCTTCTAGCCCGCGAACTTTTACGAGTTTAGTGCCTCCTTGCTTCGGAAAGGCAATCATCGATACAAAATTGACTTCAAAAGCATCCGGAGCCAATGAGTCAATGATCGCCTGAGTTCGTTCGGTAGGGAGTTGATCTGAATCAATTATAAAATCGGCACCCATCAGCGATTTTGATTGACGCTGAATATTGTCTTTTAAATTAGTGCTGAATAATTGGATAGCAACAACGGCTCCAATCCCAAGAATAATGGAAGCCATAAAAAGCAGCAAACGCACCTTACTGGCTTTGGCATCACGCCACGCCATTTTAAATAACCACGCAACTGATAGGTTTTTATTGGGAGTAGCTATCTTCACAATACTAAAGTAGCTTGATTACTAACTATTTTTCCGCCTTTTAGCTTTACTATTTGCTGAGTACGGTTGGCTAATTCCATATCGTGAGTTATAATGACCAGCGTAGTACCGCTTTCTTTATTAAGGTCTAATAATAACTGAATAACCTTCTCGCCAGTTTCGGCATCTAGATTTCCTGTTGGTTCATCTGCAAATAAGATGGAAGGGGTATTTGCAAAGGCACGAGCTAACGCCACCCGTTGCTGTTCACCTCCCGATAATTGCGAGGGATAGTGGTGCACACGATCTGCCAAGCCCACTTTTTCTAGAAGCTCCCTGCTTTTTTTTATAGCTGTTGTATCCCCTTGTAACTCTAAAGGGACACTCACATTTTCAAGTGCTGTGAGTGTGGGTAACAACTGAAAATTCTGAAATATAAATCCCACTTCTTTATTTCGTAACAGCGCACGTTGGTCTTCCTCCAGACTATTTAAATCATGACCACATAAATGTACGGTCCCAGCATTAGGAGATTCTAAACCAGCGCAAAGTCCCAAAAGAGTTGTTTTACCACTTCCTGAAGGTCCTACAATAGAAAAGGTCTGTCCGCTATCCACTTCAAAAGTGATGTCTTGCAGTACTGTAAGTTGCCTGTCACCACTAGTATATGTTTTTTCCAAACCGGTAATCTTTAATATCTTTGACATGGTTTTAATTTAAATACCCACAAATGTTGAAGACGCATAATACACAATTCCCTTTTAAATTACCAATGTCATGGGTGCTGAAACTCTTAAAGTTTAGTTATTTTTTTATGGCAATAGTGTTGCTTTCTTGTGGCGATGTAAAAAAAGAAGTTACCAATGAAGATCTAAATACTACAGAGCAGTCTGAAGAAACTTCAGCCACAATTGCTGCCACAAAAAACATCTTATTTTTTGGAGATAGTATTACTGCTGGATATGGACTGGATGATAGCGATGATGCATTTCCAGGAGTTATACAGCAAAAAATAGATTCGTTAGATTTAAAATATACCGTGATCAATTCTGGTGTAAGTGGTGAAACCACAGCAGGCGGTAGAAGTAGGATTGATTGGGTAATCAATCAAGAGGTGGCCATTTTTGTATTAGAACTAGGTGCCAATGATGGACTGCGTGGCGTTCCCTTGTCTGAAACGAAGTCAAACCTTCAGGCAATCATCGATGTGGTAAGAGCACAAAGTCCGGATACCCAAATTATTCTTGCGGGGATGGAACTACCTCCTAATATGGGGCAGGAGTATACGAGTGGTTTCAGACAACTCTATGCGGATTTGGCAGAAAAAAATAACCTGGCATTTATTCCTTTTATCCTGAAAGATATTGGCGGAGTTGCTGCCTTAAATCAGGCAGATGGCATACATCCAACCATCGAAGGTCATAAAATAGTGGCGAACACACTGTGGGAAACGTTAAGGCCATTGCTTAATAGATAATAATGGAGTTTGCCCGTACTTCCTCTGGGATGTTGGCTGAATGTCATATAAATCTTTTGTTCATAAAAGCTCTGCCAGAACCAGATTTAAGATATTTTTCAAAGTTGTAAGCTTTATATTTATCATTAAAATTTATATATGTAATCAATTGTATAGGAGTTCTATATTTAGTTGAAATAACATATCCATTCCGATGACTTTTTAATCTTTCTTCAAGATTTGAAGTACACCTCACATAATAACTTTCATCATTACATTTAATAATGTATACAGTCCATAAACCCATTATTTGAGAATAAATAGTGGACTGCGTCCACCGAAGCTCGCAGTAAATATAATTAATAGAGATATAATAAAAAACTCGCCTACACATTGTAAAAAGAGCAAAGTTTCGGCGAGCGAAGGTGGAGCCGGAGGGATTACTAAAATATGATCACTAGTAGCTTCAGTCCTGAAAATACAACTGCAAGTGCTTGCAGCACTAATGACTAAAAACAACAAAACCCAAACAAGCAAGCTTGATGGGTTTATTATGTTTTCATTCACAACGCAGTTGTGAGTGATCGTGGAGCCGGAGGGATTCGAACCCTCGTCCAAACGTGCAATAGCACCGCTTTCTACATGTTTAGTTTCTGTTTAGGTTTTCGTGAGATTGCCGGTCAAAAACTACCAACGCACTCCTTATCTTCACTTTGAGTTTCGCAAGTGTGTCAAAGCCCCACACAAGCTAGGTTTACTTTTACGAAGCCACTAAATCAAAAACCGTAAACCAAGGTGTTTGAGTGACTTCCTGCATGCTCGTCTTACGAGCCGAGGCACATCTTACTATAATTCAGATTATGCTGCTAGGGCGTAGTTATTCTCGCCGTTTAAAAAGTGTGAAAAATGAGATTTAAGAGCTGTTTCCCAGCGCTCTACATGCTTACTATACCATTAGACCCGCTGTCAAAACCAGTCGGCCCCATTTTTAGTTATCAGTATTCAGTAATCAGGTCTCAGTAATTTATACGAGTACTGCCTAATGAATATGACACCTTGGATTTTTCAAAGATCCTTATGGCGTGCCCCTCTTGATCCTTCGACAAGCTCAGGATGACATTCGGGTCGGGCTTTCGGTCGTACACGGTACGGTACCTCTATCCCTCACGCGGTCGTTCTTACGCACCCTTTTCAGAAAAAATAAACCAAACAGGACTTGCAAAAACAGATATCAAAGATAACCAAAAATAGTATCTTCGTACCCTTATAGAAATCACAAAATCCATACCAGATGCCTGTAACCTTTGCTATCATCAAAGAATGTAAAAATCCGCCAGACCGCCGCGTTGTATTTTCTCCACAAAAGTGTCAAGAAATGAAACGTCAGTTCCCAGAAGCACAGATCGTTGTAGAAGCTAGCGACATTCGAGTTTTTTCAAATGAAGCCTATTCCGCTGCGGGAATTTCGGTACAGGACGATGTGTCAGCCGCAGATGTCATGCTGGGAGTGAAAGAAGTGCCGGTCGATGCATTAATTCCAAATAAAAAATACTTTTTTTTCAGCCATACCATCAAAAAACAACCCTATAACCGGAACCTTCTTAAAGCCGTTTTAGATAAAAAAATAGAGTTGTACGATCATGAGACTATAGTGCAGGAAAATGGAGCACGACTCATAGGATTTGGTAGGTATGCCGGATTGGTAGGAGCCTATAATGGATTTAGAGCTTTAGGGCTGCGCGACAATTTGTTTAGCTTACCTAAAGTAGAATCACTTGCAGATCTGGATGGCGTAAAAGCCGAACTGGATAAAATCACGCTTCCCCCTATTAAAATATGCCTTTCCGGAACAGGAAAAGTTGCCTTAGGCGCTAAAGAGATCTTGGATCATTTAGGAATTAAAGAAGTAAGTGATACGGTTTATCTTACTTCAGATTTTTCTGAACCTGTCTACTGTCTTATTGATGTCATGGAATATAACAAACGCAGCGATGGGAAGGCGGGCGATAAATACGAATTTTATACCGATCCTTCAGGATACGAAAGTAACTTTATGCCCTATGCAAAAACAACCGACTATTTTATAGCTGGCCATTTTTACGGGGACGGCGCACCGTATCTTTTCAGCAGAGAAGATGCCAAACATCCAGATTTTAAAATAAACCTTATTGCAGATATCTCATGCGATATTGATGGACCTGTAGCAAGTACGATTAGGCCTTCTACGATTGCAGCTCCATTTTATGGCTACGATCCAGCCACAGAGAAAGAAGTGCCTTTTAATGCACCCAATGCAATTACCGTTATGGCAGTAGATAATCTTCCCTGCGAATTACCCAAAGATGCCAGTGAAGGATTTGGTGATATGTTTTTAGACCATGTCATTCCTGCATTTTTTAATAACGATAGGGAAGGGATATTACATCGCGCCCGAATGACCACGAAAGAAGGTACGCTTACCAAACGATTTAGTTATTTACAGCAATATGTTGATGGGGAAGATCTTTAAAAAAATTGCAAAAGTAAGAGAAGAACGATTTATTGAATTTATATACTAAGAATTTCAATAGTTTAACAATATTCAATAGGACACTAACATAATTCATAAAAAAATATTAAAAATAAGAATTTTCTTACCTAATTATTTTTTTTTGTCGATAATCGGTTTATTTTTGAAGACTAACAAAATCACAATGAAAAAAATTACGCCCCTAATTTTCCTTTTATTGATTTCATTTTATGCCACTTCTCAAGTAGGTATTAATACTGTTGAACCCACAGCTGATTTGGATATAAACGGCACTTTGCGTGTTAGGAAAATGACAACTTCTCCAGAAAGATCTCTAGAAGCAACTTCTATTATTGGAGTAGATGCTAGTGGTAACTTGGTAGAAGTTACCCTAGATGAGAACTTATATCTTGAAAATAATGTAATTAAATATAATCATAGGCAGGAGGAGATATACAACAGACCAGACGCTGTATCCAATATTCTTCATGATGCTGTAGATATTATATGGCCAGGTGGTACAGGAAACGGAAGACCTACCGTTAGGATTACTAATACTAATGGAGATTTAGAAATAACAGGAATTGATATGTCTGGTTTTGCCTCTCCCATGGATGCAGACGGGTATACTGTGACCTTGTATTCTGTTAGTGGTGAATTAAGATTAAAAAGTGAAGATAGTAACTCTCAAACGGTAAATCAGTTTTTGTTAGCAGATGGGAATGATGTTAATTTAAAACGATACGAGATGGTTAAAATAATGTATGACGGTCAACTTGAAAGGTGGTTAGTCGTAAGTAGACATTAATTCTAAAAAGAAGAAAAACTCAATAATTTAATTATTGAGTTTTTTTTAGATTCAGCCTATAGCATTTTGCTGCGGTCTGCTTTACTACTTTTATGTGATTATAATCAATGAAAATTAGATTGATAACCACTTATGACATACTATTTATCAATTCGTTTATTATAGCTAATTTTCTCTCAAGCAATTTGTTATCATTTTATAGTTGACAAAACTATAGGTCTATGAGCAGCAATTTTTATACTAATAAAGCATAGTATATATCAATTACACAATATATCATTCATAAATATATATAAATGACAAAACTTTGACTGTAATTTAATGAGTTAACTTTAAATTGTTGAGTACTGTTTTAAGAAAATCATTATTAGAATAGGGTTTTATAATAATATCGTTCATTAAATTAAATGAATTTTCTCCCATCACTTTTTCTTTCTCAACAGCTGTAAGGGCAACTATTGGAATATGCTTATTAAAGGATCTAATAATTTCAGCAGCTTCAAAACCATTCATTTCTGGCATATTAATATCCATTAAAATAAAATCTAATTTCTCATTTCTTGTAATTTCTATTGCTTCTTCACCACTCTTAGCAATCAAACAATTAGCCCCATACCTTTCGACAAATTTTTTAGTAACTAATTGATTGATCTTATTATCATCAACCACTAAGATGGTAAGGCCTTGAAATGTTGTTTCATCAAATGAAAGCACATCAGAATTTTTATTAGTTCCTTCTTCAATCCCGAAGGATAATGAAAATGACACGGTTGTTCCTAATCCTATTTCACTTTCCAATTCTAAGGATGAATTTTGTTGTTCTAATAGTTTTTTTACGATTGGGAGGCCAAGTCCAGCTCCCATAAAGTTTTGCCTATTTACTGATGGAGAATACGTTTCAAATATGTTTGAGATTGTGTGTTTATCCATACCGCGTCCAGTATCCTTTATTTTAAAACTAATTTCAATTTTTTCTGAATTTCTTGAAATTTCATTTAATTGTATCCATATCTTACCATCATTTGTAAATTTTGATGCATTCCCGACCAGATTAATAAGTATTTGAGATAATTTTACTTCATCACCTCTAATTATATTAGGAATTGAATTGTCTATAGATACGTCATATACATTAGGATGATCTTCGCTTAGGTATTTAGACGTTTCAACCACATTGTAAACCAGAGATCGAATATCAAAATTTGACACTTTGAGTGTGTCTAAGCCGTTATTTTCTAAATGATTAAAATGTAAAATATTATTGACCAGCGATAAAAGATAGTCTGCAGAAAATTTTAGTGATTTCAGATTTTCTCTTTCAGATTTAAATGTATCTTTTTCCAAAAGCAAATTTGAGATGCCAATGATGCCATACATGGGGGTCCTTAACTCATGAGTAATGTTTGAAAATAGTTTATTTCTAGCTTTGTAAAGTCTTTCTGAACGTTCTTTTTCTTCAAGATATTGCTTATTTTTTAGTAAAAGGTTGGACAATAATCGCCTTCTTTTTATATATGCATACAGCATAAAGCCAAAGAATAATAATAAAATAAACGACGCAATTTTAACCCAGAAAAATGTAGTTTCTTGTCTTGCTTGTTCTTCTTTGAGTTCACTCAATAATTTTTCCTCCTGTAATTCGGTTTTAACTTCTTCTAATTTAAATCGGGTAGTAACGGTTTGAACCGCTTCAATTTTATCTTCTTTATATTTTTCTAATTCAAATTTATCTAGCTGTGCTTGTAAATTAAATGCTTTTCTATAATCATTTTGCAATGCAGCATTCTCAACAGCATAATTAAACACATCGATAATTCCGTCTAGGTAATTTATTTTTTCAAAAATTTTTAAACTTGAATTAAAATATTCTTCTGCTTCTTTATAATTTCCTTGTTGTGTAAGCAAACGCGCTTTGTTTAATGCAGTACTTCCTAAATATCCTTCAAAAATGTTTTTGGTGTCAAGAAATTTTTCTGTCTCTTTCACATAGATGGAAGCAAGCTGGGTTTCCTCTAAATCCAAGTATAGTTCAGATATATTTGAATTTAGCAGCAGCAAATTGTTTGTACTATTTATTTTTTTAGCAAGGGGTATCGATTTTTTGTAAAGAGCGATTGCTTTTCTCTTAGAGGATTGTTCCTCTCTTAGCGCATAAAAGTTTGCAAAATCAATTTCTGAAATCAATTGCCCTATAGTATCATTTTGTTCGATCGATTTTTCTACAGAACGTTTAAAAACTTGTTTTGCATGTAACGAGTCTTCAATTTCTAAATACGCATTTCCAATAAAACTTGATATTGCTGCATATTTTTTATAATAGTTTTCATTTTCTGATAACTGCAGTGCTAATTCGCCAAACTCAATCGTTTTGTCATAGTTTCGTTTAAAGAATTGTTGTGTAATAAAGTCTGAAAGGGTGTCAACTCTGTGCTTTGTTAAGGTATCTGCCAAAACACGACTTTCTTCTTGTGAAAAAGAAAGAGGCATAGCAAGTAAAGCTATCACTACGAGCATGTAATAACGAAGGGGCATATAACAAATATACTAGGTTCAACTAACACTTTTACGATTAAAAGTATCTTTTTACGGTCAAAAAACCAAAATATTGGTTAAAAATAATTATAATGTAGGACTATACTTACAATAATTGATGCTTTATGTTATTACTTTATTTTTGGCTTAGAAACTATAGTTAGGAATACACCAAATCCTACTGTTATAGTCCACGCCGCCCAATGTTCAATAGGGTGAATGATGCAATGTATAATTTCTGAAAGTAACAAAACTGGATTGTTAAGTAAGTCCCACGAATTAAATCGTAGCACTCTGCCTAAATAGATTCCAAAACCACATAGAAAAGGAGTTATAATGAAGAGAAAAGTTACTATTCTTTCTGAAAGAAATTTGGAAACGAGTTCTTTCATATCTCGAACCGTCATAAAGTAACAATATAGTCCGCTAAGCGCAAATAAACCAATAACAAGAATATCTAGAAGTATAAGAAGTCCTTCACTTAACTGAAGGTGGATAAGGTCTGTGACAATGTAAGGTGCATTAGGCAAAAACAGCAACCAGATAAAAAACCAAAAACCGAGTTTCCCTCCTGAAAGCTTTGTGGTGTTTTTTAAATAAAATGTAATAGCAAACGGAATGAATGCTAAAAATAAATTCCAGACCAAAAATAACAAAAAGAATGAGTGCGTCAATTTAAGGCGTATCATGAGTAAAAAAAGGCTAAGCGTTGTTATACCTAGAATTGTAAAAAGGGTTTTAAAATGATTGAAAACCAACGTTTTTATGTGTGTCATTTTTTAAAATTTTCTATAGTAAACACTCCTATACCGCCAATGAAGTAAGCAAGCAGGTCCTTTGGGTCAAAAGTGGTTCCTATAATGATGTTTATTATGTTGTTGTTGATTTCTAAAGTTTCAGAAATTGGAAATAGTTGTAAAAATTCTATGCTAAAGGCTATCAATAGTACAATTACTAGCGTTTTTAAGGTCGAAAACTTTGTGAGAAGTTTCAGAAAATAATAGAGTAATGGGATCACAAGAACATCACCTATAAAACCTCTCACAAATTTGTGAAAATGAAAGAGGGCGATGGCAATTTCAGCAATGAGTAGTAGAACAAATAGGATGAGGTTTCTTTTCAAGGGTTAAATTTTATGGGTTGAATATTGATGTTGAATTTTTTGTAATTGTTCTGAAAGCGCAACTGAAAAAATAGACTTTCGAAAATTGCCGTAATCCCACGAAAGCACCTTTTTATACTCGTAATGATGAAAAGAGTTGCTTGCTTTCCCAATGCTGAAAGCTTTACGGTAGTACGAAAGATAGTCGGGTAGCAGTAGCGTTCCTAAGAGGAGTACCCCTAGCAAATACGGAGTGCGTTTCCCATTTCCGAAGCAGAGATATTGTAATGCAATTTCATCTTCTACAGAGGTGCTAAAACCCGTGAGTAAATGATAAGCATCGTGTCGTTCTACTTTAGGGATTAACTCAAATCCTTGGGAATCAAGAAACTTTCCTAGGGCATATCCAACTGTATTTTTTGGCATTTGTAATAGCTGCTGCCTAGAAATATTCCACGGACGCTTTCTTTTAAAACGTAGGTAGAATTTTTGGGTGATCTCAAAAAGCCACTGAATAAATTGTTTGCGTTGCTGTGTCATAAAGTACTTTGTATTTCAAAGTGTATTAATAAAAAAATAGTTTTATTTTTTTCGTATTAAATTTTCTAATGCTTCAATATGTCTTTTAAATGCTGCTCTCCCTAGTTTTGTAGCACTATAGCTGGTATTAGGTTTTCGGTCTATGAATTTTTTTTCGACCAAAATGTATTCTTCTTTTTCTAATGCTTTGATATGACTGGCCAGGTTTCCATCGGTAACATCCAATAACTCTTTCAGTCTTGTAAAATCTGCATCGTCGTTGACCATAAGGATTGACATGATTCCAAGGCGTATGCGATGGTCAAATAGTTTATTTATGTTATCAATAATTCCCACTACTGTTTCTTTTCCTGTACATAGATAAGACTTCCGTAGATAATATGCATCACACCGAAGCCTAAATTCCAAAGCCAGAATCCGTATCCTGGAAACAACGCACAAATAAGTCCTAAAATGATTTCAGTAACTCCTAAATAGCGAACATTACTAATGGTATATTTTGAAG
The DNA here is from genome assembly GCF_042664795.1 of Jejudonia soesokkakensis. Lineage (NCBI taxonomy): Bacteria > Pseudomonadati > Bacteroidota > Flavobacteriia > Flavobacteriales > Flavobacteriaceae > Jejudonia > Jejudonia soesokkakensis. Next base: position 79,412 of record NZ_JBHTBN010000006.1, read on the forward strand.
CATTGATAAGAGCGAGGCCATAAAAAATAAGCATTAACGCACCGGTTTGTCCGTATTTCTGCTGATTAAGAATGATAAGTATATAGATACCTCCTGCCACTAATGGAATTAAAAAGTTTAATATCAATCTTCGGGAAGCTGTATCCCATACTTTTTCTCCATTCTTTTTTGCCTTTTTTGTTGTCAAGTATATGGCTGTGATAATACTAAAGAAAGCGATGAGAAATAAATCCAATAAGATTAAACGAAACACGTATCCGTCAAGAATTAGATATTCTTGGCCAGAATTGGCTACCAACCAATACGCGACAGCACCTCCAATCAACGCGTAAATTCCCGCCATAATGCCAGATAGGCCGCTAAGCGAGATAAAACGGGAAGAGCGACTCATCAAATTTTTGATTTCGCTAATGTCTTTTAAATATTCTTTTTCGCTCATAATAAAAGTACTTTGAAAAACAAAGTAAGCTTATTTAAGTGAGAAATAAAATAGGAACGTGTTAATTTTTTTTTAAATAATCAATGATTATGGTTCGAAGTATGTACCATTTTATTGAAGTAAAAAGGGGTCAGTTTTAAAACTTCATAGGTGATTTCACCTTCTGTAATATTTAAAAGTAGATTTTCTTTAAGTTCGATAGCACCATAGGATACATAATTTTTACTACCATTTGGCCATTTTATAGCTATATTTTTTATTTGAGTTGCATCTCCAAGACCAATTTCTGCTTGTAAACTATTTGACCCAAAACTTCCTCCTGAACTTACAGTATTGTAGATATCTCTAGTTGTTCCGTTTATAGAAACTATTGTTAATTTTATTTTTGCTCCAATAGCAGATCGATTTGATGTTGTTCCTTTTAAACGTAATGTTATTGATTTGTTTCTATTGCCTGGATTTTCAAACAGTGCATTCTGAAATATATCTCCTGAAACACTCCCACCCATCACAGTGTATATATCTTGATCACCATCATTATCTAAATCTGCAAATGCTACACCATGACCTTTCTGTATGTGACCAAAATTCCCTGCATAGGTGATATCCTGAAAGATTTTTCCATCTGCATTCCTAAACATTCTATTGGGCACGATAGAACGAAAATCTGGAGCCCCCGTTCCTAAATAAAAATCTAGGTTTCCATCATTATCAATATCACCATAATTACAACCCATGGTTGGTAAAACGTGATCTAGGCTTACTTGTTTAGTTACATTGCTATACGTGCCATCTTTATTATTTTTATACATCCTTGGAAAATCTGATTGAACAGGTTTATTAAGATAATCTCTTGCTACTTGACCACCTTGGTCTCTGAACATTTCTGTATCATAACTTGAAACGAATAAATCATCCCAGCCGTCATTATCGAAATCAAAAAACCATGTCGGAAAGCTCTGAATTGGTTCTTCAACATTTGCGGCTGAAGCAATCTCTTCAAATTGCCATTGCCCTTTAATTAAACCATTATTAAGGTACAGAAGGTTTTCATCATCTAAAATTGAAATATATAAATCTGGAAGTCCGTCGTTATTTATATCTCCTGTAGACACACCCTTTACATATTTTGTAATATTTAAACCTAATTGTGGTGCAATATCTGTAAAAGTTCCATTTTTGTTATTTAAAAATAATTGTGAAGAATTTTTTTCTTGAGGCGTATGGGTTTCATTTCCTACAAATAAATCAAGCCACCCATCTACATTAAAATCAAACCAAACTGCAGCTTGTGTTGGAGATTCTGTGTATAAGTTGGAAGATATAGTAACATCTGTAAAGGTTCCATTCCCATTATTTTTTAATAAAGAGTTAGGTAATTGCCCAAGCATTTTATATCCACTCCAGGCTCCTCTAATTATATACAGGTCAAGAAACCCATCATTGTTATAGTCTGCCTGAATTACATTTAGACCTCCTGTAACGTCTTCAAGACCACTTTCAACTGTTTTATCTTTAAAATTTCCTGCTCCATCATTTTCAAAATAATGTGTATCTCCTTTTAAATCCCAGGATGTCGCAATAATATCAATATAGCCATCATTATTAAAATCATCTGTTACTGCGCCCCCAGCTAAATTATTAACATCTACTCCTAAATTCATTGAAATATTTTCAAAAAGATCTATACCTTCATATTCGGGAGTAAAAACGCTGGGATCAATAAGTAAATTTTTAGGAACACCCTCTGGATATTCTCCAAGAGTCATATACGCTAGATTTAACAACCATTTACTTTGATAATCTTCTGGAAATACTTCTAAAATATTTTTATATATGTTAATTGCATTTTCTGAACCCGATTTATTGATATGTACTCCTTTTCCTTTAATAGGAAATAAACACGATTCTGTTGAATGATTTTCGATACAGTTAGTCTGTTCGCCAAGCCTCATATATGCAATAGCTAAAAAGTCATGTAATGTTTTGGTATTGGAATTAATTTTTTTATTCTGAGGCAATAGTTCTAATATCTCTTCTAACACATTTATTGCTTCTTGAGTTTTCCCAGCCTGTAATAAAACTTGTCCATACTCTACATATAATGTTGGAGATAGCTTGTTTATGGCTTTTGATTGATTGACTTCAGCTTCAATTAGCTTTAGTTTTTCAGAAATTTCATACGGATGGTGCCTAAAATTTACTGAACTAATAATTCTTTTAATACTATCATTAATTTGAAGCGTTTCTTTTAAATAAGATTGTGATAATTCTGGTGAAGGTTCTGAAGTATTCTTACCTTCCTTACAGGCGAGCGTAGAGATTAATAAAATAAAAAAAGCTATATTTCTCATTATTTTCTAATTATTTCTTTTTACAAAGAAACAGGCAAAAGTTTGTTTATAAAAGTTTATTGGAAATTTAATTTTTAATCAATGAAACCTGCGGAAGAATATATTCTTAAACAACCAGAGCCTTTTAAATCGATGTTATTGGAAGTTCAAGTAATTATTGAATCGACGCTTCCAGATCCTGAGTTACTTTATAAATGGAGCTTACCTATTTATTATAGTAAGGGTTGTCCCATTTGTTATCTCAATGTGACTAAAGGATATTTGGATGTCTGCTTCTGGGCACGAAAAAATTTTAATATCCACATGGACCTACTTATATCTGAAAACCGAAAATTTGTAAAATCATTACGGTATTACAAACCCGAGGATATCGATGCACAGATACTTATTGAGTGTCTTGAAGAAGCCAATAGAACTAAAACCAAGGGTTTTACAGCTGGTTGATTGTTTTTCGAATAGCAACTAAATCTGTTAATAGTTTTTCAAGCTTGCTTAAATCGAGCATATTGGCGCCATCGCTTTTTGCATTGGCTGGATCGAAGTGAGTTTCAATAAATAACCCATCGGCTCCCGCAGCAATTCCCGCACGTGCAATGGTGCTTATCATTTCTGGACGACCTCCAGTAACTCCAACTGTTTGGTTGGGTTGTTGTAAACTATGGGTTACGTCCAGAACGACTGGCGCATATTCTTTCATGGTTGGAATCCCTCTAAAATCAACAATCATATCCTGATATCCAAACATGGTTCCACGGTCTGTGATCATTACCTGATCATTGTTACAATCTGTTACTTTAGTTACGGCGTGCTTCATACTTTCAGGACTCATAAATTGTCCTTTTTTAAGGTTTACCACTTTGCCTGTTTGGGCTGCAGCAACTACTAAATCTGTTTGACGTACTAAAAAAGCGGGTATCTGCAAAATGTCTACATATTCTGCCGCTAAGGCAGCATCACTTACTTCATGTATATCTGTAACCGTAGGTACATGAAACGTTTCAGAAACTTTCCGAAGAATTTTTAACGCCTTTTCATCTCCAATTCCAGTAAAACTATCAATCCTACTTCGATTCGCTTTTTTAAAGCTTCCTTTAAATACATAAGGAATCTTTAGCGTGTCTGTTATTTTAATAACTTTTTCAGCAATACGCATTGCCATCTCTTCTCCTTCTATGGCACAGGGTCCTGCTAGTAAAAAAAAAGTATTAGAATCTGTATATTTTAATTGTGGAACTTTATGAAATTGCATGGTATTTTTTTTCAAAAATAAGGATAATGGAAAACCAAAGCCTGCTTTTTTTCGTAATTAAAATTGATTTGTAGGAAAAAACCTATATATTTATCAGTATCAATCAACTAAATAACTTAACTTAAGATGGGGACTCGAGTTACAAGAAATGTATTTTCATTATTAAACATAGCAATACTTTTAATCATAATCAATGTAGTAGTTATCTACGCATTAGATATCATATTTAGTAGATGGATTCGCGTCATCTCAATGCTTATATTTTTAACGCTATTATTATTTAAAAGGAATTTTACAAATAATTTTATCTCTATTGCGCTTTTTTTCTTGTTGTTACGAGATATTTGTATCATAAATTATGAAGTTCCAATTTTTAGAACCATTTCATTTTTTGGAACGATTGGGGCCTATTTAGTGATTACCTATTTTATTCTACGAAGACTTAAATTATTTGTGTTTAGCCCCAAAATTATTCTTTTTACGATTGGGCTTGTTGCGTTAAATATTTTTAATGTGTACTATCTTTCAGATATTGTCATACCCGTATTGGATAATAGCCTTCAACTTATTCTGTTCTTTTTACAAAGTGCGATCATCTTATTTATGGCACTTTTTGCCTATACCTATTTTGAAACCTACTCTGGTAAACGCCCGTTGTTTTATCTGTATTTTGTTTTTGCCTTTATTCTTTCAGATCTTGCTGGACTGGCAGCTTACTTTTTTGGCCTTGAAGAAGCCTATTACTTTGAACGAATTTTCTATTTAGCAGGTGTTGGCTTGCTAGTGTACTTTGTAGCAAACTTTGCTCAGGTAGAGGAACATCCTTCAGAATTGGTCACAGAAAAAATTCTTTTATAGGAACATTTATGTCCATTTAATATTATTAATAAATTGGACATTATATCCATTAATTAGCAGTACTTTTGCACCGCTGAAAAGACAGGTGGTTTTTCCTCTTAGTTTTTCTACAATTATATTAATTTAAAAGTTACCCACTTTCGTGGGCACAAGGATGGAAATTAAAAACATCGCAATTATTGCACACGTTGATCACGGAAAGACTACCCTGGTTGATAAAATCATGCACCACTGTAGCTTGTTCCGTGAAAACGAAAAAACAGGAGAATTAATTCTTGATAATAATGATCTTGAACGAGAACGTGGAATTACAATTACTTCCAAAAATGTTTCGGTAGTTTACAAAAACACAAAAATCAATATTATTGATACTCCTGGTCACGCCGACTTTGGAGGAGAAGTTGAGCGTGTGTTAAATATGGCAGATGGCGTACTATTATTAGTGGATGCTTTTGAAGGACCCATGCCTCAAACACGTTTTGTATTACAAAAAGCTATTAACCTTGGGTTAAAGCCATGTGTGGTTGTAAACAAAGTAGATAAAGAAAACTGTACACCAGATGAGGTACATGAAGCTGTTTTTGATTTGATGTTTGAATTAGGAGCTGAAGAATGGCAATTGGATTTTCCTACCGTATATGGTAGTGCCAAAAACAATTGGATGAGTGATGACTGGAAAAACGAAACAGACAATATTGAGCCTTTATTAGATATGGTGCTGGAACATATTCCCTCTCCAAAATTTGAAGAAGGAACGCCTCAATTATTAATTACTTCCTTAGACTTTTCTTCCTTTACAGGACGAATCGCTATAGGTCGCCTACAGCGAGGAACCCTTCGTGAAAACATGCCAGTATCTCTTGTAAAAAGAAATGGAAATATTGTAAAAACAAAAATTAAAGAATTGCACACTTTTGAAGGTCTTGGACGTATTAAAGTCCCAGAGGTTCAAGCAGGTGATATTTGTGCGTTGGTAGGTCTTGAAGGGTTTGAAATTGGGGACACGGTTGCCGACCTTGAAAACCCAGAGGGACTTAAAACTATTGCGATCGACGAGCCAACTATGAGTATGTTGTTTACAATTAACGATTCTCCTTTCTTCGGAAAGGACGGAAAATTTGTAACATCACGTCATATTAAGGAGCGGTTAGAGCGTGAACTTGAAAAGAACCTTGCGCTGAGAGTCCAGGAAACAGACAGTGCAGATAAGTTCATGGTATTTGGTCGTGGGGTATTACACCTTTCGGTATTAATTGAGACGATGCGACGTGAAGGCTACGAACTTCAAATTGGACAGCCACAAGTAATTATCAAAGAGATTGACGGTGTTAAATGTGAGCCGGTTGAAGAAATGACCATTGACCTTCCTGAGCATGTAAGTGGCACTGCCATTAATATGGTAACCATTAGAAAAGGAGAGATGTTGAGCATGGAAGCAAAAGGAGATCGAATGATCTGCAAATTCAACATTCCATCGCGAGGAATTATTGGAATGAGAAATCAGTTATTGACCGCTACGGCTGGAGAAGCTATTATGACGCACCGTTTTCTAGAATACCAACCTTTACGTGGTGGGATTCCTGAGCGTCAGAATGGAAGTTTAGTATCTATGGAAAACGGTTCTGCGATACCCTATTCTATCGATAAATTACAAGACAGAGGCCGTTTCTTTGTGAATCCGAATGAAGATATTTACGAAGGTCAAGTCATTGGTGAAAATACACGTCAGGATGATATGACCGTGAATATTACCAAGACTAAAAAACTTTCAAACGTACGTTCTTCGGGTGCAGATGATAAGGCACGTATTATTCCGGCAATCAAATTCTCTTTAGAAGAGGCGTTGGAATACATTCAAAAAGATGAATATGTAGAGGTAACTCCTAATCATTTGCGATTACGTAAAATCTATTTGAAAGAAGTAGATAGAAAGAGAAACAAAATAGTATAAGTTATTTATATTTTTTACACACTAAAAGACTGGAACCATGTTTCGGTCTTTTTTTTGCTGAAGCAAATTCGGAATAAAGAGAACTGTGCTTTTAATTATACTACTGTGCCTTGTTGCGACTTTTTAATATCTAACTTTTCGGAAAACTGCTGAAGCAAAATAAAAACTACTAAAAAAATTACCCAATCATTATAGAATGTAAATCGTTTTATAGTGTACATTCCAATAGCAACTATAGCTACATTCGCAAGAAGTAATGTCATTACGAAGGTGAGTATTTTTGAGATACTATTAGAGCGTTTATAGACCATTACCAGACTAAAGCCTAAAATAAGTACATACAAGAGTGTCGTTCTCGCAGTCCCAAACCCAAGTATGTAATTTTGAATATATACTTTACACCACTTCTTAAAATTATCTGTAATTAAAGGGAGTGCCATCTCCTTTGTTATATTTTCTACCGCTATAAATCTTTTCAGTTCTGGTTCATTAGCAGCTACAATCATCTTTCCTTCTTCATATATAGTTCTATTGGCAATCTTTGTAAAATTTTCTCTATAATAAGCGCTCGATTCTAAGGCATTTTCTTTAGAGAGATGATTTATATTAAGTTCTTTTTCAGCTAGTGAAGCATATAGGGTAGAAAAAAATAGTTTTTCTCGTTCAGAAGTAAACAAAGAACGATCTTCTTCATCTGCAACAAACATAGCAGGAGCTACTAAATGAATACCAGTCCAGGGTGTTGAAATAAATACTCCATGCTGTAATTTGTGATAGGTTTTATCTGCCAGTTGTGTTATAAATGGTAATAGTATAAGTAGCGAAATTGGAAGGATCCATTTTTTTATTTTTTTTTCTGAAAACCCTAGATAAAAACATACTATACTTGCGATTGGCACTAAAAATAAAAATTGGGTTCTTGTTAAAAGCAGGATGAATAAAAAGAGTATACCTTGCCACAAATATTTCTTCTTGTAAAATGCAATCAACAATAAAAACCTTGAAACAACAACCAAATATAATGGATACGCTAATGCTTCAGAAAGAAATCTATTTGCTATGGTATGATTATAAACATAAGGTGAAACAACAATGATAGTGAGCAGAAGGTAGCAGAACCAATGAAGTTGGACTACCTTTCTTATCACATTCATAAAAACATGAATGGCTAGTAAACCTAGTATTACCTGAAAAAAAGCAGTAACAGTATTAAAGTTGGTGCTAGAGAGCCCTTCTGTAAAGTTTAAGAATAAAGGATAGATTGGCGACCGGATGATATCCTGATCAATATACCCTGGGCTATCGGTAAAGAGTACTACATTTCTCGACATAACCACTATAAAAACGATGACAAATAGGAGGTAGTCAAATAATTTTGCTCTTTTGGGAGTTATATAGTCAACGATCATTTATAGCGTATAATTTAGCTTTAAAAGTAAAATAAATTTTAGTTTTACATTCGTATAACCAACCAGAATTCTTTTTGAAAACGAATACCACAAAAAGCAGCAGTACATTTCACGTCAAAAGATACCAACCCGAACTTAAAGCGGAGTGGAATGCTTTTATAACAAAGGGAAAGAATGCGACCTTTTTATTTCACCGTGATTTCATGGACTATCACAGTGATAGGTTTTCAGATTTTTCTCTAATGATTTTTAAAGACGATGCGTTATACGCCGTCCTGCCTGCTAATGTGCGTGATACTAAGCTTTTTTCTCATCAGGGATTGACTTATGGCTCTTTTGTACTTCAAGACAGTAGTAAACTGTTGTATGCTTTTGAAGCGTATAAAGCCATGCTTACTTTTTTAGCTTCGGAAGGGATTGAAGAACTAGAAATAAGGGTCATTCCAACGTTCTATAACAGGATGCCGGCAGATGAGTTGGAGTATTTTTTATTTAAATCTGAAGCTAAACTTACTAAAAAAGAGGTGCTTATGGTTATTGATTACAACCATAAATTACGTTTTCAGAAAAACCGAAGGGAAGGTATTAACAAGGCTGTTCGAAATGGGTTAGTATTAAAAGTAGATACTAATTTTGAAGGATTTTGGAATGAGGTCTTAATTCCGAACCTTGCTAAAAAACACAATGTGAAACCTGTTCACTCTTTGGACGAAATTAAACTTTTGGCCGCTCGCTTCCCTGAAAATATTAAACAGGTGACCATCTATAAAGACAATAAAGTAGTTGCCGGAACTACTGTTTTTTTAACTGAAACCACCATTCACCCTCAATATGTTTCAGGGAATGAAGATAAAAACAGTTACGGGAGTTTAGATCTTGCGTATGATTTTATCATCAACTCGTTATGTGATGATAAGCGCTATTTCGACTTCAACATTTCTTCCGAAGAAAATGGAAAAATTCTCAATAAAGGACTTATTTTCTGGAAAGAAAGCTGTGGTGCGCGCAGCCATATTGCAAATACGTATCTTGTAAAAACGAATGCTTATAAAAATTTAGAGATCCCATTAAAATGATTCCTTTCTTAAACTTACAAAAAATAAACGCTCGTTTTGAAGATGAGTTTCAGGAGCAATTCAAAGAATTTCTAGACTCGGGACATTTTATACTTGGAGATCAGGTTGAAGCTTTTGAGAAAGAATTTGCAGCCTATTGTGGTACAAAGCATTGCATTGGTGTAGGGAATGGTCTGGATGCACTTCGTTTAATTTTGGAAGGTTATAAAATACAGGGAAAATTAAAGGCAGAAGATGAAATATTGGTCGCTTCAAATACCTTTATTGCGACCATCCTAGCGATCAAACAGGCTAGTTTAATACCCGTACTTGTTGAAGTAAATGCAAAATCTTACAATTTTGATCTGAAAGCTTTAGAAGAAGCGATTACATCAAAAACTAAAGCAATTATGCCTGTGCACTTATATGGGCAGTTGTCTCCTATGAAAGAAATTAATGAATTGGCTTCAGATCACGATTTGTTAGTTATAGAAGATGCCGCACAAGCTCACGGAGCAAAAAATAAAAAGAACATTAGGGCAGGAAACTTAGGACATGCTGCAGGATTTAGCTTTTACCCTGCAAAGAATCTGGGCGCTTTGGGAGATGGAGGGGCGGTTACTACCAATGATGATGAGTTGGCTTCAGTGGTACGTAAACTTAGAAATTATGGAACATCTACAAAATATGTAAATGAGTATCTAGGTTTTAATTCAAGGCTTGATGAGGTACAGGCCCTGTTCTTACGAATTAAATTACCTTCTTTAGACACCGATAATCATTTACGAAGAGGAGTAGCTAACAGATATTTTAATAAAATCAAGAATGAAAAAATAACCTTACCATTTTATAAGGATGAACATAGTCATGTGTTTCATTTGTTTGTGGTAAGAGTAAAGGATCGCGATGATTTTGTAAGCTATTTGAAGAAAAAACATATTGCAACTCTAGTTCATTACCCGATTCCACCTCATAAGCAGGAAGCCTTGAAAGAACTTAATAAATTACATTTTCCTGCTTCAGAGATTCTTCATAAAGAAGTTGTAAGTATTCCAATTAGTCCGGTGATTGAGTATGACGCTGTTTCAGAAATAATAGAAGCTTTAAATAACTACTAACTTACATTTTCCTTGAAAATACCTCAGTTTATAAAATCAAATTTACTACTCAAGATCACTTCAGTAAATGCGTTGGTAATTGGGGTACGACTGGTCATCTCATTTTTTATCCAGCGATTGTATGCTCAGATTGTTGGGGAAGCAGGGATTTATAAAATTGGGCAATTACAAACACTAACACAAATGCTCACTTCCATCACAACGCTGGGAGTATTTAATGGGGTTGTTAAGTATGTTGCCGAGCACAGAGAAGATAAAGAACAGCTTCAGAAATTATTTTCTTCTTCTTTCGTATTTGTAACAATTGGGTCTGTGGTAGCTTCCATAGTATTATTTGCTTTTTCTGGATATTGGAGTGACTATCTTTTTTCTTCAAAAGAATTTACCTATCTCATTAAATTAGTGGCAATTATTGTCCCTTTTATTGCAGTTCAGAGAGTCTTTAGTGGGGTTGTCAATGGGCTCTCAAAGTATAAAAAATTTGCAAAGATTGAATTGGTCTCTTACTTGTTAAGTTCTGCCTTAACAGTTTACTTTTTATTTCAATATAATATCGATGGCGTACTGGTTGCAATTGCAATTACGCCGGCCATTCAATTTTCAGTAATGCTTTTTTTATTCCTTAAAATCCTGAAGGAATATGTGCAATTCAATAAAATTAAATTTAGATTGCCACTGGCAAAAAGCTTACTAGCTTTTTCATTGATGTCTTTTGTATCAACCATTTTATTGGGATTTGTAGAGATTGATATTCGTGACTTGCTGGCCACTAAAATGACCGAAGCAGATGCAGGAATCTGGACGGCTATGACCAATATTTCTAAAAATTATATGGTGTTTGTTGGCTCGGTTCTTACACTCTATGTAATCCCAAAGTTTGCCAGCATTTATACTCAAACCGACTTTACAAAAGAATTGCTTAGTATTTATAAAACCCTGTTACCCATATTTGGAGTAGGTATGTTATGTATATATATTTTTAGAGACTTTGTGATTGAACTTATATACCCTGGTTTTAATGAAATGTCTCAACTGTTTAAATGGCAATTACTGGGTGACTTTATCCGACTGGCATCTATCATTTTAGCACATCAATTTTTAGCCAAAAAGATGGTGCGTAACTTTATATTTTCAGAAGTACTTTCATTAGCTCTTTTCTACGGAATGTCTTATTACTTTGTTGATAGTTGGGGAGTAGAAGGTGTCGTATTGGCTCACTTTATACGATATATTATTTATTTTGTTGTGGTATTATTACTCGTCTATCGTTATTTTCACATTCAGAGGAAAAAAGAGATTCCTTCAGAAAATTCTACGTTACAATAGTGTAAAAAGATACCAACCGCTAAAAACTACCAGAATACTAATACTAATCAGGCTATAAACCCTCATAAATTTTGAAGGCTGTGCACTTTTAGGAGTGTGTGTACTCGTTATAACTTTGTAATTAAAAATGGCGTAAAATGGTGCTGTAATAAAAGATAGGATGGTAGCAATATCGATTAGAGTTTTCATTTCTGAAAGTAAAAAGAAAAAGATACTCAATGTACCTGCAATGAGAATTAATAGCCAAAATAGATAGCCTCTTTTATAGCTTCTGCCGGTAATAAGCTCGGAGCTGCTTTTCATGACTCTTGGAGAACCGTCTAGCGTTGTGAGGGTAGTGCTTAACATAGTAGTTAAGGCAGCAACAGCAATAATGATCATGGCACCTTCTCCCAAGCTGGAAGTGTACATAGAAATTAACTGATTGGCAAATTCATCTCCCTTATTAGAAAAGCCTTGTCCACTGTTAAACATTACTAGGGCTCCTAATGACAGAAATCCAATCGCAATTATAATAGTAGTAACATAACCCACATTAAAGTCGAATCTGGAGTTTTTAGGAGTGATAGAGGGATCTAACTTCTTTTTCTCAACGGTCCAAATAGATTGCCAGATCGATATATCTAAAGGGGCTGGCATCCAGCCCATAAAGGCAATTAGAAAAGCAATTGATGCTGTTTCAATAGGAAAAGTTTGAGCGAGATTTACTGGGTTTTCTGGCAATGCAAGTCCTACGGCAACAACAGTACTAATGGTTAGGCAAATCACAATAATTTTCATTAATGTATCGAGAAATTTAAACCTTCCTATACTAAGGATGCAAAAACAAATTCCTGTGATAATTGCAGTCCAAAGAACTATGGAACCACTTCCAAAAAGGAACATAGCTATCCCTGCGGTGACTATAGTAACGGCAATTTGTATGGTAAACATGGTGGCGAATGTGAGGATAAAATAGGCAACAACTACAGGTTTCCCTATTTTATGATATCCTTGTAATAAGCTTTCTCCAGTGGCAGCGGCATAACGAGGACCAAATTCAAAAAAAGGATATTTAACTGCATTAATGAGAAGTAGCGCCCACACCAAACCGAAGCCAAAGTCGGCTCCCGCTCTTGTGGATTGCACTAAATGTGAAACTCCTATTGCTGCACCGGCAAACAGAAAACCAGGACCGAGTTTTTTTAAAGTGAGTTTCAAGGCTAGTGTTGTTGTGTGATGATTTCGGCTAATAATTTCCGGGCGCGTAACAAACGCACTTTGACATTGTTTAATGGAACTTCAAGACTTTCAGAAATTTCTATATAACTCATTTCCTGAAAATACCTCAAATTAATAACGTCCTGATAATGGGGTTTGAGCTCTTTTATAAATCGGAGTAATTCGGCCAGATTTTGTTCCCGTATCAATTCGTCTTCAGGAGTAGGAGACGCGTCTACAATTTTCTTTAATGTTTCTTCACTTTCAATGGTAGTATTGCTATAGATAGAGGCTTTTTTCTTTCGGAATTTATCAATCTGAATATTCTTCGAAATAGCAATCAACCAAGTGCTAAATTCATACACTTCATCAAAAGTTTCTATCTTATCAAAAGCTTTACTAAAAGTTTCAATCGTGATATCTTCTGCTTCATATTCATTATTGACACGCTTTAATTGAAAAAGATATACTTCATTCCAATACCGATCCAACAAAAAACTAAATGCTTTTTGCTTTCCTCTTTTGGCTTTGCCAATTTGTTCTAAGATGCTTTCTTTGCTTACTTCCAACGGGGATTTTTTGAGGGTCTATTTGAAATAAAGATACACATTTGCATGCATATTAAAAATAGTTCCAAAAAGGGAAGCATAGGGATGAGGTCGTTTTCTTTTAGTTTTTTAGCTGCATTGCCAAGGGTTACATATTGTAATAATAAACGAATCCCAATTATTAGTGCAGGTATTTCCCATGAGTAGAAAAAGAAAATGACAGCAGTTCCAACCCAAAATAGCAAGTTAGCAACATAAAATAGGCCTAATAATAGCTTATGCTTTGGTTTATATAGTTTTGAGGTTGTGATGTGTCGTTTCTTTTGGTTGATCCATTTTTTCCATGTGTTCTTCGGAATGGAATAGGTGAAAGATTCTTCTCGAACACAGATAGCTGTATTTTTTGACGTGGCATTTTCATTTACAAAAAGATCGTCGTCTCCTGAAGCTACTTTTATATGTGATATAAAACCATTGTTTGCATAATATAACGAACTTGTATACCCAAGATTTCTTCCTACTCCCATGTAAGGCATGCCTGCCAATGCATAACTAAAATATTGCGTAGCTGTGAGCATGGTTTCATAACGAATACACGTGTTTAAAAATCCGTTGGTTTTATCATAAGCACCGTAACCCAACACCAATTCTTTTTGACTAGAGAATTGGGATGCCATTTCTACTAACCAGTGTTTGGTAGCTGGCTTGCAGTCTGCATCTGTGAAGATAAGATGTTTGTTAGATGCCTTTTTAATTCCAAGTGTCAGGGCATATTTTTTACTTGCCCAAAACGCTTCATTATTTTGAACATTGACAATTTTAATACTGGGATGTTTTAAAGCAAAATCTTCCATCACATCCAAAGTTTCATCGGCTGAAGCATCATTGATTAGGATGATCTCAAAATCGGGATGATTTTGTTCCAACCAAAATGGAAGATGTTCTTGTAAATTTTTCGCTTCATTTTTTGCACAGATAATCAGAGAAACTGGTGGGGTTTCTTGAAAGGACTTCTCGGGAATCGTATAAAAAGCAAATTTTGAGAATAAGAGATAGTAGCCACAATTAATTAGAACAATTGTGCCAAAAACGTACAGTAACAGCATTAGTGTGCGGGTAGCATTATGTTAGTCATGTGTTTCTTCGGTACAGTTTTCAAATTGGTCTGGAGTTTTTCCGCAAAAACCACAGGCTTCTCCTTCTTTGTTCAAAAAAGGATTTTGACTTGCACAGGTCCCGGCAAACTTTCCATCTTTTTTGCCCCAGATTTTAATAGCAATGCCAGCGACAGCTAATAACAACAAGACTAATGTGATCAATAAAAGTTTCATAGTGTGTAATTGTACTGCAAAAATACAATGCTTTGCATTTGTTGCCACATTTTTTCCCTTATTTTTGAAACAGGTGTATTAGATTATGAAGAATTATTTCTATAGGTTTATTGTAGGTTTTCTACTTGTGTTTCTAAGTTGCAAGCAGAATGCTGCGAGCCCTGATATTAAAACACCTTCTAGAGTTGTTCAGGATTCAACACCTCTAGAAAAACAAATTATTCAGAATAACCTGATGGATAGACTGCACGCAAGAGAAGAGCTGAAGTATTTTGCAAGAGGGATAGATAGTTCAGAACTTTCAGAAATACTTAGAAAAGAAGAAGGACCTTTTACAATATTTGCTTTATTAAATTCTGAAATTGATACATTAACTTCTCCTAAAAATTTTCAGAAATATCTTATCAAAGAAAAAATTACTACCGCCATGATGGTGCAACGCAACCGAAAATATGACGGTGGCTATAAATTAAAAACAGTATATGGTGAATTGCTCACAGTGGCGAAGGCGGGAGATTCTATTTTATTATTGACAAAAGTGGGAGATACTTTACTTATGGGGCAATCGGATATTCTTGCCAACAATGGGATTATCCATTTTGTATCAACATTTAAAAAACATTCACCTCTGGAGTGATATAAATACCAAATTTTTCTTTTACTTCCTTCTGAATTTTTAAGGCTAATTCCCAGATTTCTCTGCCAGTTGCATTTCCGTAATTTACAAGAACCAACGCCTGATTTTTATGTACGCCCGCATCTCCAAAGCGTTTTCCTTTAAAGCCAGCTTGTTCGATGAGCCAACCTGCAGGAATCTTAAATTGGGTTGGAGAAACTTCATAAAAAGGGGCTTCTGGAAATTTTATTCTGAACGTTTTAAAGGCATCTGCGTCGATTACAGGGTTTTTAAAAAAACTTCCGCTGTTGCCTAATTCTTTTGGATCTGGGAGTTTGGATTGCCTGATTGAAATCACAGCATTTGAAACATCTTTTAGGGTAGGATTTTCAATTTTTTGAGCCTTCAATTCTTGCTGAATGGCTCCATATGAAGTGCTTAGAACATGATTTTTTTTTGTAAGCTGAAAGCGCACACTCGTAATGATATACTGGTCTTTGGCTTCATTTTTAAAAATAGAATCTCTGTAGCCAAATTGACACTCTTCTTTACTGAAAGTTTTTTCGGTTTGCGAAGCAATTTCGAGCACCTCACAACTTATAAAAATATCTTTTAGTTCTACTCCGTAGGCCCCAATATTCTGAATGGGAGAGGTTCCTACGTTTCCGGGTATTAGAGAAAGATTTTCAATCCCGCCAAACTCATTTTCAATGCAGTACAGTACAAATTCATGCCAGTTTTCACCCGCCATGACTTCTACTATGACATGATTTTCGTCTTCAGAGATAATCGAAATTCCCTTTAGATTTACGTGAATGACCAGTGCATCAATATCATTGAGCAACAACATATTACTGCCGCCACCTAAGATAAATCGTTTTGAACCTTCCGAAGTCTTTAACACCTCTTTTAGTTCTTCTACCGTTGTAACCGCTACGAAATTACGTGCCTTACAATCAATGCCAAATGTATTGTACTTCTTTAGGGAAATTTGCTTTGTAAACTGCATTTAATCTTTATATGTTTCAAGGGCTACTTTTAAAATATTCATAGCCTTGATAAGACTTTCTTTATTCAAAACATACGCAATTCTAATCTGATTTTTACCCATACCAGGAGTAGAGTAAAAGCCTGCAGCAGGAGCCACCATGATGGTTTCTCCATCTATATCAAAATCTTCTAATAACCACTGTGCAAAGGCATCACTGTCTTTCACTGGAAGTTGTACGATACAATAAAATGCTCCCTTAGGAATTCCCATGGTAACACCGGGAATTTTACTGAGTTCATTCACGAGGATATCTCGCCTTTCTTTATATTCTGTAATGACTTCATCAAAATAACTCTGCGGAGTTTGTAGGGCTGCTTCACTGGCAATTTGAGCAAATGTGGGTGGGCTTAACCTAGCCTGCGCAAATTTAAGTGCAGTCTGTATCACTTGCTTGTTTTTACTAACAAGGCATCCTATACGAGCGCCACACATACTATATCGCTTAGAAACCGAATCGACAAGAATACCATTTTCTGCCATGCTATCTTCTTCGAGGATTGAGTAATGTTGAGCGCCATCGTACGCGAATTCTCTGTAGACCTCGTCTGCTACCAAAAAAAGATCATGTTTTTTAACAATAGCAGCTAGTTTTTGAATTTCTTCTTTGGAATATAAATATCCGGTTGGGTTTCCCGGATTACAAATTAATATTGCTTTTGTTTTAGGAGTAATCAGTTTTTCAAATTCTGAAATAGGTGGTAAAGCAAAATTATTTTCAATCTTAGAATTAACAGGTACAATGTTTACACCCGAAGCAGTTGCAAATCCATTATAATTTGCATAAAAAGGTTCGGGAATAATCACTTCGTCACCTTCGTCTGCGATGCTTCCCATGGCAAATAATAACGCTTCACTTCCTCCCGTAGTGACAATAATATCATCTGCTGCTACATTTATATTCTTTTTAGTATAGTATTCTGCTATTTTAATACGATAACCTTCTGAGCCTTCAGATCTTGTGTAAGCAAGAATTTCAAGTGAATGCTGCTCAACTGCATCCATGGCAACTTTTGGCGATTTAATATCTGGCTGACCAATATTTAAGTGATAAACACGTTTGTTTAGTTTGTAAGCTTTTTCAGCAAAAGGAACTAATTTTCGGATAGGGGATTCGGGCATTTGTTGCCCTTTTACAGATATTTTTGGCATCGTAATAAATTTAGTATACAAAGTTGCAAAATATATTTGTAATACCTAGCAGAGGCAATAGGTTTCATTAAATTTTTATATATTTAGTTATATGCATTTTTTGAATTATAGTAGGGTATTTTTAATTTTCTTCGGAATTTATATAGGTTGTTTTAATTTACTTCATTCTCAAGAGGGTTTTAACTTACCTAAAAATCAAAAAAGAGACAAAATTTCTTTTAAAAACATTAATAACCTCGTTATAATACCTGTAGAAGTAAATGGAACTTCTTTGTCATTTCTATTAGATACAGGGGTAAGTAGTACCATAATTTTTAGCCTAGGTGAAAAAGATTCTTTAGAGATAAGAAATACTAAACCTGTAAAAATAAGAGGGATGGGTGATGGAGAGGTAATAGATGCATTTAAAAGTTCAAATAATACAGTAAAAATAGGGGACGCCATTGATACCAATCATGACTTGTATCTAATATTCGATAAGGCTTTGAATTTCAGTCCTAGAATGGGTATTCCTGTGCATGGTATTATTGGGTATGATTTTTTTAACAGTTTTGTAGTTAAGACTAATTATGTTTCTGAAAAGATAATAATTTATGATCCAGATAATTACAGGAAAAGAAGATGTGGAGGGTGTCAGGATTTTGACATGGAGTTCCATAAAAATAAACCCTATATTGATTTTACAATTCCTTCAGTAAATTCTGAAAAAAATAGCAGTCACTTACTTTTGGATACAGGTCTTAGCGATTCTGTTTGGTTGTTTGATGAAAATTCCTATAACGTAGAAGACTATTTTGATGATTTTTTGGGATTGGGTCTTAGCGGTGATATCTATGGAAAACGCTCTAAATTAGATATACTTGGAATTGGAAAATTCTCTTTAGAAAACGTAACTGTTGCATTCCCAAAAAAGGATGCTATTGAAGCAGCATTAAAGCATGAGAAAAGAGATGGAAGTGTAGGAGGTGGAATAATTAAACGTTTTATCTCTATAATAGACTATCAAAAAAAGACGATAACCCTCAAGAAAAACAAAAATTTTAAGGATGAGTTTTTTTATAATATGAGTGGCCTAACTTTAGAGCACAATGGGATGAAAGTTGTGAAGAATGAGAAAAAAAGAGTTGGAAGTTCAGATTATTCTCTTGATGGTCAAAAATTTTCAGGTCGTACAGGTAACGGGGTAAGTCTTGTTACAGATATAGAGTTGGTTTTAGCGCCTCGTTTTATTGTTGCAGATGTAAGGAAGAATTCTCCTGCCGATTTAGCTGGAATTGTTGTAGGTACTGAAATTTTAAAAGTTAATGGTAAAGCGGCACATTCATATAAACTTTATGAAATTGCAAAATTATTTTCTTCAAAATCAGGTAAAACCATCTCTTTACAAATTCAACAATACGGTTTTATCTCTAAAGTAAAATTTATTTTAAAAAAAGTAATATAAAAAAGCCCTCGATTTCTCGAAGGCTATTGATTTATCATGATGTCTTACTATTTTGTTTTGTCTAGAGCACTCTTACCTTCAGGCAGCACCTCTCCCTTAATTTTTAAGGCTTTAATTGGTTCATCTGCATTAGAATAAACAGTTACTGTTTTTCTAATAGGACCAATTTTGTTTTGAGTGTCATACTTCACTTTTATCATTCCTCTTTCACCCGGAGCAATAGCTTCTTTTGGTTTCTCAGGAACTGTACAGCCACAACTAGATTTTACATCTGTAATTACAAGTGGCTCGTTACCAACATTTGTAAACTCAAAAATACGTATGCCATCACTTCCTTTTTGTATGGTGCCGTAATCTATAGTTTCAGTATCAAATTTAAATTTTGCCTGCGCAGCAGCCGTTGCATATCCTACAAAACACACTACTACAAGTAAAACTATTTTTTTCATAATTTCTATATTTAATATTAAGCTAAAATAGGTAACATATATTCAACCTCCAAAATAAGTTATTCACTTTTATAATCTTGAAGTTATACCTATTTTTGCAGATTAAAATCAAAAACCAGACCAAGTATGGCCTTAGAAGCAAAATATAATGCTCAAAAAACTGAAGATAAGTGGTATAGCTACTGGATGGAGCATAATTATTTTCATAGTGAAGTTGACGAAAGAGAGCCCTATACAATTGTAATTCCACCACCTAACGTTACAGGGGTTTTACACATGGGTCATATGCTTAATAATACGCTTCAGGATGTTCTTATACGTCGAGCCCGTCTAAAAGGTTTTAACGCATGCTGGGTGCCTGGTACAGATCATGCCTCTATTGCCACAGAAGCTAAAGTAGTGGCCAAACTAAAAAAAGAAGGAATACATAAGGCGGACCTTAGCCGTGAAGAATTTTTAATCCATGCCTGGGAATGGACACATAAGCACGGTGGTATCATCCTTGAGCAACTAAAAAAACTTGGAGCATCCTGTGACTGGGAGCGTACTAAGTTTACCATGGATGCCGAAATGTCTGCCTCTGTTATCAAGGTGTTTGTAGATTTATACAATAAAGGCAATATTTACCGTGGCTACCGAATGGTTAATTGGGATCCTGAAGCTAAAACAACCCTTTCAGATGAAGAGGTTATCTACAAAGAAACTCAGGGAAATCTCTATTATTTAAATTATAAAATCGAGGGGACAAATGAGCACCTAACAATTGCAACCACACGCCCTGAAACCATTTTGGGAGATACCGCAATTTGCATACATCCGAATGACGAACGATTTACTCACTTAAAAGGGAAAAAAGCAATTGTTCCTATCTGTAATCGCGTGATTCCAATCATTGAAGATGAGTATGTAGATGTTGAGTTTGGTACGGGTTGCTTAAAGGTAACTCCTGCGCACGATGAAAATGACAAAGCCTTAGGCGAGAAGCACAATCTTGAAGTAGTTGATATACTTAATGAAGATGCGACTCTCAATAGTTTTGGGATGCATTATCAAGGAAAAGATCGTTTTGTGGTGCGAAAGGCCATTGTAAAAGAATTGGAAGGCTTGCAGGTGATCGACAAAATAGAGCAACATACTCATAAAGTAGGTACAAGTGAACGCACAGGTGCTGTTATTGAACCGCGATTGAGTGACCAATGGTTCCTTAAAATGAAAGAACTAGCACAGCCAGCACTAGATGCTGTGTTAGAAAAGGACGTTAATTTAGTTCCTGAAAAATTTATAAGTACTTACAGATATTGGATGGAAAATGTTCGTGACTGGAATATTAGTCGTCAGTTGTGGTGGGGACAACAAATACCCGCTTATTTTTACGGGGATGGAAAAGAAGATTTTGTAGTTGCTGAAACTATTGAAGATGCGGTTAAACTTGCTAGAGAAAAATCTGGAAATGCTATTTTATCGGCTACCGATTTAAAACAAGATCCCGATGCGCTAGATACCTGGTTTTCATCCTGGTTATGGCCTATGAGTGTTTTTAATGGTATTTTGGATCCGGATAATAAAGAAATAAATTATTACTATCCAACAAATGATCTGGTAACAGCACCAGAAATTTTATTTTTCTGGGTGGCAAGAATGATCATCGCCGGGTATGAATACAGAAATGAAAAACCATTTACCAATGTATATTTAACGGGGATTGTTCGAGATAAGCAACGTAGAAAGATGAGCAAATCTCTAGGAAATTCACCAGATCCAATTGAGCTAATTGAAAAATACGGTGCAGACGGTGTTCGTGTTGGGATGTTATTGAGTTCTCCTGCAGGAAATGATCTTATGTTTGATGAAGACCTTTGCAAGCAGGGGAGTGGCTTTGTCAATAAAATATGGAATGCCTACCGATTAATTGATGGCTGGGAAGTTTCCGAAGCAAAAGAAGAAACCGAAAGTGCTACAATTGCTATTAAATGGTATAAGAACAAATTTCAGAAAATACTATTGGAGATAGAAGATCATTATAGTAAATACCGTATTAGTGATGCGTTGATGTCAACCTATAAACTAATCTGGGATGATTTCTGTTCGTGGTTACTGGAGATGGTAAAGCCAGAATATCAACAGCCTATCTCTAAAAAAACGTATAATGAAGTGCTTGCAATCCTGGAAGATAATCTAAAGGTGTTACATCCTTTTGTTCCATTTATTTCTGAAGAAATCTGGCAACACCTCACCCCTAGAACAAAAGAGGAAGCACTAATTATTTCCGAATGGCCAGCTGCTGAAAAATTTGATGAAGCATTTATAAAAGATTTTGATTCTGCTACTGAAGTAATTTCAGGTATTAGAACTATTAGAAAACAAAAAAATATTTCCTTTAAAGAAGCCATCTCACTTTCAGTAATTAATAATGAGAAACGTTCAAAAACATTTGATCCTGTAATTGCTAAGCTTGGAAATCTTTCAGAAATAAATTATGTAACTAAAGCGTTGGAAGGTGCTCTGACTTTTAGAACCAATTCTAATGAATATTTTATTCCTGTTAGCGGTGCGATAAATATAGAAGAGGAAATTACAAAATTAAAAGAAGAATTAAAATACAATGAAGGCTTTCTACGAAGTGTGCAAGGAAAATTAAAAAATGAAAAATTTGTAAGCGGTGCTCCAGAGCAGGTTGTAGCTATAGAGCGAAAAAAAGAAGCCGATACGCTTGCTAAAATAGAAACTATCAAAGCAAGTTTGGGTAGCTTGCAATAGAATTTAAGGTTAATTTTTCTTAATTGGTTTTAAATCAGCGTTAAAAGTGTTTGTAGCTTACTTTGTCAACTGTATCTTGTAGAAAAACACTATGTATGGAACAAGCAAAATATGACCAAATGCAAGGGATGTTAAATAAACTTGAGGATATTAAAAACAGTCAAGAAAGTATTATTGATAAGATAAATCACGTAATTACTGATTTATTTCAAGATCCCGATAAAGACCTAGAAAAGGCCATGGAAGCTGCCCACCAAAAAGCTTCAGATAATGTAGAAAAAATTAGCGAGGCAATTGAAGCTTATGAAATAAAATTCAATAAAGCACAATTATAGAAAAACACCTTTAAAATTTTAGATAAAGAGTCAATCATTGGATTGGCTCTTTTTATTTTCGGTATAAAAAATAATGTGTAACCGTTTCAATGTATAGTTTTTTAGCTTCATTTTGTGAAAGCCCTTTTGTTTGAAAAAGAGCATTGGTTTTAAATGCACTAATTAGAGGTTTTCCGCTTTCAGAAATATCACTCGAATTTGTAGCTCTTTTGTAATAAGCATAGAGTTTAAGAAGCACATCTGCTGGAAATGCATCAGAGTGCTCATTAATTTGATGTACGGCTTTTTCGAAAGCACTATTTAAGTCGGCATCATTCATTGTGGGCCAATACTGTGATCCCTCCTTTTACTTTTTCATTAAGAGTCACGTTAACAGGAGTTCCAATGGGTAAAAATACATCAACACGAGAACCAAATTTTATAAATCCGCTGTCGTCGGTCTGTTCTACCTGTTCACCTTCTTTTGCGTAATTTACGATACGTTTTGCAAGTGCTCCAGCAATTTGTCGATGCAAAATAGCTCCAAAATTTTTAGATTTTACAACTACAGTCGTGCGTTCGTTTTCTTCGGAAGATTTTGGATGCCAGGCAACCAAAAACTTTCCAGGATGGTATTTACTATACACTACTTCGCCGCCAACAGGATATCTGGTGACATGCACGTTTAAAGGAGACATAAATACCGAAATTTGTAATCTTTTCTCATTAAAATATTCTTTTTCAAAAACTTCTTCAATCACCACAACTTTCCCATCTACAGGTGAAAGTATTTGATTTTCTTCTTTCTGAAAATGCCTTTTGGGATTTCTGAAAAACTGAAGAATCAACACTAATAAAATAATAAGCGAAATTATGATTCCTCCTCGAATGATAGAATTTGGCACAAAATAATCTGCGACTAAGCTTAGAACGATCACTAGTACCAATGTAAAAAATATAATTTTGTATCCTTCTTTATGAAACATGGTTAAAAATTTCTAAATATGCATAAACAAAAGGGCTGGCATAGATAATACTGTCCAACCTGTCAAATAATCCGCCGTGTCCTGGCATTAAAACTCCGCTGTCTTTAACACCTGCCTGTCTTTTAAACTTAGACTGAATTAGATCACCAATTGTTCCAAAAACGGAAACAATAAGTGCCATCATTATCCAATTTGTTAGACTGTAGGAGTTTGTGTATTTAAATATAATAAAACTTGCGATCAATGCACCTAACATTCCGCCAAGAAAGCCTTCGACTGTTTTTTTAGGAGAAATTCGCTCCAAGAGTTTGTGCTTTCCGAAGGTTTTACCAATCATATAAGCAAAGCTGTCATTACTCCAAACTAGAAAGAACACTCCTACTAATACCTTTGGTATAAATACGTCATCAATATAAGGGATACGAGTGAGAAAAATAAAGCCACTTATTAAGTAAAAGATAACTGTGATGTATTTTTTCTTTTCAAACATTGGAATTTTTGATGTCCACAATACGTCTTTAAGCAGAAAAAGATTTACAAAGCAGCTAAGAATTAATAAAAGATAAACCGCATTAATATCGAAAACGCGATAACTTAAAAAAAATAAACCCACAAAAAGTAGGAGATAAGCAAGATAACTTTTTAGGTGAATTAGTCTGAGAAACTCTCGAAGCGTAATAATGGCTAGGATAACAAAAAGTCCCATAAACCAGTCCCTAGAGGAAAACATAGAAATAATCACAAGAGCTATGTATACAAGGCCTGACACACCTCTTACGAGAAATTCTTTCATAAACTATAGGTCTTCTAGTAGCAGCAAATATAAGTTTTTTGTACTACTTCCGTAACTCATAAAGTCCTTTTCTTTTTCTGTTTCAAAGTCCTGAATGGCAGTTATATTGGTTGGAATATGATTCTTGCTTCTGTTTTTTATAATGCGAAGTCCTTCGCTTATACTTTCTACAAACTGACTGGTAGTAGCAAAAATGATAATATTTTTTGGCAGCTCATGCAGTTTTTTCTCTTTAATTTGATTAGACGATAACAGTATAGAGCCATTATTAGCAACTAACGATTCGCACGTAGAAAGGAAAAAAGCTGAGCTCGATTTTTTGTTGAAAGTAAGATTGAAACCCTCAAACCGATCAATAAGTTGATCGTTAATACAAAACACTTCTTTTTCGTACCAATCATTTTCAAGAAGTATATTGTCAAATGATTCTAAAACTTCTTCAAGATTTTCACAGTATAAGAATTTACCCCCGTTTTTATTGAAATTATAGGTAAACTTTTCATCTATAGGTAATTTTTCTTCCGGGTAATACTTGCCATGATCAGATTTTTTAGGATTTTTCCTTTCTTTATCTGATTTATAATTTGGATTTAAAAGTCTTTTAAAGAGACTCACAAGCGGTATTTTTGAGGAGTTTGTAACATCGTTATCCCTCAAAGATATAAAATATAGCTAGAAACAACGTTACCTTAAATCTAAATTGTACGTAATTTATCGAAAAAAATGTAAAACCTATTCAGTCGCTATTTTTTCTTCTTCCTCTTTTTTCCCAAAAGGACGATCTCCAAAAATTTCCTGAAGATTATCTTTGAATATTACTTCTTTTTCTAGCAACTGATTTGCAAGAAGGGTAAGCTTATCTTTATTGGCTTCAAGAAGCGAGATAGCCCGCTGATACTGTTCTTCAATCATTGCTGAAATTTCCTTATCAATAAGTTCAGCTGTTTTTTCGCTATAAGGTTTGCTAAAATTATATTCAGATTGCCCTGAAGAATCATAATACGTTAGATTTCCAACCTTATCGTTTAGTCCATAAATAGTAACCATAGCTCTGGCTTGTTTGGTTACTTTTTCAAGATCACTTAAGGCGCCTGTAGATATTTTATTAAATATCACTTTTTCTGCTGCACGTCCGCCCATAGTAGCACACATTTCGTCCAGCATTTGCTCTGGACGCACGATGAGTCGTTCTTCCGGTAGATACCAAGCAGCTCCAAGTGATTGTCCACGGGGAACTATAGTTACTTTAACAAGTGGTGCTGCATGTTCTAGCATCCAGCTTACAGTCGCGTGACCAGCTTCGTGGAATGCAATTGCTTTTTTCTCGTCTGGAGTTATAATTTTATTTTTCTTTTCAAGTCCTCCCACAATTCGATCTACAGCATCTAAGAAATCCTGTCTTGTAACTTCTTTCTTTTCTTGTCTCGCTGCAATAAGCGCAGCCTCATTACACACATTTGCAATATCTGCTCCTGAAAATCCGGGAGTTTGCTTCGCCAAGAAATCGGTATCTAAACTATCATCCTTTTTTAAAGGGCGTAAGTGTACCTCAAAAATCTCTTTACGTTCGCGAATGTCTGGTAAGTCTACATAAATCTGTCGGTCAAAACGTCCCGCACGCATGAGTGCTTTATCTAACACATCTGCGCGGTTTGTAGCGGCTAATACGATAACATTGGTATTGGTGCCAAATCCGTCCATTTCTGTAAGGAGTTGGTTTAAGGTATTTTCTCGTTCGTCGTTCGATCCAGAAAAGTTGCTCTTTCCTCTGGCACGCCCAATGGCATCAATTTCATCTATAAAAATAATAGCAGGTGATTTTTCTTTTGCCTGCTTAAACAAATCTCGTACTCGGGAAGCTCCAACCCCAACAAACATCTCAACAAAATCTGAACCCGATAGAGAGAAGAAAGGTACTTTTGCTTCACCAGCTACTGCTTTTGCTAGCAACGTTTTACCAGTTCCAGGAAGTCCTACTAATAAAGCTCCTTTAGGAATCTTACCTCCTAAGGCAGTATATTTTGAAGGGTTTTTAAGAAAATCAACAATTTCTTGTACCTCTTCTTTAGCACCTTCTAATCCTGCAACATCTTTAAAAGTTGTTTTTACATCGGTTTTTTCATCAAATAGTTTTGCTTTAGATTTTCCGATATTGAATATTTGACCTCCCGCACCACCTCCGGCTCCAGAAGACATACGTCTCATAATAAATATCCAAATGGCAATGATAATTGCAAAGGGTAATAAGGTCACCAAGATGTCTCCCCATACATTCGATTCGGTATCGTTATCCAGGGTAGTACTTAAATTATTGGCTTCTTTAATTTGCTGAAAAGAATTTTCAAAATTTTGTTGATCGCCAATTTGGAATTCATAATCAGGATCATTGGGCCCAGGCGCAAGAAGTCCAGTAGGCTTATTTTTATTGTGTACTTCTTTTGATTTAGCTTCTTCGGTAAGAAATACTTTTGCTACTCTGGCATTAACAACTAAGACCTTTTTTACATCACCATTTTGTAAAAACGACTTAAATTCGCTCTGAGTAGTTTTTTTGGGTTGTGTCCAGCTATTTCCTCCCGTAAAAAATATTCCTAAAAATATAACAGTAATGGCAATGTAAATCCACGTAGCGTTAAATTTTGGTTTTTTTATTTCGGGCTTTTTATCTTTTTTATTTTTATCTTCTGCCATGAGGCTTGTACTGTTTTAGTGCGTTGTTTCTATTTTAACCGATTTTGCGTCTCCCCATAATCCTTCTATATCGTAAAATTCACGTATGTGTTTCTGAAAAACATGAACTACCACGTGAACGTAATCTATGAGAATCCATTCTGCGTTATCACTTCCTTCAACGTGCCAGGGTTTTTCTTTAAGGGCTTTGCTTGTAACTTTCTGAACAGAGTTTACAATTGCATTTACTTGCGTGTTTGAGGTACCATCACAAATGACAAAATAATCGCAAACGGTATTTTCAATTTCTCTAAGGTCTAAAATTTCAATGTTTTGACCTTTAACGTCTTCAATTCCTCTAATGATATTTGTTAATAATTGATCTGTGCTTACTTCTTTCTTTGACATTAATTATTTTTCTTTACGCAAAGTTATTACTTTTTTGTTTCTTGAACTGTTTTAAAAACGGAATACTAATACTTATTTTTTTCTAGTGAAAATAATCAAACTTAGTGCCATTGACTCCACCAATAACTACTTAAAAAACTTAAGTAAAGAAAAGCTTGTTAAAGATGGTTGTATTGTAGTGGCAAGGCAACAAAAAAAAGGGAGAGGGCAGATGAATAATACATGGCAATCTCAAGAGGGTAAGAGCCTTACCTTTAGCATGTTTAAGAGGTTTGATTGTCTTAAAATTGAAGAGCAATCGGCTATTACTTTTGCGGTTTCTTTAGGAGTTCAACTTGCATTAAAAAAAATGAATATTCCTGCTGTAAGAGTAAAATGGCCAAACGACATTATGTCATACAATAAAAAAATAGCGGGGATTCTTATAGAAAGTAATTTACAGAAAGACAGAATAGTAGCCTCAGTTATTGGTATAGGAGTAAATGTTAATGAAACTGAATTTACCAATCTTCCTCATGCTAGCTCTATCAAATTGGAAAATGGAAACGCTTTCGACTTAGAAGAAGTGTTACATTGTATAGCTGAAGCAGTTTTGTTTCAGTTGCAACGGATTGAGAAAAAAGAGGTTGACTTACTTAAAAATGAATACGAAACGGTACTCTTTAAAAAAAATAATGTTTCAGTCTTTCAGAAAAAAACAGGAAATCCCTTCAATGGAATTATTAGAGGGGTTTCAAAATCGGGTGAATTACTACTCGAAAATGAGGATGAGCAATTAGAAAAATTTGAGTTAAAGGAAATAAAAATGCTGCTTTAAAGAGCTGCCATATTTGTACTTAGTGCTTCAAGAAATTTAGTGATAGGTCCTTTGATCATCATTTTCATCATCATATTAAACTGACCTTCAAAATCCAACTGTGCTTCACAGGTTTCATCGTCAATTACTTCAATATCTGCAGAAAGTGTAAAGTCCAACTTGTCACTAATGGCACCCAGAATTACTTCATTAGGCGCATTGACCTCTTTTAATTCTAATGCGATTTCGGGCATTCCCTGTAATGCAAAAACAAAGGCGTTGTCACGAATAACTTCAAACTTGGCAATAGTTTCAGGCATTAGGTGTTCAAAATTTTTGACATCAGCTAAAAAATCGCAAAGTTCTTGTGCAGATTTGTTTACAGTTACTCTTTTACTATTTAATTCCATGGAATCCTTTTGTTTTTAAGTGTGATTTATTGTTTCCAGACCGCTGGATTTTCACGCCAGGTATCTAAAAGTATTTTTTCATTTGCCGAAATATAACTAGATTTTTCGGCTTGCTCTAATAAATTTTCAAAATTGCTTAGCGTGTGAAGTTCAACATTCGAATTTTTAAAATTTTGAGCTGCAATATCAAATCCGTAAGAGAAGATGGCCAACATACCTTTGATGTTTATATTTGCTTCACGTAAAGCATCTACGGCAAGCAGACTACTTTTTCCAGTACTGATTAAATCTTCAATCACGACTACATTTTGTCCTTCCTCGATAAATCCTTCAATCTTATTCTGGCGCCCGTGTTTTTTTGCTTCAGGACGTATATAACAAAAAGGAAGATTTAAATAGTCTGCCACCAACATACCAATACCTATGGCACCTGTTGCTACTCCAGCGATAGCATCTGGCTTGCCGTATAATTCTTCAATTTGTTTTGAAAGGTGTTCCCTTAAAAAATTTCTTATGGGTGGATATGAGAGTGTTATGCGATTGTCGCAGTAAATGGGAGATTTCCATCCCGAAGCCCATGTAAAAGGTTTTTGTGGTTGCAATTTAATTGCATTAATTTGCAATAATAATTCAGCTGTTTTTTGGGCTGTTTCTTTGTTTAAAATCATACTGCAAATGTATAAAGTTTTTGTAAAAGAAATTCCGATTATTCTCTCTACTGAGAAAAACATCGGCAAACAATACAAAGCTATCCCACTCAAGCTCGTTCGGTTTAAAAAATTAATCAAACAGATTAACGATGGTAAATTGCTGTATGTTAATTTATACCATAAGAATCCTGAAAAATTAGAACGTTTTCTTCGGAAAAAATTGAAAGTTGTTGAAGCTGGAGGCGGAATGGTATTTAATGCAAAAAAAGAAATTTTATTTATACGGCGTAATGGGAAGTGGGATCTTCCGAAGGGAAAAATAGAAAAGCACGAAACCCATCAGGAAGCTGCTATTCGCGAAACTGAAGAAGAAACGGGAGTTAAAAACTTGGTGGTAAAACGATTTATTACCAAGACGTATCATGTGTTTAAGCGCAATGATAAGTTCAAGCTTAAAATTACATATTGGTATGAAATGTATACCGATTATGATGGAGAATTAATCCCCGAAGCCAATGAGGGTATTAAGAAAGTACGCTGGAAAAATTTTGAAAAAACCCAAAAGGCGCTTCAAGATTCTTACGAAAATATCAAATTACTATTTCCGAAAGAGTATTTAACCACCCACCCTAACGATAGGGTATCGTAAGTGTGCTTCTTCATAATTAGGAGATTTCTTGTGGATCCAGTCTAATTGTGCAAACCAATTATTTGAAAATTCGGGATCTGCTGCTTTTTTAGCTTCAAATTCAGCTTTTATGTCAGGATTTTCGGCTAAAAATGCTTCAGCTTTATCTTCCCAAACATAAGGAGAAAAACCTTCTTTTTGCTGTAAAATAGTGTCGAAGTAATTCCAGTTAAAAAACGAATCGGGAGCTGCAGGTTCCAGTGTTTCCAGAATATAGCGTACCCCTTCCTGTTGTGTGTCGAGAATATAATCTCCTTCTTTTGCAAGAAATTCTTCTGTTGAAGTATTTACCTTGGTATTGTAATGTAAATAATGGCCTTCATAGGGGCTTTGTCGTGTTTTATAATCTGAAATATGGTATACTTCTGCTGTGACCAAGGTGTCTTTTTGTAATTGTGTTACTTTGATCTTATTATTTCTCAATAGCGTTACGATGTCCCAATATCCCTGCGGAATGATATATTTTTCTGGGATGGTAACACTTTCAGTAGGTGTAAAATAGTTATAATAGGGTACCTCTTTTGTAAAAGGTTTTTCTTGGTCGTATTTCAAGCGTTGAGCTCCTGTAAGGGTACTGGCCATCATTTCTCCTTCATATCCCTTAAAATCTAAGGTAGTTGTCTGTGTACTATCTACTTTCCAATTAATAGGGTAGGAGTTTCCAGGTTTGTAATTGGTCATTGCGTTTTTTCGTAATTCTTTGATTACTTCTGCGTCATTGTCGGCTATGTTGATAAAGCTTTTCATCAACTCGTAGGTTCCTTCTACACGTTGTTTGTACGGTTTAAGCATATGTGTTTCGACCATCATGCCAATCGTATTATACAAGGTTGTGTATCCTGTAGAATACCGTGGCGAGTCCATAAATTGTGTGAAGCCTTTTTCTGGAGTACTATTAAATACATTTACATATGGGGTGATATCCCATTGTTTCTGTTGCAGTGAATCTTCTAATCGAGGCATAAATTGTGTGTGAAGATACTTGCCTAATTCCCCACCCAATTTATTATGCTGTGTGAATAAGTGGGTGAGTGTGTATTGGTAATCGGCGCCATTACTAACGTGATTGTCAATAAACAAGTCTGGCTTTACCATTCTAAACATTTTTGTAAATGCTTTAGCATTTCTGGAATCTGTCTTGATAAAATCTCGGTTAAGATCATAGTTACGGGCATTCCCTCTAAAACCGTATGCTTCAGGACCATTTTGATTGGTTCTGGTGGTGCTGTTTCGGTTTAGGGCACCTCCAATATTATAGACAGGAATGACAGCAATGATGGTGTTTTTTGGAGCTTCTATGTGGCCTTCAGCCAGATCTCGAATGAGCATCATAGAGGCATCAATACCATCACTTTCCCCAGGGTGGATCCCATTATTTACTAAAAGGATGTTTTTGTTTCGGTCGCCAGAAAATTCAGACTCAAACGTTCTCTCGGTATTAAAGGTAACTAAGTTTAGCGGTTTTCCACTGTCTGTTTTATCAAGCTCATAGATTGAAACCGATTTGTGATGTGCTGCCAATTGTGTGTAGAATTCGATGACTTCTTCGTAGGTTGCGGTTTGTGTTCCTTTTGAAGTCTCGAAAGTTGTGGTGAAATCAAAGTTTTCAACTTTCTTGTTTTCAGAATCACAGGAAATAAATAGAAAAGTGAAGAGTAAAGCGATATATTTCATAAATGTAAGAGTGATAGTAAGCGATAAAGTTACAGTTTTCTGTAAAAAAAATTCCCCTTCTTTTTAAGAAGAGGAACTTTAGGAATTATAATTTCTAAAAGTTTTATCCGTTCATCGAAATTAGGAATTCTTCATTGTTTCTGGTTTGTTTAAAACGATCATTGATAAATTCCATTGCTTCAACAGGGTTCATATCTGCAAGGTATTTACGCATTACCCACATTCTTTGAATGGTGTTTTCATCCAATAACATATCGTCACGTCTTGTACTTGAAGAGGTAAGGTCAATGGCTGGGAAGATTCTTCGGTTAGAGATTTTTCTGTCCAGCTGAAGTTCCATATTACCGGTTCCTTTAAATTCTTCAAAAATAACTTCGTCCATTTTTGATCCAGTTTCAGTAAGTGCCGTAGCAATGATACTTAGAGAGCCACCATTTTCGATATTACGCGCAGCTCCAAAGAAACGTTTTGGTTTGTTCAATGCATTTGCATCCACACCACCAGAAAGAATTTTACCACTTGCAGGTTGTACTGTATTGTATGCTCTAGCAAGACGTGTAATCGAGTCTAATAAGATTACAACATCGTGCCCACATTCTACCAATCTTTTTGCTTTTTCTATAACTAAGTTAGCAATTCTTACGTGCTCTGCAGGTTCTTTGTCGAAGGTTGAAGCAATTACTTCGCCTCGAACATTGCGTTGCATGTCTGTTACTTCTTCAGGACGTTCGTCAATAAGGAGGATCATTTGATAAACCTCTGGATGATTGGCAGCAATTGCATTTGCAATATCCTTTAAAAGCATCGTTTTACCTGTTTTAGGCTGCGAAACGATCATTCCACGTTGTCCTTTACCAATAGGTGCAAAAAGATCTATAATTCGTGTGGAGATCGTACTTTGCTTATCGGCAAGGTTAAATTTTTCCTGTGGAAACAAAGGTGTTAAGTGTTCAAAAGCAATACGATCGCGAACCACATTTGGGTGCTGACCGTTAATTTTATTTACTTTAATTAAAGGGAAGTATTTTTCACCTTCTTTAGGTGGACGAACTTCTCCAAGAACAGTATCTCCATTCTTTAAACCAAAAAGTCTAATCTGCGATTGTGATACATAAATATCATCTGGAGATGAAAGGTAGTTATAATCACTTGAGCGCAAGAATCCGTAGCCATCTTGCATGATGTCTAAGACCCCTTCACTTTCAATGATGCCGTCAAATTCATAATCTGGCTCTTTATAGCGATTACGGGTATCTTTATTTCCGTTGTTGCGAGAATTTTTGCTATTATCTTTGCGATTGTCGTTTCTATTATCGTTACGATTGTCGTTTTTTGTAGTACGATTATCGTTTTTAGAACGATTGTTAGAACGTTTATTTTCTGAAGACGAATCGTCATTAGACTTATTGCCGTCCTTATTAGATTCTTTTTTAGTATCCTCTTTAGAAGAATTTCCATCCTTTTCTGAAGCATCATTATTTTTCGAACGATTATCATTCGAACGCCTCGGGTTGGGTTTTCTAGTAGGTTTTGATTTTGATCTTTCTGGATTAGATTTTGGAGCCTCTTTTTTGTCTGAAGCAGTATCCTCTTTTTTATCTGAAGCGTTTCCTTCCTTTTTTTGAGCAGGAGCATCCTCTGTAACCACTGCTTTAACCGCTTTTGGATTGGCAGCTTGGTAATCTAAAATTTGATAAACAAGATCTAGTTTTTTTAAGCTTTTGTATTTAGGCACTTTGAGTGCTTTTGCTAATTCCTGAAGTTCAGGTAGCTTTTTTGCTTTTAATTCTGAAATTTCTAACATTTAAAAATGTATGTTTTAGTTATGTAATTGTAGTTCTTTGTGAAGAAAAATTTATTGAAAATTTAATCGAAGACTAAGTAACCGTGATTGAATTGGTTACGAATAGATACTGCAATGATACAATAATATTTTAAATTGAGTAGTTAATTCTTTCAAAAAGAAATCATATTTTTGCCCTCGCAATCATTATTATTTTATGTTACAACGCATACAAACCATATATCTAATCATAGTCATCCTTCTACTGGGTGCTTTGTATCAATGGTTTCCCACGATGAATGATTCTACAGGTGCACCTGTTATGGAGCGAACGGAATGGTTATTTTTCGGATTGATATTTGGTGGTATTGCGATAACAATTATTTCAATTTTAAGTTTTAAAAAGCGACAATTACAATTTGTATTAAATCGCTTAACCATATTAACAAATTTAGTATTACTGGGAGTTTTCGTGTACAGGTCGCTAACTTTATCTGGAGAAAGTTTACTTTCTGAGAAAGGTATTGGGGTGCTTTTACCTATCATTTCTATCGTTTTTTTAGTGCTGGCCAATAAGGCCATCAAAAAGGATGAGGATCTCGTAAAATCTGTGGACAGGTTACGTTAAAACTAGAGCTTAGTATATTTTAGTGCAAGACCCTTACAGAATGCCATCTGTAAGGGTTTTACTATTTAACTACCTTTTGAATTCAATTACTTCAAGGTTGGCAATTTTACCATTTGTTACTATAAATCGGAGCATTGTCCGTACTTTATGAAAACCATGTTTGCCTACTGCTCCCGGATTCATATGTATTACTCCAAGCTTTTTGTCATTCATAACTTTTAGGATATGCGAATGACCACAGATAAAAAGGGCAGGAGGATTCTCGTAGATTATTTCTCTTATCGCCGAACTGTACCTTCCCGGATATCCGCCAATATGTGTCATCAAAACATCAACACCTTCACAGGTAAATCTATGATTGAGTGGAAATTCTGCTCTTGCTTTTGCATCGTCAATATTGCCATACACAGCACGTAATGGTTTTAGTTTTTTGATTGCATCAGTTACTTTAAGATCACCAATGTCGCCTGCATGCCAGACTTCGTCAGCATTGTTCACGTGTTTTAAAATAGCATCATCAATATAGCTATGGGTGTCGCTAAGCAATAGAATTTTTTTCATAGAGAGTGTAAAGATACTTTGTTTGCCTAAAAACGGCTAGTTTACTAACAACCTAAATCGTACTTTTGTATTTTCAGAAAAAACACGAGTTGCGTTATTTTATTGAGATAGCATACCACGGAAAGAACTATCATGGCTGGCAAAATCAGCCAGACGCAATTACAGTACAAGAGGTTTTAGAAAAGACGTTGTCTACCTTGCTTCGGAAAGAGATTCAGGTTGTGGGGGCAGGAAGGACAGATGCCGGAGTACATGCAAAACAGTTGTTTGCGCATTTTGATTTTGATCGTATTGAAAATCTTTCCGAAGTAATTTTTAGACTGAATTCTTTTCTTCCGAAAGATATTTCAGTAAAAAATATTATAAGGGTAAAAGAAGATGCACATGCTAGATTTGATGCTACTGCACGAGAATATGAATATCTCATTACCACAGCGAAGAATCCTTTTTTTGAAGAACTTGCGTATCATGTATATCAAAAACCCGATATTCAGAAAATGAACGAAGCGGCCGCCTTGTTATTAGACTATAACGATTTTCAATGCTTTTCCAGATCAAATACCGATGTGAAGACGTATTATTGTAAATTAGAAAAAGCAGATTGGGTCGAAGATAAAAATTCGCTGATTTTTACAATTAAGGCAGATCGTTTTTTGCGAAATATGGTGCGTGCTATAGTGGGAACGTTATTAGAAGTAGGCTACGGAAAGTTATTTCTGGAAGGAGTTCATGCTATTATAGAGAGTAAGGATAGAAGTAACGCAGGGGCTTCGGCGCCAGCACATGGGTTATACCTTACTAAAGTGGAATATCCGTCAGCGATATTTGTAAAAGATTAAAAGGTTGTGATACACAGACTATATTATGAGTCAAGATAAAGGAACAGGGAAAGCATTTGATTTTAGATTATTTGGAAGGCTCTTAAAGTTTACCAATGCGTATCGTGGTATTTTTTATTTTGTGGCTTTTGCGGCGATTATAATGTCTGGACTTGCAGTACTAAGTCCGCACTTTCTACAACTAGCGATTGACAAGGGAATGACCTTGCGTGATTTACCTGAGCTTCAATTTTATATCATTCTAATGTTAGTTGTGCTGGTGTTAGAGGTGATTTTTCAATTTGCTTTTATTTATTATGCTAACTGGCTGGGACAACATGTTATTAAAGATATTCGTGTAAAACTCTTCAAATTAATGACGGGTTTTAAAATGGAATACTATAACAAAAATGCTGTTGGAAGATTAACGACTAGAGCTGTTAATGATATAGAGACGATTTCTTCAATCTTTAGTCAGGGGTTGTTTATGATTATTAGTGATCTCTTGAAAATGGCAGCTATTGCGGGCATCATGGTGTATAAGAGTTGGCGATTGGCTTTGATCGTTTTTGCAATTTTACCATTTATTTTATATGCTACTCGTGTTTTTCAGCGAGCGATGAAAGTAGCTTTTGAAGATGTACGTAATCAAGTAGCTAATTTAAATTCATTTGTACAGGAACGAATTACAGGTATGAAGATTGTTCAAATCTTTACTAGAGAGCAAACAGAATTCGATCAATTTAAAACCATAAATGAAAAACACAAAAAAGCATGGATTAAAACAGTTTGGTATAACTCCATTTTCTTTCCTATAGCAGAGATGGCTTCCAGTTTGGGTATTGGTTTGATCGTTTGGTATGGTGGCTTAAATGCGGCAGGAGGTGGAATTATTACTTTAGGTATTGTGACTGCCTTTATCCAGTATTCTCAGATGCTGTTTAGACCGCTCCGGCAAATAGCAGATAAGTTTAACACCTTGCAAATGGGTATGGTTGCTGCCAATAGAGTGTTTGGGATTTTAGATACCAAGTCTCATATTCAAGATCACGGTGAATTAGTGTTAGCGCATCCAAAAGGCAAGATTGATTTTAAAAATGTGGTATTTAGTTATGTAGAAGGAGAAAAAGTGCTTAAGGATATTTCGTTTACTGTAAATCCAGGCGAAACTATTGCCATTGTTGGAGCTACAGGAGCAGGAAAATCAACTATCATTAATTTATTGAGTCGCTTTTATGAGATAGAGAGTGGTGTGATTTTAGTAGATGATACATCAATAAAGGAGTTTACCTTAGAATCGCTTCGCGGAAATATCGCCGTAGTATTACAGGATGTGTTCTTATTTGCAGACACAATTTTAAATAATATCACTTTAAATGATGAAACAATTTCTGAAGAAACTGTTATAGCAGCAGCTAAAGAGATAGGAGTTCATACTTTTATAAAAACATTGCCAGGAGGGTACCAGTATAATGTAAAAGAACGGGGCACCATGTTGTCTTCAGGACAACGACAATTGTTGGCTTTTTTAAGAGCGTATGTAAGTAAGCCAAGTATATTAGTCTTAGATGAAGCGACTTCTTCGGTTGATACCTATTCTGAAGAATTAATTCAAACCGCTACCGAGAAAATTACAAAGGGACGCACGTCCATTGTCATTGCACACCGTTTGGCAACTATTAAAAAAGCTGATAAGATTTTAGTAATGGACGCTGGTAAAATAGTGGAAACAGGAACTCATACAGAATTGCTTCAGCTGGAGAACGGCTATTATCGTACCCTTTATGAGGTCCAGTTTATGACCGAAGAAGCAATATAGGAGACTGCTCTTTTTGCTCGTTCTGCTTCTATCATCTCTTGAAAATCTATAGCCCCAGTAATTGCCAATATTGCAAAAACCAATATGCTTACCCCTATGTAAATAGGGACTAATATAGCTAAGAAAACTAATGTTTTAATAATCATCTTTTTCCAACTGATCTCAAATAATCTTTTTAAAATATAGAAGTAATAGCCTAACTGTATAGCAAACGCACTAAAAATAGCGATCCTAAATATCTCTGGTGACCAAGCAGTTAATGAATACACCATAATTGAAACAATAGAAACTTGAGCGTATCCGTATAGATTTATAATAAGGTGTTCGGCAAAATTGTAGCGTTTGTTTTTCAGAAAGACCAATCTTGACAGTAGTGCTAAAAATGGGATAGCTACAAAGAATATAACCGATTGATATTCAAAAATGGTTCTCTGGATTTCCTGTTGCATTTGAATCTGTGGATCTGAAAAATCCTGATTTGCATAGAGCGCATCAAATGCGTTTGGATATAATTTGAAAATCACAAAATAGAAAAAACTTGACAGTGTTATGGCTATAGTAAAATATCCAAAAGCATTAATGTATTTTCTACGAACACCATTAATGTAACCACCAATAACTTCTTCTGGTCTAGTAAAAAGATGAATAAATGTAAGTAAAGGTCTGTTTGAATCTAAGCTAAAAAAACTCTCTTTTGCTTCAGTAAAGAGAAACCCCATGGTGAGACGCTTATCTATTACTTTGGCGCCACAATCATTACAAAATCGGTCTGAAGTTGCAAGAGGTCTTTTGCAGTTGGCGCATACACTTTCTATTCGTGCTGCTGTTGAAACCTGAGAAGAGGAATTGGTATGAGCTAGCTGATTTTCTTCCATAGGAATATCACTTACGGAGGTCTTTCTCCAACATAGTTTTTAATTCTTCTAAATCTTCAAACAACACAAAATCTCCTTCTTTTAAATAGGATACTTGTCCGTTTTCTTCGGAAACTACGATGCATACTGCGTCTGTCTTTTCGGTAATGCCTACGGCAGCTCTGTGTCGCAAACCAAAGCGCAACGGAATGTTACGATCGTTGGAAACAGGTAAGATAACTCGTGTTGCAGTAATGTGATTTTCTTCAATTATCATAGCGCCATCATGTAGCGGACTGTTCTTATAAAAAACACTTTCAATAATTGGCTGATTCACTTCCATTTTCATCTCGTCACCAGATTGTTTTACAAAATCCAAACTGTTGTTGCGTTGTATCACAATAAGCGCCCCGGTGTTACTACCACTCATTTTTTTACATGCTTTGATGATGGCACTCACATCTGTTGAAAGTTGGGCTTCTCCTTTAAACAGATTAAATTTTTTAAGAATTCGTTTACGTGCACTAAAATTGGTAGAGCCCAACATTAATAGAAATTTGCGTATTTCCTGTTGAAAGACGACGATCAAAGCAAACATTCCTACGCCTAGAAATCCGCCCAGGATCTTACTTAGTAATTCCATCTGAAGCAATTCGGTTAATCTCCAAATTCCATAGATAATAACAATTCCTATAAAAATATTGATTGCAACAGTGCCTTTTACTAATCTGTAGAGATAATAAAGTAAAAATGCTACGAGTACAATATCGATAGCATCTATAATTCTGAATTTGGTAAAATCGAGTAGCTCCAAGAAAAAGGTTGTTTGGGTAAAGTTAGGATAAATTTATAAATTCCTGATGCAATTTTACACATTCCACGGCTTCTTTTACATCGTGAACCCGTAAAATGTTCGCGCCTTTTAAAAGCGCAATACTGTTTAATGCAGTGGTTCCGTTAAGGGCATACTCGGCTTCAGTTTTAAGCGTTTTGTAGATCATCGATTTTCTGGAAAGACCTGCTAAAATGGGAACATCCAAGGCTTTAAATAATTCCAGTTGTTTTAATACTGTAAAGCTTTGTTGTCGGGTTTTGGCAAAGCCAAAACCCGGATCTGCAATAATATCGTTAATTCCTGCTTTTCTGGCTTCGGCAATTCTTTCAGAAAAATAAAATAATACCTCTTTTGTAATATTTTGATAATCGGTTTGCTGTGACATCGTTTGCGGCGTACCTTTCATATGCATCATAATGTAAGGTACTTTCAGTTTAGCTACAGTAGAAATCATGTTAATGTCTAGCTTGCCTGCCGAAATATCGTTGACAATGGCAGCGCCCGATTCAACAGCTGCTTTTGCAACCTTGCTTCGGAACGTATCTATCGAGATATAAGCTTCAGGAAAAGCTTGTACGATAGCTTCAATAGTTGGAATCACACGGTTTAGTTCTTCCGTTTCAGGAATATGAACAGCGCCCGGGCGAGAACTATAGCCGCCTACATCCAGAAAGGTTGCGCCTTCAGTAAGCATTTTTTCGGCTTTAAGAAGAACAGCTCTTTTGGTAGTGTTTGTTCCGCCGTCAAAAAAAGAATCTGGAGTGATATTAATGATCCCCATAACTTTTGGGGAAGAAAGCTCGATACGTGTACCTTTACAATTGATGGTTTTCAATTTTTTAAATTGATTTATTTAGCCGAAATTTACGCAAAATCTCAGACATCCACATGGCAGATACTTCTAAAGAATACAATGATGTAATTGAAACATGCAGAGCTTTGTTTATCAATAAAATGAAAGATTACGGAAGCGCCTGGCGTATTTTGAGATTACCGTCATTAACCGACCAAATCTTCATAAAAGCACAGCGCATTAGAGGATTGCAACAAAACAAAGAACAAAAAGTAGCCGAAGGGCAGGTGAGCGAATTCATAGGAATTATCAATTACAGTGTGATGGCATTGATACAGCTTGAAAAAGGAATTGTTGAGCAACCCGACTTGTCGTTAGAAGAAGCTACGCAATTGTATGATGAAAAGGTGGCGCTTACAAAGCAATTAATGTTGGACAAAAATCACGACTATGGGGAGGCCTGGAGGGACATGAGAGTGAGTTCGCTAACCGATCTCATTCTTCAAAAATTATTAAGAGTAAAACAAATTGAAGATAATAAAGGAAAAACATTGGTAAGTGAGGGGATTGATGCAAATTATCAGGATATGCTGAATTATGCTGTGTTTGCTTTAATACATTTAGATACAGAGAATAAAAATAATACATAGAAAATGAGAGTACTGGTAGGAATTTCAAGAATATTCGTAGGAATATTATTTATTATTAGCGGTTTAATCAAGCTAAATGATCCCGTTGGGTTTTCATTTAAACTGAAAGATTATTTCGCTCCGGAAGTTTTAAATCTAGAATTTTTGGTTCCGTATGCATTGGTCATCGCTATTTTTGTCGTGATTTTGGAAGTCCTTCTTGGGGTAATGATCATTATAGGGTATGCAAAAAAATTCACATTGTGGATGCTTTCGCTTATGATTATTTTCTTTACGTTTCTTACATTCTACTCAGCGTACTTCAATAAAGTAACCGACTGTGGGTGTTTTGGAGATGCGCTCAAATTAACGCCGTGGCAGTCTTTTTATAAGGATCTCGTATTACTTGTTCTGATCTTGATTTTAGTGCTTGGAAGAAAACACATCAAGCCATTTTTTACCAAATTTTCAAGAACTATTATCATGTTCTTATCGTTTATATTCTGTTTGTTTGTAACCTATCAAGTACTACAACATTTACCCTATATTGATTTTAGACCGTATAAAATAGGTGCTAATATTACTAAAGGCATGCAAATGCCAGAAGGTGCACCAAAACCTGTGTTTGATTATCACTGGAAATTTGAAGTCGACGGAAAAGAAAAAATTGTGACTACCAGCGGGGATTATCCGCAAGTACCTGGAGGCACTTACATTAGTGTGGAGACCGAAGAAATACAGGCTGGTTATGAGCCGCCTATCCATGACTTTAGCATCGAACGTGAAGGTGAAAAATATACCGAAGCTTTTCTAGCTGAAGACAACTTAATTGTGATTATTGCGTATAACCTTCAGAATACTGAAAAGGACGGATACATTCCTGTGAAAGAGGTCACCGATGAAGCCTTAAAGAAAGGATATAAAGTGATTGGTCTTAGTGCTTCTTCTCAGGAAAAGACGGAAGCATTAGTAGATGATTATAATCTGAACTTCAAATTCTATTTCTGTGACGAAACAACTCTTAAAACAATAGTACGAAGTAATCCGGGAATTCTGGAGCTTCAGAAGGGGACTATTATGCAAAAACTGCATTGGAATGATGCGAAGGACTTACAATTAGAAACCCTTACAACAGCTACCCCTAATCTGGATATTCCGCTGAAAAGAAAACTAGATAGTATTGCCATTTTAGACCAACAATACCGAAAGTTGATGCATGTCTCCAATGAAGAAAGAGTGCGTTTAGGACAAGAAATGGGCTTGACAGAAGAGCAATACAACGGAGATCTCTGGAGCTTTCAGAATGTAATAGATAGTACCAACCTCACTTTTGTAGAGCGAATATTAAACACCAGAGGGTATCCGGGAAAATCAATGGTGGGAGAACCTACTAATGAAGCAGCTTGGTATGTTATTCAGCATAGTTCTGATGAAGTGATCTCAAAACATCTTCCTACCATAAAAGCAGCGGGAGAAGCTGGAGAAATTCCTTTTAGATTAGTAGCTATGATGGAAGATCGTCATTTAATGTGGAAAGGCGAGCCGCAGATCTATGGGACACAAGGCATGAGTTATGATGAGGATAATCCATTTATCTGGCCTATTGCAGACGTTGAAAATGTAAATAAACGAAGAGCGGAGGCGGGTTTTAATACTACGCTTGAAGAATATGCTAAGCAATTATTTGGGGAAGATTTTGAATTTAAATTGTATACTATAGAAGAAGTTGAAGCTCTAAAAAATAACTAATTGGTCCAATACATTCTTCAGAAATTAGGATATGCACTACTTACGCTTTTTGGCGTTGTCACAGTGATATTTTTTCTGTTTACGATCCTTCCAGGAGATCCGGCTCGTATGATGCTAGGACAGAATGAGAATGAAGAGCAACTTGCAGTTGTTAAGAAAAAATACGGATTTGATCAACCCATTGGTATTCAGTATTTGCAATACCTTAATGACCTATCGCCACTTTCGTTTCACAGTCAGAATCCAGATGATTACACTTTTCTTTCCGAAGGAAAATACAGTGCCACAAAGCTGTTTGCTGTTGCATCTACAGATGTGGTGATTAAACTGCCTTACATGCGCGAATCTTTTCAAAAAAACGGAAAGGAAGTAAGCTCGGTTATTGCTGAAACATTACCGAACACCTTTGTGCTGGCGGTATCGGCAATTTGTATTGCAATGCTTTTAGGTGTTTTTTTAGGGATTGTTTCTGTAGTGTTTAAAGACGGTTGGATTGATAGATTTATACAGTTTATAAGTACGTTGGGGATGAGTGTGCCTTCCTTTTTCAGCGCTATACTATTTGCCTGGATCTTTGGATTTTTGTTGCATGAATACACCAATTTAAACATGACGGGGAGTTTGTATGAAGTGGACGATTTTGGGGAAGGAAAATACATACAATGGAAGAATATTATTTTGCCGGCAATTGTATTGGGTATTCGGCCGTTGGCAGTCGTAAGTCAGTTAATGCGTAATTCGTTGCTGGAAGTATTAAGTCAGGACTATATTAGAACAGCCAAAGCCAAAGGGTTGTCGTTCTTTACCATCATTAGAAAACACGCACTAAAAAACTCTTTAAATCCTGTAGTTACAGCAATCTCTGGTTGGTTTGCTTCTATGCTTGCAGGTGCTGTGTTTGTCGAGTATATTTTTGGGTGGAATGGTTTAGGGAAAGAAATTGTAGATGCTTTAAATACATTGGACTTACCCATCATTATGGGTGCAGTGATAACCATTGCTGCTTTATTTATTATTATCAATATTTTTGTGGACATCATTTACGGATGGTTGGATCCTAAGATTGTAAATCGCTAATTTAAAAAATGAATTTCTGCTGTTGCAGGAATAAAACTTATGAGGAAGAAAATAGTAGCAGGAAACTGGAAAATGAATAACGATTTGTCGCAAACACAAACGTTATTAAATGATTTAAAAAAGCAAGTCTTACCGGAAAACGTTGCTATTATTGTAGCACCTTCGTTTACAAACTTATATGCCGCTTTTGAAAGCCTTCGGGATCATAAAATTGAAGTCGCAGCACAGAACATGCATCAGTCAGATGCCGGAGCTTTTACAGGCGAAGTGTCTGCAGCGATGCTAAAAAGTGTAGGAGTGAAGACTGTAATAGTAGGGCATAGTGAGCGGCGCTCTTATTATAATGAAGACAATTCGGTACTTTCTGAAAAAGTAAATACAGCACTCGACAATGGAATGCATATTATTTTCTGTTTTGGGGAGGAGTTGGACCAGCGAAAGGCTGGAAACCATTATGAGGTGGTAAAAGAGCAATTAGAGGAAGGTCTGTTTCATATTTCAGAAGAAAATTTTAAAAACATAGTGTTGGCGTATGAGCCTGTGTGGGCTATAGGAACTGGCGAGACTGCAACTCCAGATCAGGCACAACAAATGCATCATTTTATTAGGGAAACGGTTGCTGAAAATTATTCGGAAGCTATAGCCAATCAGGTTTCTATAGTGTATGGAGGAAGTGTCAAACCAAATAATGTAACGGAAATCTTTAGTCAGCCAGATGTTGATGGAGGGCTTATTGGCGGCGCATCCTTAAGTGCTGAAAGTTTTATGGCTATTGTAAATGCTTTTCAAAATAAATAGATGTCACAGGTTTATATTGAATACGACTTTAAGGTGAGCCCTTTGCAACCAGGTTCAGAAATATTGATAGCCGAATTAGGATATGCGGGTTTTGAAAGTTTTGTAGAAAATGAGGAAGGAGTGTTGGCTTATATTCAGAAAGAGGAATGGAATGAAACTATTTTAAAGAATATTCAAGTATTGCAATCGGATGAGTTTACGATTAACTTTCAGAAAAAAGAAATCGAACAAGTCAATTGGAATGCAGAATGGGAGAAGAATTTTCAACCTATTGTAGTAGATGATCAATGTGCTGTGAGAGCTCCATTTCATGAAGCTTTTGATGTCGATTATGAAATTGTTATTGAACCTAAAATGTCTTTTGGGACGGGACATCATGAAACGACATATATGATGTTGCAGCATATTTTGAAAAACGATTTTAAAGGAAAACATGTACTGGATATGGGCTGCGGGACAGCAGTTCTGG
This sequence comes from Jejudonia soesokkakensis, assembly GCF_042664795.1. Classification (NCBI taxonomy): domain Bacteria; kingdom Pseudomonadati; phylum Bacteroidota; class Flavobacteriia; order Flavobacteriales; family Flavobacteriaceae; genus Jejudonia; species Jejudonia soesokkakensis. Next base: position 123,918 of record NZ_JBHTBN010000006.1, read on the forward strand.
CTATTCTTGCTGAAATGAAAGGTGCTACTCGTCTAGACGCCATCGATATTGATGCTTGGTGTGTAGAGAATAGTGAAGAGAACATTGCAAGAAATCATTGTTCAAATATACAAGTGTTGTTAGGGGATGCTTCTGTCATTCCAACAGAAGAGCAATATGATATCATTATTGCGAATATCAATAGAAACATATTACTTCAAGATATGAAGATTTATTCGAAGGTTTTAAAAAAAGGAGGTCTGTTATTTTTAAGCGGATTTTACCGTGAAGATCTTTCATTAATTACTCAAGAATGTAATAATTTGGAGTTAACATTCGTTGAAAATAAGGAACGTAACAACTGGATTGCAGCAAAATTTGTAAATTAGTAACGTTATTTTCTGAAAAAACAAATCCCCATGAGTACCAAAGAAAAAATTGAAGAAGATGTATTGCTTGCTGAAAAAACAGAGAAGCACAACGAAATAATTTTATATAACGATGATGTAAATACTTTTGATCATGTTATAGACACCCTAATCTACGCTTGTGATCATACTCCAGAACAAGCTGAGCAATGTTCTATTATTGTACATTACAAAGGACAGTGTACGGTAAAAACAGGAAGTTTTGAAGAACTTAAACCTCGTTGTACGATGCTGTTGGAGGCAGGTTTAAGCGCTGAAATAAGCTAATAAGAAAATTCCTACACTGTTATTATATTCTCATATTATATGAGATATTAATGTTAAATATTTAATTTATTCGATAATAAATTAAGGTTATGTTAATAAATTGATTATTTTAGGCTTCAGGTTAACCTAACAAATTTTTATTTATTAATTCAAAATCCCTTAATTATGAGAAAATTAAAGTTCGGATTTGTAGCTGTTGCAGCTATGAGTCTATTGTTTGTGTCTTGCTCTAAAGACGAAAACTTCAATGAAGAAGCAGATCTTCAAAAAGAAGTTCCACAAGATCTTATGGATATTGTAGAACGATTAGAGATGAACACTAATTTTGTTCGCTACGGAACCTTTCATTTCCCCGATGGTACTACCGAAGAACGAATTTTTATCGAAGATGATATTACTATGACTGAAGAACAGTTGCGTGCCTTGGGCAACATTGATGAAAATGTTCAAGGAAGACAGTATGTAACAAATAGTCTGGTAAGTCAAGGCAGAAATATTTCCATTATTGGATATACGGGAGGTAGTCAAGCTCTATCCAGCAAAGAACAAACCGCTTTGCAATGGGCTGTAAATAACTACAACCGCTTAAGTGGTGTGTCTATTAGCTTTACACTTACTTTTGGTACTGCATATCAAAATAAAGATATGGTGGTATATAATAATACGGTAAATAATCCAAATGGTGCAGGAGGTAGTGCTGGCTTTCCTAGTAACGGTCTGCCAAACAAATTTGTACAGATCTATGGTTTAAGTGGGTATTCAACTAATGTAAATGAACATGTCATTACACATGAAATTGGTCACTCTGTAGGTTTCCGTCATACAGACTGGTTTAGCCGTCAAAGTTGTGGGCAAAACTCTAATGAAGGAACTGCAGGTGTAGGAGCAAATCACGTAGGGGGAACACCTACGGGCTATGATTCAACTTCTATTATGCTAGCATGTTTTAGTGCGAGTGCAGATGGAGAGTTTAATCAGAATGATATTACAGCATTAAGAGCTATATACTAAGCAAACAATCTTAAATGTAAAAAGCTCACCAAACAGGGTGAGCTTTTTTTATGATATATTAAAACCAGTCAAGATAAAAAGCGGTAGCTACTACAGCAATAATTAATATAAGTAAGGTTGTAACTATAAAGCGAATACCAAAGATAGTTTTCTTATTATCTTGTAAAATATAATCTCGCTCTTGTTCATTATCAGAATCTTTAATAATTTTTGTCATTGGTATAAGTTTTTTGGTAAAGTTACTAATACATAGATTTCTTTATTGCTAAATTTTTCATAAACAAACAAAGGGTAATGCTTCTAATTTTATTCTAAATCATAGTGAAATCTAAGAAGTAATTTTTTATATTTGCACCCCAATTACGGCCTCGTGGCGCAACTGAATAGCGCACTTGATTACGGCTCAAGAGGTTACAGGTTTGAATCCTGTCGAGGTCACTAAGAGCAAAAAACTCACGCTATAGCGTGGGTTTTTTATTTTTATGTTGTCAATTATATTTTTGCTCAAAAATATTTTAAACCCTCGCTACTGTCATTATTTTTAATGGAATCTTTGTGTATACGATTTGTGTACTATTTTCCATGCTCCTCTATATTTCAGCAATAAGAAATAATCTATATAAACAGCCCTATCTGGGATTTCAATTTCTACTTTGGCTGTAGCTGCATAGTTTTCATGATCTATGGCTAGTATTTTGCCTTTTCGATTGTTCTTTTCTCCTTCTTTAAAATAGCTAATATATTCTGCGCCATTACGAATTCTTAATGTATCTGCCACAACGGTATATAAATTAAAGTCTGGGTGAAATGCTTGCTTTAACCTGTCTATTTCGCCATTGCTTGTACCATCAATATAATCGTTTAGTGTGGCTGTAATGGCTTCTAGATCTGTTGTGTTTTGATCAGATTGTGCAGAAAGCGAACATATGCTTACAAGCGTAATAAAAGCGATTAGAAGGGATTTCTTCATGAAGGAATCATTTTGTTATTGTATTCACTTTAAAGGTAATTTAATTTGTACTAATTTGTATTGATTCCTTTTAAAATGTGTACTTTTAGTATATGATTGCACTTGAAAAATATATTCGAGATATTCCAGATTTTCCGAAACCAGGAGTGGTTTTTAAAGATATCACACCGTTATTGGCAAGCCCAGAAGCTATGGATCTTTGTGTTCAGGAATTATTACGACTTACCGAAATGCAATCTATAGATAAAGTGGTAGGTATCGAGTCGCGTGGTTTCTTTTTTGCAACCCTTATGGCAAAAGAGTTAAAAGCTGGTTTTGTTCCCATACGGAAACCTGGAAAATTACCTTTTGAAACCTTGAAGCAACCTTATACTTTAGAATATGGAATGGATGCACTAGAAATTCATGAGGACGCCATACAAAAAGGGGATAAAGTATTATTGCATGACGATGTTTTAGCAACTGGCGGGACAGCTCAAGCCGCTTGTAAACTCATTGAAAAATTGGGTGGCGAAATTGTTCAATGCAACTTCCTGATTGAACTAGAATTTCTAAAAGGTGCTTCTAAATTGCAACGCTATGAACATAGAGCATTACTTACCTATTAGTCCAAAGCATTCTTTGTAACCCATAATTTATATCCAAATATGGCCATCTGAAGTTTAGAGGCTTTTGCTAAATCTACTCCCTTTTTTGTATAACTAGGCAGCACAACTTTATTGATCTTAGCAAGGGTTTTAAAAAAATGTTTTTTCATATTATAAAATTACAAAAAATACACTATCAAATGAGATTTATATCTTGATTAGAAGATTTTCAATCTATACTTGGTAAAAACTATTCATTTTAATTTAAAATAAGCAATCAGTATCTTCGCTACCTTAATATACACGTATGAGTTTTCTTTACATTTTTTTGGGATTAATTTTATTAGTAGTAGGAGGAGAGTTTTTGGTTCGTGCTTCGGTAGGACTTTCCTTTAAACTTAACTTATCAAAAATGGTAATAGGGCTTACGGTAGTTTCTTTTGCTACCTCTGCTCCAGAATTATTAGTTAGTATTCAAGCTGCTTTAAATGGTTTTAGTGATATTTCTCTGGGAAATGTAATAGGGTCTAATATAGCGAATATTGGTTTGGTGTTAGGGATTACAGCTGTAATAGCACCACTAGCAATCGACAAAGATTTTTATAAATTTAATTGGCCAGTTATGATGATCATGTCGGGGGCTCTATATTTTATTCTGAAAAGTGGTAATGAAATTTCAAGACTGGAGGGAGGAGGATTGCTGGCAATGCTATTTATTTATTTATACTTATTAATTGATAGAGCTCGAAAAAGTATAAAGACACATCCAGTTGATGATGGAGTAGACGACGGATTATCAAAATCATCAAATTTTAAAATAATAATTTGGTTGTTGATTGGGGGAGCTGCTTTATATGGCGGTAGTGAATTATTGGTTAAAGGGGCAGTCGATGTAGCAATTATCATGGGAATTAGTGAACGAATTATTGCCGTGACGATGATTGCCGTAGGAACCAGCGTACCAGAACTGGCGGCTTCTGTAATTGCTGCGTTAAAAAAGGAGAAAGCTATTTCCTTAGGAAATTTAATTGGTTCTAATATTTTTAATATTGCTTCAGTACTTGGTATAACAGCATTGATTCAGCCTATTGCTGTAAAAAGTCAGGAAGTGCTCACAAACGACATCTGGTGGATGTTAGGTTTTGCAGCGATTTTAATTCCGTTGGCTTTCCTTCCGAAGAAATTTGAAATTGGCCGCATAAAAGGAGTATTCATTGTAATCGCATATTGTCTATTTATTAGCATGGCTTTTTTAGCTAATTAAGGATACATTTGGTTTTACTCCTTAATTTTTTAGGGGTTATTAACATAAAAACTACATTTATTAATAACTTAACATTAAAAATAGGGGGGTGTAGTGTATAAAAGTATATTTTTGTGGCTTTAAAATTATAAAACTTTAGAAAGCACAAACTATGTCCACATTACGATTTCATGCTATTAAAGAGACGTTTAATCGTCCTGTCATTAATGTAAACGAACCAGAACGACGCTCGTCCATATTTGGTCAAAATGTTTTTAACAACGATGCGATGCGTCAATATCTCACCAAAGATTCCTATAAAAGTGTACAGGATGCAATCGTCAACGGGTCTAAAATAGACCGTAGTGTGGCAGATCACATTTCTACAGGAATGAAAGAATGGGCGATCTCAAAAGGAGCTACTCATTATACACACTGGTTTCAGCCTTTAACGGGTTCTACTGCCGAAAAACATGATGCTTTTTTTGAAACAACTGAGGATGGAGCGATTGAAAAGTTTGGTGGCGGACAACTAGTACAGCAAGAACCTGATGCTTCTAGTTTCCCCAATGGAGGTATTCGAAATACCTTCGAAGCTCGAGGCTATACAGCATGGGATCCAACTTCACCAGCATTTATTTTTGGAACTACGCTTTGTATTCCAACAGTTTTTGTTGCTTATACAGGAGAAGCACTCGATAATAAAACACCTTTATTGCGCGCCTTGCAATCAGTGGACCAAGCGGCAACAGCGGTTGCAAAATATTTTGACAAAAGTGTTGCTAAAGTAAATGCAACCTTAGGATGGGAACAAGAATATTTTCTAATTGATAAAGCTCTGGCAAAGTCTAGACCCGATATTAATCTGGCTGGTAGAACCTTGTTAGGCCATGCTTCGGCAAAAGGACAGCAGCTGGACGATCACTATTTTGGTTCTATACCCACACGTGTCCTAAATTATATGCGGGATCTGGAAACAGAATCAATGCTATTAGGAATTCCAGTAAAAACGAGACATAATGAGGTAGCTCCAAATCAGTTTGAGTTGGCACCAATCTTTGAAGAAACCAATCTTGCTGTAGATCACAATTCCTTATTAATGGATGTGATGAATAAGGTGGCAGACAGACATAATTTTACCGTGCTATTTCATGAGAAACCCTTTGCAGGTATTAATGGTAGTGGAAAGCATAATAACTGGTCATTAGCAACCAATACAGGAGTTAACTTATTAGGTCCTGGTAGTACACCGATGAAGAATCTTCAGTTTTTGACATTTTTTATCAATACAATTAAGGCTGTAAATGAATATGAAGAATTATTAAGAGCAGCTATTGCAAGTGCTAGTAACGACCATCGTTTAGGGGCAAATGAAGCACCACCTGCAATTATTTCAGTATTTATAGGGTCACAATTAACCGCTGTCCTTGATGAACTTGAAAAAGTAAAGAATGGAAAGCTCTCTCCAGAGGATAAGACCGATTTAAAATTGAATGTTGTTGGTAAAATTCCTGAAATTCTCTTAGATAATACAGACAGAAACCGAACGTCCCCTTTTGCTTTTACGGGGAATAAATTTGAATTTAGGGCTGTGGGTTCTACTGCCAACTGTGCTAAACCAATGACCGTTTTAAATGCAATTGTAGCAAAACAGTTAATCGACTTCAAAGATAAAGTGGATGGGTTGATCAAAGATAAAAAAATGAAGAAGGATGACGCTATCTTCAACGTACTTCGTGAGTATATTAAAGACTCAAAGCGTATCCGTTTTGAAGGTGATGGGTACGGAGAAGCTTGGGAAAAAGAAGCTAAAAAACGTAAGCTTAGTAATAACAAAACCACTCCGGAAGCCTTAAAAGCACAGATTTCTAAAAGCACTATTGATCTATACGAAGGATTAGGCATCATGAGTAAAGTAGAAATTGAAGCCCGTCATGAAATCGAAATAGAAGAGTACGCCTTACGTATTCAAATTGAAGGTCGCGTCTTGGGTGACATTGCCAGAAATCACGTAATTCCAACCGCAATTAGGTACCAAAATATTCTAATTGAAAATGTACAGGGAATTAAAGATATCTACGGAAAGAACTTCAAAAAATTTGCTGGAGAACAAATGAGTTTGATAGAGCAAATTAGCGAGCATATTGAAAAGATCAATAAGGGTATTACGGAAATGATCAATGAGCGTAAAAAAGCGAATAAACTTAATGATTCCGAAAAATTAGCAATGGATTATTGCCATAAAGTAAAACCATATTTTGATGAAATCCGTTACCATTGTGATAAACTCGAATTATTAGTGGACGACGAGTTATGGCCACTTACTAAATATCGTGAATTATTATTTACACGTTAATAACTATTTTATTGTAAAAAAACCTCACTTGAGAAAGTGAGGTTTTCTTTTTTTACATTTGTCATATGAGCCAAGAAATTTCAAAACGATATACACAACGTGGTGTTTCCGCAGGAAAAGAAGATGTGCACAATGCCATTAAAAATGTTGATAAAGGATTGTTTCCAAGAGCATTTTGTAAGATTGTCCCGGATTATCTAACTGGTAATGAGGATTACTGCTTGGTTATGCATGCAGATGGAGCGGGCACCAAATCTTCTCTGGCGTATATGTATTGGAAGGAAACGGGAGATATTTCGGTGTGGAAAGGCATTGCTCAGGATGCTTTAATTATGAATGTGGATGATCTATTATGTGTAGGTGCTACAGATAATATTACACTTTCTTCAACTATTGGACGAAATAAAAATCTGATTCCCGGAGAAGTTATTTCAGCCATTATAAATGGTACAGAAGAATTGCTGAAAGAACTAGAAAGCTTTGGCGTTAAAATTCATTCAACGGGAGGTGAAACAGCAGATGTGGGAGATCTGGTAAGAACAATAATTGTCGATAGTACTGTTACTGCAAGAATGAAGCGTAGCAATGTGATTGATAATGCCAATATTAAACCAGGTGACGTGATTGTTGGATTGTCTTCGTACGGAGAAGCTAGTTATGAAAGGGAATATAACGGCGGAATGGGTAGTAACGGGTTAACAAGCGCGCGTCATGATGTATTTGACAACTACCTTGCTCATAAATATCCTGAAAGTTTTGACCATTCCGTTCCTAAAGATTTGGTATATAGCGGTTCAAAAAAGTTAACAGACGCCGTACCGGGGAGTCCGTTGAATGCTGGCAAATTAGTATTGTCACCTACGCGAACCTATGCGCCAATTATTAAAAAAATACTCTCAAAATACACTTCTAGCGATATCCACGGGATGGTACATTGTAGTGGAGGAGCACAAACAAAGATTTTACACTTTATTGAAAATCTTCATATTATTAAAAATAATATGTTTGAAGTGCCACCATTGTTTAAATTAATTCAGTCTGAGAGTAACACAGACTGGAAAGAAATGTATCAAGTTTTTAATATGGGCCATCGTATGGAAATCTATGTGCCAGAGGAAATAGCTTCAGATATTATAGCAATTTCAAAATCGTTTAATGTAGATGCTCAGATCGTTGGTAGAGTAGAAGCTTCCGAAGAGAAAAAACTTACCATACAATCTGAATATGGAGAGTTTATCTATTTTTAAGGCTAATTTATATTTCATTTAGGATTTAGTATCGCATCTATGTTACAACCTGTAGTTTCTCAAGGACATAAAAAAATTCTCACGCTACTTGGATTTTCTCTTCTTACTATTAGTGTAGTAATATACCAAACAGAAGATTTTGCATGGTATCGCTTTATAAGAGGTGTGGTAAGCTTTTCTTTTTTAGGTGTTATCTTGTATTTCAAAAAGGTGTCAGTAAACCCCTTTCTTCTTTTATTTTTTACTTTATATGGAATGTCAAGCATCCTTACCGTTTGGTATGAAAATGCAATGATAGCCATCACATCTTTGATTTTCAACTTCGTTTCATTTCTTGCGTTAATAGTGGCGCTATTTCCAAAAGTTTCTTTCAAAAGGTCAAGCATATTTTCAAGGAGTATCTTTATTGTGCTCATGTTAATAAATGGATATTTGTTATTTGAATTTATAAATATGCTGCGAGACTTTACTCAAAATACGCTTCATTATGCAGTAATGTTTTTAGGTGCAATAAGCTTATTAGTAGTCGCGATGCTTTCCCTCTTATATAATGATAGCTGTAGTACTAAAAATTCGCTTTTATTTACATTGGCTATTTTTACGTTTATTTTTGCTGAAGTCTTTAGAGCTATGGGGTATTATGATATTGACTTCGGAAACGTATCTGTTTACATTGCAAGATTTCTTGTTATTTTAGCATCAGCTTTATTAGCAAGTTTTGCTATCGTCTCCAAAACGGAAACTGAAAAATTAGGGCGTAGGTTATTTTGATGAATTGTTTTCAAAGTTCAAAACGAGGCTATATTTCAAATTAAAAGTCATTTAAAAAATTGTAAATTTGTGAGCCCTTTCCACAACGAAAGGAAATGAAGATCGTATGTTAGAAAAGTTACAAATAGTAAAGAATAGATTTGATGAGGTAAGTGATTTGATCATTCAGCCAGACGTCATTTCAGACCAGAAACAATACATATCATTAAATAAAGAATATAAAGATCTTGCAGCTCTAATGAAAAAGCGTGAGGCATATATTACTTCCAAAGAGCGTATTGCCGAGGCTGAGGGAATTATTAGTGATGGTAGCGATGCCGAAATGGTTGAAATGGCAAAGATGCAGTATGACGAAGCAAAATCTGCAGTTGAAAAACTTGAAGAGGAGATTAAAGTAATGCTTATTCCAAAAGATCCCGAAGATGCCAAAAATGCTGTTATGGAAATAAAAGCAGGTACTGGGGGTGACGAAGCGAGTATTTTTGCAGGAGACCTACATCGAATGTATACTAAATACTGTGAGAGTAAAGGCTGGAAAACCAGTGTAGTAGATTTTAGTGAAGGTACTAGTGGTGGTTATAAAGCCATACAAATGGAAGTAGAGGGTGATGATGTGTATGGAACCCTAAAATTTGAAGCGGGTGTGCATCGGGTACAACGTGTTCCGCAAACCGAAACACAAGGACGGGTACACACCAGTGCTGCTACGGTCATGGTTTTTCCAGAAGCCGAAGAGTTTGATGTAGAGATTGACCCTAAAGATGTTCGGATTGATTATTTCTGTTCTTCTGGTCCTGGTGGACAGTCTGTGAATACAACCTATTCTGCTGTGCGCTTAACACATGAACCTACCGGACTAGTTGCCCAATGTCAGGATCAAAAATCACAACATAAAAATAAAGAAAAAGCTTTTAAAGTATTGAGATCCCGTTTGTATGATCTTGAGTTGGCAAAGAAGCAGGCTGAAGATGCAGAAAAACGTGGCTCCCAAGTAACCAGTGGCGATCGTAGTGCAAAAATTAGAACCTACAATTACTCCCAGGGTCGTGTAACAGATCATCGTATAAATTTAACTTTATACGATTTGAGTAATATTATTGATGGGGACATTCAAAAGATTATTGACGAACTTCAATTGGTCGATAATACCGAACGATTAAAAGAGTCGGGTGATGCATTTTAAGACTGAAAAATGAAAACGGAAGATTTAGTAGCTCAGATAAAAAGAAAGAACTCATTTTTGTGTATCGGACTCGATGTCGATCTGGAAAAACTTCCAAAACATCTTTTGACTACTGAAGATCCTATCTTCTCATTTAACAAAGCGATTATTGATGCTACACAGCATTTAGCAGTAGCCTATAAGCCTAATACTGCCTTTTATGAAGCGTACGGTTTAAAGGGATGGCAATCATTAGATAAAACGATTAGGTATCTCAATTCTCAATATCCTGAAATTTTTACCATAGCCGATGCAAAGCGTGGTGATATTGGAAATACTTCCCAAATGTATGCGAAAGCGTTCTTTGAGGATATGGGTTTCGATTCGGTTACTGTGGCTCCGTATATGGGAAAAGATTCGGTAGAGCCATTTTTAACTTTTAAAGATAAGCACACTATACTATTGGCTTTGACTTCGAATGAAGGTGCGTTTGACTTTCAGACACAAAAAGTTGGAGAAAAAGAAGTGTATAAAAAAGTATTAGAAATTTCCAAGAAATGGAAAAATGCCAAAAACCTCATGTATGTAGTTGGCGCGACAAAAGCTGAATACCTTGCTGAAATACGTAGAATTGTACCCGAAAGCTTTTTACTGGTTCCCGGAGTAGGAGCTCAAGGCGGAAATTTACAGCAGGTTTGTCACTTCGGAATGACTAATAATGTAGGTTTGTTAATTAATTCTTCCCGCGGAATTATATATGCTTCCAATCAAGAAAATTTTGCAGAAGCTGCTACTTCCGAAGCCCAAAAATTGCAATCTCAAATGCAGGAAATCCTGAAAGATTTAAAATAGGACGGTATGGAAGTGATAGACCAACTGGGTAGAAAACTTCATTTCGATACAATTCCAAAACGCATAGTGTCTTTAGTACCTTCTCAAACTGAGCTTCTGGTCGATTTAGGACTTGAAGACCGTATAATTGGAATTACAAAATTTTGTGTGCATCCGCTTCATTTACGAAAAACTAAAGCGATAGTTGGAGGAACAAAGCAAGTTCATTTTAATAAAATAGCAGAATTGGAACCGGAAATTATTATCTGTAATAAAGAAGAGAACACAGAAGAAATGGTGATAGAATTACAAAAAATAGCACCAGTATGGGTAAGTGAGATAATAGATATCAAATCTAATAATGAGATGATAACTCAATTAGGACGATTGTTTAGTGTTTCTGAAAAGGCTTCAGAAATTATAAAAAGTATAAATAATGAATTGAAAACCTTTCGACAATTTATTGATACCAAAGCTGTTCGTAAAGTTGCCTATTTAATTTGGAAAAACCCTTATATGGCTGCTGGAAGAAATACGTTTATCGATTTTTTACTGAAACAGAATAAATATGAAAATATCTTTCAGCAAAAAGAATCAAGGTATCCTGAAATACTAATGGACGAATTGAAAGACGCCGAGGTAATTTTGTTATCTTCAGAACCATTTCCGTTTAAAGATAAAAATGTCTTTGAAATAAAAAACACACTTAACAACGATGTAGAAGTGCGTCTTGTAGATGGAGAATATTTTAGTTGGTATGGTTCGCGACTTAAAAATGCATTTTCTTATTTTAAAGAATTACACTGATCTACTTATCGGCTAATTTTAAATTTAAATACTGAATTTCTTCATAAATCTTTTCGGCTTCTTCATGAGCCCGCTCGCTTTCTTCAGGATCTTTTAAAGCCATTTTATAAGATTTACGCATCAACGATGTGTATTTTTTCTTAAGTATTTCAATTCTTGAATTGTTTCTAAACCAGGGACTCATAACATAAATAATTAGGATGTAAAATTAATTATGGTAGTATTTTATTTGTATTAAAAAACGGTTAATTAAATAGGGCGTTCCCTTAATGTAACGTTAAAATAAAGGGATTAAGCTAGTCTTGTAGTGCAAATACGCGGCGTAGTAAATCTGTTGTACGAGCGTTTATTGATGTTCTAATGTTTTTCTCTTCTTTAGCTATCATGGTATAGACACCTTTAAGTGCTTCATTTGTAACATAATCTGTCAAATCTGGATTTACTTTAGTTACAAACGGGATTGCATTATATCTGTTGATGAGGTTTGTCCAAATCTGATCGGCTCCAACTTTAGAAAATGAGCTTTCGATTACGGGATTAAATTTAGCATATAATGCCTGATTGGTTCTGGTTTCTAGATAATTTGTTGCCGCATTATCAGCCCCTATAAGAATATTTTTTGCATCATTAAAGGTAATTCCTTTTACTGCATCAACGAATATGGGTGTTGCTTCTTTAACTGCGTCTTCTGCTGCTCTGTTAAGAGCCTTTATTCCTTCGTCTGCAAGACTGCTTAATCCAATACTTCTAAGTCCTTGATCAACTTTTTGTAACTCTTCTGGAAGTAAAATTTTAACCAGTTCATTGTTGTAAAAACCGTTTTCTTGAGTGAGTTTTGTGACTTGTTTATCAATACCAAAATCTAAAGCTTGTCGTAAACCATTTCCTATAGTTGTTGGGTCCAAGCCAATAGTTCCGTTTGGAAGGGTATTAATTACATTTTGTAATTCTGTGCAAGAAAAAGCAGTTACAATAAAAAAGCAGCATGTTATTTTTTTTAAAAGCATAGGTGTTGATTTTAAATAAAGATAAAAAAAATACCCTTCAATTTCGAAGGGTATTTCTTTTAAGTTATGTTGTAAAACTTACTTGATAACTTTAACCGTTTTAGAAGCTCCGTCGATAGTTACATTTACCATGTAAGCACCAGAAGAAAGCTCGCTCATATCAATTCTTGGAGAAATAGCGTCTGGTTGCGTAGATAAGACAACTTTTCCTAATACGTCATATACTACAACTCTTTCTACAGTATTTGTAGTTTGAATGTTTAATACATTTCTCACTGGGTTTGGATATACACTGAAGTTGTCAGAAGAAAAATCATCTACACCGGCAACTGGAGTTGGTTGAAATCTTGCGTCATCGATATAATATCTGTTAGATTCTGCACCAGTTTCAAGAGAATAAAAATTAATTGCTCCTAGGGTATCACCTGTATAAGAGGTGTTATCAACTAATACTGATCCGTCTTTAGACATAGTTAATGTGCCATTATCCAAATCAATTACAAATGAAATCAAGAACCATTCTCCAGGAGTATAAGAACCAACAGCTAATACAGTTCCAGGACCTTGATTTGCTCCAGATGCATCTGCAAATTCAAATTCGCCTTCTGCAGCTCCATCGATATTAAATGAACAGTGATAATTCCACTGGTCTCCTACTGGTACAGTATTTTGAATATTAAAATATCCAGACTTTCCTGCAGGAATATACATGTTAAAATCTAAGTAATAAGTTCCAGAAGTTTGATTTCCAAGATCTAAAACTCCATCAATAACTCCGCCTTCTGCAACAAGTATTGATTTTGTACCAGATAAGGCTTGATCTGAAGAAACTGAAATATCATCTGCTGTTCCTGCATTACCATCCCAACTAACCCATGGAGAAGTGTGAATAGTTCCTAACGGATAGCTTTCGATATCGTCTGTAAAAAATTGTGCATTTGCACTAAAAACCGTAGCAAAAGCTACAGCAGCTAATAAGTAAATTTTTTTCATAATGTTATTTTTTTAAATTATAGTTTAATAAGGGATGCAATATAGTAAATTTTTTGAATAAAAATGAGAGATTTTAAGTTTTTTAACTATTGATAAATTATCATTAATGACTTGGTATTGTTGAGTTTTTCGTAAATTTACATCTTTAAAATCAATTCCTTTTGATAATGCAACAACAAGCTCCTTATATTCCAAAAAACAAAGTACGAATTGTAACAGCAGCCTCCCTATTTGACGGTCATGACGCAGCCATAAATATCATGCGCCGCATCATTCAATCCACCGGTGTTGAAGTTATTCACCTAGGACATGACAGAAGCGTCGAAGAAGTTGTAAACACCGCAATTCAAGAAGATGCGAATGCTATTGCCATGACTTCGTATCAAGGTGGGCATAATGAATACTTTAAATATATGTATGATCTGCTTAAAGAAAAAGGAGCGGGACATATAAAAATCTTTGGCGGGGGTGGCGGTGTGATACTTCCTTCAGAAATCAAAGAATTAATGGATTACGGGATTACCCGTATCTATTCTCCAGACGATGGACGTGAGATGGGACTACAAGGAATGATCAATGATTTGGTTAAAACTTCAGATTATGCGATTGGCGATTCTTTAAATGGTGAGGTAAAGAAATTATCAACTAAAGAGCCAGGTGCTATTGCAAGAGTGATTTCTTCCGCAGAAAACTTTCCGGAAGTCGCAAAAGATGCATTAGCTGAAATACACAAAAAAAATAAGTCCTTAAAAACTCCTGTTCTTGGGATAACAGGAACAGGTGGTGCTGGAAAGTCTTCACTTGTCGACGAATTAGTAAGAAGGTTTCTGCTTGATTTTCCTGAAAAAACAATCGGTCTTATTTCTGTAGATCCTTCTAAACGTAAAACGGGAGGGGCTTTACTGGGTGACCGAATTAGAATGAACGCCATCAACTCTCCTCGTGTTTATATGCGCAGTTTGGCAACTCGACAGTCCAACCTTGCCTTATCAAAATACGTTGCTGAAGCCATCGAAGTAATCAAAGCGGCAGAGTATGATTTGATCATTCTGGAAACATCAGGAATTGGACAAAGTGATACCGAAATTTTGGAACACAGCGATGTTTCTCTCTATGTGATGACGCCTGAATTTGGTGCTGCGACGCAACTGGAAAAAATCGACATGCTTGATTTTGCAGACCTGGTGGCCATCAACAAATTTGATAAAAGAGGCTCACTTGATGCGCTTCGTGATGTAAAAAAGCAATATATGCGCAATCACCAACTTTGGGACACGCCACAGGATGAGTTGCCAATTTTTGGCACCATCGCTTCCCAATTTAATGATCCCGGAATGAATACCCTCTACAAGGCTATTATGGATGAATTGGTATCTAAAACAGATTCAAAGCTAAAGAGTACTTTCGAGATTAGTGATGAAATGAGTGAGAAGATTTTTGTGATTCCGCCTGCCCGAACACGATACCTTTCTGAAATTTCTGAAAACAACCGTGCTTACGATAAAACAGCTTCAGAACAAGCTGAAGTTGCTCAAAAGCTCTACGGAATGTTTAAAACCATAGAGACCATTTCGGGTAAGAAACCAGAATTGGATAAGGCCGGATTAGTTTCTGAAAGTATTACTTCTTCCGAAGAAAACAAAGACCTGTTGAAGCTATTGTTGGCCGAATTTGACAAAGAAAAATTAAATCTGGATCCGTACAACTGGGAGGTAATTATAAGTTGGGATTCAACGGTAAACCGATATAAAAATCCGGTGTATACTTTTAAAGTCCGGGATAAGGAAATAAACATTGAAACGCATACCGAAAGTCTATCGCATAGCCAAATACCAAAAGTAGCCCTGCCAAAATATCAAGCTTGGGGTGATATCTTACAATGGTGTTTGCAGGAAAACGTTCCTGGAGAGTTTCCTTATACCTCTGGATTGTATCCTTTTAAAAGAACGGGAGAAGATCCGGCACGTATGTTTGCGGGTGAGGGAGGACCAGAAAGAACCAACCGTCGTTTTCATTATGTAAGCCACGGCTTACCAGCTAAACGATTGTCAACAGCTTTTGACAGTGTAACACTCTATGGAAATGATCCTGGATTGCGACCCGATATCTACGGAAAGATTGGAAACGCTGGAGTATCTATCTGTTGTCTGGATGACGCCAAGAAATTGTATTCTGGATTTGATCTGAGTCATGCTATGACCTCGGTAAGTATGACCATTAACGGTCCTGCACCCATGTTATTGGGCTTTTTTATGAACGCAGCGATCGATCAAAATTGCGAGAAATACATAAAGGAGAACGGACTCGAAAAAGAGGTCGAAGAAAAAATAAAAGATATTTATAAAGGGAAAACGCGTCCAGAATATAAAGGAGAACTGCCAGAAGGGAATAATGGTCTCGGATTGATGCTCTTGGGTGTGACCGGAGATCAGGTATTGCCTGCCGATGTCTATACAAAGATTAAAACGGAAACTTTGCAGCAGGTAAGAGGCACCGTACAAGCCGATATTTTAAAAGAAGATCAGGCGCAGAATACCTGTATTTTTTCTACGGAATTTGCCCTTCGTCTCATGGGCGATGTACAGGAATATTTTATCAATGAGAAGGTACGCAATTTCTATTCGGTTTCTATAAGCGGTTATCATATTGCCGAAGCGGGTGCTAATCCCATTACACAATTAGCGTTTACGTTGGCTAACGGATTTACCTATGTAGAATATTATTTAAGTAGAGGTATGGACATCAATAAGTTTGGTCCAAACCTTTCGTTTTTCTTTAGTAACGGAATTGATCCAGAATATTCCGTAATTGGTCGTGTGGCTAGAAAGATATGGTCAAAGGCATTAAAGAACAAGTATGGTGCGAATCCAAGAGCACAAATGCTGAAATATCACATTCAGACTTCCGGAAGATCGTTACATGCACAGGAAATTGATTTTAATGATATTAGAACAACCCTTCAAGCACTGTATGCGATTTATGATAACTGTAATAGTTTACATACCAATGCGTATGATGAAGCCATTACAACCCCTACCGAAGAAAGCGTACGAAGAGCGATGGCCATTCAGCTAATTATTAATAAAGAATTAGGATTGTCAAAAAATGAAAACCCAATCCAAGGGAGTTTTATTATTGAAGAGTTAACAGATCTTGTTGAAAATGCAGTTTTGGATGAATTTGATCGCTTGACAGAAAGGGGCGGTGTCCTTGGTGCCATGGAAACAATGTATCAACGTAGTAAGATTCAAGAAGAGAGTTTGTATTACGAAACTCTGAAACATACGGGCGAGTTCCCGATTATTGGAGTGAATACTTTCTTAAGCAGTAAGGGATCACCCACCGTTCAACCCGCAGAGGTTATACGAGCTACCGAAGAGGAAAAACAATATCAGATTGAAGTGGTTCAAAACTTAAATAAGCGTAATGAAGAAAAAGTAGCTGAGCTGTTAAAAGACCTCCAACAGAGATCTATTCAGAATGAAAATATTTTTGAAGCATTAATGGAGGTTTGCAAATATGCATCGCTAGGACAAATCACTAACGCATTGTTTGAAGTAGGAGGGCAGTATCGCCGAAATATGTAAGCAGACACTTGCGCTCGCAAAGGCTAGTGCTTAGTGGTCGCTTATCCCGAACTTGCTTCGGGATCTTATCTCGTAGATCTCTAAAATTACCACTTGCGCTCGCAAAGGCGAGTGCTTAGTGGTCGCTTATCCCGAACTTGCTTCGGGATCTTATCTCGTAGACCTCTAAAATTGACAGTTGCGCTCGCAAAGGCGAGTGCCTAGTGGTCGCTTATCCCGAACTTAATTTCACAATCATCTATCTCTAATGATTTCATTACTTTTATAGATATGAAACAACCTCTCCTGCTTTTTTCAGAATGGTATAAAGAAGAGTTAACAATATCAAGAGTTGAAATTCCTTCGGCAGTTTGTTTATCAACCATGGGAGTGGATCAATTCCCAAACGCAAGGTTTGTTTCTTTTAAGGAGATTAAAGACTCATCTTTTGTTATTACTGGACCCCTACAATCGAGAAAAGGACTTGAAATTGAATACCATAATAAAGTTGCCTTAACATTTTGGTGGACAGAAACAGCAAGACAAGTGAGAATTCAAGGAGTAGCCACAAAACTTTCAGACGAATTTGCCGAAGAATATTTTAAGCAACGAAGTTTGATGTCTCAAGCTGTTTCGTCTCTTTCTAAGCAAGGAAAGGAAGCCGATAGTTTAGAGGAATTAGAAAAGAAAATACAAAAGAAAATTTCAGAAAACACCAAAATTAAAAGACCAGAAGACTGGAGTGGTTTTTCCATTAAACCCACTAGAATGGAATTTATGGAATTTAAGAAGTCACGATTTCACAATAGAAAGCTCTACGAATTAGATAACAATAAATGGCATTTGAAACAATTACAGCCGTAATGGCTTTGGGTTTTCTCAAGAATTAAAATTTTAGATACTAAAATGCAATTTATAGTAATTAGTGGTCTTCTAAATTACTGCCTTATAACGTTAGCATCCAAGTGCGTTGTAGCTTTCTAAACTTTTTAAGTTCATTACGTAGCAAAGCAATAAACTCTCTTCCATTACTATTGGTACGTTCCAGTCGTTCACAATTTTTATAGAGACGGTTGGTAAGTCTGGATACCGATGCAGCATATTTGTACTTTTCTTCAGAGTACAACTGACTTTCAGCTTTTAGAATTTCGGGAGCAAGAGAAACAGACTGTTGTACAATATCACCTGTAAAATAAATGGAGGCATCTTCTTTTCCATTTTTATCTAATCCACAAAGATCTTCCACAAGGTAGTTCGAAATATTTTGGGATAAAGCAAAAATCTCGATTGCCTGCTTATAGATGGCAGACTGCGGAAACTGAGATGGAAAATTTGGTATCATGGTATCTTCGAAATGGGGATTTCGTTTTCATCAAATTTAATCATATGAAATAAAATGATGCTATTGA
Organism: Jejudonia soesokkakensis; assembly: GCF_042664795.1. NCBI lineage: Bacteria > Pseudomonadati > Bacteroidota > Flavobacteriia > Flavobacteriales > Flavobacteriaceae > Jejudonia > Jejudonia soesokkakensis. Next base: position 142,552 of record NZ_JBHTBN010000006.1, read on the forward strand.
TTTTAAAGTAAAATACTATATTTGCTTTACTATTTAATTATTTTAACTAATGTTTATTTAAAATGCATGTAGATTCCCTTAATTGGAAGATATTGAAATGCTTGCAGCAAAATGCAAGAATGTCCAATTCTGAAATTGGAAGACAGGTAGGAATTAGTTCCCCGGCTGTTTCAGAAAGAATTAAAAAAATGGAAGATGCGGGTCTTATCCATAATTATAAAACAGTTATTTCTCCTTTTGAAGCGGGATATCAACTTAAAGCCATTATTACCTTAAGAGCTTTTATGGGAAAGCTAAAGCCTTTTCTAGAAAAAGTCAAAACTTACGATGAGGTTCTTAATTGTTATCGTATTACAGGAAATGAAAACATTGTCATGGAAGTGGTACTTAAAAATCAAAAGCATCTTGAAAATTTTATAGATCAACTTATCATCTATGGAGAGACAAAAACACAAATCGTATTATCTCACGTAGTCGCAAATAATGAAATCAAACCTTTACGCTAATCTGTTAATATTTTCTTTTAAAAGTTAAACAAACGCCAATTGGGTATTCGTTAATAATTTCACCTTTTATAATAAAGTATATTTGGGTAGAACAATAAATTTACTGCCATGAAAAAATATACGATACACTTCTTATTAGTTACCATTACTACTGCATTATTAGGGTTTACAGGATTAGAATTTACAGGAGATTCTTTTATAAGATTTACGTGCTTATTATCGTTTATCGGTTTAATGGTATCCTGTCTTGACTCTGTATTACTTTCTCGAAAGAAAAGAAAAGCAAACAAAGCAGCTCGTACAGAAAAGATTCGAGTAGAAAATTAATTAGATATAATATTATGGGGAACTTCATTTAGGTTCCAATCTATAACAAGCCCACCCGCAAGGGATTGGGCTACTTTTTTGCCATATAGTAATTCACAAAGATATAATGCAGCCTCAAAACTTTTAGCTCCCCCAGCAGAGGTAATATACTTTCCATCATGTACAAATAAGACATCTTTTCGTATGTCCAAACGGGGAAACATTTTACGCATTGTATCAACATCACTAGGAAAAGTTGTAGAAACAACAGTATCTAGAAGCCCAGCTTTTGCTAATACAAAAGCACCATCACAGTGAGACGTCATAAACAATGCATTTTTATCCACCTTTTTCACAAAATCAATCATTACAGTATCCTCTAGATCTGTATCCAAATGATGCTCTGCGCTTGGAATTACCAAAATATCGATTTTAGGTAATGGATCATTGGTATAGTTATAATCAGGAAGTAGTCGTAGCCCTTCAAAACTTGTTATTGGCTCCTCGGTATTAGCTACTGTAAAAACATTCATAGCTTTTATTCCTTCTCTAAAAATTGTATGCTGAAAGATATCGTAAGGCGCTGTAAGCTCGGTATTATAGACACCATCCATGATTAAAAAAGCAACATTATAGCGTGTGCTATCCAGCTTCGGAAACGTTTTTTGTTTTTCTGAAGATATTTCGGTTGGAGTTGTAATTTTAATATCATTTCTTTCGGAAGCATTTTTACAACCAATCATTCCGAAGAAAATAGCAAGGATACCAAGGTATTTCATGTTCAAAATTTAATAGGTTTCAAATGTAGGCGATTTTTTCAGCAAACGATATAACCAAATTGTCAATACTGAAACAATTACCATTACTCCAAACATAACATACCAGGTGAAATCAAAGCTAAATGCGGCTGTTAAATTCATACCGCCATTATGTCCAAAAACATGTGAGATGGACCAACTTATAGTATACAATCCCATATAACTTCCTTTCCTTCCTTTAGGAGCCATTTCTAACGCTAAGGCACTGGAAAAAGGGGATCCTATCATTTCACCTAAGGTAAGGAGTATCATACCAAAGACCAGAATTCCGCTCCAATCGGTTAGGTTTACTATTAGAAAACTGGCACCTATAAATACACCCCCATAAAACGTTGCCATCGTTTTTGAGATCTTGATCTTTTCGAGCCAGGTTACCAAAGGCATTTCTAATACTACGATCATTGCTCCATTTAGGAACATGAGCCATCCAATAAGATCTTCAGAAAGAAAATGTTGTTTTTCCCAGTATAATGGCATCACACTAAAATATTGAACAAAGGTGATGCTGGTAAGTACCATGATAAGGAAAAAGAGGAGATAGTATTTATTCTTATATGGGGGTACACCCTCTTTTACTACTTTAGGAGTTTCAACATTTGTCGTGACCTTTTTCGGCTTCAGCAAAATGAATAATGCAATAGAGGCAATTATGCATGTGATACCATCTATCCAGAACAGTGAGGTATAACTAATGCTTGCAATGATGATTCCGCCTACCAAAGGACCAATAGAAAAGCCAAGGTTAATTGCTAGACGCAGTAATGCAATGCTTCGGGTTTTATTGCCAGGCTTGCTGTACACATCCATGGCAACAAAAATGGCTGGCCTATAGGCATCTGTAACCAGCATAAGCATGAAGATGGCTACACAAAACCCATAAAGACTATTAATATATTGAAGTAAAATAAAGCCAATTCCGCCCAAAAATAAGCTTAATGTAATTACCTTATAAAATCCGATAATATCAGTTAATTTTCCTCCTAACCATGACCCTGTGAGGGATCCTAAGCCATAACAAGTCATAATCCATCCTACTTGTGGCAGAGAGAGTCCTTGTTCGTTTACTAAATAAAGAGAGAGAAACGGAATGACCATCGCTCCAGCTCTATTGATAAAAGTTACGAGTGATAGAAGCCAAATTTCCCTAGAGAGTCCTTGGAAATTGCGTATGTAATTTCTGTAAAATTTTTTCATGGTCGTTAGGTTGGTATAAAATTAAAACGTCCCGCTTGATGGCGGGACGTTTTAATATTGAAATTTCTTATTTCTTAATAGTCAGAACATGCTTCGCCAGGGTCTCTTTTTGAGACTACGGTTTTTGTTGAAATACATGTATATCTTTTCATCGTAACTAAATTGAATACTCAAATGTAATACATATTTTTACTGCAAAACTTTTTTTTATGAAAAAAATCTTCCTTTTCTTTTTGCTAAGTACCTCATTATTGGGTTTTTCACAAACAGATGTAGAAATTCTTTCAGAAATAAAAGCCTATCATTCTTCAGAGAATGAGAAATTCTCTAACAGTGAAACTACAATTTTAGAACCCAAAGATTTTAAAGAATTTAAAGAACTGGCATTTTACCCAATTGACTTAAAATACCGTGTCGAGGCTACCTTCATTCGAACTCCTGGTGAGAAACCCTTTTTAATGCCAACGACGACAGATCGTTTACCAGAATACGTAAAATATGGAGAAGTACACTTTACGATCGATGGTAAAATGTTGAAATTAAATCTGTATCAGACCACAGCCCCTTCAGAAGATCCTGAATACGCTGATTATTTGTTTCTACCATTTACAGATTTAACTAGCGGGGAAGGATCTTATGGGGGAGGACGTTTTATGGATTGTCACATTCCAGAGGGTAACACCATTATCTTAGATTTTAACAAAAGTTACAATCCGTACTGTGCGTATAGTCCTAGATATTCATGTCCGATTCCGCCGTTAGAAAATCATTTGGAGACAAGAATTGAAGCAGGTGTAAAAGCTTTTAAAGAGCATTAACTAATTTTTATTAGCCAGATACCAAAAAATACAGCAGCAAAACCTAGCACAAGACTCCCTAGTGTATATAAAGCAAAACTTGCCAAATCTCCTGATTTTAAAAAGACATGGTTTTCATACGCAAAAGCAGAGAACGTTGTAAAGCCACCACAAAATCCTGTCGCTAACAATAGCACCGAATTTTGAGAGAAAGTATTGTGTTTTAGGGAAAATCCCATAATAATTCCAATGAGAAAACAACCAATTATGTTGGCTGCAAAAGTACCATATGGAATTCCATTGCTATCGGTATTTAAAAGTCTTCCAATCAAATAGCGGGCACTGCTTCCCAAACCACCTCCAAGAAAAACTAATAAAACCTGTTTCATATTGAATCTTCAGGTTCTTGCGGACTTACAATAGGCATATAAATTTCAGTAATAAAATTTGCCGGATTAGGAACTTCTCCTGGGTCTGTAACATATACTTCAAACATTTTAGCAGTAGGATGCGGAATTAATCCATTTTGAGCTAAGTATTCGTTTGCTTTTGCGTAAGCCTGTTGCAAATTATCGTAATCTCCCTTTAATGTAGTTTTTAAAGTAGTAACGGGTTCCATAAAACCTGTTACTACGGGACTGCCGGGAGGTGTAATTACTCTATCGGTAACCGGAATTCCAGCTGAAAATATAACACTGTTATTTGCGGTATCAATTTGGTTGTACACGGCAAATGGCTTCCCGTTTTGAGCGATGTTATTTGATTGAATATATCCCATGACTTGTCCCATAACTTCTCCCATTTTCACACCAACATCAAGCATAGAAGATGAAGTAGTAGCATACATATAGTACCCTCCTTCGTATTGAGTGATCCCATCAACATGCACTGTAAATTGTTTCATTTGAGAAGTAACTACACTATCAAGTTTTGTTAAACCTGATTGATACATATCTCTAATGCCAGGTTCTAGTTCTTCGTTAGAAAATAGTCCGAAATAAACTTTTTCCATAAAACTTTGTTCACCTTTCATTCCCCAAGTTACCTTAGTTTCACCTTGAGTTGCTGTATCTTCAAATCGCCAGTAGACATCACTTTTACTGTCTCCAAATGGTGTATTAAATTCAATTTTCTGATCGATTTCTTTTCCTGGAATTACTTTTACTATTTCCATAGCGCCATTTCCCATTTCTTCGCTGGTCCAAGAGTATGAGCCACCTTCACCTTCGGTCTTTTCGGCATAGGTAATCTGGATATTAGGGTCTTCAGCCATCCATGGTCCCCAGGTTTGCCAGTTTTTAAAGTCTTTTACATTGTCATAAACCACTTGTGCAGGTGCATCAATTACTTTTGATTCAGCAATATTAAAACTTCCATCCTTTGTGCCAAAGTAGATAGATATGGCTATAATACCAATGAGTAAGAGAAAGAATAGGTACTTTAAAATTTTCATTTTCTGAAGGTTTCTAGTTATGCTGCTAATATACTCAAAAATTTACCTTGTCATTCTTGATGTTTGCTGAAATGTTTTTTTTGGTACATTTGCTTCAAACCTTAAAATTAATAGAATGAAGAACACATTAGTAATAGCTTTGGCTATGTGTAGTGCTTTATTTTTTTCCTGTAAAGAAGAATCTAAAGTAGTAAATGAAACTGAAAAAACCGAAAAGGTCGCTTCAGAAGATTTTGATTATAACGTTACTCAATTTGAAGATATCAGAGTATTACGGTATCAAATTCCTAGTTGGGATAATTTAACTTTAAAAGAACAAAAGCTTGTATATTACTTAACACAGGCAGGACTTGCAGGTCGCGATATCATGTGGGATCAAAACTACAGACACAACTTGACTATTCGTAAGGCTCTTGAAAATGTGTACACAAGTTATGAAGGAGATAAAACTTCAGAGGATTGGAAAAATTTCAAGACGTATATGCACCGTATTTGGTTTGCCAATGGTATACATCATCATTATTCTAATGATAAGATGAAACCTGATTTTTCTCAGGAATATTTAAGAACGCTGCTTTCAGAAACCAATACAACTCTGGAAGGCGAAGCATTTGATGTAATATTTAATGATAAAGACTCGAAAAAAGTAAATCTAGCTAAGGGAGTTGATAATGTTTTGCAATCTGCTGTAAATTTTTATGGACCTACAGTCACTACGGCCGATGTGGAAAGCTTTTATGCAAAGAAGAAATCTCCAAATCCAGAAAAACCATTGTCATTTGGATTAAATTCTCAATTAATAAAAGAGAATGGCGTATTAAAAGAGCGGGTGTATAAATCTGGAGGGCTCTACGGAAGCGCCATCGATGAGATCATAAAATGGTTAGAAAAAGCACAAGGTGTTGCCGAAAATCAAGCACAGGGAGATGCAATTGGACTTCTCATTGACTATTATAAAACTGGGGATTTACAAACCTGGGATGATTATAACGTAGCTTGGACTAAAGCTACAGAAGGAAATATTGACTATATCAATAGTTTTATTGAGGTGTACAACGATCCAGTTGGGTACAGAGGTTCGTATGAAACAATTGTGCAGATTAAAGATTTTGATATGTCTCAAAAAATGGCAGTACTTTCTGAAAATGCACAGTGGTTTGAAGACAATTCACCACTCATGGAAGAACACAAAAAAGACAGTGTTGTAGGAGTTTCTTATAAAGTTGTTAATGTAGCCGGAGAAGCAGGAGATGCTTCCCCGAGTACTCCAATTGGTGTAAACTTACCTAATGCAAACTGGATTAGAGCGGCTGTAGGTAGTAAGTCTGTTTCTCTAGGAAATATTATAAATGCATATAACAACGCAGGAAGTTCTGGTAGATTAAAAGAATTTGTACATGATGATGAAGAGTATGAGTTAGAACAAGAATATGGGCAAGTAGGGGATAAGCTGCATACCGCTTTACACGAAGTAATTGGTCATGCTTCAGGGCAATTAAATCCTGGAGTTGGAGAAACTAAGGAAACACTTAAAAAATATGCTTCTACTCTAGAAGAAGGACGCGCAGATTTAGTAGGTTTATACTATTTATACAATCCGAAATTACAGGAGCTAGGCTTAGTAGATGACTGGAAAAAAGTAGGAATGGCTGCCTTTGATGGGTATATCCGTAACGGGTTAATGACACAGTTAATACGATTAAAATTAGGAGATGATGTTGAGGAAGCTCATATGGTAAACCGTCAATGGGTTTCTGCTTGGGCATATGAAAAGGGTAAAGAATATAATGTGATTGAAAAAGTTACACGTGATGGGAAAACATACTTTAAGATCAATGATTATGAAAAACTACATGAGCTGTTTGGTCAATTACTAAGAGAAACGCAACGCATCAAATCTGAAGGTGACTACGCAGCTGCAGAAGCACTTGTAGAAGGATATGGTGTAAAAGTGGATCAGGAGATCCATGCTGAAGTTTTAGAACGCAACAAGCAATTTACAGCTGCACCTTATAGCGGATTTGTAAATCCTGTAATTTCACCAATAATGAACGAAGATGGTGAAATTGAAAGTTTCGAAATTATTCAGCCAGAAACTTTCGAAGGTCAAATGCTTGACTATGCTAAAAAGTATAGTTTTCTTCCAGCTAAGAATTAAGTAGATAAAATTTTGTTGAACATTAAAAAACCTTTACGAGAAATCGTAAAGGTTTTTTTGTAATAACAAACTTTAGGTACACTTGACTAACTCAAATTTTTGAATATGCATCTAAAACATAGGTAAATGTAGTATCAACTTTTAGTAAAAAACATACCCTTTAGAGGGTATATTCTTACCATTCTCCTAAGCGGGTCAAGTAATTGATAGCATCAACATTGCCTTGTTTGGCAGATAATTTCCACCAGAGAATCGCTTGATCTTTATCTTTTGAGACACCTTTCCCTTTATAATACATCCAGGCAATCTTTTGTTGTGCCTCAGCATTTCCTTTGTCTGCAGCAAGCTTGTACCATTTATAAGCATCTGCATATAGCTCTCTGCTAAACAGTGTATTTGCTTCTGCTATTTGCATCGCAATAGAAACGGTTTTTTCTTCTTTAGGTTTGGGCTGATTTTTAATCCGTTCACGTTCAATTCTCGCCGCTTCAATTTTATCCAGTTCTACTTTTGCTTTACTGCTACCTAATAAATAAGCTTTATTAAACCAGAATTTAGCACTTTCTTCATCTTTTCGAACTCCTCTTCCTTCCAGAAAAAGCATTCCTGCCATCACTTGTGCGTCTATATAATCCTGTTGTGCAGCTCTAATGTAGTATTCTGCTGCCTGATCTATATCTTTAGGAATACCGTTCCCTTTTAAATAAAGCTCTGCGAGTAGGAATTCGGCTTTAGCATATCCTTGTAATGCAGCTTTTTCAAGGTTTGTAAATGCTTCGTTATAATTTAGATCCTCTATGGCACGTGCTGCATCTTCAGTCATAGTTTCAGGATTTCCTTTTCGTTCCTCTTTAATTTTAGCCATTTCACTTTTGGCAATGATATAGTTAATTTCATCTTTTTTGCTCACATCTTCTTCTCTGGATAAAAATTGTTCACCTAACGAAATTGCTTTATCATATTTTTCATCTTTATAATAACTTTCAGAAAGATGTCTTAAAACTCTTGGATTGGTAAAATAAGAAGTGTTTTTAGCATCTGAAGCAACATAAAACTCACTAATTTGTTTGATACGGTTATTGTTATCAAGATTCTCTATCCCAAGAAAATTTACGTACGATTCCATAGCTTTTTCCTTATCATTCAATCCCGTATAGCACATGGCCTGATAATATCTCATATCTTCTGTCCAACCTTTGTAATATTTAGTTCTTGCTAAATCCATCTGCTGGAGTATAGTCTCATAATCATCCTTGCTTAAGCCACCAGAGGATATCGTACTTTTAATATCATCCATCATTAGTTTCGCAATTCTATCTTCGTCTGCTTTCTTAACTTTGATAGTGATCGTTTTATTTGTAACCGAGGACCAACCACGTTTTGCAGCAGCAATTCGATCTGCACGCGCCGGATGACTAGAAGATGCAAACTCTGGTTGAGTAGACAAGGGTGCTAATGTTTCGGCTTCACCCGCTCCGAGAGATGCCAGAGCTCTACCTGCAAAATAATCTGCTTCCAGTTCCACTTCTATAGTGCTTCCTGTATTGTCAAGACTATGCGCATTAAGATGGTGTCCTATTTCATGTGCTAGTACAAACTTTCCTGTCCAGTCATTTGAGGTGTTATCTACTAAGCCTTTAAGCCATTCACCATCGTAAATAATATATCGTACTTTTTTGCCATTTTCAGTAATAATCTTTGCAATAGCATTATCGATGTTAGAACATTCTTTTAGTTTAAACTTGTCTGCATTGACTCCTGCAGTACTAACAATTTGTCTAATAGCGTTGTCAATTTCGACAGGTGTACTGGTGAAACCGAGTGCATTCTGGCAGATTTCGTCAACTTCTACATTCGTTTCTGCACGAACTACGTCTTGGAATTTTTGAGCAATAAGCAGGGGCGATTGGAAAACGGTAAGTAGGAATAAAAGGAGTACTGTTTTTTTCATCTTAAATAATTTTAAATGTGCTTATAAGGTTACTTTAACCCAAAAAATACCACACCTTTTTAAGGCATGATATTCTTTGAAATTTTTCTTTATTAAATTCACTTTTATTGTCTTTCGGCAAGTCCATCTTCGTCATTAAATAAGGCTCCTTGTTGATTGTCTGTATCAATATCTTGTACAAAAATATCCTGATACCCTACAATTCCTTCAAAAGTTACTTTACCTGAAAAAGCGGTTGCGTTTACACTACCATCTCCAGAAGTTGCTCTTACAATTACGGTGAAATCTCCAGAAGCATCTCCAGAAATAAATCCAGACCCTGTTTCCTGAAAACCAACTGTACCATCTGAGTTAAATTGAACAGCCTGGTAGTCTATGGTTAGGTTATCGTTATCCTGATTTGAAAATGAAATCTGAAAAGGATTTAAAACACACCCAATGGTTGAATCTGGATCTGTAGAAGCAGCTCTGCAATACGGATCTGCTCTAAAAATCCCATTTAAATTAAGAGGTGTCGATCCAGAATTTATATCAAGACCTAATGACAGCATAATGTCATAAGTGTCACTTCCTAAAAAGTCTTCTATGTCACCCTGAGAACCCGTAAAAACAAAGCCTAAATCTTGACTAATTTGAAGGAATGAGGTTTCAGATTCGGTTTCGCAAGATGCTAAAAAAGAAGTAGCAACTGCGATTGATAGTATATATATAATTTTTTTCATGATAATTTCAGTTTTTAAATTTTAAAGAAAGTTAAATCGTAGTGATACATTGAGGGTAATAGGAGATTTGTATGTAATCTCTGCAGAATCAACTTCATCTTCTACACCTAATAATTTTTCTTCGTTAAAGACAAAAGGTCTAGAAACGGCATCGGCACCTAAATAAATTGTATTACTTAGCCTCCAGGTAAGGCGTAATCCTCCAGATACGTATAATGAATTTCCTAAATTAAGCCCATCCTGTGCTTCTTCAAAAACTAGGTTTCCTAATCCCACTAAAGGCGAAAGTTCAAAATTTGTAGTTAACCGATCTCCTAAAGCAAAATCATATTTAAATGCAAAATAGGAGTCAATAGCATTTAACTCATCTCCAGAGACGTAGGAGGCATAAGCAATCGCTCCAAACCCTAGACCCGATTTTTCAAAATCGGCATTCACCACAAGTCCAATACCTACACCAAAGACATTTTCATCATTAGCGAACGTACTTGTTGTACCATCTTGTGTAATATTAATTTCGTTAATAAATAAAGGTATCGGCTGAAAGTAAATTCCTATAGAATATTCTTTAAAAGTTTTTACATCATCTTCGGTCAAAAAATCACTGGTCTCATAGGTCTGAATATCTCCAGGAGCAGTAAAGACGTTTTCTTGTGCGGTGGCAACAATGCAACTTAAAAGCAAGGCTGCGAGGGTACATAGTTTTCTCATAATTGTATAATGGTTTTTAGTTAGGGTAAAATTAACATTAGATTAACAGCTGTAAAATACCCAGTAGCGGGTATATTTAGTTTTTTGATTTAGCAATGATTTCTTGGGTTCTTTTATAGGCAACACTCTTTAATCTTCCGCTGCCATTAAGGTTTAGCTTTTTAATAATATTCTTTCTGTGGGTGCCTACAGTACTTTTACTTATGGTTAGCATACCAGCAATATCTTCTGATGTAAAACCGCAGCCTATTAAATTGAAGATCTGACTTTCACGTTGCGTAAGAGATCCAACCTGTTCTTCTTCATCGCTGATTAAGGTGACCAAACAAATAATCTTGTGAATTAATTCTTTCTCATTGGAGATCTCTTTTACACAGGTCAAAAGTTTTACTGTTTCAGTAAGTTCCAAGGGTCGGGATTCCTGTTCTGCCTTTGTAACATATTGTTTAATCTTGTAGTATGGATTCATGCATCCAAAAATATTTCGATGTACCTCAAAAAAAAATACCCAATGGTGGGTATTTTTAGGAATCAATAAGAAACGAGCTTTTTAGAAATCGTATTTTTTCTCAAGGGCATACCGAAGTAATTCACCTTTTCCAGAAATTCCTAGTTTTCGAATCATATTTTTTCGGTGCTTTTCAACGGTAGAAACAGAAGTGAATCGTACGGCTGCAATTTCGCTGGATGTTTTTCCCTGGCCAATCAACGACAATATCTCCCGCTCACTTTTGCTTAGCAATGGTTTTTTTTCTGAAGAGGTACTTTCCGAAGTCAAAAATGAAACATCAATATCACTGTCAAAATAGGTTTCGCCAGTCATCACATGTCTTATAGCATGTAAGACCTCTTCCAACGGAGAGTTTTTTAATAGATATCCTGTGGCCCCAGCTTTGAGCATTTGAGAAATAGCATCCTCTTGATCAAACATACTAAACGCAATGATCTTGGTATGTGGAAACTCCTTTTTGATCAAACGTGTAGCAACAATTCCATCAATTTTAGGCATTTTTATATCCATCAAAATAACTTTGGGCTGTTTTAAACGTACGATGTCTAATAAGGCTTCTCCGTCATTGGCAGTACCAACAATTGAGACGTCCTCTTCATACTTTAGTAATAAATCAATACCATCGACTAGTGCTTGATGGTCTTCGGCTATGGCTACTGTGATCATATTGGAATATCAATTAAAATGTTGGTTCCTTTTCCAAGAGTGGAGTCAACCTCTAGGGTTCCTTCCATGTGCTCAATTCTTTTTTCAATACTTGAAAGTCCCATCCCTTCTTTTTTCTGAATGGCAAGTGGTGTAAAGCCTATTCCGTTGTCTTCTACTATAATATTCAACATGTCATCATGCTGCGTAATAGAAATGGTTACTTCGGAAGCTCTAGCATGTTTAATTATATTTGTAATTAATTCTTGAAGAATACGAAAAACAGTAATTTCTAGATTGTTTTCGATGCGTTCTTCCAGTCCAAAATGAGTTACTTCAATTTGAAGTTTTCCATTTACGGAAGCATTTTTTGCCAGTTTCTCTACCGCAGGAAGTAAGCCGTCTTTTGCTAAAACTCCGCTATTTTTTATATGTGCCATTGCACGAACCTCGTGATAGGCATCGTCTAATAGTTTCCCTGTTTTATGGTACAACTCCTCCAGAGTTGCTGCTTTATCCCTGTTATCACTAAGATGCGTAAATTGTAATCGGGCAGCAGCCAAGGTAGCCCCCACACTATCATGTAAGTCGCCAGCGAGTCGTTGGCGCTCCTTTTCCTGCCCTTCCAACATCGCATCTATGGTCGTAAGTTCCTGTTCCTTGAGAATTTTTTCTGTTTTACTAATTTCGAGCTCCCGTTGTTGCTCTGCAATATATTGTTTACGCTTGGCGTTTTTATACACCAAGAATGCAATGATGGATAACGCAGCAAGGCTGCCACCCAGCCCAAAAGCGATATTCCTATTTTGTTTTTTTGCTGCTTGTTCTATTAAAATTTGTTTTTCTTTTTCTGCGGTTTCATATTTTATGTTTAATTGGACAATTTCTTTACTGTTTTTATTGGTTTCTTGGTCAATTGAATATTTAGTTGCATCAAGCAACTCTGTATATGCTGTTTTATAATTTCCTGTGTCAAAATTATTTTTAGAGGAATAAATATTTAAAAAATATAAGGATCTTAGGCTATCAGCTTTATTGATATAATTTCTTGAAGAATCAAGATGGATCAATGCTAATTCAATGTTCTTTTCTTTTCTTCTAATTTCTGAAAGTCTTATAAAAGCTCTAAACTTTAAATATTTTAAGAACGGCTCATCTTTAACAAGTCTATTTACGCTATGATACATTTCAATAGCTTTTCTAGTTTCTTTTTTAAGTTCAAATTGATAACCTTTACGACCGAAATAGAGAATTTTGAAAACTTCGTTGTTTATACCCTCATAATATATACTATCTATTTTCTTAAATAGATTTTCTGGAAGTTCTTCAATAGAGTTTGCTGTATCATGTATAAAATTAATTCTACTATATTCTATTCTAAAAAGATCTGTTTTATCACTTGGAAGTTTTTCAAGTTTTTGCAAATAAGTTTTATAATTACTTTGCGTTTGCTCTAGTTCAAAATTAAAAACCTCTAATATGGCATACAAGCATATTTTTTGAAGCTCAACATTTTCACTTTTTATGGCATAACTATAAGCTTCATTAAATCTAGTAAACGATTCTGTATTATATAGATTTTCGTAAAGTGCAGCATACCCTACTTTTAAATTAATTAGTGACTTTATGTAATCGGTATAATTAGAATGAATAGTTTCATTAAAATCAAATTTTTCTTGTCCAGCAAAGTATAAAAGTTTTGCAAGTTCAAACTCATGGAGTCCTTCTGGGGTGTTTTTTTCTAATGCAATTTCAATTGCATTTTGATATTCAAAATTCTTTAAGCTTCTAAGGTAAGTGTCTTTCTCTAAGCTATGACCGACCAAACCATAACTTAAAGAAAGCAATAGTGCTATAGTTTTAATTATCTGCAATTTAGAGAATCTTCATAATTGAAGTTGGGCATTGGCCAATAAAACCCTTCAATGTGAAATCAACAGGTTCATCATGCCATTGTCTAGGTTGTGGTAATTTTATTTTTTCTGGATAATCAATAGTTATTGGTCCTTCTCTATAGTTAAACTCTGTATCAAAAATGCCATCTTTTAATGATTCGCTAACATCTGTAGAATCTCCGCTTTGATGCATTTTTTTAAGACGCCGGTCCACCATAAAATAACTGGTCTCTTTATTAAATTTATGGTCGCGATCAATTTTTTTAACTATTAAATTATCTGGTGTTGAATTGTACATAGCTTGGATTTCTAACACAATTACTCCCCCTTCTTCAATACCGGTCTCGTCAGAATCTTTCTTATTACGATAAGCCATAAACTCTGCCTTAGTAATTCCTAAATCAACAATACCTTTATAAACATTTAAGTGAAGATGAACCTCTTCTAAAAAATAACAATTTTCTGTTTCAGATTCTCTTGTTTTTAATTTCGCAAATACTGAAAAAAAAGTGCCGTACAATTGACTGGCATAAATGGCTTGATAGTTAGTATTGTCCTTAAAATTAATGTAGGCTATTTGTGGTATACTCATTTTTGTATGTTTAGTTTATTTATATTCAAAATAAGATGTTTTTCAAGCAAAAAAGCATACCCAGTACAGGGTATATTCCTCTAAAGTAAATTGAAGTTTCTAAAATTACAACTTGCAGTCCACTAATTTTTTATGTATGTAAGGAGATAATTCTTATGCTTTGAGCAGCGTCTTAATGACAAGTAAAGCACCAATAAAAAAGATAAAACCGATTAAAATCCAGGCCGTATCTTTATAGTGTTTTTTATGTAATTTTTTGTCTTTACGGTAGCTTATAACCATTATACCTACAAATACGATAAAGAATAAAACAGCAAATATTAATTGGTTGGTACTAAACATAAATTTGTAGTTTTGAAAGTGTAAAAGTACAACTTATGAAAAATAAAATAGCAGCCGTACACAAGTTTCATACAGCTTTCGGATTAGGAATTAAAAATACTCCAGAAGCTAATCTGGGAATCAAGAAAAATTTATTACGCTATGAACTCATGCGGGAAGAGAATGAAGAGTATCTGGAAGCAGCAAATAATGGAGATCTTGTCGAAGTGGCAGACGCATTGGGAGATATGTTATACATTCTCTGCGGAACAATTATCGAACATGGTATGCAACATAAGATTGAAGAAGTGTTTAATGAAATTCAGCGTAGCAATATGAGTAAATTGGGAGCCGACGGAAAGCCTATCTATCGCGAAGACGGAAAAGTTTTAAAGGGACCGAGTTACTTTAAACCAGATATTCAGGCTATTTTAGACAAACAGGGTTGACATTAAACTACTTGATGTCTCCAGCCAAATGTATCCTCAGCAACATTATGCTGAATATCCATAAGCTCTTTCTTCAATTTTAAAGCATATTCATGATTGTTTGAGGGAATATTATATGTAACATTGGCATAACTAAAAGCACTCACAGGGCTTATTACAGCTGCAGTTCCCGCTCCAAAAATTTCTTTAAGCGTTCCATTTTTAGCGGCATCAACCACTTCAGAAACTAAAACAGGTCGCTCTTCTACTTTTATATGGCTTCGTTTTGCAAGATCGATCACACTTTTTCTTGTAATGCCATCAAGAATACGGTCACCCGTTGGCGCCGTAAGAAGCGTGTCATTTATTCGAAAAAAGACATTCATAGTTCCAGCTTCCTCAAGGTATTTGTGTTCGTTGGCATCTGTCCAGATTACTTGCTGAAAACCTTCTGCTTTGGCCAAATTTGTGGGAAAGAATTGTGCTCCGTAATTCCCTGCAGCCTTTGCAAAACCAACACCTCCATTAGCCGAACGGCTATATTTTTGTGCAATAACCACTTTTACATCTCCAGTATAGTATGCTTGTGCTGGAGATAATAAAATCATAAATTTATATTGATCTGAAGGAGAGGCCGAAACTCCCACTTGCGTAGCAATAGAAAAAGGTCTTATATATAATGAATTACCCATTCCAGGTTTAATCCATTCTTGATCCAATTGCAATAAAGTTTCTAAGGCTTCAAAAAATATATCTTTCGGAAATTCTGGCATAGCCATCCTTACAGATGATTTGTTTATCCTTTCATGATTGAGTTCAGGCCTAAAAAGAAATACATTACCATTATCATCTTTATAGGCTTTCATTCCTTCAAATACAGCCTGAGCATAGTGAAATACTTTTGCTCCAGGAGAAATTGTTAAAGGACCATAAGGTTTAATGGTAGGGTTTTGCCAAGATCCATTTATGTAATCACACTCAAACATATGATCTGAAAATATATTACCGAAAGTTAAATTCTTAAAATCTACTTGAGCTATTCTTGAATTTTTAACTTTTTGTACGGTAATTTTTGATTCAGTGGTTTGATGCATGAGGTGTGGTATTAGGTTTTGTAAATTTACTTAAAAAAATGCCCAAAAAAAACGTAAATTTTTCATAAAATTGCAGTATATTAATAAACAAGACTTTAATCTAAAACCATGAAATTTAAATCACTTTATTTACTTGCAATTGCCGGAGTATTTGCCCTGAGTTGTAACAATACGAATACCAAAGAAATTGAGAATACCGAAACTCAAGTGGAACTAAAAGAAATTGCATACCAAACGTTTGGAGATACAATTACCGATAAAGATGTGATAACAAAAGATGAAATGTTAGCGAAGTATCAAGACTTAAAACCAGGTGATACGATAGATGTAAAATTTACCGCGAAGGTGAACGAGGTATGTCAGTCAAAAGGATGCTGGATGCAAATGGATCTTGGAGAAGAAGAGGCCATGGTTAAATTTAAGGACTACGCTTTTTTTATGCCTAAAGATATTGCCGGAGAAGAAATTATCGTTTCAGGTAAAGCATTTGTAAATGAGATGAGTGTGGATGAGCAACGTCACTATGCTGAAGATGCTGGAAAATCGGAAGAAGAAATTGCAGCGATCACAGAACCTAAGCGTACGCTATCTTTTACATCGAACGGGGTTCTTATTGCCCAAAAAGAATAAATTTTGAAACGCGAGTTTCTTACCACTGGTGATGGATCGGTTACCATCCATTTACCAGACTGGAATGAACAATACCACTCTAAACATGGCGCCATTAATGAGGCGCTTCATGTTTTTATAGAGGCAGGTATACGGTATTTTATGGCTGAAAATTCAAACACATTACTTCAGCCTATGTCAATTTTAGAAGTAGGATTTGGTACAGGATTAAATGCTTTTTTGAGCTGTATTTTTTCTGAAAAAAACTCGATAGCTATAAATTACACAGGTGTAGAAGCGTATCCAATCATAGCTTCAGAAATTAAAAACTTAAACTACGCCACTCAATTGGATGCTTCTAAGGCTCTATTTGAGAAATTGCATACCATTGAATGGGAAGTGCCTTCAGAAATCACTACAAATTTTACACTTACAAAGCAGCAAAAGTTCTTTAATGATATTTCTGATGAGAATAGGTTTCAACTTATTTTTTTTGATGCTTTTGGAGCACGCGTGCAACCAGAATTATGGACTAAAGCTATTTTTCAAAAAATGTATTTTGCGCTACAGCCTAGAGGCGTTTTGGTAACATATGCTGCTAAAGGCAGTGTGAGACGTGCTATGCAAGCAGTAGGTTTTAAAGTGGAGCGTCTTCCAGGACCTCCCGGAAAAAGAGAAATGCTTCGAGCAGTAAAAAATTAGGAACTTACTTTCTACTTCAAGAATAGCCTCTAATTAAATACTTCACAATTAACAAAAAACTAACTTCAAAATCTTTTATGAAGGACGAAATTTGAGTATCTTAAAAAGAAAAAATGAAGGTTCTAATAACAGGAGCTACGGGTCTTATTGGTAGCAAATTGGCGAAAGATTGTATGGATGAAGGTATGACTGTTCATTATCTTACAACAAGTAAAGAAAAAATTAAAAACGAGCCTTCTTACAAAGGTTTTTATTGGGACCCTTCAAAAAGTATCTTAGACAATAAATGTTTTGAAGGTGTCACAGTAATTATAAATCTTGTTGGAGCCACCATCTCGAAAAGGTGGACTAAATCTTATAAAAAGGAAATTCTTGAAAGTAGAACTCAGACAGCAAATTTACTTTATCAAACCCTTTTAAGTAATGGACACGATGTAAAGCACTTTATTTCAGCCAGCGGGGTTTCAATTTATCCTAACAGCAAGACTAAATTATATACCGAGGAAAGCCAAGAAGTGGACGATACTTTTTTAGCCGAAGTTGTCGTAGCCTGGGAAGCAGCTGCAGACCAGTTTAAAAATTTAGGAATGGAAGTTACTAAAATACGTACTGGTGTAGTCTTGGCTAAAGAGGATGGAGCCTTACCAAAATTAGTTGAGCCCATTCAAGCAAATATTGGGGCACCTTTAGGAAGCGGAAAACAATGGCAATCGTGGATACATCTGGAGGATATTTGTAATATCTATTTATATGTATTAAATAATACCATTGAAGGAACCATTAACGCAGTAGCACCAACCCCAGTGACTAATAAAAAAATGACACAGGAAATAGCCCGAATTTTAGATAAATCATTATGGTTGCCCAATATTCCTGGATTTATATTAAAGATTGCATTGGGAGAAATGTCAGTATTGGTGTTAGAAGGTCAATTAGTAAGTTCCAGAAAAATAGAAAAATTAGGGTTTATTTTTAGGCATTCTAATATCGAGAGCGCCTTACGAGATCTACTCCCATTAAAATAATTAGTACCTTTTTTAAACAGATATGGGGCGGCCTTTGGCCGCCCCATATCTGTTATAGTATTTTATAAATAGACTTAGGCTTTATTCGCATGAAGCTCTACCTGAATTTCTATTTCATCATTGATAAATTTATCTCCAAGATTATCAAAGATAGATTTAGAGCCATAATTTACATCCCACTTTGTTCTGTCGATCATGAATTTTTTACTTTTTAGAAAAATTGTATTTCCAGGATACGAAACAGTGGCTGGAAATTCTATATTATTAGTTTTTCCTTTTATAGTTAGGTTGCCTTTAATTAATGGTTCATATTGAGTTCCCTCAATACTAGTAATTTCAAAAGTAGCTTCAGGATATTCGTTTACATTAAAAAAGTCTCCTTCTTTTCCTTCTACAGTTCCTTTTAGATGAGCTTCTAGATTTGCTTTGCTTTCTCCTTCAAGATCTGTATTTTCAATGCTATTCATGTTTATCGTAAAGTTTCCGGCCTCTAATTGCCTATCTGTTGCAGCTACTGTTCCTCCAGATAATTTAATTGTTCCAGTATGGGTCCCAGTTGGTTTTTCCCCTTTCCACATGATAACAGATTTTGATGTGTCTACGGTATAGTTACTAGCAGATTCTGTAGCTTCAACAACATCTTGTTCTTCACCTGTTGTAGCCTCTTTTTTGTTGTCTTTACATGCAATTACAGCAGTACCAACAAAAGCTACCAGTGCAATGTTTAAGAATATTTTTTTCATTTTATTTGGTTTGTGATTAATAAGTTACAAAATTAGAGAAGCTAATTGCTAAACTTCTTAAATATATATTAAAATAAACCGATGACATTTTGACATTTAATCACAAATGGCAGTACTTTTGCTCACCTAAGAAAAAATTAAAGAATAGTATAGTGAGTAAAAAAGAAAAAATTAAAGAGGTTGTAGAAGATGAGGTTCTTACAAACAACGAAACTTCGTCTGAAGAAAAAGCAAAAGTTTCCGAAGAAAAAGAAGATGAAATTGATCCTATAGAATCGCTTCAGACAGAGTTAAATAATGAACGCGATAAATTTTTAAGGCTTTTTGCAGAATTTGAAAATTTTAAAAAGAGAACAGGTAAAGAGCGAATTGAGTTATTTAAAACTGCAGGGCGAGAGATTATAGAGGCGATGCTGCCCATCTTGGATGATTTTGACAGAGCAATGAAAGAGTTTAGCAATGATTCTGAAGATGTTCACGTACAGGGAATGTCTCTAATTCATGCAAAACTGAAAGAAACGCTTAAAAATAAAGGTTTACAGGTGGCAGAAACAAATCAGGGAGATACCTTTGATGCTGAAATACATGAAGCCATCACACAAATTCCAGCACCTTCAGAAGACTTGAAAGGAAAAATTATTGATGTAGTTGAAAAGGGATACATGCTAGGCGAAAAAATTATTCGATATCCTAAAGTAGTGATTGGACAATAAAATAAGCTGTTAAGAACGAACATATAATGAAAGAAGATTTTTACGACATATTAGGGATTTCTAAAGGAGCCTCGGCAGCCGAGATAAAAAAAGCATACCGAAAAAAAGCAATTGAATTTCATCCAGATAAAAATCCTGGGGATTCTACAGCTGAAGAAAACTTTAAAAAAGCTGCAGAAGCGTATGAAGTGCTAAGCGACCCAAATAAAAAAGCCCGATACGACCAATATGGACACCAGGCATTCGAAGGCGGCGGCGGCTTTGGCGGTGGCGGTATGAACATGGATGATATTTTTAGTCAGTTCGGAGATATTTTTGGTGGAGCATTTGGCGGCGGCGGCGGATTTAGTGGTTTTGGGGGCGGACGCACCAGAACTGTTAAAGGAAGCAATCTTCGGGTTCGTTTAAAACTAAGCCTAGAGGAAATCGCAAATGGAGTTGAGAAAAAAATAAAAGTAAAACGCAAGAAAGTTGCTGCAGGTACTACATATAAAACTTGTCCTACCTGTAATGGGCAAGGTCAGGTTACCAGGATTCAAAATACCATTTTGGGGCGTATGCAGACATCTGCTACCTGTTCGACCTGTGGAGGATCTGGCCAATCGATAGATAAGAAACCATCAAATGCAGATGCTAACGGAATGCTTACGACCGAAGAAACGGTTTCCATCAAAATTCCGGCAGGAGTAGTGGACGGCATGCAATTAAAAGTTTCAGGAAAAGGAAATGATGCTCCTGGAAATGGTATTGCTGGAGATTTATTAGTTGCGATTGAAGAAAAACCTCACGAATCACTACAGCGCGAAGGGGATAATCTACACTATGATTTGTATATAAATTTTTCTGAAGCAGCCCTCGGTACCTCAAAAGAGATAGATACGGTTACAGGAAAAGTGAGAATTAAAATAGATTCTGGAGTGCAAAGTGGAAAAATCCTACGTTTAAGAGGCAAAGGAATTCCTAGTATCAATGGCTACGGAAGCGGAGATTTATTGGTGCATATAAATGTTTGGACACCCAAAGAATTATCTAAAGAACAAAAGGACTTTTTTGAAAAAATGATGGCTGACGAAAACTTTACGCCTAAACCAGAAAAAGAGGATAAGTCCTTCTTTGAAAAAGTAAAAGATATGTTTTCTTAACAAATCGTTAATTATATAAAAAATTTGTATATATTTGAGTATCGCTTTTAATAGCGATAATTTTTCTTTTTCATAGCAATTTTTTTCCCACCTTAGATTTTTAATGTAAGGTGGGTTTTGTTTTTAAGCAGTTTAGCCATTCTGTATCGAATTATTTTTCTCCTTCTTGTAACAAATTCTAAATTTGCTTACTTACAATACGAAAGAAGTTTACTTTTACAGTACCTAAAACCCAATCATGGAAAAACTCTTAGTTGCCCAAAATGTATCTAAATCTTATGGAAACTTCAAAGCTCTTAATGATGTAAGTATCACTGTTCCAAGAGGAAGTGTCTTTGGTCTTTTGGGACCTAACGGAGCTGGAAAAACTACTTTTATTAGAATTATCAATCAGATAACAATGCCCGATTCCGGAAGTGTGCACTTAGACGGAGAACCCTTACAGCAACACCATATAAAAGATATTGGATATTTACCGGAAGAACGAGGTCTTTACAAATCCATGAAGGTGGGCGAGCAGGCTTTATATCTTGCTCAATTAAAAGGACTCTCTAAAACCGAAGCTAAAAAAAGGCTGTTATATTGGTTTGAACGATTAGAAATTGGAGACTGGTGGAACAAAAAAATTCAGGAGCTATCTAAAGGAATGGCTCAAAAAATTCAGTTTGTGGTGACAGTACTTCATGAGCCTAAACTGCTCATTTTTGATGAACCTTTTAGCGGTTTTGACCCTATCAATGCAAATCTAATTAAAGATGAAATTCTTCGCTTACGGGATAATGGGTCCACTATTATTTTTTCAACACACCGTATGGAGTCGGTAGAAGAAATGTGCGACCATATTGCATTGATACATAAGAGTAATAAAATTCTCGACGGAAAGTTGATCGATATCAAACGTGCTTATAAAAATAATACGTTTGAGGTTGGACTCGTAACTCCAGATCACGAAAAGGTATCTGCTCTCTTGAATGAAAAGTTTGAAGTTTCTCCTTTGTCAATCAAAACAATTAATAATGAATTACAATACAAAGTGAAAATTTCTGAAAATGCTTCGGCAAATGATCTTGTAAGTTTTTTGACCACGCAAGGTCAGCTTACCCATTTTAAAGAAGTCATTCCTTCGGCAAGCGACATTTTTATAGAAACTATTTCAAAACAATAACGCTACAACTATGAATCACTTAGCTTTAATTATAAAACGTGAATACTTAAATAAAGTTCGTAACAAGTCCTTTATTATCATGACGTTTTTAAGTCCGTTGATCTTTGTAGGGATCTTTGTTTTAGTGGCCTATTTGTCAAATCTTAATAGTAGTGATGTTCGAACTATCGAGGTGTTGGATGAAAGCGGATTGTTTTCAGATGATTTTGAAAGTTCAGACAATTTAAAGTACGAATGGATTACAGGCAAATCGTTAGAAGAAGCCAAAAACGAGTCGGAAGCTTCAGAAAAATACGGACTTCTTTATATTCCGAAGACAGAATCCATCGATGACTTTGCAAAAAGCATTACTTTTTATTCTGAAGACTCCCCTTCACTAACAGTAATGGGTGATATTGAAGATATTATTGAAGATAAAGTTAATACGCTAAAATTAAGAGAAGCAGGAATGGATGCTTCAGAAATTAAAGCGCTTCGCATTAAAATAGACACCAAATTAGAAACATTTAAAGGACAGGAAACTTCAAAGTTAGGTTCTGGTTTAAAATTAGGATTTGGCGGAATGGCAGGCTACCTTCTTTTTATGTTTATCATTATCTACGGAAATATGATCATGCGTAGTGTGATTGAAGAAAAGACCAGTCGTATTATTGAAGTGATTATCTCTTCGGTAAAACCCGTAAAATTATTACTCGGAAAAATTTTTGGTACATCTTTAGCTGGAATTACCCAATTTACTGTATGGGTGATACTGGGTTTTGTGTTAGTTACAATTATCCCCATGATTTTAGGAATTGACACCTCTACCATCCAAACTCCTCAAGAACAGGTATTGCTTCAGCAGGCCGGAGAAGGAGGTATGGATAGCATTGTACAAGATATTTTAATAGAATTAAATAATTTACCTATTGCGAATCTTGTCATTATGTTCATCCTCTTCTTTATAGGAGGGTATTTATTATATGCATCCTTATATGCAGCGATTGGTGCAGCAGTAGACAGTGAAACTGATACTCAACAATTTATGTTACCTATATTAATGCCTTTGATTTTGGCTGTCTATGTTGGTTTCTTTACAGTGATTGACAATCCGCATGGTACCGTTTCACAAGTATTTTCATTTATTCCTTTTACTTCTCCAGTGGTGATGTTAATGCGAATTCCTTTTGGAGTTCCATTGTGGCAACAAATACTTTCAGTTGTCATTTTATTTGCTACATTTATGGGGACAGTTTGGTTTGCGGCTAAGATCTACCGAGTAGGAATTTTAATGTACGGTAAGAAACCAAGCTATAAAGAATTAATAAAGTGGCTTAAGTACTAAAAAAGCGTGCAGGAAAACGTTACCGAAAAAATTACAGAGGTTATAGAAAAAGATGTCTGGGGAATCATTCAAGATTTTCTGGGTTGGGGTTTCTATTATGATAAAGGAGGCGATAAAGAGGTTCATATCACCGTAGGCCTTGTTTTGCTGGTAATTATTTCTTTTATAATTGCGAGTTTTATCCTTAAATGGATACGGATGTTCTTCACTCGCAAAATGGAGGAAACCGATAAGCATAAATTTATTAGCGTTTTTAAGTTTATAAAATACATTACGTATGTCGTGGTAGTATTTATAACGTTAAGTTTAGCAGGGTTTAGTGTAACTCCGTTTCTGGCTGCATCTGCAGCCTTGTTGGTAGGTTTAGGGTTAGCACTTCAGGAGCTTTTTCAGGATGTAATTGGAGGTATTTTTATTATCGTCGATAAATCACTTTTGGTGGGAGATATTATTGAGCTTGATGGAAAGGTTGGGCGTGTCATTGAAATTAAGCTTAGAACTACACGCGCTATTACCAGAGATGATAAGATAATTATTATCCCAAATCATAAGTTTATAACCGAAACAATTTATAATTATACTCAGAACCGAAAAACTACTCGTGAGTATGTTAGAGTAGGGGTTGCCTACGGAAGCAACACCCAATTAGTTAAAGAATTGTTATTAAAAAGCGTCCAAAAACAGTCTGGAGTGTTAAAGAGTCCTAAACCTTTCGTACTTTTTGAGGACTTTGGGGATTCTGCCCTTATCTTTAGTATCTATTTTTTCATCAATGATAGTTTTGTCGATCCACGAATTAAAAGTGAGATACGATTTACCATTGATGAATTATTTAGAACAAACGAAATCACTATACCATTTCCTCAAAGAGATGTGCATATATTTCAATCAAATCAAAATACTAAAGACATAAACCTAGCAGATGATTAAAATAACTAATTTAAAATATGTACTCGTTGTAGTAACTATTTTAATGTGTTCTCAACACACGTATTCCCAATTAACAGATCTTGCAAGAATCGAATACACATATTTTCCGCAAGATGATTCAGAAAATACATTCAAACGATTTAGAGTTTTTGCAAATTATCCTATTCAGTTGAGTGAAGATGGGTATTTAGTGATTGGTGCCGAATACAGAAACGTTGATTTAGATCTGGGAGATGAACTTCCATTCATAAAGGATGAAATTCAAGAATTCAGTAATTATGCAGCAACTATAGGGTATACCAATACAATGAAAAATGATTGGCGCTATGCTTTTCAGGGAGAATTGAGGCTTGCATCCAACTTCACCGACGGGATAGTTAGTGAAGACTATATCTTAGGAGGGAGTGTTTATTTTATAAAAGATAGAACTGGAGATGAAGAAAATGCACCTGAAAAACCATGGAGATTGGTGTTAGGATTAAATTATTCAACAACTGCCGGAAGACCATTTCCACTGCCATTCATTAACTATTATAGAGAGTTTGCAACCGACTGGAGTTTTGGATTAGGAGTGCCTAAGTCAAATATAAAGTGGGAGTTTGTCCCCAACCATGAATTGCAAGGTTTTGTAACCTTAGATGGGTTTTTTGCAAATATTCAAGAGGACTTAGTCGTTACACAAAGTAATAATGACCAGGATGTGGGTAATAATATCTCTATGACTACTTTACTTTCAGGAATTGGCTATAGTTGGGAGTTTATAGAGCATTTCGAATTCTATTTATATTTTGGCCATACCATTATCAATAACATACGTATAGAAGATGATAAAAATAATGAGGTCTATACAATCAACGACCAGAATAATTTCTACGGAAGAACCGGTATAAAACTTAAAATATAAGCATGTCAAAAATTTTGATTATTGAAGATGAAGCAGCTATTCGTCGTGTCCTCACAAAAATTCTTTCTGAAGAAAGCAGTTCTTATGAAGTCACTGAGGCTGAAGATGGACTCGCCGGAATTGAACTTATAAAGAATGAAGATTATGATCTTGTCCTTTGTGATATCAAGATGCCAAAAATGGATGGCGTTGAGGTACTCGAAGCCATAAAAAAAATTAAACCTGAAACGCCTATCGTCATGATTTCGGGCCATGGTGATTTAGATACTGCTGTAAATACCATGCGCTTAGGAGCATTCGATTATATCTCGAAACCACCCGATTTAAATAGACTTTTAAATACAGTTCGAATCGCATTAGACCGAAAGGAACTCGTGGTAGAAAACACACGTCTCAAAAAGAAAGTAAGTAAGAATTACGAGATGATTGGTGAGTCATCAGAGATTTCTCAAATAAAAGATATGATTGAGAAGGTTGCACCTACCGAAGCTCGTGTGCTTATTACAGGTCCTAACGGTACTGGAAAAGAACTAGTCGCACATTGGTTACATCAAAAAAGTGATCGTGCAAACGGCCCGATGATCGAAGTGAATTGTGCAGCGATCCCCAGTGAACTCATCGAAAGCGAATTGTTTGGTCATGTGAAAGGAGCATTTACCTCGGCAAACAAAGACAGAGCTGGAAAATTTGAAGCTGCGAATGGCGGGACAATCTTTCTGGATGAAGTAGGGGATATGAGCCATTCTGCTCAAGCAAAGGTATTGCGAGCGCTTCAGGAAAACAAAGTGCAGCGTGTAGGAAGTGACAAAGACATTAAAGTGGATGTACGTGTTATCGCAGCAACTAATAAAAATTTAATGCAGGAAATTAAAGATGGAAACTTTAGAGAAGACCTGTACCATCGTCTTGCTGTTATTCTTATAAAAGTTCCACCCCTTAATGATCGCAGAGAAGATATTCCGTTATTGGTAGAATATTTTGCAAATCGAATCGCCACCGAACACGGCAACGGACAAAAGAAATTTTCAGAAAAAGCAATCCAACAATTGCAAGAATACGATTGGACAGGAAATATTCGTGAACTACGCAATGTGGTGGAGCGTCTTATTATCTTAGGAGAATCTGAGGTAAGTGAAAGTGACGTAAAACTATTTGCTTCAAAATAAAAAGTATGAAAGAGGTTGATATTTCAGCATACAAAATTTCTCAAGAAATCAATATTAAAGATCTGAAATCGTATGTTGACTTTAAAGCTTCAGAAAAAGATATTGAAGACGAACTAGAAGATACGAGAGAGCGACTTGGAAAACTTCAGGATACATTATATGCCCACGGAAAATATGCGGTTTTAGTATGCCTTCAGGGAATGGATGCTGCTGGAAAAGATAGTTTAATACGGGAAGTATTTAAAGATTTTAATGCGCGTGGTGTCGTTGTGCATAGCTTTAAAGTTCCTACCGATAGGGAAAAGCGACATGACTATTTGTGGCGACATTATATAGCGCTACCAGAACGTGGAAAATTTGGTGTTTTTAATAGAACACATTATGAAAATGTGCTCGTTACCAGAGTTCATCCAACGTATATTCTGGGTGAAAATTTACCCGATGTTCATTCCGTAGAAGATATCGATGAAGCTTTTTGGGATAAGCGGTTTGAACAAATCAATACCTTTGAAAAGACCATCGCCGAAAATGGAACCATCATATTTAAGTTCTTCTTAAACCTGTCTAAAGACGAACAAAAACACCGTCAGCTTCGCAGATTGCATAAACCTAGTAAGAACTGGAAATTTTCTGCGGGCGATCTGGATGAGCGCGATCTTTGGGATGATTATATGCGATGCTACGAAGAAATTTTAAACCGTACTTCAAAAGGGCACGCTCCTTGGTATAACATTCCGGCAGATGATAAACCTACTGCTAGACTCATCGTAGCAAGTATAATGTTACAGGAACTTAAAAAATATCAGGATATTAAAGAACCAGAATTGGATGCAAAAACAAAAGCTCGTATTGACGAGTTTATCGCTCGGCTGGAAAACGAATAGTATATGAAAAGAATAACCCTATTGCTAGCACTTGCCACTTTTGTAATGACTTCGGAAAGTGTGGCTCAAAAAGTAAATAGTGAAGACTCAACCATGCTTCGGAATATCTACGACATGGCTTTACTCAACGGAAAAAGTTATGACTGGCTTGACCATCTCTCCAATAAGATAGGGGGAAGACTTTCAGGCTCTCTCGAAGCTGAGCAAGCAGTTAAATATACTGAAGCAGAACTAAAGAAATTAGGTCTCGATAAAGTTTGGCTTCAAAAAGTAAAAGTACCTAAATGGACTCGTGGCATCCCAGAGTATGCTTATATCGAAACGGGTCCGGGAAAAACAACTCTAACAAATATTTGCGCCTTGGGAGGTTCTGTGCCAACCCCAGATGGCGGACTGAAAGCCGAGGTAATCGAAGTTCAAAATTTTGAAGACTTAGAGCGCTACGGAAGAGAACAAATTGAAGGCAAAATCGTTTTTTACAACAGACCCATGCAAGCAGATCTTATCAATACCTTTGAAGCGTATGGTGGTTGTGTAGATCAGCGATACGCCGGCGCCATGGAAGCATCCAAATACGGTGCAGTAGGGATTATTGTTCGCTCTATGAATTTAAGGCTTGATGATCTTCCCCATACGGGAGCCATGAGCTATGGCGATATTCCTATTGTGGATCGCATTCCAGCGGCTGCTATTAGCACTAAAGGGGCAGAGTATTTAAGCAGTACATTAAAACTATTGCCAACCCTTAAATTTTATTTTAAGCAGAACTGTCGAGCCTTTCCAGATGTTGATTCGTATAATGTAATTGGCGAGATCACAGGAACTACCTATCCAAATAAATATATAGTTGTTGGGGGACATTTAGACTCTTGGGATCTTGGAGATGGATCTCATGACGATGGTGCAGGAGTGGTTCAATCTATGGAAGTATTACGTATGTTTAAAGAGTTAAACTACAAACCAAAGCATAGTGTTCGAGTCGTACTATTTATGAATGAGGAAAACGGATTACGTGGCGGAAATGAATATGCAGCTCAGGCAAAGCTTAAAAGAGAGGATCATGTATTTGCGTTAGAAAGTGATGCTGGCGGATTTACACCCAGAGGGTTCTCATTTGATACAGACGATGCAAATTTTGCTCAGATTGAAAGCTGGAAACCCTTATTTGAGCCATACTTAATTCATAGCTTTACTCGAGGCGGAAGTGGTGCAGATATTGGTCCGTTAAAAGATGACGGGATTGTGCTCGCAGGATTACGACCAGATTCGCAACGTTACTTTGACCATCACCATGCGGCAAACGATACTTTTGATGCCGTTAATAAAAGAGAATTGGAGCTAGGAGGCGCAGCAATGACCAGCCTTATTTACCTAATGGATAAATACGGTACTAAGTCTGAATTGACGAACATCAAGAAATAATAATGCCTCAAAATTCACCGCCAACGACAGCAAAAGGATTTGTACAGTTATTGTCTGTTATTCATCTTGTGTTTTTTGGAATAGTATTGGCATTCGCGGTTTTTGCATTCTTTTTTAGCGAAAATGTTGGGTTAGAGCTGGAAGAAGTTAATGGTTTTTTTATAATAGGTATTCCTGTCTTACTCATTGGAAGTATTGTGTTGGGTAATTTTTTGTTTAAAAAAATTCTTGCTCAAGCACATGATAAAATTGCATTAAAAGAAAAACTGCAGATATATCAAATAAGCACATTTATTCGATACGTTCTTGTAGAGGGTCCTGCGCTATTCGCATTGATGGCATTGATACTGACTGGAAATTTAGTCTATTTATTATTGGCAAGTATTTGTCTGGTCTATCTGTATTACCTAAAACCCGGAAAAGAAAAAATAAAGCAAGATCTCCAACTTTCGGGAGAAGCGTTGCGAAAGTTTACCAACGATTCTGAAAAGCTGTAAACTACCACCACACTACAAAAAATCGTTCTATACTAGTCCCTGTTTTTTTATAGACTAAAGGAGAACGTTTTTTATTTAACAATTCTAAAACTGGTGATGTTGTATTCACAAAGGAATGCCATTCTGTTATTTCTTCAACAGGCAACAACCACTCACGTTTTGATGGAATATAGTAGGTTGCTTTTGTATCTTCGGAAAGGAAATCGGGATACCGAATCCATTGTCCTACAATACAGTTATGATAGTTCGCCGGCAAGTCATTTTTAGATATATGCTTCGGAATAAAAAGCTGTGCCTTGATACATACTTGTTGTTGTACTTCTGAAGCGGTTAGTTCTAATTCTCTCAAGATTTCTTTAGTTTCCGAGGTTTGTAATAACGGAAATTGTTTTTTACGTAACTTATGGAGTTTATCTGCTAACGTATCCTTCCGGTTGGGACCTACCCATTTTGCTGTAGTTTCACCTTCAATGTTTTTATCGAACAGATAGAATTTACACGCTAATTCTACGTGAATAAAACGGTTGGTTGCTTTATGTTTCAGAATATAATCCAGTTCTCCAATAGTTTCAGAAATTCCCTGAACCTGAAGGTTGGCTGCTTTTATTTCAAAACTTTCAGAAGCATGAATAGCCATTTCAAATAGACCTTCAGCCTGTTTGCCAAGCATAGTGTCTGGCAATGAAAAATCGATCATTTTTACAACAATATCTTTCAGAATAAAAGAAGGGTACTTAAATTCTTCCGAAGAAAAGACTAACTGCGGGAATTTAATAAAATGAGCTAAAAGTAAAAGAGACGGTTTCAGAAACTAATTTTAGGCACCTAAAGATAATCTATAAAACTATAGCAAACCAAATGGGTGTTTTTTAACTTTGCCGCAAAACCTACCAAGTGTTTCTTTCACAATACACCAAAGAATTTAAGTATAATTTATCATTGGCGACTCCTGTTATTCTAGGGATGTTGGGGCATACGGTTGTGGCATTGGTCGATAATATTATGGTAGGACAATTGGGTACGGCAGAGTTAGCAGCGGTATCACTTGGTAACAGTTTTATGTTTATTGCCATGTCTTTGGGAATTGGTTTCTCAACGGCGATTACACCGCTTATCGCAGAAGCAGACAGTGAAGGGAATTTTGATAAAGGCAAGTCTTCGTTTAAACACGGACTGTTTTTATGTACTGTTTTAGGAATCGTTTTATTTCTTTCAGTTTTTATAGCGAAACCTTTATTGCATGTAATGAAACAACCGGTTGAGGTGGTTGAAATTGCAATGCCATACCTTACCTGGGTGGCGGTGTCATTGATTCCGCTTATTATCTTTCAGGCGTTTAAGCAGTTTAGTGATGGCTTGTCAATGACGCGTTACCCTATGTACGCTACTATTTTGGCGAATGTGGTCAACGTCGTTCTCAATTATATTTTTATCTTCGGAAAGTTTGGAGCACCAGAATTAGGGGTTGTAGGTGCAGCCATTGGTACACTGGCATCCCGACTGATCATGGTGGCGTATTTATGGTATATATTATCACAAAAGACAAAATCCAGAGAATATGTGCTGCATATTAAGTTGTTTCAGTTGTCTAAAGCAATGCTGAAAAAGCTGATAAGCCTTGGTTTTCCTTCTGCTTTACAAATGTTTTTTGAAGTGGCTATTTTCACCTCTGCGATTTGGCTTTCAGGTATTTTGGGAAAAAACCCACAAGCTGCCAATCAGATAGCATTAAACCTTGCCTCTATGACGTTTATGGTTGCAATGGGTTTTAGTGTGGCTGCGATGATTCGAGTTGGTAATCAGAAAGGATTACAGCGTTTTAGGGAATTAAAGCGCATTGCAAGCTCTATCTTTTTACTCTCCACAATTTTAGCGACAGTCTTTGCTATTTTCTTTTTAATCTTTTATGAGCCTTTGCCAAAGCTATACCTCGATTATGATAATTTAGAAAACTTTCAGGATAATTTTGAAGTAGCTTCTATTGCAGCAAAACTGTTGTTGATAGCAGCTATATTTCAGATTTCAGATACCGTTCAAGTAGTCGCATTGGGCGTTTTACGAGGTATGCAGGATGTAAAAATCCCAACCGTAATTACCTTTATCGCATATTGGTTGGTAGGATTTCCTATCATGTATTATTTAAGTATGTATACCGAATATGAAAGTGCTGGCATCTGGATAGGATTACTGGCTGGACTAACGGTTTCAGGCGTATTGTTGTACATTCGGTTTTTATATCTATCGAATAAGTTGATTGTTTCTTCGGAAGCTTCCAAGGAGTGAAAAATCTTTCCGAAGCCATTTTTTTTCTGAAACTTTTGTAACTTTTTTATAGATTTCCTATCCTATAGATGTTGCTTCTTCTGAAGCTATTAATCAATCATTTAAAATAATCATACAATTATGAATGCACACGAAATAGACTATACCATTTACGGGGAAGAAATGCAATATGTAGAAATTGAATTGGATCCAAATGAAGGCGTTGTTGCCGAAGCAGGTAGCTTTATGATGATGGACAACGGAATTAAGATGGAAACCATTTTTGGCGATGGATCGGCTCAGGATAATAGTATGATGGGGAAGATCT
This sequence comes from Jejudonia soesokkakensis, assembly GCF_042664795.1. Classification (NCBI taxonomy): domain Bacteria; kingdom Pseudomonadati; phylum Bacteroidota; class Flavobacteriia; order Flavobacteriales; family Flavobacteriaceae; genus Jejudonia; species Jejudonia soesokkakensis. The sequence continues at coordinate 174,470 of NZ_JBHTBN010000006.1, forward strand.
TTGGAGCTGGGAAAAGGCTTCTTACAGGTGAAAGCCTGTTTATGACTGCCTTTTACAATACGGTGCCTGGTAAAAAGAAAGTAAGTTTTGCTTCTCCCTATCCAGGAAAGATTATAGCAATTGATCTACAGAAATTCAAAGGAAAATTTATTTGTCAGAAGGACGCATTTTTATGCGCTGCAAAAGGAGTTTCTATCGGAATTGAATTTTCAAAAAAACTAGGAAGAGGACTTTTCGGTGGCGAAGGCTTTATCATGCAGAAATTGGAAGGCGACGGAATGGCATTTGTGCATGCAGGAGGAACAACTGCTACGAAAGAGCTGGCAGCAGGAGAAACCTTAAAAATTGATACAGGATGTATTATAGGGTTTGATCATACAGTGAATTATGACATAGAATTTATTGGCGGAATTAAAAACACACTCTTTGGAGGCGAAGGGTTATTTTATGCCACCTTAACCGGACCAGGAACTGTGTTTGTGCAATCACTGCCTTTTAGCCGATTAGCAAAACGCGTTTGGAAAGCAGCCCCTCAAGGTGGTGGAAGAGATAAAGGTGAAGGCAGTATTTTAGGTGGTTTGGGAGATTTATTGGATGGGGATAACCGATTTTAACACTAATTTTTTTGACAAATCCCAATTAATTTGATTTTTTTCTGTTATCTTTAAGAAGTTAAACTAACACCTCACGCTATAGAAAAAAACTACGTAACCTAATTTTTATTACTATGCCCAGAGCGATGTATGATTATACGAAAGCTGTACTCAGTAAAGTCAGTTTTGATGTCAATTTGTTCTGTAAAGAGTTGAAAAAGGCGATGACCAGATTACTTCCTTATGAAATTGAGGAATTAAAAGTCTGGGTGGATGCTCTTATAAAACAGAACCCCCAACTCAATCAATGTTTAATTCATTTAAAATCATAAAAAAAGTCCCGTGAAAATGGGACTTTTTTAGTTTTTAGGCGAAATTATTTTTACATCTTGAAACGCAATGGCTCCGCGAACTATACCTGCAATGACATCATATAGGGCATTAATGATGTGTAATTTTAATTCACTTTTGCTGTAAATGACACTTACTTCACGTGCTGGGGAAGGTTCATTAAAATACCGTAGATTTTCTTTTTGCTTTTCGGCCAGATCTAGGGTATGTAAATAGGGTAGGAGCGTCATGCCTAGTCCTTCATTAGAAAGCTTGATGAGAGTTTCAAAACTTCCGCTTTCCAGCTGAAAGGCATCGTCTTTGTGTAGTTTAGAGGCTTTGCAAATATTCAAAACACCATCCCTAAAGCAATGACCATCCTGCAATAAAAGCATATCATCCAAATCAAGATCTTTTCCGTCTATTTTATTTTTTGAAGCGAGTCGATGATTGTTAGGAATGTATCCTACAAAGGGCTCGTAATACAAAGCTCTTTCTTTAATATTGGCATGATCAAGTGGCGTAGCAGCAATGGCAGCATCCAAGTGGCCGTCAATTATTTTTGTGATAATCTCTTCGGTAGTAAGCTCTTCAATCTTTAAATGAACTTTAGGATACCGGTTTGTAAAATTCTTTAAAAACATAGGCAGTAACGTAGGCATAATGGTCGGGATGATGCCTAAGTGAAAATCACCACCTACAAATCCTTTCTCCTGATCCACCACATCTTGCATTCGCTCGCTTTCATTCACAATATTTTTCGCCTGTGTAACTATCTTCTTACCTAAGGTAGTAAGCTCTATAGGCTTCTTACTTCGGTCAAAAATTAGAATGTCCAGCTCGTCCTCTAGTTTTTGTATTTGCATACTTAAGGTTGGCTGGGTGACAAATGTTTTTTCTGCTGCTTTTGTGAAGTTTTGATGCTCTGCTACGGCAAGTACATATTTAAGTTGTGTGATTGTCATCTTCAGTAAAATTTATAGTAAAGATACAAAACTATTGTCAAATTCTATTGTTGAATATGGTCTACTATGAAGTTTGCTTTAACCTTTAAAGAATATCAATCTAAAATACACGAAAAACATTGAAAATATTGTCTGGGGATATCGATGTCTTCAAGTCCGATAAGAGGTTCAGTAGGCCTTGGCTTATCGTTTAAAATAGTTTTAAATTTTATAGCGTAGTCCATCAAATCATCCCTTCTCTTTTTTAATTTTTTTTCAATTGTTTTGGCATCTAAATCATAAATAGGTTTAGGCCATGTACGCAAAGCATTCTCAATTACGTCGTCTGTTAAATTCTGTTGTAGAAATTTTGCTTCTCGTAAAAATGTTTCTTCAGGCGTATCTTTTAAAAAATAAGAATCAAAATCGTACAGAAGTCCTGGCAGGTAATCAATTTCCTCCTCAAATGGGCGTAATTTGGGTTCAATTGTCTTATTGGAAAGTAACGTTGGTAGAATTCCATCCAAAGTAAAAAATGCATTATCGCGGTCTGCCGCGATAGGAATACCAATCAAACTATCTCCTCTTTTTTGCATAGCCCAGCCCCATTGTTTAGCATGTCGATCCCAATCTCCTATATACAAATCTAAAAGTCTAGCTCTAACAAGTGCTGCTTCGTCAATATGAATTAAATTCCTTTTTTTATATTTTAACTCAATTAAGTCTTTAGTATCTATAATCTCTTCCACATTCGTAATTGAGGTCCAGTTTTTTTTACCTTCACTTTCGTATTCTAGAAAATACAGTTTATTCCCAAATTCTTCATTGCGTTCGTTTAGCCAATATTGTTTAGGAAGATATATTAATTTTGGGTGTGTATGCAATACATGAAGTTTTTCTGCAAGATAAGCAGCGGGTAGAGCTCCATAGGGATGTTGTGCTGATATTCCATCAATAATCAAATTTTCGATACCTATAAGTTTGGCATATTGTGGAATTAATGCCTCAGGATTTTTATTTATACTTCTTAAAGTATATACAATTCCATTGGGTGCTTTTAGTTCAAGAGATTTTGTTTGTTTGCCTCCTCCCTCTTCTATAAATGTCATCCCACCAAACAAAGTGTCCAAATACACAATCTTAGCTTTAACTGGCGCTTCCCAAGTTTTTCTATAATGTTCACCTTGCATTAGGTGTTTAATATTATTTCCGTCATATTGTGAACTAGCAGCTACAGTAACCCATTTTTTTGTAGCATACGAAATAGAATCGAAACCATTTTTGTTTATTAATAAAGAATTCTTAGGCGTTTGTGGTTGACTCCAAAAAGATAAATATGCTAAAACGATGAAGCCTACAAGTAGGATTCCAATAACTATAAAAATCTTTTTAACCACGCTGATTGAGTATTGTAGATATTAAAAATAATAAAAAGGTATAGAGTGGAGAACAAATTTTAGGTATTGCTATAAAAGATTTATGTCTTTGTAAACAGTCTATAAATAAAAAAGCCCGTACACATTGACGTTACGAGCTTTTAAAGCGGAGAAAGAGGGATTCGAACCCCCGGAGGTGTGACCCTCAACAGTTTTCAAGACTGCCGCATTCGACCACTCTGCCATTTCTCCTTGAGTGCCTCATCAGCTATTTGCTGAATGCGGGTGCAAATATAACAACCTTTTTAAAACTTCTGAAAGGAAATCTATAAAAAAAGAAAATTATTTTTACTTTAAATCCTTACTTTCTCGCAATACAAAAAGTACTTACACCAAATGGAAAAGAGACCCTCTGCAACAGCTTGTTTTCTGCGTTGATAATTTTAAATAATAAGCCATTTGCTTTTGGAATTCCTCCAAGATCCCCTGTAGTATTTTTCTTATTGCTTAGGTTACGTAGCTTGCGAGCTAAATAAACTGGTGTAAATAATAAAAAATTCCAGTAACTGGCTTTGCTTATTCTAAAACCAGCCTCTTGCATTTTACTTTTCAATTGTGATAAGGTATACCTCCTGTAATGTAGATTTACTTCGTCATGCGGACTCCACAAGCTCATAAATGCCGGGACAAATACCATGATCTGCCCACGAAGCGACACTAAGTTATACCAGTTTTGCAATGCAACTACATCATTTTTAAGATGCTCTAGGCAATCAGAAGCAATCACAACATCAAATTCTACTTCTAACGCAATTTTTTCTGCATCCATCACAAATACATGTACCAATCCGTTTGCTTTTGCATTGGCAATTGCTTTTTCACTTACATCAATTCCGTAAAGATTTTCTTTTTTAAATCCGTCTTCCAATAACTCATTCAGCAAAATTCCCGAAGAACATCCAATATCAAGAATTTTAGCATCTCGCGGTAGGCTATTTAGCAAATCTCGTATATACCTGCGCCTTGATTTAAACCAGAAATGTTCGGTTTCAATTTCATGGTATTTTTTTTCAAAATTTGCTTTCATCTGTTACCTTTTAAGGGATGGCGAATATACTTCAAATTGATTGGTTTCCTCAATCAGGTACCAATTTGCTTTCACTAACTTTAGTAGTTCATAATCCATAAAGTCTTTTTCTGAAAATTCTGTCTTCTCAATAAATACTACACTATTTTTCGCTTTTAATTCTGAAAATAAATCCTTCGCTTTATAATTGATTTCTACATCATGGGGCCAGTCGGTTCCTATTGGATTTACAGTTTTTGTGAGGTAGTGAGCCAAAGTAACAGTTGGTAGTACTGTAAAATTAGAGTATTCTGAAGCTAATTCTTTTAACTCAGTATATTTTTCATATGTTTCCTGATCACTTTTTATAGTTGTCAACTGCGGAAAGATTTCTCCCATTGAATAGGTTAATTGCTCCCTGTCTGAATCTCTATAAATGGTCTGATAGCCAATAAAAAAAGTAACTAAAAAGCCAATAATTGTGAGGCCATATACACTATAAGTGATTTTGTTTTCACTTCGGTCTTTAGTAAAATAGAGGTCATATAACCCAAATACTATAGGCAGTGAAAAAAGGATAGGAGTTTTAAATCCACCACTAATAGAAGCACTCCAGCTTAAAGACAATAATAAAAATAATAACAGGTACTTCGTATTCTTCCGAAGCATAAATAAACCATGTATTACAGCTATTATAAATAGTACTTGTAGCAGCGAACTTTTAACAACCCGAATGCTATCTTCCTGTTGGTACATGCTAATAAAAGCCGTGATAATAATAATATTCAACACGAGATATCCTAGCTTCCTTTTTCCTAAAAACAACCCCATTAACGCCATAAAGATCGCTAATGCTATATATGCGTAATTAAATTTTACAGCCAACCAGTAACTACGTACTCCGGCACTGTAAAGTGATCCTCCTTCAGTTCTTGTAAATGTTTGTTCGAGCAGTGGTGTCAACGAACCAGTTAGGGCTTTAAACCCTATGTAAAGTCCCAGCCACAATACGCCAAACAGGATATAGTATTTTAATCGGTACCAGTCTTTTGTCAGTAATAAATAGAGACCCAAAAAGAAAGGCATAAAATAGAAAGACTGTTTTGAAAAGGTCCCCAAGATCATAAAAAGTACTCCAAAAAACAACGCGAGCTTACTTGTCTTGAGCTTCAGAAAAAGAAAAATCCCAATCATCCAGAAAAAGATCCCATCAATGGTATTCCAGCCCATAGGCGGATAATTATGTATGGAAACGAGCGCACCGATGATCGCTAAATAATAGAGCGTAGTTTTAGACTCTATGCTGAAATGTTCGGTTAATAATTTTGCTCCCAAAAAGGAATAGAAAAATACCTGTATGTAAAAAAAACTACGATCCAAAACGTAGCCATACGTTTCAGAAATAAATAGAAAAATAGTGTGAAAGAACGCCGGAATGGCAGGACGGGTGTAGATAAAGTCTCTATGTGGCAACTCGCCATTATAGATATTCCAGCTGGAACCAAAAATATAGCCTGTATCGGTACCTTCCAGCCCATAGGGCATATAAAAAATGATGTACAATACACACAATCCATAGAAAAGCACCTGAAAGATCCGTGCCGTCAATGTTGTGTTAACTCGCATGTAGTTGTTTTTAAACGGAAGTCTGTACAACTTCAAATATCTGATTTTCGTCGCACTTTAAGGTTTTGGAAGGATACTTTAATAATAAAGCATAGTCGTGGGTTGCCATTAAAATGGTATTCCCGTTTTTATTGATTTGTTGCAATACTTCCATCACTTCGACACTGGTCTGCGGATCCAAATTACCGGTAGGCTCATCAGCAAGAATAAGTTCCGGATCATTTAACAAAGCTCTCGCAATGGCCACACGCTGTTGTTCTCCACCACTTAACTGATAAGGATACTTAAACGCTTTGGTTTTCATTTTTACTTTGTCCAGCACTTCATTGATCTTACTTTCCATCGCAGTCTTGTCTGTCCAACCTGTAGCAGTGAGTACAAACAACAAATTGTTATGTACCGTTCTATCATTTAATAATTTAAAATCCTGAAAAACAACTCCTAGCTTGCGACGTAAAAACGGGATATCGTTCTCTTTTAAAGTAGGCAGATCATAGCCAACAATTTCACCTTCTCCTTTTTGTAGCGGTAGATCGCCATATAAAGTCTTCATAAAACTACTCTTTCCAGTACCCGTTTTTCCAATAAGATAGACAAATTCACCTTTTTCTACAGTAACCGAAACATCACTAAGGACAAGGTTTTCACGCTGAAAAATTGAGGCATCTTTTAAATATAATACGGGTTGAGACATTAGGATTGTAGATTTACGATTGCTGAATTTGGCTTTTAAAATTCAAAAGTATTGCTATTTTTCAAGCTTTTCAATTTTTTCTGAAAGCACTTCAATTTGTTTTTGCTGTTCTATGGTATACAACGTCAATTCTTCAATTTTCTGAAGTAATAACAAAGTAAACTTTTTTAACTCCATTCCCTCGGTGGCTAATGCTTCAGCCGAAGGGATTTTGGGCAAATGATGATTTTCTTTAAGATACGTTTCCAATTCATTAAGGGATAGCATGTTATAGTTGACAGCACGTTCTGAAGTACCTGTATAATAATGCTCAAACACATAATCTGGCGCGACAGCTCCATTGAGATCGACCAATACTTCCTGCGTGTGTATCTTTCCTTTCACCGTTAATAATTCGTCGGGAGTTTTGGTACCAATTCCAACTTTTCCATTACTTTCATTGATCACGCCTACATAATTACGCTGTGCAGAACAACTGCCAAGCAAAACAATACAACATATTAACAATAAATTCTTCATAAGATGCTTCAGATTTAAAAATTGAATGCTCTAAAAATACCTAATTTTATTTTCTAAATACTTTCTGTGGGTATGTAATATAATTAAGATTAAAATTTAGCGTTAACTGTGTAACCCAACGCTTGAACATTCAGCAGTTAAAACAACAAAAAACATGCTTAAAAACCTCATGATGTTTTGCCTTTTTTTAGGTATAACTTTTTCAATTTCAGCACAACAAACAGCCGATTTCACCAATGAATTGGTCGATTATAATAAAGCAATAGAGTTGTATAAAAACAATCAGTTTCTGGCGGCGCAGAGTTTGTTTACTTCGATTAAGAATAAAGTCGATGATCTTTCAATCGAGGGGGACTGTGCGTATTATATCGCCAATTGTGCGGTACGGCTCAATCAGCAGAACGCGGATGCCCTTATGGAAAGCTTTGTAGAAGATTACCCTACAAGTATCAAACGAAATGAAGCCTACATTAACGTGGCGAATTATTATTTTGAAAATGGAAAATACGCCCAAGCGAGAAAATATTATGATAAAATAGATGAAGGCTCTATTCCGAGGTCTGAAAGAGATAAGTTCAATTTTAATAATGGCTATGCATATTTTAAAAGCAAGCAGTTCAACGAAGCAAAAAAATACTTTAATCGTGTCACCACCTCAAAAAACTATGGCTCACAGGCTAAGTATTATCTGGGTTTTATAGCGTATGAAGGTGATGATTATGAAGAAGCCAACGAACTTTTTGAAGAAGTAAAGGAAGAAGATCGCTATTCGGAAGGATTAAGTTATTATCAAGCTGATATGAACTTTAAATTGGGCAAGTTTCAGCAGGCAATCGATATGGGGAAAGAGAAATATGAAAACTCTAACCCACAGGAAAAAAGTGAACTTTCAAAGATTATTGGAGAAAGCTATTTTAATTTAGAGCAATATGCTGAAGCAATTCCTTATCTAAAAGAATACAAGGGCAAGCGTGGTAAGTGGAACAATACCGATTATTACCAATTAGGGTACGCTTACTATAAGCAAGGTAACTATTTCGAAGCTATTGGTGAATTTAATAAGATTGTAGATGGTAAAAATTCGGTTGCACAAAATGCGTATTATCATTTAGCCGAAAGTTATTTAAAGCTGGATCAAAAACAGCAGGCATTAAATGCGTTTAAGAATGCTAGTGAAATGGATTTTAGTCTCGAAATCCAAGAAGATGCGTGGTACAATTATGCAAAGCTTAGCTATGAGATAGGGAATAGTTATAAGCCAGCACCAGAGGTGTTATTGTCATTTATGGAAACCTATCCTAATAATGCCAATAATGAAGCACTAAAGGACCTACTTATTGATAGCTATATTACGTCCAAAAATTACAAGGCTGCGATTGAATTGCTAGAAAATAACAAATCGTTTGAAAATAAACTCGCCTACCAAAAAGTTGCTTTTTACCGCGGAATCGAACTCTATAATGAAGGGGATTATGCAGCTGCAATTAGCATGTTCAATAAATCACTAAAAGAACCCCGTGATGCTCAATTTACGGCTAGAACAACGTACTGGAAAGCTGAAAGTGATTACAATCTCTCCAATTTTGAGGAAGCTCTTGTAGGGTATAAACAATACCTCCAATTGCCTGAAGCTGCTTCAACACCAGAGTATAAAGACAGTAAATACAATTTAGCGTATAATCAGTTTAAATTAAAGAACTATACAGACGCCATCACCAATTTTAAAAGTTATGCGTCTTCCACCAATGCACAGGGTGCTCAAAAAACAGACGCATATTTACGTCTGGGAGATAGTTATTTTGTAACGAGTCAGTACTGGCCTGCTATGGAAAATTACAATCAGGCCATAGAATTAGGAACACCCGATGAGGATTACGCCGCCTTTCAGAAAGCAATAAGCTACGGATTTGTAGACAGAGTTGATAGTAAGATTGAAGGACTAACCAACTTTGCACTTCAGTATCCAAAATCTATCTATCGTGACGATGCATTATACGAATTAGGAAATACCTACGTAGCACAAAATAAGACAGCAGAAGCCATTAGAATGTACGACCGCCTTATTGCAGAGTCGCCTAAGAGTAGTTATGTGGCAAAAACACTGCTGAAAAAAGCACTTATTTTTGACAATTCCAACCGAAGTAACGAAGCACTTTCCATCTTTAAAAAAGTCGCCAATGATTTTCCTTCTACGCCAGAAGCCTTACAAGCAGTAGCTTCAGCAAAATTAATCTATATCGATCAGGGACGTGTGGACGAGTACGCTAACTGGGTAAATACCTTAGATTTTGTAGATGTGGCCGACGAAGAACTGGACGATGCAGCCTACCAAGCGGCAGAGCAACCGTATTTAGAGAATAATAAGAGTCAAGCGATGAAACGTTTTGGCGATTACTTACAACAGTTTCCAAATGGGCAACATGCACTGAAAGCTCATTTTTACTTAGGGCAGTTGCAGTTTGCTGACGGGAAAAAAGAAGCTGCGATTCCGCATTTTGAGTTCGTTTTAAACAAACAACGAAGTGAATTTACAGAACAGGCATTATCACGTATTTCAGAAATTTTTCTCGGAAAGAAAGATTACAGCAACGCACTTAAATACCTAAAGAGACTGGAAGTAGAAGCCGACTTCCCGCAGAATGTCATTTTTGCGCAAACTAATAGTATGAAGGCTAGCTATGAGCTAAAACAGTATGCCGAAGCGGTTGCGTATGCAGAAAAAGTGCTTCAGAATTCTAAAATTGATAACTCCATTAAAAGCGATGCGCAGATCATTATTGCACGATCTGCTATTAAAACAGGAAACGAAACAAAAGCTAAAACAGCCTATGCAGAAGTGGCTAAGATTGCAACGGGAGAACTAGCTGCTGAAGCCCTGTACTTTGATGCATATTTTAAACATACAGATGGACAGTTTGAAGCCTCTAATGTTTCAGTACAAAAACTGGCAAAAGAGTATAGCGGTTATAAATATTTTGGCGCGAAAGGATTGTTGTTGATGGCAAAGAATTTCTATGCTTTAAAAGACGCGTATCAAGCTACCTATATTTTAGAAAGTATTACCAAGAACTTTACCGATTACCCTGATATTGTAGAAGAAGCTAGAACAGAATTAACTCGTATTAAAGCTTCCGAAGCTAAGACAAATGCTTCGGTCGAAACGGGAGAAAATTAGACAACCCTTTCCGAAGAAAAAACTCAAATCACTTAACAAAAGAAACCTCGATCTATGTTCCATAACAGAGCAAATAATAAATATCAAAAAATAGTAAAACAAATTCCCCCTTTGAAGGGGACTAGGGGGATGTTCTCTCTCGTAGTTATATTTTTAACTTCAAACTTTGCATTCGCCCAAGATCCCAAAGAAGACCTGGGAACCGAAGTCGTCAATATTGTAAAACCCTATACGCCTACGATTTCAGATGCATTTAAGGTAAAACAAACGCCTGTCTTGAATGATTCGGTAATAACTAAAAAGCGTCCTGTCGTGTATAGTATCTTTTCGGTGCCTGTAGCTTCAACCTTCACACCTGCTAAGGGAAAAGCGGCTACCGTAGAAAAAGCGAAACGTATTAAACTATATGATAATTATGCCACGCTTGGCTTCGGAAATTACACCTCAATTCTGGGTGAGTTGTACAGTAATTTTGAAATCAGTCGAACAGACAACGCCGGATTTTTCTTCCGTCACAACAGTTCGCAGGGAGATATCGAGGGGGTTCGATTAGAAAATAAATATTATGACACCCGTTTGGATGGACAATATACCAGCAGACAGCGAGATGTAACTTATTATATCAATGGGGGTGTGCAACATCAATTATTTAACTGGTATGGGTTAAGTCCCTATTATAGCAATGCGATGGATGAGGTGATTAGTGGCATTGATCCACAACAAACCTATTTGAGTGGGTATGTTGGTGGAAGTATCGCACTCGAAGATTCGTTTTTTGATAAGATCACAACAGATGTAAAATTCTTAGGTGATAGCTATAATTCTTCCGAATTCAACATCAATGCAGCACCAGAGTTTACGTTTGATTTGGAGCCCATTGACTTTACATTAGATGGTGAAGTTGATTATTTGAGTGGAAGCTTTGACCAAGCCTATTATGGAGGTGAAGGACAATCCTATAGTTTTTTAAATATAGGAATAACACCATCGCTCGTATATGTTAATGATGATCTAACACTTTCCTTAGGTGTAGGCGCTTATCTTAGCTTGGATGGAGAAGAAAGTACTTCCGAACTGTTTTTGTATCCAAAAATAAACGCTTCGTATCGACTTGTAGACGAATATTTAATTGCCTATGGAGGCGTAGATGGAAGTCTCGAACAGAATTCGTACTATAATTTTAAAGAGGAAAATCCGCACGTGTCACCTACGCTAGGTATTCAGCCAACCAGTCATGTGTTTGAGGGATTTGCTGGAATCAAAGGGAAGCTGTCCAATGCGATAGGTTATAATTTAAGAGCCAGCTACGGAAAGGATGAGAACAGGGCTTTATTTTTAAGTAATCCAGCGATTGACGATATGAATATTGAAAATTATGAATACGGAAACTCCTTTGGTGTGGTGTATCACGATATAAACACCTTGGCTATTTTCGGAGAATTGAAAGTGGCGGTCTCTGAAGCTTTTTCATTAGGAATTAGCGGTACGGTGTATAGTTATGATTATATTGATGAGGTACAACCCTGGAATTTGCCAGAGTATGAAGCGACCGTATTTACTAACTTTAGCATTACCGAAAAAGTATATGGAGGTGCTTCGGTATATCTGGTTGGAGAACGTAAAGATTTGCTTAATGCTATTGGTCCATTAATAGATTTTATTCCACGAGAGGTCACCTTAGATAGTTATATAGACGCAAATGTACATTTAGGATATCGAGTAAATGACAGACTAAATATTTTCGCTAAAGGAAGTAATTTGTTGGGTGATAATTACGAGAAATGGTATAGCTATCCGGTGCAGGGTATTCAGGGATTATTAGGCGCTACTTACAAATTTGACTGGTAAACTCAAATAATTTTAATTACTAAAAAGCATTCCCACTTCGGAATGCTTTTTTTATTTTTACTGAAGCTACAATAGAGATAATCTTTTTTTTGCGGCTATCAGCTATGAAAAACCCTCTTATATCATTATTATTTATTTTTACAATTAGCATTGTGAATGCCCAAATAGTAAATATTCCAGATCCTATTTTTAAAAATGTTCTTGCCAATACTTTGTGTGTAGATTTTGATAATGATGGTGTTGCAGATCTTTCTGTAGATCTTAATGGAGATGATGAAATTCAAGTTTCAGAAGCAGAATTTGTAAATCATCTTATTCTAGATAATCAAAATATTAATAGCATTGAAGGTATTGAAGCATTTACAAACCTTCAAAACCTTAGATGTTCAAACAATAACTTGGTAGATGCCAATCTTGGTAATCTTACAAATTTAAAACAAGCTATTTTACTTTCTAATGCAATTGAAAATATTAATATTTCTAACTCATCAAATCTTGAGATTCTGGGCTTGAGTTTTAATAACATAAGCAATATTGACCTTTCAGATGCAACTAACTTAAAAATTTTAACCATTAGTAATAATCAATTAATAAACCTCAATCTTTCTAATAATTTATCTTTAGAAATGCTACAAGCATGGGGTAATAATATTACCATCTTCGACATTTCAAATCATCCTAATATCATTAGTGTTGATGTTGATGACAATAATATTACAGATGTTAATGTAGAAAATTGCTCGTCTTTGTCTGGATTTAGTCTGTCTGGAAATCCAATAAGGCAGGTTGACATGACAACAAATATTTCTTTGCTTCAATTCGTTTGTATAGACACATTGCTAGAAGGAGTGTTAGACTTATCTCAAAATATAAATCTTGAACAATTAGCAGCAGAAAATACTCAACTTTCTGCCATCGATATTAGCAATGGTAATAACGAGAATATTACTGTAATGCGATTAACAGATAGTCCAAATTTAACCTGCGTTCAAGTAGATAGGGATTTTGGAAGCGTTCCAAATTTCTGGGAGTATGACTCACAAACCTTATTTAGTGAGAACTGTAGTTTAGGAATTACCGAGGTAGCACTACAAGAAGCTGTTATACTGTATCCTAATCCAGCGAGTAATGTGGTTACTATAAAAACTGTACTTCCTATCGATAGTATAGATTTATTCGATAGTCATGGAAAAAAAATTAGTACAGAATTTGTTGAAAATAAAACGATAGATATTTCAAATCTAGCGTCTGGGGTGTATTTTTTAAAAATAATATCGGGTAATGATATACTACACAAAAAGCTATTAATAGAATAATTGATATTGAGTTATTTTCTTTTAACTAAACAATGAGACAAGCATCCTGTTTATTCCGGATGCTTTTTTTATTTTTACTGAAAACAAATCCATCCATGAGAATTCTAATTACATCCCTCATTATTTCCGTATTATTTTTATCCTGTGCACCCGAGCGTGTGCAAGCAGATCTATTGGTTAAAAATGCAAAAGTATATACGGTCAATGAAACCTTTGACATGGCAAAAGCTTTTGTAGTGAAAGATGGAAAGATTCTAGAGATAGGAAAAAAGCCAGAACTCGAACTAAAATATAATTTTGACCAAACTTTTGATGCAGAAGGAAGAGCTGTTTTTCCAGGATTGATCGACGCACATGCACATTTATTTAATTTGGGAGTCTATCTTCAGAATGTTGATTTAGTCGGCACAACAAGTTATGAGGAGGTATTAGAAAGAGTGGTAGCCTTTCAGCAGGAAAAAAATAAAGAATTTATACTAGGTCGTGGCTGGGATCAAAATGACTGGAAAACAAAAGAGTTTCCAACTAAAAAAGAACTGGATTCATTGTTTCCAAATACACCTGTTGCTTTAAAACGAATCGATGGGCATGCATACATTGTCAATACAAGAGCTCTAGAGTTGGCTGGAATTACGAAGGAAACAAAGATGGAGGGGGGAGAAGTAGAATTAATAAACAATGAACCTTCCGGGATTTTAATTGATGCACCTATGGAATTCGTGAATGCAGTGATTCCTAAAATGAGTACCGAGGACATTGAAGAGGCGTTGCTAGATGCACAGCAAGTATGTTTGGAATTAGGATTAACTACCATTAACGATGCTGGTTTATCTGAGGAAGTCATTGAGGAAATTGACAGGCTTCAGAAAAATGATAGCTTATCTATTAGGGTTTACGCGATGATTAGCAATTCGCCAGAAAACCTTGATTATTATCTAGATAAAGGTATTATCAAAACTGATCGGTTGCATGTACGTTCAGTAAAAGTATATGCAGACGGCGCTTTGGGTTCGAGAGGGGCAGCCATGCGGCAAACCTATAGCGACAAGGAGAATCATTTTGGAGCCATGGTAACTCCTATGAGTCAGCTTTCAAGTTTAGCAGAACGTATTGCGGCCGCTGGCTACCAAATGAATACACATGCCATTGGTGATTCTGCAAATGTTGCAGTTTTAAGAGCGTATAAAGAGGCTTTAAAAGATAAAAGTGATGCACGTTGGAAAGTGGAGCATGCACAAATTGTAACGCCTTCAGATTTTGAGTATTTTTCAAAGAATATCATTCCGTCGGTACAGCCAACGCATGCGACTAGCGATATGTACTGGGCAGAAGACAGAGTAGGAGCCGACCGTATCAAAGGAGCCTATGCCTATAAAACCATGTTAGATAAAGCAGGTATCATTGCTTTGGGTACCGATTTTCCTGTAGAAAAGGTAAACCCTATGTATACCTTTTATGCCGCTGTAGCCCGAAAGGATCTAGAGAATTTTCCAGAAGAGGGTTTCAGAAAAGAAGAGGCATTGAGCAGAGAAGAAACGCTAAAAGGGATGACCATCTGGGCTGCCTATTCAAATTTTGAAGAACAGGAAAAAGGAAGTATAGAAGAAGGTAAGCTAGCCGATTTTGTGGTGCTAGACAGAGATATTATGACCATTGAAGAAGACAGTATTCCTAATGTCAAAGTATACGCTACATTTATTAATGGAAAGAAGGTGTACGGTAGTAATAAGTAGCGTTAAAGTTAAAAGTTGAAAATTATTTTTTCACTATTCACTATCTTCCTCCTTTAGCTCTTAAATCTTCAATACAAAGATTAGGGTCAAATTGGGGAACGTTTGCTATTGCATTACGGTTAAAAAATGTACGCAATGCGCCCCTATCAGCGCTATTGGTTTCGAAATACATTAAGCAGTCTTCTACCACACAATGTCTTGCCTGATTAGGGTCTTCATGATTTTGATGGATATCGTCATCCTGAATATTTACCAAACCAAATAAATGCCCGAACTCATGATGTAAGGTAGTCGATTCTAAAGTTGACAGGTCAATATTTTGTGAGGCACTTATATTGCGAAGTGTACTCTCATAAAGTACGATAGATGTATTTTGATAAGCAGTACCCAAAGTTACCGAAGTAGCCGTATCATTATTGGATCTTCCATTTGCAAAAAAGATATAGACCACAATCTCATCTCCGGCCGTATATTGTGTTCTTATAGCATCTTCAATCTCTCTAATCTCGCTGGTTGTGTAAGGTGATCCTTCTTGCGGAGCAACGACAGTTTCTGTAATGGATATGCCGCCAGGCTTATTGACTCGTGTATTTAAAAAATTGACAAAATTCGTGATTGTTTCTTGTTCTGGTCTAAAGCCTTCAGAATAGGCAAACTCTACGCGAAGATTTTGATACGTATCATTCGACAATAAATCGGAAGCTGAAGTTCCAAGTGCCTTTCTGTTTTCAGCTTTAAAGTCTGCTACAGTATCATCACTTTCATCACTTTTACAAGCTGAAAATAATGTGAGTGTCGCTAAAACAAGCAGAAATTGTAACTTAGATATTTTCATATAATTAATTTTGTACATTTGACAAACTTACTTCAATAAATACTTTATGAAAGTCCGTGTCTTATTTTTAACGTTATTTTTAACGATGTATTTTTCAGTTTCTGCACAAGATTCATACCAAGAGAGTATCGCCGAATATCTTACTCTTAATGGAACAACTCAAAAATATGAAGGAGAGTATGCTAAAATGTTTGTTCTTTTGAAAAAGCATTTTTCCAAATCAGATATTTCTGAAGCTACATGGACCTCCTTGCAAACCAATAAGAAACAAAGTATAAAGGAGATTCAGACAAAACTAGCCGTTTCTTATAAAGAACATTTTTCTGAAAAAGACATCCAAAAGATGACTGCCTTTTATAAAACAGATGCTGGAAAGCAATTAGCTACTCACCCAACCAAGCTTTCACCTGAACAAAACCAAGCAGTGGCCGAGTTGCATGAAAGTGGTTTTGGTAAAAAAAATGAAAAGAAACAACAAGAAGTAATGAAGGCTGTTAATAGAATTGCTTCCAATTGGAGTCGTGATTTATACTTAGAAAAAGTGAATGCTCTAAAGGCAAAAGGGTTTGTTCCAGATTATGAAATAACTGAAACTAATAAAACAATCGGCAAAGGTAAGAATGCTCAGGCTTCTCTAATAAAATCTCAAAATTAAATCCGTTTTCTTTACAAATTCTAGCAAACAAATTTTGATCTAGGTATAGCCATGGAAACTCTTGGGTCCTTTTACCATTATAATGCATGGTAAAATCAAGCTCACCATAATATCGATCTGATGGCACCCAAATGCTTCCATCGTCATTCTCATCATACATATAGGAAATATCACTGGAGTCAATGTATATACTTCCCTTTGGCGTTAGCAAACTTTTTAAATGTTGAAGGTATCGGGGTACCAATGCTACTTTCTTGAAAATTCCCGTTCCATTCATTAAAACCAAAATAGTGTCGAAGGACGATTCTGAATATGCTAAGATATCAGTTAGTAGTACTTTTTTTACACCTCTTTTTTTGGCAACCTCAACAGCGCCTGGGGATGTGTCGATAGCTGTAACATCCAAACCCTTTTCTTGGAGATAAAGCGCATGACTTCCAGATCCGCAGCCAATATCAAGTACCTTTCCTCTTGCCAGGTTTAATGCTTTTTGCTCCACTTTGGGCATTTCTTTATAGCTTCGGAAAAGATACGGCAGCGGAAATTCATCTTTTTCACTGATATTGGTTTCAGTAATAATATCCTCAGTATAATTTCCATGGTAAAAGTCCAGTAAGGCCTTTCCGAAGAGATCTTCCATATTATTTCCCAATCGATAATAAGTTTGCGAATAACCTATAGGCTCCAGGTACACCGGCGGGGAGTTCTCTAAAGAAACTTAATCCGGTATAGATATAATGACCTTTCCCGTAGTTTGCAATTAGTAACGAACCAGTACTTTCTGAAGCTCCAGTGTCGTTCATTCCTAGTATAGGAGTAAAATTTTTGTCCCATTCATTTGGAAAATAGAGTCCGCGCTCTTGCACCCAGTTTTCGAAATCTGTCTTGGTAATTTTATTGGGAGAATTTAAAACAGGATGCTGTGGATCAAGCAAGCGTACTTCGGAAAATTCATCGGTTACGCGATCTCTTGAAAGTTTGATAGCGTAAGGTGCAAAATTTTCCGTGACCAAACGGTGGGAGGTATTATACTGAAGCAAAAGAGTGCCGCCATTTTCTACATATTTATTTAAATCGGTTTGTTTAAAAGCGAGCTCAGGCACCGTATTATAGGCTCTAATCCCAATTACGATTGCATCATACTTCTTTAAATTTTCGGCTTTGATATCTTGGGGTGCAATCGTAGTTACAGTATATCCAATTTGTTTTAAACTTTCAGGAATAGCATCACCCGCACCCTCGATATAACCAATGTGCTGACCTTTTTTCTCAATAGTTATTCGGGCTACTTTGGCTTCCGAAGGTAATAGCACATTCTGAAAAGGGATATGGTCATAGTCTATCTGAATGAGTTCTTTGGTATAATAACGATCACCCACTTGAACCTGAGGTTTTAAATAGCCTTCACTGGTATTTTTGGGTGGTGTCACTGTAAATATCAAAGTTTTCTCTTCGCCCGTGTTGGGTAGCTCAAATGTATGTTGCGCAGGAGAAACTGTCCAGCCTTGTGGATGATTTAATTGAACAGTACCACTTACCTTTTCTCTTCCTGCTCGAATAATCACAGGTATTTGTTTGGATTTTTCGGTTGAGAAGATGAGTACTTTTTCGGGTATTGAAGAAGTTACTTCAGGTAAAATCTCAAAAGGACGATACACTTCACCATCGACTGGATCATTAAATTTATAAACTACGTCACGTTTAATTGACATAGGCGTATTGCCAATTTTTATAGTAAAAACTACCTGCTCTGGAGCAGGAGTTTCTGGCAAACCAATCAGTTCTCTAGGAGCTTTGTACATTCCTAACGTTCCTTTTTCATTTAACCAATACGGTGTCGAGGGATTGTTTTTTTCTGAAGAGATCTGAACCTCAAAGTTTTCAACTTCGTTACTTTTTAACGTTTTTCTTTCGGAAATTAAAGATCTTCCAGTACCCGTTTCAATAGATTCAAGTACGACTTGGTTTGTGCCACGGTTAATGACTTCCAGCGTCGCTTTATAGCTTCCGTTGGGATTGATGCTATTTGTTTCTGAAACTGCCTCAAGAAAAATACCGCCGCAATCTAAAATAAATTGTTCTAGTTCTTTCAGTTTTATAGTTCGCCAGTGGCTGTCTTTACTTGCTTTCAGTAAAGAATAGGCTTCCACTAATTTGGGAACCATAACAGACGGGTCTTTGAAATTAAAATTGGCTTCCAGCTGATCTAAAATTTTTCCTATCGCAGCGCCACCTTCCAGTCTAGACCATGTGGTGTTGATTCCGCTAAAAAGATCAGTTTTATCTTCGGGGAAATCCCCTTTTAAAAATTCAAGATATTCGGTTTGAGAACCACGAGAACCTGTGCTTCCAAATCCCTGTGATTTATGCATACTTCGGCTTAAGGATGCTATTTCACCATTGGATAGTCCTAATGACGGATAGTAATTCCCTGTTTCGACTTCTACCAAATTTGTTTTATCTGCTTTTTCAAAGGCTTCTCTTCCTCCATAAAACCACCAGGAAGTATTAAAAAATAATCGCTTTGGTTGCCAGCTATTAAATTCGTTTGCTGTTTCAGGATAATGAGAGGCGTCACCAACGAGATCAAATGCCTCAAAACTTAACATGGCAGAAGAGGTGTGGTGTCCATGGGTAGAACCTGGATCTCTATGATTAAACCTATTTACAATCACGTCGGGCTTAAACTTTCTAATGGCTCTCACCACATCGCCTAAAACCTCTTCCTTGTTCCAAATTGCAAGGGTTTCGTCTGGATGTTTTGAGTATCCAAAATCATTAGCACGTGTAAATAACTGTTGTCCCCCATCGGTTTTACGTGCAGCCACCAATTCTTGTGTTCTAATAACTCCTAATAGTTCTCGAATTTCCGGACCTATTAAATTCTGTCCCCCATCACCACGAGTAAGCGAAAGGTAGGCAGTTCTGGCATGTACATCATTTGCCAAAAACGAAATTAAACGAGTGTTTTCATCATCGGGATGGGCTGCGATATATAATGCAGATCCTAAGAAGTTTAACTTCTGGAGGGTATGATATAATTCTGAAGCGGTTGGTTTTTGAGGTCGTTGTGCAGAAAGTATAGGAATGAAAAAAAGAAATAGAAATCCAGTACTCAAGAATTTTTTCATGGTATTTTTTTAATAAGTGTAGTACCCAAAGATACCCAAAATAGAAAATGTGGTTAGTCTATTGGGTGTTCTTTAACATTCTCATCCAGTAATTCTTCTTCGGCTAAAAAATCGGCAATTTCTTCTGGTTTGATCACAGAAACTCCTTTTTGAAGTAGCATACTATTGGGGTAAGCGATAATATCTCCCTTTTGAGTACGCAGTATTATTTGAAATGCTTTGATGTCTTCAATAATTCCTTCATAATCAAATTCTTTGTCGTGTATCGTAATATAGTCTCCAATTTTATAGGGAAACGTAAAAAACATAATTACACCGCTTGTAATATTACTCAAGATGGACCATTGTGCAAAAAAACCAACACCGATTACCGCAAAAACCGAAGACAAAACCCATCCAAGATCTTTAAATTCTACTCCCCAGATTAGGATTAATAAAAGTATGACCATAAAAATGGTAGCAAACTCTATATATTTAATAATAAGCCCTGTTCTATGTTCCACTTTTTCAGATTTTCGTGCAAAACGTCGTACGAGCTTGATACAGAACCACCTTAAAATAAGAATGATGATTACTGATGCTGCTGTTTGAATGATATGCAACAGGTTTGCTTCTAACATAGATTTAAAAAGAATTTTGTCTTTTTATTTTTTGATTATTTTTTTTGTCACTTTACCGAAGCTTCCTTCAAAATTCACAAAAAGAACTCCGTCCGCATACGCTTCCATAGAAATTTCTATGGTATTTTCTGAAGCTACATCCAAAGTGAAAGAATTTAGTTGTTGACCCAGTACATTTGTGATCGTTATGTTTATGGTTTTTGAAATTGACTTAAAAGAGAATAGAACCGTATCTGAAGTGGGATTAGGGTATGGTCCTACAATATTATTTTCGCTGCTATCATTAATTCCCAAGGTACGAACATCTATGGTCCAGTATCCTTCAGGAGCAACGATAGGCCTTGTTAGTGTTTTTCCAGAATTTGCGGTAGCTTCTATATAATATTCAATAGAAGTAGTAGAAGAGGGAATCGAGAAATCTGTCGTCCAATTGGAATCACTTTCCAAAGTCATTGACGTTTGACTAAAATCTGAAGTACCTTCTTCACGCCAATACATCGTGGCACTTGCAATACCAGAATTATGTTTAATCATCGCATCTACAGCTACGGTTGCTCCGCTATCTGCTTGTGCGATGGGTTGGTGCACAATCCATAGAGGGTCTGATACTCCAATCGTGTGCGTGATACAGTGGATGGCTCCAACGAGGCTAATCAAATTTTCGTCAGGATTGTCGACATCAATGCCCACGATATTATAACCAGGCATCATCTCTTCCCATTTCGCAATGGCAGGAGCATCTACTTCTGGTCTGTACAACGGAATTAAAATCGTTTTGTTAACAAAAATGGCATTGGCATAATTTCTATAAGAACCACCATTGTCTGGATAATTTCCACCTACGCTTGGAGGTGAAGGGATTCTTTTAATTTTATAAGGAGTTCCAAAAGGACTCTGAAAATTTTGTAAAATATAATCAATATTAGCTTCAATCTGAGGACCATCTGCAACACCTTGAGGATATTCGGCAACCAAAAGTGTTTCCTCATCCAGCAACTTCATGTGCATATCAATATGATTGATTACATCAAAGGGTAGAGGAGTCATTTTAATATAATTGTCAATTCCCATATAGGCTTGCATGATATCATCGATCTGTTCTTCGGTTTTGGCACTTACTCCATAAGGATTACCAGGTTCATTTTCTTCTAAAATTAATTCGCTGGCAAAAGCGTTTCCGAGGCCATCACTCATAAAATTTCCTCCCGTATTAACCAAGTCGTTAGTTCCAGAGTTTGTTATGTAAATTGGAATGCCCTCAAGATTTGAATGTGCCGAAGGAATTATATCATCATTGGGTCTAGGGCGGTTATAGATCCAATCTACTAAGGCTCGTTCCCCTACATCGTTAGTGTAAACTGTATTACCGCCATAGTCTCTTATCCATAATGTGTCCCAGTTTTCATCCATGAAAGTAACATTTGTTAGATCCACACCATTAGATGTTAAGTAAGAAGCTACCGAAGATTCATTTTGTGTAGTAATAATTACTTTGCATTCTTCTACCGCTGCAGCCACGATTTGTCGCAGTATATTCGGAAAGTTTGGTTCCCAGGTTACCACTAGAAATTCCACTTCTTCCCATTCTGCCATGGTGCGCACTTCTTCGGCAGGCGGATCTGTAAGAATACTTCTGTTAAATTGGTAATTAGAGAGATCCCTTTTTTCAGCATCAGTTGTGTAATGAGGAACTGGCTGCTGACCAAATCCAGCCATTGTGATGGTTAAGAGGCAGCTAATTAATAAGTGTGATTTGGTAACTATTTTCATTAATAGGAATTTAAAGTGTAAATATATTTATTTTAATTCCAAACTATCTCTAAGTGTTCTGTCTTTATTCTTATTCTGCTCCCAATACGCAGCCTCGATCCTACGCAAACGAACAGCACTTGTTTTTAAACTTGTACTATCCAAACTTTGAGATGCGTTTGTTTCTTCCCACTTTTCGATTTCAAATGGAAATGTACTATTAAAGTAAATGATTAGGCTTCGTTGTATTTCTGGATATTCAATACTGTAGCTGGTCAGGGAGTCCCGTTGCTGAAGCTTAGCATATCCTTTATAAGCCATGGCTTCTTTATGACGTAACCTTAAAAACTCGAAAGATGGTATCATAGAAACATCTCCAGTAGGCAATTCCTCAGGATTAATTCGAATACGATTCCACAATTCGTCTTCCAACCAAGTTTTCTCCAAAGTAGTTTCAAAATCACCTTCAGATGCAAAATACGAATGACCCGTTAGCTCAAATTCACTTCGACTATTTAGTTGAAGATACGTTTGGCCGCACCATTCCTGAACCGAATTTGTCACTTTAAGCGCATGTTCTTCAGTAGGTATAGGGCTGAAAGTACTTGTCATAATTGAATACGGATAGATACCCGTTACAAATTTTTTCACTGCATTTAGTTTTAATACTGGAATATTCTCTTCTGAAGCTTGGTCTGCTTTTACCTGTGCTTTGGGGATAAAATCTTCGGTAACAAAAATAGTTACAGCGGTACCTTCACGCAATTCTCCATATCGTTCCTGAGTTAACTGATAGGAAGTTATTTCGGCAGTACCATCATACCAATAATCCTTAAATTGTTTAGAAAGACTACGTTGCTTTTGATTGCTTGAAGAGCCTTCCGGATTGCTAGACGGAATTAAGTTTTTTTCTGAAGTATCACAACTCATCAAAAATAAAAAGGCGAGAAAAAGCGTAGCGACTGTAGTTTCAGTTCTCATGTTCTTAATGATTTTCAGTAAAATTACAATATTATCAGGTATCGGCAATTTCCAGCAGCGTTTTATATACTAATCTCGTAGGCAATCCCATTACATTAAAATAGCAACCCTCCAACTTTTCAATACCAATGTACCCAATCCAATCCTGAATACCATAGCTTCCTGCTTTATCAAAAGGGGTATACTGGTCAAGATAGTATTCAATTTCTTGTATAGAAAGTTCTTTAAACCATACCTTCGTTGTGTCATGTATTGTTTTCTGAAAGTTTTTTGAAGTAAAACAAACCGAAGTAAATACTTCATGCATCGAACCACTTAAATTCTGCAACATCGCGATGGCATCTTCCCGATCTTTGGGTTTACCTATAGCTTTTTCATCTTTCCAAACAATAGTATCACTGGTCACCAAAATGTCATTTTCTTTTAACCCTGTAAATACCGAAGCTTTTAACTGCGCCAAATAGTCTGTGATTTCTGTTCTTGTTAAATGTTCTGGAAAAACTTCTTCTACCTCTTTTACGTGTACAGTAAAATCAAGGTTGAGCTCTTTAAAAAAATGATGGCGTCTTGGAGAGCCAGAAGCGAGAATAACAGTATGATTTTGTAACCTTTCTTTAAGCATAGTTTGTAAGTAAAAACTTCTGAAAGTAAATTGAAATCACTCCCAATAACATAATAATTTTTAAAAGTAATGATAAGAATGTATAGTCATTATGATGCTCTGCACTCCAGGCTTTGATCACAAAAAACAGAAGGGGTGCTACAAGAGCGAATAAAAAATAGAGCACGACAACCTGTGAGGTATACAAGTAAAGGTACATATATACAAGAATACCAGCGATAGCTACAATTCCTAAAATAAAAACTGCTGTGATGGTCCTTTTTCTGCCAATAGCAATAGCGAGTGTATTTCGATTGCCCTTTCGGTCTCCATTGATATCCTGGAGATCTTTGACAATTTCACGGATAAAATTTATATAAAAAGCAAATAGTGCGTAGTGGAGGATGATTTGTGTGCCATGCAACTGACTTTCAGAAGGAGCCAAAATAATAGCGGGAAATATATCAAATAAAATGACAATCAATAAACTTAGCGCAACGAGGAAAGAAATGATGATATTTCCAAGTAATAATTTTGATTTTAATTGAGAGGCATACATGTAAAGCAGGCCAGCGACTCCAATAAAAATAGCAGCTAATCCAGGTTTTCCAACCGAGTTTGCCACATAAAAGCCGGCGATCACTCCAAGAAATGTTAGAAAGATGTAATATACATTTGCGGCTTTTTCAGATATAAACTTTCCTATAATCACTTTTTTTGGCTTGTTGATGATGTCAATTTCCACATCATACAAATCATTGATCACATTACCTCCTGCAGCAATCAATACCGTTGCAAGAATCAACACTGAAAAATTAAAAGCGGAGAGCGCTGTTTCAATATTCAGGAACTCAAATAAACCAAATTTTACTATCAGCATCATACATGCAATTAGTACTAAGTTGATAGGTCGTAGTAATTTTAGGTAGTTCAGCATTTAATCATAAGTTGCACTGGCAGCAGAAGAAATCCAATTTCCCTGTACTTTTAACACCTGCTCGATCACATCTCGCACGCAGCCTTTCCCCCCTTTTTTATGGGATACATAAGAGCTTACCGCTTTTATTTCGGGAACGGCATCTTGTGGAGCAGATGGAAGACCAACGAGTTGCATTACGTCCAGATCTGGGATGTCATCACCCATATACAACACATTTTCAAGTTTTAGGTCTTTTTGTTGGCAGTATGCATGTAACGTTTCCGTTTTTTTATGAGCACCCAAATGGATGTCTTTAATTCCGAGCCCAGAGAGCCTTATGCGCACTCCTTCATTACTCCCTCCAGAAATAATACAAACGTTGTACCCTTTATCTACAGCAGTTTTAAGTGCAAATCCGTCTTTAGTGTGCATTGTTCGATACATTTCACCTTCGGTAGTAATGCTAATGGTACCGTCTGTAAGCACGCCGTCTACATCAAAAACAAATGTCGTTATATGTTGTAAGTATTCTTTATAGCTTTTCATTAGCGATAGCTTGTGTTAGGGTTTTGTAAAGTTGTTGATAAGGCGTTTCTTCCAGCAAATGTAAATGTTTTTCGATAGTTTTAGTATCATTTCGTTTTGCAGGACCTGTTTGTGCTTCTGAAGGTGATAACGTTTCAATTTTAGTGGCAGTTTCTAAAATGAGCGGTTTTAATAAATTAAAATCAATATTCTTTTTTCTTAGTAGTGTTTCTGAAACACCGTACAAATGATTTACAAAATTGTTAACGAATACTGCCGAAAGATGTAAAGTGGCGCGTTCTTTAGAAGATATAGCTACAATAGTCTTAGCAATTGAATTTCCTAAACGCTTTAGCAGTTCTAAATCTGTGGGAGCTTCGGCTTCCAGACAAAGAGGAATCGTTTTAAAATCGACATCTTTACTTTTTGAAAAGGTTTGTAAAGGCCAGAGTACTCCTCTTCGGTTGTTTTCTGAAAGTTCCGTTATCGATACTCCGCCTGAAGTATGGATCACCAGCTTATTTTTAACAGGAATTGCTTCAGAAAAAGAGGCAATTGCATTATCCGGAATACCAATAATATAGACATCGGCTTCTTTTAATTCTGAAAGGGTTGTCGTGGTAGGAATGTCTTTCAGAAAAGAAACAGAATCCATTTTTGACCGATTGTAAACCTGAATTACTGCAACATCTTTAGCGCCGACAAAAGCCTTGCAAAGGTGGTAGTTTACATTTCCGAAGCCTAAAAAACAAACACGAATCATTCTGCTAAAATACACATTGCGTATGGGATTTCATAAGAAACAAAAACCAAAATAATAAGTATGATTTTAAAGCGATTGGGATACAATAATTAACAGTTGTTTTGCGTATTTTTGCACCAAAATTTGAACTCATGCAAAAGAAGCTTGCCGACATTCTCTTTTCTACCCGATTAACTGCCGTTTTATTTATTGTTTTTGCTGTTGCCATGGGCATTGGTACGTTTATGGATGCCTCTTCAGAAACATCACCTACCCCTTATTCCAGAGAGCTTATTTACAATGCCTGGTGGTTTGAAGCAATTATGGGCATGTTTGTGATCAATTTTGTAGGGAATATTTTCAGATTTAGATTGTACAAAAAAGAAAAGTGGGCAACATTAACATTGCACCTTTCTTTTATACTTATTTTGGTGGGTGCTTTTGTCACAAGATATATTGGGTATGAAGGGGTATTGCATATTAGAGAAGGAGCTACTGAAAATACCATGCTTTCTGAACATGCCTATCTTACAGTTTTTATAGATGGAGATTATAAAGTGGATGGGGTAGCTATGCGCAGAAATTTAAAACCGAAGCGTCTAAGACTTTCTGAAAGATTGGATAATAGTTTCACCATTGATACCGATTATAACAATCAGCCAGTTACGATTTCATATAAGAATTTTATAAAAAATGCCAAAGAAGGCTTGATTGAAAACGATGCAGGCGAGCAGTATTTAAAGATCGTGGAAGCTGGAGAGGGAGACCGTCACGATCATTTATTGAAAGTAGGGGAGGTAGCCAATATTCACAATGTGTTATTTGCATTAAATAAACCTACCGAAGGTGCTATTAATATTACCTATAATCAAGAAGAAAACACGTACGATATTTCCACTCCTTTTGAAGGAACTTTTATGCGAATGGCAGACCAGTTTGAAGGTGGAGTAGTAAAAGACAGTGTTCAACCCTTAATGCTGCGATCGTTATACCAAATGGCGGGCATGGCCTTTGTGATTCCAGACCCTGTAGTGTACGGTGCGCAAGGCATTATTAAAGGAGATGCTGCCGAAAAGACCAATCAGGATGCCCTTGTAGTCAATATCACTTCTAATGGAGAAACCAAATCGGTTGAACTATTGGGAGGAAAAGGCTCTTTGCCAGATCCCAAACTTACCGAAATTGGAGGGTTAAAAGTTTACGCAACCTATGGTTCTCAACCTATCGAACTTCCCTTTAGCATTACTTTAAATGATTTTATTGCTGAAAAATATCCAGGTACAGAGCGTGGGTTTAAATCATTTAAGAGTAAGGTAACTGTGGTAGACGGCGATAAGTTGGACGATGAAGAGATTTTTATGAATAATGTTTTAGACAGAGATGGATACCGATTTTTTCAGTCAGGTTTCGATCCTGATGAAAAAGGGACGATACTGGCGGTAAATCATGATTTCTGGGGGACTTGGATTACATATATAGGATATTTCTTATTGTATTTTGGATTGATGGCTATATTATTTGATCGTCATACGAGATTCGCCTCTCTCAAAAAAATGCTCGATAAGATTAAGAAAAAGAAAGCGCAACTAACTTTATTGATAACGATACTGATTTCATTTTCAGGTTTTGCTCAGGACGCTCATGAAGAACACACTAATATTCCGCAGCAACATTCAAAAGCAACAAAAGCTCAGTTAGACTCTTTAATCATAGCGAATGCAGTAAGTAAAGAACATGCGGCAAAATTTGGGAAACTGGTAATTCAGGATGATGGGAGGATGAAGCCTGTAAACACGTTTGCTTCGGAATTGCTTCGGAAAATTAGCAGAAAGAACAGTTATGAAGGATTAGATGCCAATCAAGTATTTATTTCAATGACCGAGTTTCCAAGATTTTGGGTAGAAACTCCGATTATTGCTGTAAAGTGGCAAAACGATAGTTTACGGAATATTTTGGGAGTTGAAAAAGATGCCAGCAGAATTGCCATGTTAGACCTTTTTGACGAGCGCGGTAATAATAAGCTGGAACCATATTTGGAGGAAGCAACCAATACCAATACGCCTACTCAAATCCAGAAAGACATCGTAAAGACCTATGAAAATGTGTATTTGTTGAATCAGGCATTAACAGGGGGTATTTTAAAGATCTTTCCGTTACCAAATAATGATAATAATAAATGGGTTTCCTATCCAGAATTAAATGAAGCAAATTTTACGGGAATGGACTCGACGGTAACTAGGACCATTTTACCAGTATATTTTCAGACTGTAAATGAAGCTCGACAAACTGGAGATTATACACAGGCAGAGGATATTTTAAATGGAATCACCAACTTTCAGAAAAAATATGGAAGTGAAGTGTTGCCTTCAGAAAATAAGGTGAACGCAGAGATTCTTTATAATAAAGTAGATATTTTTAATAAACTCTACCGGTATTTTGCAATGATTGGAATCTTAATGTTTGTATTTATTATCATTCAAATATTTAAGGAAGGTAAAGTGGTTAATACATTGGTCACTATTTGTAAGTATATAATCTGGGTATTTTTTGGTTTAATGACCCTTGGGTTGGCATTGCGATGGTACGTAAGTGGTCATGCGCCTTGGAGTGATGCGTATGAGTCGATTATTTATGTCGCCTGGGCAACAGTTTTCTTTGGGTTGGCTTTTGGAAGAAAAAGTAATTTAACGATCGCCTCAACCGCTTTTGTTGCTGCAATTATTCTTTGGGTTGCTAACCAGAACTGGTTAGACCCTTCTATTGCTAATTTACAGCCAGTTTTAGATAGTTATTGGCTTATGATACACGTTGCTGTAATAGTCGCAAGTTATGGTCCGTTTACCTTGGGGATGATTTTAGGGGCAACATCATTATTACTCATGCTTTTAACTACTAAGAGCAATTACAAAAAAATGGATCTGAACATTAAGGAAATTACTGTCATTATAGAAATGGCACTTACCGTAGGTCTTGTCATGCTTACCATTGGAAACTTTTTAGGAGGCCAATGGGCGAACGAGAGTTGGGGACGATATTGGGGATGGGACCCTAAAGAAACGTGGGCGCTGATTAGCATTATGGTATATGCATTTGTGATTCATATGCGACTTGTTCCAGGACTAAGAGGCAAATGGATTTTTAATGTCATGGCAATTGCTGCTTATGCGTCGATCATGATGACTTATTTTGGAGTGAACTTTTATTTAACAGGATTACATTCGTATGCCAGTGGAGATGTACCGGTAACTCCTTCATTCGTATATTACTTATTGGTTTTCTTTGCCGTGTTAGCTACCCTAGCATTTTTTAGGTATCGAAAGTTTTATGTAAAGAAAAGTTGAAGTGAGGACTTGGTATAGAACCGAAGTAAACGCTAAAAAGCTCCAATTTCTATTTTGAAATTGAAGCTTTTTAGGATCAATTTTATATTACTTACAGCTAGTTATAAATATAATCCGGCTGATCTTCTAGCATTCTGTGGTCTTCCTGAATTTGTTCCCCTACTTCCAGTTTCTGGTAGAGTTCTTTCGTAAGTTCTTCCACATCAGTTTCAGTCATCTTAAGTTTACGGGCAATTTTAGCGTTAGGTTTTCCTTCAGAAATATACTGAAGCAACTTAATTTCCAGCCCATCAAGATCATAATGCATAATCAGGTTTTCTAAATACACGTCTTCCATGAGACGCTCGACATTCTTACGATTCATAATTTCTTGTCTTTTCATAAATATTCTCATTTCGGTTAGACGTAATTCATTTTCTTCTTTAATTTCTTTCATTCGATACATAATGGCATAGGTTAAGAGTAGCATTTGGATAAATCC
This sequence comes from Jejudonia soesokkakensis, assembly GCF_042664795.1. NCBI lineage: Bacteria > Pseudomonadati > Bacteroidota > Flavobacteriia > Flavobacteriales > Flavobacteriaceae > Jejudonia > Jejudonia soesokkakensis. The sequence continues at coordinate 204,270 of NZ_JBHTBN010000006.1, forward strand.
GGCTACTTTTAAATGTAGTATTTCCGTACTTAGGAAAGATATTCCGAAGCGTTGCAATACAAAAAAATCGAATAGAAACAGTAACGGAATAGCACTGGCAATAACATAGAATTTAGCATAATTCTTTTTGCTGAAAAGTTTGACACCCATCACAAAATAGGTCCCAATTACTCCAAAGGAAACAGTATTTGCAAGTGCCACAAGCAGCGTATCTTCGGTTATGGTTGCTAACAATAAGGTCATGCTTGAAATGCCTAGCATTCCCACCATGACCAGCCTTAATTTTGGGAGCATTTCGCAAAGTCTTAAGTAGTGAGAGCTAAATAAAAAGGTAGCCCCGGCGACTAATGTTAATAAAGCTGAAAGTACATAGGTAGTTTCAATAGTATTCTCTAAAAATAAAGATTGAAACAAGCCATCACCCACAAAAAACAGTATTGAAAATGAAGCGATAGCTAGTGAGAAATGTAGAAATAGTTTTTCATTAAATAATATAAAGCACACCAGATTTAATAATGCAATCATTACTGAAAATCCATAGAACATTCCTTGCAAAAATGAAGTTCTTTGTAAAAAGGAAGCTTCATGTGTTGCATAATTCGCTGAAAAACTTTCCATAGTTCCAGAAAAAGAAGACGTTTGTTTGTAAGAAAATTCTTTAACAACATTTTTTTGAGAACTTTCAGACGCATCCAAAGAACTTTGGTTACTCGCATCAAAAGGCTTCTCTTTTTTTGAATTTACTATAAGAGTTCTGAGGACTAACTCAGGTGTGTCTGAAGTTGAAGTTGCCTTTATTTTAGCTACTTCGGCAGTGTTTTTAAAACTGTAGTTTTTTGAGTAGCCGTACAGACTAGTCAAGAATAAAGTTAAAAAAAGACACAATGCTAGGGGCAAAGATTGTGTTTTCATAAGTATCTTTCATTATATTTGGGAAGACCAATATACATAAAAATTACACTTAATCTAATTTATTTGCACTTAAACGATAAATTTAACATTTAAAAAAACCATCTGTGAACAGATGGTTTTTTAATAATTCAATCATTTAGTATGGTTATCTTCCTACCATATCTTCAGGTTTTACCCATGCATCAAACTCTTCAGCCGTAAGGTATCCTAAGTTAACAGCTTCTTCCCGTAAGGTAGTACCATTTTCGTGGGCTGTATTGGCAATTTCTGCTGCTTTGTAGTATCCTATTTTTGTATTTAAGGCAGTGACCAGCATTAATGAATTGTTGACAAGTTTTTTGATCACTTCGGTATTAGGTTGGATTCCTTCGGCACAGTGTTCCTCAAAAGAGACACACGCATCGCCAAGTAATTCTGCAGATTCTAAAAAGTTGGCAGCCATTACTGGTTTAAATACATTAAGTTCAAAATGTCCTTGCATTCCTCCCACTGCAATGGCCATATCATTCCCAATCACTTGTGCGCAAACCATAGTAAGTGCTTCACATTGTGTAGGGTTTACTTTTCCGGGCATAATAGAAGAACCAGGTTCATTAGCTGGAATTGTAATTTCTCCAATTCCACTACGGGGGCCACTGGCAAGCATTCTAATATCATGAGCAATTTTGTTTAATGAAACAGCCAACTGTTTTAAGGCACCGTGTGATTCGACGATTGCATCATGGGCAGCTAAAGCTTCAAATTTGTTATGTGCCGTAATAAAAGGTAGTCCTGTAAATTGTGCAATATAATCTGCCACTTTTGGGGCATACCCCTTTGGAGTATTAATTCCGGTTCCTACAGCAGTTCCTCCCAAAGCGATTTCGGCAAGGTGCGGCAGGGTGTTTTTCAAGGCTGCAAGTCCGTGCTCCAGCTGTGAGGCATACCCACTAAATTCCTGCCCTAATGTTAAAGGAGTAGCATCCATTAAATGGGTACGTCCTATTTTTACTACTTTATCAAATGCTTTCGCCTTTGCATCAAGAGTTTTATGTAGTTGTTCAACTCCAGGGATCGTAACTTCCACTAATTTTTTATAGGCTGCAATATGCATTCCTGTGGGAAAAGTATCATTAGACGATTGTGATTTGTTTACATCGTCATTTGGTTGCAATGTTTTGTCACCTTCACCAATTTTCTTACCAGCAAGTTGGTGTGCGCGGTTGGCAATTACTTCATTCACATTCATATTGCTTTGTGTACCACTTCCAGTTTGCCAGATAACCAGCGGAAACTCTGTATCGTGTTTTCCTGCAATAATTTCGTCACAAACTTTTCCTATAAGATCTCTTTTTTCTTCAGAAAGAACACCTAACTCACAATTGGTGTACGCTGCAGCTTTTTTAAGATAAGCAAACCCGTATACGATCTCAAGGGGCATACTTGCAGGCTTCCCAATTTTAAAATTATTCCTTGAACGTTCTGTTTGTGCTCCCCAGAGTTTATTGGCAGGTACTTTTACCTCGCCCATGGTATCTTTTTCTATTCTGAAATCCATTATGAGTATCTAATTAATTAACCCTACAAAAATAAATCTTTCTTACCGAAGCACGAAAAATGAAGCACACTGTTTATTAGTTTGTGAATAAGTTGACGTATTTTTTGATTTGAAGTTTCTTTTCTGAAAAAATCATTTTATCTTTGTCGTCATTAAACACGCTATATTATGTTTGAATTTGATCAGTATCTAGGATTTTTGGCATTTTTAACCATTCTAACCATTGGTTTCTGGTTAATGATATTCTTAATATCATTCATCCCATACTGGATAGGTGGTGCATTATATGAAAACTGGAAATTAAAGCGTGAAGCCAAAAAGGCCGAAAAAGAAGCAAATTAATACGATACCTTATTATAACTATAAATAAAAAGGAAGCTACGCAGCTTCCTTTTTATTTTTCTATTCTGTTCTCATCGAATGCCGAAGGCAATAGCTTTGGGATAAATTTTACTAATAAGGGTAATAACACAGTACCTCCTGGCAAAAGGAAAATAGTTAAAGAAGGGATTGTTTTACAAATATCAAGGAGTTGCTCTTTTACTTTTTTCTTTTCTTCTTCGCTAAGATCTTGTACAGTAGATAATGATAGTAGCTTAACAAGCTCACCACTTTCTAGTAACTCTTGTATTAATCGATTCTTATTCCGTAAAATTAATAGCTTCACAGTGGCAACAGATTGCTTGTAAAAGCGTTTTACAGGATTGGTATGAGTAAAAAGTTTTATTTTTTTTGCAGAAGCTTCAGTAAAGGTTTTTATATCCAGTATGGCTTCATACAAGGAAGTTTCTGGTAAGGAGAGCTCTTGGGTTAAGTTTTGTAAATACTCAAATTCCTGAATATCCATTTCATAATCGTCCCAAACCGCAATACAACAAAGGTCTAGTAAATAATTCTTTTCTTCAGTTGATTTTTCTGAAAGATTTTCCGAAGAAAAAACATTTGACATTATTGTTAAATTTTCTGAGGCATATTCTGTAGAGGCCTCAAACAATTCAATTAATAATAGGTCATATTTCTTTTTCTTTTCTTTGGCTTTAAGTGCTTTAAAACAAAGATGGATAGCTACACTTTCAAAATTTGATACATATTCCTTAATGCCTTGAGGGGTTTCTAACCATTTGGAAAAAGCCAATACGTCTACAAATAAAAATGCGTAGGTAAGTAGTGCGCTATTATTTGCTTTTAAAATACCATTGCTTTCCTGCAATCGTGCAGCAATTATTTTTTCTAGATTCTGACTCTCAGATTTTGAGAAACTTAATTTAGAAAAGAAACCCTTTTTATCACGGTCAAGAGATTTATAGAATTCGTATATTTTTCGTAATGCTTGAGTTGAACTTTCTGTTGGATTATGCGAGTAGTATATATATAGAAGTGAATGTAGTAAATTTATCTTGGTTATTTCTTCTTTGGTAAGTTGTAATGAATTCTTAGATAGTTCACTAAGAGTCTCGGTTGTGTTTCCATAAATAAAACCTGTCTTTTTTAATTTTAAATAGAATACAGATGCAGGAAGATTGGCTTCTTCAATAATAACCTTGTCAAGTAAATTTAAAAACTTTGGTATCCAGCCTGCTGCAGAGGGGTTCATATAATTAACGTTATTTAACGAGTTGCAAAGGTAATTAACAATAGCTTACCATGTGCATAATTTACATTAACATAAGATTAACGCACCTCACAAAACCAACAATGTACATTTGAACGTAAATAATACCGAACAATTAAATAAACATAAAAAATCAATTATGAAAAAAACAAAAATTTTTGCCGCTATAATAGGTGGATTGGGAGTAGCAGTACTTTCATTTTTCTTGGTGGCAGCCGATCACATTGACTCGCCTTCAGTTGCGGGTACGACTACAGATATTGCAGATCTGTATGCTTTTCAGGGAACTAACCCAAATAACACTGTATTAATAGCCACTTTACAAGGGCCTTTAATGCCAGGAGATCAAACAAACAATGCTCAATTTGACGAAAATGTTATGATTGAGTTTAACATTGATAGGACTGGAGATTTTGTTGAAGATTTAGTGATACAAGCAGTACGAAGAGGAGACTCAATGTACTTTTGGGGACCTACACCTCCATTACAAACTGGATTGTCTAGTGAAGTTGCAGTGGATACTCCAAGATCAAGTGTAGCAATTTCAGGCAGCACAGTACAAACTAGTACAAATAGTGATACTGGAATTAGTTATTTTGCAGGACCACGTAGAGATGCTTTCTTTTTTGACTTTAACAGATTTAATGCTATTGTATCAGGAAGTGTTGCGCCAGAGGGATTTTTACCTCCTTCACAAGCAAGTGACTTTTTTGAAAACTTAAATGTCTTAGCAATTGTAGTAGAAGTTCCAAATGCCCTGTTGGGTGAAGCACCACCTCACGTAGCTGCTGCTGTTGGAATTGATGGTTTGCCAAATTCGTATAATGTTTGGGTATCAGCTAAAAGAAGACAATAATAGAAACTAACTAGATAAAATATAAAAAAATGAAAACATATAAATTAAAATTAGTATTTGTCGCTATCTGTGCCTCACTATTCTTTGTGGCTTGTGACGACGATGACAACGGAAATGTAATTATTTTGGAAACCTGCGATGATGGTATCCAAAACGGAGATGAACAAGGAGTTGACTGTGGAGGTTCAGCATGTGCACCCTGTGGAGAAATGTTAGATTTCTCTGGAACATACACACAGGAAGATCATATGGGTCGTCCAGGAATCAATACCGTATTTAGTGGTAGTGATGAAGTGAAAAACAACTTTAATGTAAGTGTAACTAGTGATAGAGCTTCTTTTCAACCAACATTTCAGGCTACTTTAGAATTCTATCATGATGTGTATGCAGATGCATTAATGATTCCTAGAGAGGATTTAGATTATGAAGCTAACATTTTAGGTCTTGATGCAGCTACTTTTACAACAGTATTAGCTCAATTTGATGCATTACAAGTAGCTCAGAATGGAGCAACAGTATATTTTGATCCTAATACAGGTTTAGCCTTAACAGGAAGAAGATTACAAGACGATGTAATTGACGTATCTCTTACACTTATGTTTGGTGGAATGAGTGGAACTCGTTTTGACGGAAACAACGGAACACCACAATTAACAAGTGATGGTGTTGGATCTGGAGATCGTGACTTTACATTGCCCTTCCCTTATTTGGAGACTCCAAATTAATAGGATGATTTAATAAAATTAAAGAAAAGGGCAAGCGATTGCTCTTTTCTTGGTTTAAATAACTATATAAAAACGTAACATGAAAAAAATATTCTTATTAACTATTATCATTGGTTTATTTTCAAGTTGCTCTGAAAAAAATGAGAAATTTGCAATGAATGCAACCGATTATGATGCCTATTTATCAGAAAATTCTCAAAGCCTGAAATCAGCTACTGAAGCGAAAGAGTTTTGGTCAAAAAGACTTGATGCTGATACTACCGGAGTAGGAGATATTGCTCCCTTAGCAAGTGCTTACACATCTCTTTTTTCTACTACTGGTACTATTGAAAATTTAAAAATTGCTGAAGGGCTCACTAAAAAAGGGTTACAGATTTCAGCTAATAATAAAGACGGATTTGCCAGAGCTTTGGCATTAAATTATATTTCACAACATCGGTTTAAAGAAGCAAAGCAAGTGCTAGAAGAGAGTTATGCAAATGTTTCTCTTAAACGAGATACTGAATTGATGCTTTTTGACGTAAGTATGGAATTAGGAGAATATGAAGCTGCTAAGAATTATTTGGATAAAGTAAAGAAGCCTGGGGATTATAACTATTTAATCCGTTTATCAAAATGGAGTGATTACAGAGGTGATTTAGATGCTGCGATAAAATATATGGAAGAAGCAAAAGACATAGCAGTGGCCAGTGGAAATAATGCTTTAAAAATATGGACTTATAGTAATTTAGGGGATTATTACGGACATGCAGGACGCATTAAGGATTCTTATACACAATATCTAAAAACATTAGCATTGCAGCCTGATAACTATTATGTAAAAAAACAATTAGCTTGGATGGCCTATGCCTGGGAGAATAATTCTAAAGAAGCCAACCGAATATTAGACTCAATTTCTGCCCATCATAAAATTCCAGATTATTATCTTCTGAAAGCAGAAATAGCTGCATTTAACGACAATCCTTCCGAAGCAAAAAAATATACAGATCAATTTACTGAAGCTGTCGAAAATCAACCAGATTATGGCGCTATGTATAATGCTTATTTAATTGAAATCTATGCTGAAGATAAACCTGAAAAAGCATTGGCTTTGGCTGAAAATGAGATTTCTAATAGAGCCACTCCAGAAACGTATCATTTATTAGCATATGCTCAGTTAAAAGCGGGTCATAAAGAAAAGGCTTTACAAACAATTGAAACACATGTAGAGGGGAAAACATACGAACCTATGGCACAATTTCACAGTGCCTTGGTATATAAGGCCAATGGTAAAACTGAAGAAGCACATAGGTTAAAAGAAGAATTATTGAGTGCTGGCTATGAATTAGGACCTGTTATCATAAAAGATGTTAAAACTCTATAAAAGTAAAAACCATAGGAGTCACTATTTCGTAAATAGTATTGAAAGGTTGGTTATCTATCATTAAGATAGGTATTCAAAAATCGGTCAAACCGATTTTTTCAGAGTTTTTTTGTTAGTTGACGCCCGGTGAGGACCGGGCGTTTTTTTATGCTATTTATTTTAGGGCAATTAAAAAGCCACGATACAATCGTGGCTTTTTAATATATATTATATTCATTTCTTCTTATTGTCCAGTAACGCCTCCTAAGATATATAATTGACTTAAGGTAGGTGTTTTGCTACCGCCTTCAGGTTCTAAAGTAATTCCAATGGCTTCAGGATTTGGGAAATTTTTAAATTCGTAGATATCATTCCCAATCAACTCTGCATCGCTAAGTAAACCCATACTTGTTGGTGTAAGCGGCTCTACAATTAGAGACCAAACCTGATATACTTTTCCTCTAGGAGCTTTAGGAAGCCCTTTCGCATCGATGTAGGCAACGTTGGCATCATTATTTAGATACGCTTTTGCATAGGCTTCAGGAGCTACTGCCTGATTTCCAGGTAAGGTATAGGATTTTAACTCTTTCGTTCTAAGAACCTCAAGTACCTGATTCGTTTCAGCTAGCTGAGAATTAGTTGATTCTATCTGCTGTTGAAGTATTTCATTTTCAGCTTCAGTATTAACAATTGAATCCTGTAAATCGTTATTTTGAGTTAACATCCAGAAAATTCCAGCTATAGCAAGTATTGCCGCTGCCCATCCTGTAATTGCTGCCCAATTTGTAGTTTTATAATCTGTTACCCCTATTTGTTTTACTTTAGATATACTAGCTAAAATATAAGACCATACCATGGCAGGAATAGGGGGAGCTACAGCTTCAGCAAGTGAAATTAAGGAATGTTCGATTCTTTCTACTTCCTGCTGCAGCTCATTAGATGTCTGTAATGCGGTTTCTACTTCCTCAATTTCATCCTGTGGCAGTGCTCCTGTAACATACAGTTCTAAGATTCCAGATTCTATGATTTCGTTTGTATTCATTCTTTCTTATCCAAGGACCATTGTCCTTAAACTATTTATGCAATTTCTATTCCGTGTTTTTAATGTTCCAAGTGGCATTTCTAATTCTTTAGCTGCATCAACTTGTGTGTATCCTTTAAAATAGAGATAATCAATAATTTTAATACAGACAGGTTTTAGAGCCTTTACAAATTTTTCAATACCAATAGCATTTACTTTCTTGTTTAAGCTATCACTTGACGACAATATATCTACGAAGTTTGTGGTAGAAAGGTTTTTTCTTTGGTTCTTAAATGCTTTAGAACGGGTATGATCGATGGCAGTATTTCTAGCGATATTTAATATCCATGTAAAAAAACGACCTTTATTGACATCATAGGATTTTGAATTATCCCAAATTTTTACAAAAACATCCTGAAGCACCTCCTGTGCCACATCATTGTCTAATACAATACTATATATAATACCGTGTATTGCTTCAGAATACATGGTGTATAAGGTTGAAAAAGAAGCTTCATTTCCTTGTTGCATATCAAGGATAAGCTCATTGGGCTGTCTCATGAGGTTTGTTTGTTACGGCTCTAAGTTACTAATATTTAAATCAGAAACAATAGTACTAAAATAAATACTCAAAAGAAAGTATTTTTAACTTCCTTCAAAATCACCCTCATCATCACCTGTATCTCTTTGTGGACGTTGTCTTTGTTTTTTCTGGTTAAATCTGTAGGTAAAAGATACCTGTATTTGTCTTTCTCTCCATTGAAACTCACTTTCACTTCTAAAAGTTTCAGTTTCTGTTAATGACATTCGCTTTCGAGAGTTAAATAAATCACTTACATTTAAACCAATTGTGCCATTGTCATCCATAATGTCTTTGCTAAAAGCTAGATTTACAGAAAGCAAACCTTCGGTTTCAGTTTGAGCATTATTACTTGGTCCACGGTAAAAAGCATTTGTCTGCCAATCTATTTTTGCAGGCAAGGTAACTTTTGCACTTCCACGTGCAAACCAACTATCATTGGTTGTTCCGTAATCTATACCATTAAAAGATCCTTCAGATTTAAAATTAAAGTAGTTAAAGCTTCCGTTAAGGCGTAGCCATTTTAAAGGGTTATATAATACGCCAGCCTCAAAACCATAACGTTCGTTGGAAGATAAATTAATTGGGATAGTTCTAATAATTGGAATTCCATTAGAAGTAACTTCCCCAGTATCTTCTTGAATTCTTTCAAAAGAATCAGTCTCTCTTTGGAAATAAATTGAAGATGTTAATGTTAATTTATCCCACCTTTTTAAGTATCCTAAATCAAATGCATTTGAAAAAGCTGGATTAAGATTTGGGTTTCCCTGAAAAACATTCGCTTCAGAAGATCGTGAAGGGAACGGATTGATAAAAAATCCTCTTGGGCGATTTATTCTACGATTATAGCCTAGTGTAATATTCTCACGTTCTGCTATTTCATAAATAAGGTTTACTGTTGGGAAAAGCCCAAAGAAATTATTATCAAAATTAATAACTAAAGCTTCATCTGTAGTATTGTCAAGATTTTCCGCTTTTACATTTCCTTGCAATCTTGTGTTCTCTGCCCGTAGTCCAAGTAAGAAAGAAAAATCACCAAATTTGTTTCCATATTGGGTATATGCTGCATACACATCTTCATTGTATGTAAAAACATTTGAAAGACTATCATTTCTTACAAAACTTCCATTCACTATAAATTGTTCTTGTAGTTCAAAATCAGTAATAGTTTCTTCAAGATTTATTCTGAATCCGGCTTCAAATTGAGCATTTTCTCCAATAGGTCGAACATAATCTGCTTGCAATAAGTATTCTGTTTGGTCTTCGAGCGTTCTCACAATTTCTGAAGGCAATACGTCTTGAGTTGGAAACGTATTATTTTCGGTAATTAAATTATTTTGTATTTCATCACTTACATCAAATTGGAAATCTGCTGACAATACATGACCACTATCATCAAAATTATTTGTGTAATTTACTGATAATTGATAGTTGGTATCTTCTTCTGTTTCTACTTCAGTTCGGTTTCTAGATTCTATCCTATTATTATTTCCATCAAAGTCATTTGTAAGGTTTACTGTAGTATCTTCATCGTCTCCTAAACGCAAAAAACCAGAAGCTGTTATAGATGAGTTTTCAGATAAATAATACTCTATCCCTAAGTTAGTGTTGAATCCTCTATTTAATCTTTGATAATCTCTACTCTCCCTTGATATTAAGCCAACTTGGTTAGGTATGATATTTCCTTCGTCATCTCTAGCAAAGAAAGTATTTTCAAAAAAAGCATTCCCAGGAGAATCATTATAACGAATCCCAGTTGTATTAAAAATATTGAATTTATCGGTTCTTAAGTTTATATTTCCTGTGACTCCGCTGGTAATTGGGACTCCAGCATTTACAACAATAGAACCATTTAAACCTAACGTTTTTTCTTTTTTCAAAATGATATTTAAAATACCAGCGGTACCCTCAGCATCATATCTTGCCGAAGGCGATGTAATTACTTCAACTCGATCAATCGATTCTGCTGGTAATTGACGTAAGGCATCTGTAGATCCAAAGCCTGCAATAGCAGAAGGCTTTCCATTGATAAGAATACGAACATTTTGATTACCACGTAGTGCAATCGCACCATCTACATCTACTGTAACCGATGGAACGTTATTAAGTGCATCACTTACTGTAGCACCACTAGTAGTTAGATCTTTACCAATATTGTAGATTTTTTTATCAAGCCTAACTTGAACCTCTGTCGTTTCTGCACGCACTACAACCTCATCTAGTGCACCTGCATCCAAAGCTAACATTACATCTGGGAGGGTTGTATCTCGTGTTAAATTTTGATTGCTTAATGTTTTTGATTTAAATGAAATAAAATCAAATTGCACATTGTAAGTGCCTGCAGGAACTTCGATGCTATATTTTCCGTTAACATCGGTTATACCTCCTGTAACAATGTTATTATTTGTGTCCAGAAACGAAATAGTTGCATATTCTAAAGGCGTATTAACACCTTCTTCAATGACAGCTCCTTTTACAGTTATAGTTTGAGATTGTTGCCCTTGAGCAAAGATTTGAGTAGTCGCTACGAATAGTAGCGCGATAAAAATTTGTTTCATTTTTTGGTTTTGCAGTTGGACTGCGAAAATAGAAACGGGTTTAAGCTGGTTTAGCCAAAGTTTTGTTAATAAACCTTAACAGAAGGTTAATGGAAAAAACCTTATAGAATATCCAGTACGTTTTCTGGAGGTCTACCCAATACTGCTTTCCCATTTTTTATCACAATAGGACGTTCAATTAGCTTTGGGTATTTAACCATCGTTGCAATAAGTTCATCATTATTTAACTGTTTATTTTTAAACTGCTCCTTCCAGATAGATTCCCCTGTTCTCACCAGATCAATGGGCGCTATTTGTAGCATTTTTATAACTTCTGAAAGTTCTTTAATTGTAGGAGTATCATCAAGATATTTAATAATCTCTATATTTTCATTCTTATCTTCCAGTAAAGCCAATGTTTGTCTGGATTTACTGCAACGCGGATTATGATATATTTTAGTCATTGCTTACTTTTATGTAAAGGTAAAACAGTTTATTTTGCTTCCTGCTTCCTGCTTCCTGCTTCTTGCTACCTAATCCTTGACCTTTTCAGATTCATTTAAGAGAATTGGGTTTCCGTAGCCTAGCTCCTTCATACGCTCAAATTGAGTGGCCTTATCTCCAACTACCAACCAGATCATTTTATCAGGATTCAGATATTTTTCTGAAAGTGTTTTAATTTCTTCAACCGTCATATTTTTTACAATCTCCTCACGTTTTTTGATATAATCTTTAGATAACCCATTTTCACTTATATCTTCCAATAACCCAAGTTTGGCTCCAAAGGTTTCAAAGGCTCGTGCATTACTTTTAAGTAGAAATGATTTAGTGGTTTCTAGATCTTCTTGTGTAAAGTCTTTTCCGTAGTTACTCATAATGTCTTTAATCGCTTGAGTCGACTCTAATGTAACATTACTTCGTACACCACTTGAAATGGTAAAATCTCCTGTTCTTTCATTTGCATCAAAACGGGAACGGATTCCATAGGTATATCCTTTTCCTTCTCTCAATTCTTGAGTCAATTTTGAGGCAAATCCGCCGCCACCTAACTTATAGTTCATTACCACAGCAGGATAATAATCTGCGTCTTTGACTGTAAGCGCAGGATATCCAATTTGTAAAACCGATTGTTTTGCATTAGGCACATCATAAAAATATACATTGGATTGTTTTGGAGCTTTCGCTACAGGAGCAGGAGGAATGGTTACTTTTTTCGCTTCCCATGCTTCTGAAAGTCCGTCAAGAGAATTCACTATAGTACTTTTAGGTAACGCACCTACTACATTCATCACAGCGACAGATGGTGAAATATTTTGATTGTAATACGCTTTTAGATCTTCTATTGTCATCGCATTTACTGAAGCTATTGTCCCTAACACATTTTTAGATTGGATGCTTTCTTTTCCGTAGAGCAATTCATTATAGGCCAAGTTTGCCACTGCATTCGGGTTCGCCTGCTGTTGTTGTAAATCACTTTTAATACTTTCTTTTACCAGCTCAAACTCGTTTGCATCCCAACGTGGCTGTAATAGCATTTCTTCCACAAGAGCGAGTGCCTTGTCGTAATTTTTAGCCAGAGTGTTTACAGCAATAACTGTTTCATCTTTGGTTGCATACACATTAATTCTTGCTCCTAATTGCTGTATGGCTTGTTCTAATTCTTCGGTAGTTTTATTTGCTGTTCCTTTACTAAGCATTGCCGCCATAAAATTGGCAGCTCCTAAATGTTCTGGATCTTCCACTAATTGTCCACCTTTAATTGAAATCGTAAATTGTACTAGAGGTACCTCGTTATTTTCAATTCCGTATATCTTTAAGCCGTTCGCTAACGTTTCTTCATAAATTTCTGGAACAGTAATTTCTGGTGCTACTCCATAAGGAGGCTCTGAGCTTCGGTCAAAGGTAGAAGGTGTTTTTTCATATTCGGCTGTAATTGAAGCATCAAATTCCTCTTCGGCTCCAGCGATGATTTCCTCTTCTACCACTTCAGCTTTGGTGGCGCCTTCAACAGCTAAAGTAATTTCACCTTTAGGAACAAAACTTGTGATAATATGATTTTGGTCTTTAATATAGGTAGTATAGACACGCATGACATCCTCGGTAGTAACATTTAGAATGTTATTGATATCATCACTTATAAATCCTGGATCATCTGCAAAAATATTGTATTGTGCTAACTGAAATCCTTTCCCTAGTACACTTGATAGACTATTGTAAAATCCAGTTTCCTGCCCAGCTTTGATTCGTTCTAAGTCTTTTTCTGATATTCCTTCTGCTTCAAACGTTGTAAATGCTTCTTCAATTGCTTCAGCAACTACATCTAAGTCAGTACCCGGAAACGCCCGAACACTTACTGCAAATTCTCCTGCGAGTTCACTTCCAAAGTTATACATTGTAACATTAGAAGTTACTTTCTTATCATCAACTAGTATTTTATTGAAAGGTGCTTTCTTTCCTTCCGAAAGGTATTCAGACAACACGTCCAAGGCATAGCTGTCTTTTTTATATTGAGGAACTGTAGGCCAGGTCATCGTTAATTCTGGTAAGCGTGCAAAATTATCTTCGTGGTATAAATTTTTTGTTTCTGAAAGCGTCACTGGCTGTGCTTCTAAAGGAGTTATCTCATCACCCCTTTTAATTTCATCAAAATATTTTTTAACCCAACTTTTAGCCTGCGCTGGCTCAAAATCACCTGAAATCACTAGGGTGACATTATTAGGAACATACCACTTGTTAAAAAACTCTTTTACATCGGCTAGAGTCGCATTTTGCAGATCTTCAAGCGAACCAATGACCTGCCAGTTATACGGATGATCTTTTGGGTATAAGGCTTTTCCAATCACATAGCTAGTATGCCCATACGGACGGTTATCGACGCCTTGTCTTTTTTCATTTTTTACTACTTGCTTTTCCTTCGCTAATACGGGTTCTGTAACTGTATTGATAAACCAACCAAGTTTATCTGCTTCTGCCCAGATCATCTTTTCTAGTGCGTCTTTTGGAACTGTCTGAAAGTAATTAGTACGATCTCTGGACGTAGAACCATTGGCACCAGAACCACCAATTCGTGCACTCATCTGATCCAGTCCTCCTTTTCCTAAGTTTTCACTTTCCAGAAACAACAAATGTTCAAATAAGTGAGCAAAACCAGTGCGACCTTCTTTCTCTCTGGCAGAACCCACATGAGCTGTCAACGCTACAGCAACCACAGGATCTGATTTGTCTACGTGAAATACCACATCGAGGCCGTTGTCGAGTTCAAATTTCTCGTAATCAACACTAAAATCGGTTGAAGAGGATGCTTCGGTTTCTTTGTTTTCTTTTTTACAAGCGGAAAGGCTTATTACTAAAAAAGCGAGTAAAATTTGGTTGAGGTGTTTCATGGTGTGTGATTGTTTCTACAAAGGTAATTCTTTCAGTTCTAAATTGTAATCATATTGTAAATCTTCGTGTAGCCCGTCTATTTTTTTCTGAATAAAAATCAGTTGACGCTCATAAAGATTGACAAGTGTTGTATTATATTTGATCGACGGACTGAAATTTTTTAGCTCCTCACAAAAATAGAGTAGGAGTTCTACCTCGGTTTCTTTACTATTGCTATACCGAATGTATTTTTTGGTTTCTCTCAAAATTTTTCGAACACTTTTCTTTATATAGTAAAAGGTATTGGTGTTGATTTCTGAAAACCGTTCACTCATTTCTTCTTTTAAAGTGGCTACAAAACGTGCTTCATTTTCAGAATCAAAAAGCAAATAAGTAAGCAATTCTTTATTCTCTTTTTTAAAACGTGCTAGCCTCAAGGTTAATTGCAATAACTCATCGGTCGATCTGTGTTTGAGCTCTTTTTTAAGTTGTGCAACAGTGGCTGGTTTCATACAATGTATTCTATAACTTCAAAAATAGCATTTCAATTGTGAATTTTAGTAATAACTAATTGAAATCTATTAAATAGCTTGATATGAATTTTGCACTCAAAAATGTACCTTTGTTTCAGAAATTAAAAATAAAAAGAATGCCAGGATTTGAAGTATTTGGAGCCGAAGAGCGCAAGCAAGTAAATGACGTATTAGAAACAGGGGTATTGATGCGTTACGGTTTTGAAGGGATGCGCAACAACCATTTTAAGGCAAAAGAATTTGAGGTGGCATTTGCAGAGCGAATGCAATCAAAATATTGCCAGTTGGTTTCCAGCGGGACCTCCGCTTTGACCATTGCACTTGCAGCTGCGGGTATTGGAGCGGGGGATGAGGTGATTATGCCCACTTTTACCTTTGTAGCAAGTTTTGAATCTATTATGATGTTGGGAGCTGTTCCGGTTTTGGTCGATATAGACGATACCTTAACCTTAGATCCTAGTGCTGTGGAAGCTGCAATTACTTCCAAAACAAAATGTGTTATGCCAGTACATATGTGCGGATCGATGGCCGATTTGAAAGCGCTTAAAACCATTTGTGACAAACATGATTTGTTGCTATTGGAAGATGCCTGCCAGGCAATTGGCGGAACTTTTGAAGGGAAACCTTTGGGAAGTTATGGCGATCTGGGTTGTTTTTCGTTTGATTATGTGAAAACGATCACCTGCGGCGAAGGTGGTGGAATTATTACCAATAATAAACAATATGCAATCAATGCAGATCAATTTCAGGATCATGGGCATGACCATATTGGAAACGACCGCGGTGCAGAAACGCATCCAACATTGGGGTACAATTTTAGAATTTCTGAACTGAATGCAGCAGTAGGATTGGCTCAGTTAGATAAGTTGGATAGTATTTTAAGTGTACAGAAAGAAAACTATATGATTCTTCGGAAAGCACTAGCGCAGATTGAAGGAGTCACTTTCCGAAGGGTACCAGAAGGTGGTGTAGAGAATTATTCTTTTTTAAATTTCTATTTACCAACCGAAGCCCTCGCAAAAGCAGCCCATAAAGCTATGATTAAAGTCGGTGTAGATGTTTGTTTTTATTGGTATACCAACAATTGGCATTATATCAATGGATGGGAACACCTGCGAAACTTGAAATCGATGGGAAATTTACCTCTGGAGATCAAAACTCAGATGCAAGACCTAAATGCAACTGATTTTAGTAAAAGTGATGCATGGATGAGCAGAACGATTTCGTCGCTTGTAAAAATAGGCTGGACCCACAAAGAAGTGGAAACGCGTGCCGCTAAAATGGCGGAAGCAATCCGATCGGTTCTAGCTTAATAGGTAACGTATTCGGTAATTTCTAAACCGTAGCCAATCATACCTGGCCGCTGAGTCTGTGCGCTATTACTCAGCAATTTGATTTTATGAATATCTAGGTCATGTAATATCTGAGCGCCAATACCAAAGTCTTTACTATCCAAATTGATACGTGGTGCCTTAACGACTTCGTCTTCCTTTTGTGCCTCTTTTAATTCTGAAAGTCTGTTTAGAATATTGAGTGATTCAGATTGCTGATTGATAAATACAATAGCTCCTTTACCTTCATTATTGATGGCATTGAACATATCATCCAGTTTCTTTTCGGCATCATTGGTTAACGTGCCTAATATATCGTTGTTTATGAGTGTAGAATTTACTCGAACCATGACTGGTTCATTAGTTTTCCAATCTCCTTTGGTAAGTGCAATATGTACCTGATTGTTTGTTGTTTGTTTGTATGCACGAAGTCTGTACGAACCAAACTTTGTATTCATTTTAAAATCTTGTTCTTTGGTAATAAGGGAATCGTGTTGCATTCTGTAAGCAACAAGATCTTCAATAGAGATTAATTTTAAATCAAATTTCTGAGCCACTTCAACCAGTTGAGGTAAACGCGCCATAGTTCCATCTTCGTTTAGGATTTCGACAAGAATACCTGTAGGGTCGAAACCTGCAAGACGCGCCAGATCGATTGCAGCTTCAGTATGACCAGTTCTGCGTAAAACCCCACCTTCTTTTGCACGCAACGGAAATATATGGCCTGGACGCCCCAAGTCACTTGGTTTGGTGTCTTTGTTGACCAATGCTTTAATTGTTTTAGCTCTGTCATGTACAGAGATTCCTGTGGTGCAGCCATGTCCAATCAAGTCCACCGAAACTGTAAATTGCGTATGATGTAAAACGGTGTTATTCTCGACCATCATGGTAAGATCTAGATCTTTGCAGCGTTCTTCGGTAAGTGGCGCACAAATCAGCCCGCGCCCATGTGTAGCCATAAAGTTGATCATCTCTGGGGTGACCATTTCGGCTGCGGCAATAAAATCACCTTCATTTTCTCGACTTTCATCATCAACCACAATGACGACCTTGCCTTTTCGTATATCAGCAATGGCTTCATCTATGGTATTTAATTTGATTTTGTGAGTTTTTTCAGTAGTGATCATAACGCAAATTTGATGGTGCAAAGGTACGTAAACTGTAAGAAATTAAATAATAATAAAAGTTAGTTTACAACCGCTAATTCTTCTTTCAAATTCTTTTTGACACTAAAGTGTAGAAAGATATAGATCGCAGGTCCTAATACTAAGAAAAGAATCCAAACGCTTACATCCTGTTCTTTTCCAATGATTTTTTTAAATTTACTATGTGCTATAAGAGCTCTAATCACAAATGTGTAAAAAAGAAGTATACTCCCCACCTGGAGGATGTCTGAAGTAGTTTTTAAGACATCAGACAACTCCATTTTTACATTATTAAAATAGATCATCCCGGCTAATGCAAGAATAGAAATGATGTAAAATGATAAGGCTTTTTTAGAATTGCTGCTGAAACTATGTAGTGCATTACTGGCATTTGTGTAAGTGATATTTTCAAAGTCACCACTAAATTTCAATTGTTCTTCTGTATATCCCTTAGCTTTTAGTTCACGCAAAGCACCTCGTTTCATGTCTTCTGAATAGTTGTACTGCCTGTAATTTTTTACTATATCTTTTAGCTGGTGCTCAGATTTGGTACTCAGTGTAGCTTTTTCTTGTTGTGTAAGCAGGATTGGGGCTTCTTCAGTTTCTATAGCCACTATTTTCTTTTTGCCGAAAATTCTTCCAATGCGTTGCGTGAAACTATCAATATCAAAAACACCTTGGTCTGTTGTGGCGCGATACGTGAGCCAAATACCTAATGGCAGCATAATAATTGTACTTATCCAAGTGGCTATGAAGGGAGATATAGTACCATCTTCTGCGCTGTTTTTAGCAAAAATTCCAATAAAGTGGTACGTTAAAAATAAAACGATGGCAATGACCATAGGTAATCCCATGCCACCTTTACGAATAATGGCCCCTAGCGGTGCACCTACAAAAAAAAGAATAATGCATGCTACTCCTAAAGCAAATTTCTCGTGAAGTGCAATTTCATATTTATTAATGCGTTTGGTTTTTCGCTGAAATTCTTTCTTTTTACCTTCAATGGATTGTATAGAACCTCTTACATTGTTAAGTGACATTTGTATGATTTCAGCTTGTCTTTTTTCGGGATAAATGGATGTAATATTTCCTATATTTTTTGGAGCTTCTACCTTTTTAACCACAGAAGTGTTGAATTTTGAAATTCCGCTTCGGTAATACATATTATCGTGAAATGCTATGAGGTCTTTTCCGTAGCTATCACCTAAGGAATCAATTTCGACCAATAGTTCATTTACTTTGAACATATTCTGGTTGCTATACTCATTATCCTTATCTAGATCCTGCTTATTGAGCTCAGTAAGATCGATATTGATTGTTAACTCCTCAAAATAACTTTTTGCAAAGGGTTTTCGTCTTTGTTTTTTAAAATCGGTTGATTGAATTTCATCGTAGTAATTTCCATCTCTAAGAATTAAGGACAGTGTGTTGCTACCTTCTTCACTGGTAAGTTCGCCAGTTTCTGAAACCATGACCGTATAATTACCTGCACGTTGTTCTGGATCTTTTTTATGAATGATTACTTCCTTTAAAAATTCATCATTATCCCCGTATTTTTCAGCTACTTTTATATTTATATCTCCTACTTCAGTAAACTGCCCTTCTGCAATGACCATGGACGGACTAAATTGCTGAATATTCCGTCGTAGATTTTGCCATTTATATTCAGAATAAGGAATTACATTGTTGGCAAAATAAAAAGCAACGATTGCTAGTAAAAAGATAAAAACCATTAAACTTCGCATGGCACGTTGCAGTGAAATTCCTGTAGATTTCATGGCTGCGAATTCGTATTTTTCAGCAAAATTTCCAAAAACCATTAGCGATGTAACCAAAATACTTAACGGAAGTACCAAGGGCATGATTTTAGGGGAATACAACCATAAAAATTTTAAGACGAGTAGGGCATCTAGGTCTTTTCCAGCAAGTTCTGAAATATAGAGCCATACTGCCTGAAGTACGAAAATGAACATTAAAATAATGAAGACGCTAAAAAACGTCTTCAAAAAACTCATTAATATGTACTTGTCCAGTATTTTCAACGGAACGTAATTTACATTTTATTTATGTAATAACCGTCTTTCTTATATTTAGCCTCATCAAAAACAAATAGTGTTTTTGAGAGCGGCTCATTGGTTTTAAAACTATTGACGGTTGTGGTATATTTTGTTCCTTTAGAATCTACTTGTATTAGGTTGTAGATATGTTTTGTTTGTGCGTCGATACCTAACAAATAGGATTTAAACTCTGCATTGCTATCAATAGGAATCAATTTTACATATTGTATTTTTCTACCTCTAACGTTCTGGAGAATATCCATTTTGTATGTATACCCCTTTTCATAAAAGCTCATCATCTTTGAGGGAGTAATTGTTTTATCGTTGTTTGGATCGTAGGCTTCAATAGTGACTTCTTCGTCTACAGGACTAATTCTGTATATTTTCTTTCCATCAAACATTTCGGTACCACCGTTCATATTTAACTTATACTTGTTTCCAGAGATAACTACATCGCCACGGGTTTCTTGCGAAATTCCTTCTTTGGCATTATCAAGCTTTACTTTAAAATCGATAGAAAAGTTGTCATAACTCTTCACTTTTGCCGAAACTTCATTTAGCAATTTTTTTGCCTCTTGAGCTTGCGCAAACGATAGGGTTGCTATGGCAATACAAAATACTACTAACTTCTTCATTTTATTCGTTATTTAATAATTGGTTTAATGCTTCTATAGTTGGGACTAAAACCTGTCTGGCCTTACTGCCTTCAAAGGGTCCTACTACACCAGCAGCTTCTAGTTGGTCTATTATTCTACCTGCTCTGTTGTAGCCCAGTTTTAATTTGCGTTGTAACAATGAGGCAGAACCTTGTTGTGCTATGACTAAAACTTCTGCGGCATCCCGAAACAGCGCATCTCTTTCATCCACATTATTATCAAGAGTTGTGCCACCTTCTTCACTTACATACTCTGGCAGAAGGTGTGCATCGGGATATGCTTTTTGAGAGCCAATATAGTCTGTAATATCGGCCACCTCGGGCGTATCAACAAAGGCACATTGTAAACGGGTGAGATCATTACCTTGGGTGTACAGCATGTCTCCACGACCTATCAACTGATCTGCACCCGAGTTATCTAAAATAGTACGAGAATCGATTTTGCTGGTTACTCTAAACGCAATTCGAGCAGGGAAGTTTGCTTTTATAATCCCTGTAATTACATTAACCGAGGGTCGCTGCGTGGCGACAATCAAGTGAATTCCAATGGCACGAGCCAATTGAGCCAGTCTAGCAATGGGAGTTTCTACTTCTTTACCCGCTGTCATGATTAAGTCTGCAAACTCGTCAATTACCAAAACAATGTAAGGTAAGAAGCGGTGGCCGTCATTCGGATTTAACTTTCGGTTTTTAAATTTAACATTGTATTCCTTGATATTACGAACCATCGCATCTTTGAGCAGATCGTACCGTGCATCCATTTCAATACAGAGTGAGTTTAAAGTGTTTATTACCTTATTGGTGTCTGTAATAATTGCCTCTTCGGTGTCTGGGAGCTTCGCTAGATAATGACGTTCAATTTTATTGAACAATGTTAATTCTACTTTCTTAGGATCGACCAATACAAATTTTACCTCGGCAGGGTGTTTTTTGTAAAGTAGCGAAGTAAGAATTGCATTCAATCCAACCGATTTTCCTTGACCGGTAGCACCAGCCATTAACAGGTGAGGCATTTTTGCTAGATCGGCCACGAAGGTTTCGTTACTAATGGTTTTTCCGAAGGCAATAGGCAATTCCATTTCTGCATTCTGAAACTTGGGCGACGCAATGACCGAACGCATCGAAACAATCTTTGGATTCTTGTTGGGTACTTCTATACCAATGGTTCCTCGACCAGGAATAGGCGCTATGATACGGATACCTAAAGCTGATAGTGACAACGCAATATCATCTTCAAGATTTTTAATCTTAGAGATTCGTATCCCTGCTTCCGGTACAATTTCATACAAAGTCACAGTAGGACCGACTGTAGCCTTGATATTACTAATTCCAATTTTATAGTTGCTAAGGGTATCTACAATGCGGTTTTTGTTTTCTTCTAGCTCTTCCTGATTAATAGTAATCCCTTGTCCGGCCGTATAATCTTTCAACAATTCAATAGATGGGAACTTAAAATTACTCAGCTCTAAAGTGGGATCAAATTGTCCAAAATCTTCGACCAGTTTCTTGCTCATGGTATCCACTTCATCTTCCTCTTTTATCTGCTCGACTTCCATGGCAACAGCATCTTCAGAAGCAATAACTTCTTGAACATCTGATTTTAACACAGGTTCTTCGACTGTTTTTTCGATTGTTAATTCTGAAGGTGTATTCTCTTCGGAAACTAAGGTAGCCACCACATCTTTTTCGTAATCGGTTTGTGAGACCGTATCTTCTTCCGAAGAAAAATCGGAAGCTACGTCTTTCTTAACGCTTTTAAAATATGCTGAAACTTTATCTGGAGTGACATTGAGCCTAAGTACTAGATATACAATCGCTAAAAAAACCATGACACAAATGGTACCTATAAGTCCAAGATAATCCTGTAGATAATCATTTGTTTCATATCCAATGACACCACTAAGAAGGGAAGAAGTTTCGCTAAAAAAACCAAAGAAAACAGAAAGCCAGATCATGACAAGAATTCCCCAGAACCAAAACCGTTTCAGTTGTTTTTTAGCGTAATCGAAAAATAGGTAGGCACCTGTTAAGGTAATTAATACGGCTAAAATAAAAGCACTAACTCCAAAACCTTCATAGATAAAAAAGTTCCCTACGTGGCTTCCAAATTTATTGAGCCAGTTTTCGGCTGGTGCATCACGATTATTGAGAATTCCTAGTTCGCTTTGATCTGCTTGCCATGTGAAGAAATATGAAATAAAAGAAAAAAGCAACATGACGCCAAGTAGCATAAACAGACTTCCTAGCAACACTTTTTGTTGTTTTGAAAGGACAAACAAACGTTTTGTACGTGGTGTTTTTTTCTTGGAGGTTGTCTTTTTCTTTTTGGCCATTTAGCAGATCGCTCTTGTATAACAAAAATACATAAAAAGGTAACGTCTCAAAGCATTAATAATTTTAAAACTTTGGGATATAAATAAGGCATCCAATAATTGTAGCTGCAATGGCAGCAAAGAAAACAGCTCCAGCAGCCACATCTTTAATATAGCCTATTTTACTATGGAAATCGGGATGTACAAAATTGACAATTTCTTCGGCGGCTGTATTTAAGCCTTCGATACTCATTACAAGTCCTATGGCAAATATCTGAAAGATCCATTCTGTCGTAGAAATTTCAAAATAAAACCCTGCAAAGGTCATGATAATTGAAATTACGGCTTGTACTTGGATACTGGCTTCATTTCTAATGAGTTTCCATGCACCAACGATCGCATATTTACAGCCTTTTATTCGTTTTCCTAAATAGGTTTCCCACATTAACAAAGGGTTTTTAGAGCCGCGTCATAATTAGGTTCTTGTCCTATTTCCGGGACTTGTTCTGAATACAGTACTTTATTATTTTCATCTAAGACCAATACCACTCTTGAATGCAAGCCTTCAAAGCCACTAGAGGTAAGTGTGAGTCCGTAGTCTTTTCCAAAACTTCCATCTCTAAAATCACTTAGCAATACCGCATTTTCTATATTCTCTGCTGCACAAAAACGCGCTTGTGCAAACGGAAGGTCTTTCGAAATGCATAAAACTTTTGTATTCTCCAGATCGGAAGCTTCCTGATTAAACTTTCTAGCCGATTGAGCACAGACATTCGTATCGACACTAGGAAAGATATTTAAAATTTTTCTGTGACCTTCGTAATCGCTCAGTGATTTTGAAGAAAGATCTTTGGCGACCAATGTAAAATTAGGTGCTATAGTTCCTACTTGTGGGATTGTTCCTAGAGTTTCGGCAGGAGAACCGCCTAGTGTAATTTTTGCCATAATCATTTCCTGCGAAGACAGGGATCTTTTTAAATTAGTTTCAATTGTTCTACTGAAAAGTTGATTTTTCAGAAAAAATAAAGTATAAAATTAAGCATTCAGGCTGAAACCAATTCGTAAAATTTTCAGAAAAAAGAAATCCTCATCGACAGACAAGGATTTACTAAAGGTTTTGTTGTTTATTCTATGCTACTTTTTTTCAGTAAGCATTCTTATTTTTATTCTGAATGCCGCAAAGAGTAAGGTCATAAATGGACTTAACCAGTTAAATATCGCATAAAAGAAATATTCGGCGACACCTACGCCTAGCACACCACTTTGGTAAGCCCCGCAGGTATTCCATGGGATTAAAACAGAAGTTACCGTTCCACTGTCTTCCAAAGTTCTGGAAAGATTTTCTGGAGCAAGACCTCTGTCCTGATACGCCTTTTTAAACATTTTTCCTGGAATCACGATCGCGAGATACTGGTCGCTGGCAATAGTGTTTAACCCTAAACAACTGATGACGGTGCTAGCAAAAAGTCCAAAAATAGAAGTTGCCATTTTTAATAGTTCTTTAGTGATTCTTGCGAGTGCACCAATGCCATCCATGATTCCGCCAAAAACCATGGCACAGATAATTAAAAAGATAGTCCAGAGCATTCCCAGCATTCCACCTGCGGAAAATAAATCATTTAATTTTTCATTTTCAGTAACAATCGCTGTATCTGTAAAAATAGAATTCGTTATGGCTGAAAGATTGGAGGAAGCGATCTCGGCTAACACTTCAGACTGAAAAATCACAGCAACTAGTGCTGCGGAAAGGACTCCGGCAGCTAAAGCTATTAGGGGTTTAGTTTTAAACAGAATGAGAGCTATTACTATTACAGGGACGATAAAAAGCCAAGGAGTTGTATTAAAGGTTGCATTTATTGTTGTCAAGAGTCCACTAACATCTGCATCACCTGTTACATCTACGGTGGCACTAATAATTCCGAAGACAATTAGAGCAATTATAATGGTAGGCACTGTTGTATACGCCATATATTTTATGTGGGTAAAAAGATCGGTTCCAGCCATGGCAGGAGCGAGATTAGTTGTATCACTTAGAGGTGACATTTTATCTCCAAAATACGCTCCAGAAATCACGGCTCCAGCGATCATTCCTGGATTGATGCCCAAGGCAGTTCCAATTCCAACCAAAGCGATGCCTACCGTAGCAGAAGTAGTCCATGAGCTTCCAGTAGCTACCGAAATAATAGCGGCGATTATGACCGATGCTGGTAAAAATATCTCAGGGCTTAATACCTGTAACCCATAATAAACCATCGCTGGTATCACACCACTTATCAGCCACGTTCCAGCTAAGGCTCCTACAAGTAATAAAATAAGAATAGGGACAAAGACACTTTTTAGGTTTTCCCATACTTCAAACAACATGGTTTCAAGAGACACTTTATTAAAAAAGCCAACGATAGCAGCTACAAGACCGCCTAATAATAAAATATACTGATTAGAATATTCCCCCAACCATTCTCCATCCTTAAAAAAAATGTTATAAGCTAGTAAACCCATTAAAATCACCACAGGAATCAAAGCTTCCCAGATATTAAGTTCTTTATTAGCTACAATTCGTTGTTTTTCAATATCTATTTCAGAAAGGTTGTCGTTTTCTTGCATGAATGAATTTGTTTAAGAGTTGTAATGTTACGATTTTACTGAAAAGTGTGCAAATCTCATTTTTATAGCTAGCTAAATTATTATATAGGAAAACATTGATTTTTTGAGCCTCTATGATTTCATAGAGGCATTTCCAATTTAAGCTATCTAGTTTTACAATTCCTAAATCATAATTGAGCTTACCTACTTTGCTTTTTTAAAAAGGAAGTATGAAACTTTTAATTTTAATTTTTTGCTTTATTTCAACTTTGGTTTCTGCACAAGTTGGTATTGGTACAATCAATCCAGATCCTTCTACAATACTTCATATAGAATCTGACGACAAAGGAATTTTAATTCCCAATGTTTCTCTTTCGTCAATTTTAGCAACACAATTGGATGGAACCAATACCGCTGTGGAGGGGTTGTTAATTTATAATACGAATCCTTCTACAACAGGAGGAGATGGTACGGGATACTATTACTATACCTCTAGTAATAGATGGGAAAAGATTATGACTCCATCTTCTGAAATTGGGTTAGCTCCTATAGGTAGTATTATTGCTTGGCATGGTTCTTTAGCTGGGGTAGGAGCTTTGCCAGATGGGTGGCAATTATGTGATGGCTCTCTCATTACCGATTCAAATAGTCCAATAGTAAATAGTTCGACTCCAAATCTAAACGGAAACACTACATCAAATTCAGGAGATTCATCAAGTGGAAGATTTTTAAGGGGTTCAAACGTAAGTGGTCAATTTCAGAATGACCAAACTAACAATTTATTTAGAATTTTTGGTAGTGGGTTATCAAGTTCTAATAGTATTGTGACTTTAGATCAAACGGGCACAATAGGATATATCTCTACAGATAATTCGACAGGAGGGGACAGTTATGGGTTTCAATTGAGGGGAGTTGAAACGAGAGTAACCAATATGTCGGTAATCTGGATCATTAGAATAAAATAGTGATTCGTTAAAAATTAAATGATGATAAGCAAACTTCTTGTACTTTTCTTATTTGTAAATCTTTCTCATTTGTATTGTCAAGTAATTATTAATGATACATCAACAAGTGAGTCTTCAGCTTTTTCTGTTACATCAAACGATAAAGGGATTTTAATCTCAAAAGTAAGTCTGCCGTCAGTGACTACCATACAATTGGATGGAATAAATACAGCTGCCGAAGGATTACTAATTTACAATACAAATGAGTTAGTAATTGAGGGTGACGGTAAAGGATTTTATTATTTTAATACCGCTTTGGGTAAATGGGAAAAGATACTTACCCCAAAATCTACGGTTGGAGTTTTCCCAATTGGCAGTATTATTCCGTGGCATAATAGGATTGATTTTCCTACATTAACTTTATCAGAAGGATGGCAGTTATGTGATGGTTCTTTAATTAGTGATACAGACAGTCCGTTGGCTGGGCTATCTACTCCTAACTTAAATGGGAATACAACTTCTACTTCTGGTGATACTTCTAGTGGGAGATATCTAAGAGGCTCGGTTACCAGCGGTGTGTATCAATCTGACCAAACTAATAATTTATTTAGGATACTAGCTTCGGGATCTTCAGGTACCACAACAAATCTCATATTGAACCAATATGGTGGTACAGGATATCTTATTACCGATGACTGGAATGGCAATGGTTTTAGTCGAGACAGATATGGCTTCCAATTAAGAGGAGTTGAAACACGCGTGGCAAACATGAGCGTATTGTACATCATGCGCATCAAATAGCTACAAAACACCAACCGCTACCATGCAATCCCGCATCATATTGTAGGTTCTTTCAATATCAGCATCCAAGCCAATTGAGAAACGTATCAATCCGTCTGATAAGCCCATTTCCTTTTGTTCTTCTTCAGGAATTTCTGAAGAGGTAGAGCTTCCAGGAGCACTAAATAAGGTTTTGTAAAATCCTAAACTTACTGCTAGATACCCAAGATTACGTTCTTGCATTAATTCCATAAGTTCGTTGGCTTTATCGAGTGAGCCTACATCTATAGTAAGCATCCCTCCAAACCCATATTGCGGATTCATTTGTTTTTTCATCAATGTATGCCCAGGATGACTACTTAATCCAGGATAGACCGTTCGCAATCCGTCGGCTTCAAATTTTTCAGCAAGAAAGTGTGCATTTTTACTGTGCTGCTGCATTCTGATATGGAGCGTTCGTAAATTTTTTAGAATTGAAGCTGCCCGCAAACTATCCATCGAGGCTCCTAATAACATACTAGCGCCATCATTCACGTTGCGAAGTGTGTCAATGAGCTCCTGATTTCCACATACCACACCTCCCATAGTATCACTGCTCCCATTAATAAATTTGGTCAAACTGTGCATCACTACATCGGCTCCCAACTGTGCTGGAGAAATGGTCAAGGGCGAAAAAGTATTGTCAACCAGCAATTGCAAACCGTGTTTTTTGGCAATTTTTGAAAGTCCTTCGATATCAGCAATCTCTAATAACGGATTAGAAACACATTCACAAAAGATTATTTTTGTTTCAGGTGTTATGGCTGCTTCAACTACTTCCAGTTTTGTAATATCTACAAAAGAAGTTTCTATACCCATTCTTGGTGTAAAATTTTTCAGAAAAGCATAGGTTCCGCCATAAATAGTACGGCTAGAGATAATATGATCTCCAGCTTGACAAAATTGTAAAATAGTAGGAGTAATAGCTCCCATGCCACTAGCGGCGACATTGGCAGTTTCGGTCCCTTCCATAGCTGCCAGTGCTTCCCCTAAATATAAATTGGATGGAGTAGAGTGTCTAGAATACAAATAGCATCCGTCTGCATTGCCTTCAAAAGTATCAAACATGGTTTTGGCCGAAAGGAAAGTATAGGTTGAGCTATCTGAAATAGAAGGGTTTACCCCACCAAATTCTCCAAAATATTGTAAATCCTGAATACTGTTTGCGGGTTTAAATGTTGGGTTTTTTGACATTACTTCTGAAAATTTTGATTTACAATCAAAAGTAATGCTATATAGAATATTTATCAATGGATTATTAAATAATAGGATTTATTTTCGATTTATAATTTAATACATAGATTTTAAAATTGATTTCTTGCTGAAAGATGTATATATTTATGAAAATTTTTCAGAATGAAATTAGATGCAACCGATAAAAAGCTACTGGCTTTGCTTCAGCAAAACTCAAGGCGAACCAACAAAGAACTTTCTTTAAAACTCAATCTTTCAGTAACTGCGATTTTTGAGCGAATAAAAAAACTGGAACGAGTAGGTGTGATTAAGCACTATGTTGCCATCGTTGATAGACAAAAAGTCGCTCTTGATTTTATGGTGTTTTGTTATGTAAAATTAACGCAGCACTCTCAACAGCAAATTACTCAGTTTGAAGCCGAAGTTGCAAAGTTAGATGAGGTGTTAGAATGTTTTCATGTAAGTGGTGAATATGACTATGTCTTAAAGGTTGTGGTCGCAGATATGCAAAGTTTCCGTACGTTTATGGTCAACAAATTAACTTCGCTGCAGCATATAGGAAGCACACAAAGTGCTTTTACAATTAATGAGGTAAAAAACACTACTGCAATCACGATATAATGAAAAGTAAGACGTATTTACTGCTAGAGTTTTTTATATTTTTTATTCTACTGCCTGTCAGTTTAGCCATAGATTTTTTGATCTGGATTAAGGTGGGTTATATACTGGCTGCCTTTATCTATATTCTTGTGACTTTAAAAAAGTCTGAAGCTATATCCTTTCAGATAAAAAAAAATCTTAATTGGAAAACATTCTGGCGAAGAATCGCAGGAACTTTTTTATTGGTATTGATTGCGACAACGATCTATGTATATGTTGTTGCGCCAGAAAACCTGTTTTTTGTACCTCTTAACAATCCGTTGTTGTTTGTTGTCATTCTTTGTGTATATGTTGTATTTTCGGTTTGGCCTCAAGAGATTATTTACCGTACGTTCTTTTTTGAACGCTACGAATACGTATTTCAGAATAAACCATTATTAGTTTTTATCAACGCCATTGTATTTTCCTTAGCACACTTATTTTTTAAAAATACCTTGGTACTAGTGCTCACTTTTATTGGCGGATTGATGTTTGGATTTACCTATTTAAAATATCGAAGTACCACGGCTGTGACCATCGAGCATGCTCTTTACGGAAATTGGTTATTTACTGTGGGAATGGGACAAATGTTAGCGTTTCCAGGAATAGAGCCTGTATAGTTTTCTATAAAAATGTACCTTGCAGCATGCAACCTTTTTACTTTTTATAACGTCTATAAATTAAAACCTCCTATGAATAAATCCCTACTTTTCGGTATTCTTTTAGTTCTCCTTTCTTCCTGCGGAAGCGTTAAAAAATACAACGAGGCCATTTCAGAAAAACATAGTATTGCAGAGCTACATACTGATGTGGATGCAGCATACAATCAGCTTAAAAAGTACCACCCCAAACTATATCAGTACACTCCAAAAGAACAATTAGACTTTAAATTTGATAGCCTCAAGCAAGCGATTACCGCTCCAATGGCTAGCAGGGCTTTTTACGAAAAACTTGCTGCCGTTGTAACCAACGTGCATCAAGGACATATAAGTGTGAGTCCGCCCAATATTAAAAGAACCAGAAAAGAAAGAAAGGAATTTCGCGATAAGAAGCTGGCATTTAATACTATGGATTTTGAGTATTTGGATTCGAAACTTTGGGTGACAGATGCAAAAGCAGAAGATTCTGTTTTAATTGGTTCGCAGGTAGTGACCATAGAGGGAGAAACCCCTACCAATCTTATTAAAAAATACAACACCTTAATAGCAAGTGATGGTTTTAATCAAACCCTATTCGATGGTATGGTAGGCTCGAGGTTTCCGAGGTATTATTATAAAAATAAAGGTTTTGTAGATAGTTTACAGATCACGTTTAAGACTACAGATTCGGTTTTTGATAAAACATTCAGCTGGAAAAAACCAGAGAAAAAGAAGGATTCAATTTTCACTGACAGTGTAGAGAATTCTGCAGTAAAAGTAAAGAGAGTTACTGCTTCAGAAAAAAAAGAAAAACGTATCGCAGCTCGAAATAAACGAAAATATAATAATAAGTATGGATACGTGAAAAGTACCGACGAGTTTACTCGGATTTTCAATTTTATAGGTGCAGACAGTACCATTGCCTACATGAAAATACGTGGATTTTCTAACGGAAGCTATGACGAATTCTACGAAGAGAGTTTTACAACAATGGATTCTTTGGGAACCAAAAATCTAATTATTGATCTTAGGGATAATGGCGGCGGACGACTTAACGAAATTGACGAATTATATTCGTACCTCACAGATACGGAATATACGTTTATAGAAAAGAGTGAAATCAAAACAAGAGTGCCGTTTTTAAATTCTTTTCTCAGCAATACAAACCCAGATCTTTTGCGGGGAGCTGTTCTGGTGTTTTCACCAGTAATTGCTACACTCAACATTCTTAAAACAGAAAAAGAGAATGGTATACTTTACTATAAATGGAGAAACTCAAAACCACAAGAACCTAAAGAGAAAAATTACAAAGGCAACTTGTATGTATTAATTAACGGAAATTCATTTTCGGCTTCCTCGGTGTTATCTACGCATCTTAAAGCGACCAACAGAGCTACTTTTGTTGGGCAGGAAACCGGTGGAGCCTATAACGGAACAGTTGCCGGATTGTTTAGAGGATATGAGTTACCTAATAGTAAGGTCGTGATTAGAATGGGTTTAATGCAAATAGAAGCGCCCTACAAAGTCGAACCAGACGGGTTTGGAGTAACCCCCGATGTAGAAATTACTCCTACCCGAAAAGATAGAGAAGAAGGTCGTGATCCTGAGCTCCAGTATGTTTTAGATATGATAGGTGAACAGTGAATAGTATTTTTCACCAACAGCTATCATCACAAACTACGTACATATAAAATTCCAACCTATAAACTTTTAAACAACTTTACACTATCGTACCTTTGTATTTTAAAATTAAAATCTCAAAAATATGTCAAAATATGATGTAGCCGTGATTGGCTCAGGACCTGGAGGATATGTAGCCGCAATACGCTGTGCCCAATTAGGAATGAAGACAGCCATTATCGAAAAATACAGTGTGCTGGGAGGAACATGTCTTAACGTGGGATGTATTCCTAGTAAGGCATTGCTGGATTCGTCACATCATTATGAAGATGCCATCAAGCATTTTGAGGAACATGGCATTGAAATTCCTGGAGAAGTAAAGATCAATTTTAAAAAGATGATTGAGCGTAAAGCTTCTGTAGTTGATCAAACTACCAAAGGGATTGAATTTTTGATGAATAAGAATAAGATTGATGTTTTTACAGGCATGGGATCTTTTAAAGATGCAACTCATATTGATATTACTTCGGAAAGTAAAACCGAAACGATTGAAGCCACCAATACCATTATTGCTACAGGAAGCAAACCCGCTTCGCTTCCTTTTATAAAGATCGATAAAGAACGTATTATCACTTCTACTGAAGCTCTTTCGTTAACCGAAATACCTAAGCACATGATCGTGATAGGTGGAGGTGTGATAGGCCTGGAATTAGGGCAAGTATATCGTCGTTTGGGTTCTGAAGTTTCTGTAGTAGAATATATGGACCGTATCATTCCAACAATGGACAGCGCACAGAGTAAGGAGCTTACCAAAGTGATGAAGAAACAAGGTGTAAAGTTCTACTTATCACATAAAGTTTCAGCAGTTTCGAGAAAGAAGAACGAAATTACAGTAACGGCTACCGATAAAAAAGACAACGAAGTAACCTTCACGGGTGATTATTGCTTAGTTTCCGTAGGGAGAAAAGCCTATACCGAAGGTTTAAAACCTGAAAATGCAGGCGTGAAGATTACTGAAAGAGGATTGGTAGAAACTAACGAACACTTACAAACCAATGTAAAAAATATTTATGCGATTGGTGATGTGGTAAAAGGTGCGATGTTAGCTCATAAAGCTTCGGAAGAAGGATCGCTAGTTGCCGAAATTTTAGCAGGTCAAAAGCCACATATCGATTATAACCTAATTCCGGGAGTGGTGTATACGTGGCCCGAAGTGGCTTCGGTAGGTAAAACCGAGGAACAACTTAAAGAAGCTAAGTTTGAGTACAAATCGGGACAATTCCCAATGCGTGCGTTAGGAAGAAGCCGTGCGAGTGGTGATACCGACGGATTTGTAAAAATACTCTCAGATAAAACAACAGACGAGGTGCTGGGAGTTCATATGGTAGGTGCCCGTGTTGCCGACTTGATTGCAGAAGCAGTCACAGCGATGGAATTTAGAGCCAGTGCCGAAGACATCGCTCGTATGAGTCATGCGCATCCAACCTATGCTGAAGCCGTAAAAGAAGCAGCACTCGCTGCAACCGAGAACAGGGCATTGCACATTTAATTTAGTGGAATTTTCTAATACTAAAGACACCTCTTCTAAATAAGAGGAGGTGTCTTTAGTATGGATAAAATCAAGTTGAAAAAAATCTTAAAGATTAGTTTTCTTAAAACAACGATATCGTTTGTAAAAAAAATGGCATTGTCAGTTTATTATATAATGATAGCATCTTTTATATAAGAAAAAGCTATTTTTTTTAATTTCTCTTTGAATAAATAGGTTGTTCATCGATGTTTTACTGCAAATATTGTACTAAAAATGTTAAAGTTTTAATAATCGTTTATGCTATAATACATTGATAAACAATATATTATTTATGCAGAACAGCTGAAATTATGTTAAAATAAAAGTTAAAATTTTAACCATTCGTCGAAAAGACAACGATTTAAAAACGTATTATTCTTTTCTATCGTAACTTGTGATACAACTATTTACTGCAATTCCTCTACGCAGTTTTGTACAACCAAAAACACATTTTCATTATGAAAAATTTTACTTCGCGAAGCTATGTTATAACCTTAACTATTCTTCTATTTTCCCTATTTCTTGGGATGAATTCCTATGCACAAACCTATTGTACATCAAGTGGTACTGCAGGCAGTACTTTTTTTGTAGGGCAAACTTGTCTAACCTCAAATGCTCCTGATTGTGAAAATTGTTGTGCAATAGCAGGTGATTACACAGATGAGACAACTCGTATGCCAATAACAACGTTTACGCCCAATGCAGCAACGAATGATAATTTATCTGTGGGATACAATACAAATGCTGGAGGACTACAAAATTATTCTTTCGCGGTTTACATTGATTTAAATATTGATGGAGATTTTGAAGATTCTGGTGAATTAGTGAATTCAGGAACTGGAGACATAAACTTTCCCACTGGTGGGGGTGGTTCATTTGGTGCTACACCTACCATACCCGTAACCGCTACAAATGGAGTTACTCGTATGAGGTTTATCGTAAAAAACGGTAATATGGGAGTATCAGGACCTTGTGAAAATGGATTTGATGGCGAAACAGAGGACTGGCCTGTAGAAATTGCAGGCGCAGGAATGATGGGTGATACAACACCACCCACGGCAATATGTATGAATGCGACTGCGCAATTGGATTCAGCTGGAAATGTAACAATTTCACCAGACGATGTTGATAATAATTCTACAGATGATACAGGAATAACAATGAGATCTGTATCCCCGAACACATTTACCTGTGCTGATATTGGCGCAAATACAGTTACACTTACCGTAGAAGATGCTGCAGGAAATATGAGTATGTGTACAGCTACCGTTACTGTCGCAGATAATATTGATCCAACAATAACTTGTGCTGCAGACGGAACAAGAAATCCTGGTCCAGGACAAATGACGTACACTGTACAAGGAACTGAATTTGATCCTACTGCATCCAATGATAATTGTGGCTCGCCAACTCTTTCGAACGATCTTAATAACATGGCTTCACTAGCTGGAGCTACGGTCCCATTAGGAGCCAATTCAATAGTTTGGACAGTTGATGATGGTAATGGGAATGAAGTTAATTGCACTATCGTGGTCACAGTAGAGTATAATGCAAACCCAACTGTAATTGGAACAGCAGGAGATGATACAATTGTTGCTTCCATTGATGGAGGTGATACAGTGATAACTGTAAATGGTGCAGAAGTAATTCGACAACCATCTACAAGTATAGTAACATTAACTATCAATGGAGATAATGGCAACGATACGTTAACTACAGATTTCTCTGGTGGAGATTTTCCATTTCCTATCAACTATAATGGAGAAGGACAAACAGGTGCGCCAGGGGATATATTAGCTGTATTAGGGAGTGGTAGTCAAAATGCTACATTTACACCCAGTACAACCACACCAAGAGATGGGGTTATAGAAGTAAGCGGGCAACCAATTACGTTTACAGGGTTAGAACCTGTCGATATCTCGGGTATGGCTGCTGTAACTATTAATGGTACTGCAGGTATTGACGTTTATGATATTGCCAATGGTTTTGATAGTACTACAAGTAGTATCCCAGCATTGGTCGTATCGGGTACTGCAAGCGCAGTCGCTATTGAAACGGTACATCTTTGGAATAATGGCGCAGTTACAGTAAATACACAAGGAGGTGTAGATATTATTACTGTGACATCTGCAGATAATGCACATAATAATGTAAACCTAATAATAAATACATTAAATGATTTAGGAGATATTGTTGATATTAATGGAGCTATTATTGCCCCTAATTTTTTAAGTGTTGTAAGTCCATCAATTGCTATTGGTAGTGATTTAACAGCTACTGGTGATGCCATTCAAATCAATGGTAATTCGACTTTAACAGCAAATAGTACACTTACAGCACCAAACGATATAACATTCAATGGAACGATCGATGGGACTTTTAATCTTGATGTTAATGCTGGTGGACAAACAAACTTTACAGTAGATGTTGGAGCAATAACGCCTGTTCGAAGAATACGTACAGATACACCTGGAACATTGTTGATAGAAGGTTCGGTAACAACAGATGGACTTCAACGATATAATGAAATAGCTAACATTCCAAATTCTGCAGTA
Organism: Jejudonia soesokkakensis; assembly: GCF_042664795.1. Taxonomy (NCBI): domain Bacteria; kingdom Pseudomonadati; phylum Bacteroidota; class Flavobacteriia; order Flavobacteriales; family Flavobacteriaceae; genus Jejudonia; species Jejudonia soesokkakensis. Next base: position 239,350 of record NZ_JBHTBN010000006.1, read on the forward strand.
TTGACGTCAAATGTTGCTAGCATACGATTTCTAGATGCAGTTAATGCTTCTACAGACCTAACAATTAATGCAGAAGCTTCTATCATTTTTACTCAAGGTGGTACAGTGGGAGGTAATTTAGTAACAACTTCAAATACTGGAACTACCGATCTAAGAAATATAACGATGGCTGTAACTGGAACCGCTACTTTAAATGGTGTTATTAATACACAAGCTAATGCGGTATCAACGGTTGACATTTCTGCAACTTCAGTAACAATCAATGGAACGCTAGCACCAGGAGCTTCTCCTGGGCTATTTGTGGTCACAGGTGCATTCGATATAGGGGCAGGTGACACATTAGATGTAGAAGTAGATGAATTTGATACTCCTGGTACAGATTATGATCAGGTAATAGTTACAGGTACCGTAGATGTTACAGATGCTACGTTAAACTTGATAGACAACACTGCAGCAACTGGTGTTATTGGTGATGTTATGATTTTAATCGATAATGATGCAGCAGATCCTATTGTAGGTGAATTTACTGGATTGGCAGATGGTGACGATGTAACTTTTAACGGAGAAACATGGAGAATTTTCTATAATTCTGGTGATGGAAATGATGTAGCATTAGCCTTTGTTCCGACTCCTTTAACAGAAGTATATGTGAACAACGATTTTACCCAACCAGATGGGACGTTTATAACAGATGCAGATCTTAACACACCAGGCGATCAAAATGCAGTAGTAGGTGTCAATGCATTCCTAACCATACAAGAGGGTGTAGATGAAGTTGCTTCAAATGGAAACGTAAATATTACAGATGATCTTTCAACAGATGGTCCAGGAATGTATACAGAAAATGTTGTGGTAGCTAATAGTATGACTATTCTTTCTACCGAAAATGACCCAACAGCAGTAATTGCAGATGGAGGAGCTGTAGGAAGTGTTTTTGTGACTTCTGGAGGTGCTAATACAATAACGATAGCAGGAATAACAATTCAAAATGGTGATGCTGTACAAGGAGGAGGAATAGATAATACTTCTGCTACACTTTCAGTAAATAATTCATTAATTGAAAATAATAATGCAACTAATTTTGGAGGCGGTATAAGTAATAGTGGTGGAACAATGACCATAGATGCTGCTTCTACTATTAACAATAATTCAGCTGTAAATTTAGGAGGGGGTATTGGAAACCTTGGTGGAGTATTAAATGTTTTCGGAGAAATTAGGAATAATACTGTTAATACTTCAGGTGCTGGAGTAGGTTCTCAAGGAGGAACAGTTACCCTTGATGGGGCTTCTATTACTGAAAACCAATCTGGATTTATAGGTGGTGGAATTTTTATTGCTTCTTCAATCTTTACTTCATCCAATGGAACTGTTATAAATAACAATATAGCGAACAATAGAGGTGGAGGAATTAATCTAGATGGAATGGCTACAATAACCGACACTAGTATTGATGGAAATACGGCTAGTGGACTAGCTGCTATCGAAGGTGGAGGTGGTATTTACTTAAACACTGGAGTTTCATTGACATTAGACAATACAGTGAGTATTACCAATAATATTGCAGATGGTACTTCTGGTAGTGGAGGAGGAATATTTATAAATACTGGAGCGTCTTTAACAGCAACAGGAACTACAATCACTGGTAACAGAGCGAATAGAGCAGGTGGAGGTATTGAAGATAACTCAGGCGCAGGTCTAGGGCTTACGCTTACTAATGTAATTTTAGACAATAATAATGCTGGATTAGCTCCTGCTATTGCCAATCCTGGTAACGGTGGTGGTGTTCATATCACAGGTGCTGGAGATAGTATAATTACGGGCGGAACTGTTATGGGAAATACTGCTGCTCAAGAAGGAGGAGGACTCTGGAATGGAACAGGTACTATGAATATTACCAATGGAACTTCAATTACTGGAAACATTGCCAACTCTGGAAATAATGTAGGAAATGACCAAGGTGGTGGAGGTATTTTTAACGCAGGAGGAACAGTCAATATAGATGTTGCAAATATTATAGATAATGAAGCTCTTATGAACCTCGGAAACGGTGGTGGTATAATGACCGATGGAGGGACTGTTACCATAACAGGTGGAAACATTTCAACAAATGAATCGGCTCGTGCTGGTGGCGGAATTGAAAACTTCAATGGAACTGTTACGTTGACTAACGTAACTGTTGGTGGGGGAACTCCTGCTGAAGCAAATACTGCTGGCATTAACGGAGGTGGTCTTCATGTGAGTGGAACAGGAACAACCAATGTTACAGGAGGAACTTTTCAGAATAACATAGCACAGCAAGAAGGTGGCGGACTTTGGAATGGTACTGGAACAATGACTGTAAATGGAACTACGGTCGATTCTAATGTTGCCAATGCTGGTAACAACGTAGGAAATGATCAAGGTGGTGGAGGTATTTTTAATGCTGGTGGAAAATTAGATATAGACAGCGCAATTATTACAAATAACGATGCCTTACTAAACCTCGGAAACGGTGGTGGTGTCATGACCGATGGGGGTACTGTTACTATTGACGGCGGAAACATTTCAACAAATGAATCGGCTCGTGCTGGTGGTGGAATTGAAAACTTCAATGGAACTGTTACGTTGACTAACGTAACTGTTGGTGGAGTAACTCCTGTTGAAGCAAATACTGCTGGCATCAATGGGGGTGGTCTTCATGTGAGTGGAACAGGAACAACCAATGTTACAGGAGGAACTTTTCAGAATAACATCGCGAACCAAGAAGGTGGTGGATTATGGAATGGCGGAGTTGGTGCTGTAATGACTATAGATGGTACTTCAATTACTGAAAATTCAGCCAATGGAGCTTTAGCTGACCAAGGTGGTGGGGGTGTTTTTAATAATGGAGGGACGCTAAATGTTTTAGACGGAACCATTATTGACAACAATACTGCAATAGGGGCACTAGGTTCTGGTGGAGGTGTTATGAGTATTAGTGGTGATGTTACTATAAGTGGTACGACAACTCAAATAAATAATAATGTTGCTAACAGAGCTGGGGGAGGTATTGAGATCATAGATGGTATGTTAACAACCAATGATATTACTTTAAACTTAAACAATGCTGGTGTGGTTGGACCTGGCGGTGCTACAGTTGCTGCTCCAGGAAATGGAGGAGGACTGCATGTAAGTGGTGCGGCAACAATCCAGATCAATGGAGGTAATGTTGAAGATAATATTGCAGCCAGTGAAGGTGGAGGTCTTTGGAATCAGGTAGGAACTACCATGGTTTTGGATAATCCAAATATTAACCGAAATACTGCTAGTGGTGCTTCAGCAACTGAAGGTGGTGGAGGTGTCTTTAATAATGGCGGAAACCTTACGATAATAAATACAGTCATTGACGGCAACACTGCTGATGGTCTGCTAGGTTCAGGTGGGGGTATATTTAATGACCTTGGAGGTGTATTAACACTAACGGATGTAACCCTACAAAACAACACGGCAAATAGAGCAGGAGGAGGGATTGAACTCAATACTAATCCTACCGATAGTTTTACGTTTAATAATTTGACTTTAGATACTAATACTGCAACCGGTGCAGGAGTGGCTCCAGGAAATGGAGGTGGATTACATGTCTCGGGTACTGGAACAGTGCTGTTAAACTCAAGTATTGTAATAAATAATACTGCTGTTGAAGGTGGTGGTCTTTGGAATGGAACAGGAATAATGACTTTAGATAATTCTGCAATTGGAGTTGATACCATCGGTGGAGGTGGTAGTGCAGCGCCTAATGAAGCAACAGGAGATGATGCAACTGATGGCGGTGGAGGTATCTTTAATAATGGAGGAACACTAACCGTTCAAAATGGATCTGGTATTCGTTTTAATACAGCCACAGGAATTGCTGGTTCTGGAGGAGGTATTCTAACTAATGGTGGTATACTTACCGTTACGAATTCTGTAATTGCAGATAATGAATCAAACAGAGCAGGTGGAGGAATTGAATATTCTGGAGGAGCTTTGACACTAACCAATGTTCAATTAAACAGAAATAGAACAGGCGTAACTCCAGGCCCTGGAGCTCCAGGAAATGGAGGAGGACTTCACGTAACAGGTAATTTTGATGTTATTATTGATGGACTTCAAGTGCGTAATAATTTTGCTAATAATGAAGGTGGAGGTCTATGGAACGGAAGCGGATTAATGACAATTACAGATACAGAAATACGAAATAACACAGCAGAGTCGAATGTTACAACCAATTCTGGTGGAGGAGGAATCTTTAATCAAGGAGGAACAGTTACTACTGACGTTGATACGCGCATTTTATTCAATGAAGCTTCTGGGGCTGCTGGAAGTTCAGGTGGAGGTGTACTCAATGCCAATGGTACTTTTACTGCAACAGGAACAATAATGCGTCAGAATAATGCAAACCGTGCAGGTGGAGGTGTCGAGGTAAATGGTGCTGCAGCTATGACAACTTTAGATGGAGTTACTCTTAATAGAAATAATGCTACTTCAAGTCCAGGAAATGGAGGAGGACTTCATATATCAGGAGTGTCAAATAGTTCGATACTTAACAGTACTGTCTTTATGAATTCGGCCAACAATGAAGGTGGTGGTTTATGGAATGGTACGGGTGTAATGACAATCACGGGAACTACGATTGATAGCAATGAGGCAGAGTCAAATGTAACTGCGAACAGTGGTGGTGGAGGTATTTTTAACGCTGGAGGAACTATTAATTTGGATTCGACCACAAGTATTATAAATAATGTAGCTACTACAGGTTCAGGTTCTGGTGGTGGTGTATTTAACGCTGGCGGTATTTTTACGGCTACAGGGACTACCATTACTGGCAATGATGCGAACCGTGCAGGTGGTGGTATTGAAGTAAGTGGCGCTGCAACAACTAGTTTGACAGATGTAACTTTAGATGATAATGAAGCGTTGGGTGCTCCAGGTAATGGAGGTGGAATGCACATTACGGGTGCTTCGGACAGTAGTGTAACTGGCGGAACAGTAAATAATAATATAGCAGCCAACGAGGGTGGTGGATTATGGAATGGAACAGGCGTAATGACCTTAAGTGGAGTAAGTATTACAAATAATATTGCCAACAGTGGTACAACTGGTGGTGGAGGAATTTTTAACAATGGTGGTACTGTAGATGTAGATGTTGCTACAGACGTTACAAATAACGTTGCCGATGGAGTTACTCCTGGAGGTCGCGGAGGTGGATATTTTAATAATACAGGTGGAACGCTAAATATTGCATCTGGATCTACCATTACGATGAACTATGCTTCTAGAGCTGGTGGCGGTATTGAGGATGCTAGTGGTAATACTCTAGTGTTAGATAATGTAATGATTACTGAAAATGGAGCGGGGGTTAATCCTGGTTTCTTTGGTGGTGTAGTTACAGCAAATCCAGGAAATGGAGGTGGCGTACATTTATCAGCTGGGACAGATGCTACTATTACAGGGAGTGTTTTTGAGAATAACTTGGCAGCCAGTCAAGGAGGTGGTTTATGGACAGATGGAGGTACTAATGCTACGATAAGCACTACGATGTTTACGGCAAATATTGCTAGTGGGCCGGGTGCTGCTGAAGGTGGAGGAGGACTCTACAATGCTGGAGGTGTTGTTACTTTGGATCCAGGTAATGAGTTTGAGAATAATTTAGCCGATGGAGCTGCCGGTTCTGGAGGAGGTATTTTTAATGCAGGTGGTAATATGAGTATTGATGCTAATATTATCCGATTAAATAGAGCGAACCGTGCTGGAGGAGGAATAGAGAATGTGGATGGTAATTTAACTATTACTGGCACGACATTAAATCAGAATAATGCTGGAGTAGCTCCTGCTACTGCTAATCCTGGTAACGGTGGAGGTCTTCATATAGGAGGTGCTTCTGTTGTATCTGTTAGCGGAGGTACAGTTGCAAATAATGTAGCTGCGAGTGAAGGTGGTGGATTATGGAATAGTAGCACAGGAACGCTCGATGTGACCACGCAGATTATAAGTAATACAGCCAGTGGAGCTACAGCTACTGAAGGTGGTGGAGGTATCTATAATGACGGCGGTACACTAACATTAAATACAGGGACTTTAGTACAGCTTAATGTAGCCGATGGAACTGCAGGTTCTGGAGGGGGTATTTTAAGTGTTGATGGCGATGTGAACATCACAGGTACTAATTTAAGCTCCAATGAAGCTAATAGAGCTGGAGGAGCGATAGAGTTAGTAGAGGGAACTTTAACAATGTTAAATTCGCCTATGATAAGTAATGTTGCTGGAGCTGTCACAGGTCCTGGGGCACCGGGTAATGGAGGTGGACTTCACATAACGGGCGCTGCCAACAGTAGTATTACCGGTGGTATAGTAACTACAAATACAGCAGCCAGCGAGGGTGGTGGATTGTGGAATGGTACAGGTTCAATGAGTGTAAGTGGAACTACCATTACTTTAAATGTTGCTAGTGGCGATGATCCGACTAATGGTGGAGGAGGTATCTTCAACAATGGTGGTACGTTAGATGTGCTTGCTGGCACTACAATAGATAACAATACAGCTGATGGAAGTGCAGGATCTGGAGGAGGTGTCTTCTCTACCGATGGTACTGTGACTATAACAGGAGCTAGTATATCTAGCAATACGGCCAATAGAGCTGGTGGTGGAGTAGAAGTGATCGATGGTACATTTACGTTGAACACAACTAATTTAGATAATAATATCGCTACAGGAGCGGGAGCCGTGCCAGGAAATGGTGGTGGACTCCATGTAAGTGGTGATGCTGATATTAATGTAAGCGGCGGAACGGTCGATAGTAACTTAGCGGCCTCAGAGGGAGGAGGTCTTTGGAATGGAGATGGTCTTATGAGTATTGATGGGACACCTATTACTAATAATATAGCTAGTGGAGATGATCCTACTAATGGTGGAGGGGGAATCTTCAATAATGGAGGCGATCTTAGCATTAGTGCAGGCACTACCATAGATAGCAATATAGCCGATGGAGCTGCAGGTTCTGGAGGAGGTATCTTTAGTGTTGATGGAGATTTAGATCTTACAGGAGTTATTATAACTAATAATAGGGCTAATCGAGCTGGTGGAGGAATAGAAGTTCAGGAAGGTTCAGTGAACCTTACAGATACGACTTTAGACAATAACAATGCGGGTGTTGCACCTGCGGTGGCTGCTCCGGGTAATGGAGGAGGATTGCATGTAAGTGATGATGCCGATGTTACTATAACGGGCGGAAGCGTAAATAATAATGTCGCTGCTTTAGAGGGTGGAGGCCTTTGGAATGGAGATGGCACAATGACAACCGATGGTGCTACTATTGATGGTAACACTGCTAGCGGCCCTGGTGCCACTGAAGGTGGTGGAGGTATTTTCAATGCTGGAGGAACCTTAAGTGTGACAAACGGTACTACGATCTCAAACAATGTGGCCGATGGTGCTGCAGGATCAGGAGGGGGAATCTTGAATGATCTGGGAGACTTAAGCGTAAGTGATAGTGAGATCAGTGGAAACAGCTCTAACAGAGCTGGTGGAGGGATCGAGGATAACTCAGTCTCAGGGAATACGACAAGCTTGAGCAATGTAGATTTACTTAACAATGTAACAGCAGCAGCACCAGGTAATGGAGGAGGAATGCATATTACAGGTCCTGGAAATAGTGTGATTACTGGCGGAAACATCTCAGGTAACACAGCTGCTTTAGAAGGTGGCGGATTATGGAATGGATCTGGAGCTATGAGTGTAAGTGGAACGACCATTGATGGCAATACGGCAAGTGGACCGGGTGCTACTGAAGGTGGAGGAGGTATTTTCAATAATGGTGGAGACCTCTCTGTGGCTAATGTAACAATCAGTAACAATATAGCCAATGGAGCTTCAGGTTCTGGAGGGGCTATCTTAAATGATCAAGGAACCCTCGTAGTAAGTAATAGTACGATTAGTGGAAACAGTTCTAATAGAGCTGGTGGAGGAATTGAGGATAATGCTGCTACATCGACTACGATTATTACAGATACCGATATTATAAACAATAGCACGGCTGCTGCTCCAGGTAATGGGGGAGGAGTGCATATTTCTGGAGGAAGTGACATGAATATTACTGGCGGAAACGTCTCAGGTAATACGGCATCCTTAGAAGGTGGTGGACTATGGAACGGATCGGGGGTTATGAATGTTGATGGAACAACTATCGATGGCAATACGGCCAGTGGAGCTGGTGCTGCTGAAGGTGGTGGAGGTATCTTTAACGCTGGAGGTGCTTTGAGTGTAGTAAATGCAACGATCACCAATAATATCGCTGATGGGGCTTCAGGTTCTGGAGGAGGTATCTTAAATGATCAGGGAACCTTAACGGTAAGTGCAACAAGCCTATCGGGCAATAGCGCTAGTAGAGCTGGTGGTGGAATTGAAGATAATTCTGTTGCAGGTAATACCTTACTATTGACCAATGTCGATATGGATGGGAATACAGCTTCAGCTGCTCCAGGAAATGGAGGAGGACTTCATATAACGGGTGCTGGTGATAGTGTTATCACGGGCGGAAACGTAACCAACAATATAGCTGCCGCTGAAGGTGGTGGACTATGGAATGGTACGGGAAGCATGAGTGTAACAGGAACATCTATAATGGACAATACTGCTAGTGGCGCCGATGCGACACAAGGGGGTGGAGGTATTTTCAACGCAGGAGGAACTCTTACTGTCACAGGAGCCGATATCTCAGACAACGTAGCCGATGGTGCTGCAGGTTCTGGTGGAGGTATTTTCAATGACGGAGGAACTCTTACGGTTACCGATAGTGATATTGACGAGAATACTGCCAACAGAGCAGGAGGTGGTATTGAGCAAAACTCAGGTACTACGGCTGGACTCTTAGTGATTGACAATGTAA
>NZ_JBHTBN010000007.1:0-129797 GCF_042664795.1 Jejudonia soesokkakensis
AGGGTAACTCCTACCAATCCATCCAAAATCTCCAAATCCTTAGAAGTCAAATCAAATACCTCACTGCCATCCCCATCATTATCACACTCAACATAATCCATAATAGGATCCTCTATCTCTGGGGAATCATTGACATTTAATTCCAGTTCGACTACATTATAGCAAGTAGGACTGGATGCATTGGCTACCCGAACATAGATGATCTGAAAACTGGACATAGTATTTTCAAAAGGACTTGATTGTGGATTCATGCCATTATCTGCTTCTAGCTGAGATAAATGGTAGGTTACCATGGCATTGGGATTAGGCCCGTTGGTTATTTCATCTGTTTTGCTTTCAAGGTCAAACTCTGCAATACCATCATTAGGAACCTCATCACACATTTCCATTGGAGTTGGCTGCACAAATTCTGGAGCAACCGCAATAGTAATATCAAAACTATCCGTACCATAGCAATCTGTATTATCTCTATTTTCTACTCTTACAAATACCTGTTGTGGAGTAACGTTTGTTACATACGGATTGGCTAATGGAGACGTATTGCCGTCTGCATCCATCTGAGTAGGGTGAAATGAGACCCTATAATCTAAAGGGTCCTGTCCATTAAGTGCTTCTGAACCCTTTAAAGTTTGTAGGTCTAAAGAAACAGTACCGTCACTATCAAGATCACAAGCATCTAAACTTGTCATGGGACCTGCAGAGGCTTGAGAATAAGTGATTGTAAAAAATGCAGTTGCAAAACAAAGCCCTGCATTTTGTTCTATTCGTACATAAATTGTTTCCGTACCACCTGTTGCAGGATATGTAGTAGGATTAAGAATGTTATTTGACCCCATATTTGCATCAGCTTGAGAAGTATGATAAGTAATATTGTCAAATTCGGTAGGGTCTTGACCTCCTAAAACATCATCATCATTCTGAGTTAAGTCAAAACTATTTGGCATAGTACTATCATCACATATAAAAAAATCTTCTGGCTGTGTAGCAATAACAGGTTGAGGATATATAGTTACATTAAATGTCATATTGCCTGACGGTGCTGAAGGATACTCTATGGTAACATCGTAAATTCCAGTTTGTGTTGCATCAAAAGTAGGGTCTGGTGAATTCTGAACAACAACTGGTCCGCCACCCATTCCATCATCAAATGTCCAAATATAATTGTTTGCAGCAGGGTCAGTTGCGTCTAATTCAAAACTATCTCCTTGGCAACCAAAAAAATCATTTGTAGCACCACCTACAGTTACATTAACAGTATCGAATACTGTTGTTGTTGTACCATTTGGAAGTGTAAATGTTACCGTAACGGTGTATGTTGTTGTTCCTATTGGAGAACAAACACCTGCTGCCAATAAATCCGAGGATATTACACTTCCATCTGGGGCTGTCCAAACAACGGTCGTATTCGGATCTTCAGGCCCATCTGGAATAAATCTATAACTTTCATCCACAGCATCCCATACTCCAGTATTTCTGCCTGGAGGTACAGCAAATTCTCCCGTGTTATTGCCTTGAATCCCTAATGTGGCACGTCCTCCATTCCAACCAGTACAGGCAGGCTTGTCAACTAAATTAACTTCAATGACATTTGAACTTTCGTATAAAATCACCTGCTGTGTTGTAGAAAAACTACTACAAGAACTACCAAAATGCTCTACATCATCAAAATTTAAAATAAAACTTCTAAAAGGTGCAGTGCCTGCTACTAAATAATTAATTTGAGTAGGATCAGGACTTATACTCGGATCCATATCATGATAGGCTCCGTAAATCGTATTTAATGTAAAAGTCCCATTAGTGGTGGGTAATAAATCCCCAGCTCCAATCACATACCCACTCCCAGTGTCAGCCAGCGAGGTGTCAAAACTAATTTGGCCATTAGCTCCTATAACTAGGCTTGTATACGTGTTTTGATAGTATTCAAACTCAAAAGGAATATTAATAATTTGACTCCACCTATCATCAATTACAACATTAGAAGGAGACCCCCCATTAATTGGAGGTAATGGACAAACAGGTTCTCCTACAACGTAGGTCGATGTATCTGTATTCGGAAGCCCTATCAAGGTTGCAAGCAAATCGGTACAAGGCATCGAAACATCTAATGTAACATCTGAACCTGCATCTAAACTCTCACAAGCAAGTTGTGAGAAAGAATGTAATGGTAATAGAAAAACAAGTATAATAAAATAGGGGAATGTAATTTTCATAGCATTAAAAATAGTTCTAGCGCGAAATTTAAGAATTTTTTATGAAAATTATAGTTTTCAAAAGTAAAAATAGTAGGGATCAATATTTTAATCCACGTGGCTAAAACCGTATCTTTGCCCCTTATTTCCTTTCAAGGATATTTTTTCAGAAAAATGGATTTAGAAAAACAGCTTAAAGAAATTGAAGAATTAGGAAATGATCATGAGAGTGGCGCTACCGAAACTCCTATGCGTCCTGATGCTTTTGAGCTAAGTGATATCGAGAAAATCGCAGCTATCAAAGAAGATGTTCAACACATCATGCACACGCTGGGTCTTGACCTAACAGACGACAGCCTAAAAGGTACTCCTACTCGTGTTGCAAAAATGTTCGTTCAGGAAATCTTTGGTGGATTACACCCAGATCGCAAACCAAAAGCTTCGACCTTCGATAATAAATATAAGTACGGCGAAATGCTGGTAGAAAAGAATATTACCTTGTATTCTACCTGCGAGCATCACTTACTCCCTATCGTAGGAAAAGCCCATATTGCCTACATCTCTTCTGGTGCTGTCGTGGGTTTAAGTAAAATGAACCGGATCGTCGATTATTTTGCTAAAAGACCACAGGTTCAGGAACGTTTAACCATGCAGATTGTAAAAGAACTTCAAAAAGTACTAAAAACAGACGATGTAGCATGCGTCATAGACGCTAAGCATCTTTGTGTGAATTCTAGAGGTATACGCGATATTGACAGTAGTACTGTGACCAGTGAATTTGGAGGCGCTTTTAAAAAGGCAGACGTGCGGAGAGAATTTCTGGATTATATAAAACTGGAAACCGAATTCTGATAACAGTGTAAAGACTACTCCATGAAAAGATACGAATCGCAATCCATTACGATTTATAATTCTATTAGTAAACAAAAAGAGAAATTCACTCCTATTCATGAAGGAGCCGTAGGCATGTATGTGTGTGGCCCCACTGTATATAGTAATGTTCACTTAGGGAATTGTCGTACTTTTTTATCTTTTGATTTGATCTTTAGATATTTAAAACATCTTGAATACAAAGTACGCTACGTTCGTAATATTACCGATGCCGGTCACCTAGAAAATGATGGTGAAAGTGGTGACGATCCCATCTTGAAAAAGGCACGTATTGAGCAATTGGAACCTATGGAAGTGGTGCAGAAATACACTGTGGACTTTCATGAAACCATGGCAAAATTTAATGCACTCCCTCCAAGTATAGAGCCCACTGCGACAGGGCATATTATGGAGCAAATTCATATTGTAGAAGATATCATTAAGAAAGGATACGGCTACGAAAAAAACGGATCGGTCTATTTTGATGTATTGAAATTTAATGAAGATCATTCCTACGGAAAGTTAAGTGGAAGAAATCTTGAAGATATGATCACCAATACGCGTGAATTGGCTGCGCAGAGCGAGAAGAAAAATCCGCAGGATTTTGCCTTATGGAAAAAAGCCGAACCACAACATATTATGCGATGGCCGTCTCCTTGGAGCGATGGATTTCCGGGATGGCATCTCGAATGTACTGCGATGAGTACGAAGTATCTGGGAACTAATTTTGATATCCATGGTGGCGGAATGGACCTAAAATTTCCACACCACGAATGTGAAATTGCACAAGCGGAAGCAAGTAACAATCAATCTCCTGTAAATTACTGGATGCACGCCAACATGCTTACGCTAAATGGTAAAAAAATGTCGAAATCTACGGGGAATAATATTTTACCTTCGGAGTTGATCTCGGGAGAGAACGATATTTTAAATAAGCCGTTTTCAGCTTCAGTCGCAAAATTCTTTATGTATCAGGCGCACTACCGAAGCATCTTGGATTTTAGTAATGATGCATTGGAAGCTGCCGAAAAAGGGTTTAACAGACTTATGGATGCTAATAGGACTGTGGAGGAACTTTCGGTTGCTGAAAAGAGTTCAATTGACATCCCAGCTTGGAAACAATCTTGCTATGATGCCATGAATGACGATTTTAACAGCCCGATTCTCATCGCTCATTTATTTGAAGGCGTTAAATACTGTAATGGTATTAAGGATGCTTCAGAAACAATTACCGAAGCAGACAAACAAACGCTTAAAGAAACGTTTTACACCTTTATTTTTGAAGTATTAGGATTGGAGGATGAAGTTTCAGCAGGAAAGAACGAATCTGGAAAACTAAACGGGGCTGTCGAGTTATTGATTGAACTTCGCAACCAAGCACGTGCGAATAAAGATTTTGCGACCAGTGACCGAATTAGAGACGATTTGCAGGCAGTAGGCATTCAATTAAAAGATGGCAAAGAAGGCACTACCTTTTCTTTAAACTAGATTCATACCTTTGGGCCATTTATTCTCACAACTGAGCGTGTAGATCCATGAAAAAAATATTCACATACCCATTGGTTTTACTAGTGAAATGTTACCAACTCGTCATTTCTCCCTTAACACCCAATACGTGCAGATTCTCCCCTACTTGTTCTCATTACACGATTGAAGCATTACAAACACACGGACTCATTAAAGGGTCGTGGCTTGCGATAAAACGTATAAGTAGCTGCAATCCGTGGGGAGGCAGCGGATATGATCCTGTACCTCCAATTAAAAATGACCAACCTTAAATGGGTTCGCACTCGCTACTTTTAGTATCTTTACATCACTTAAAACACTTTACATGACACATTTTTTAAGTTTCACCTGGGATCCCTCTTCAGGAATTGACCTTGGTTTCTTTTTAGTTCGTTATTACAGTTTAATGTTTGTAATCGCCTTTGTTCTAGGGTGGTTTATTATGAAGAAGATCTTCAAATTTGAAGGTGAACACGAAAGCAAACTGGACAGCCTTTTTATCTATATGGTGGTTGCTACGTTGCTAGGTGCACGATTAGGTCATGTGTTGTTTTACCAAACAGAATTACTATGGCAGGATCCGTTGGCCGTGTTTTTACCTTTTGAAACACAACCTGAATTCAGGTTTACAGGATTTCAAGGACTAGCAAGTCATGGAGCAGCGATTTCGATTATTATCGCGATGTTTATCTACAGCAAAAAAGTATTGAAAAAACCTGTACTTTGGATTCTTGATAGAATCATTATTGCGGTTACTTGCGGCGGAATCTTCATCCGTTTAGGAAACTTTATCAATAGTGAGATCATTGGTAAGCCAACCGGAACAGACTATGGAGTAATCTTTAAGCAATTAGGGGAAGATTTTGCACGTCACCCTACCCAGTTATACGAAGCTGGAGGGTATCTATTGGTATTTTTAATTGTTTGGTATATTTACTGGAAAACAGAAAAACGTCACTATTTAGGATATATTTTTGGAGTATTTCTGGTATTATTATGGCTCGTTAGATTTATTGTAGAATTCTGGAAAGAAGCGCAGGTAGGTGAACGTGGAGACTGGATTTTAAATACAGGGCAATGGCTAAGCATTCCTTTTATTCTCTTCGGAATTTACTTAATATTTAGTTCAAAAAACAAAAAATATTCTGTATGAAAAGATTGATCATTCCACTAGCTTTAGCCGCTACGCTATTACTTTCTGAAAGCTGCAAGGAAACCACACAGGAGAAAGTACTTACCAAACAAGTAAAATTCACAAAGGAAGGTGAGCTTGCTATTAGAAAAGCAGTAACCGACTCGGTAATTGCGGTGTTAGATGTGGAATTTGCCAGAGATGATTATGAAACGCAGACAGGATTGATGTACCGTAAAGGCATGGTGAATAATCAAGGAATGCTTTTCGTATTTGACGATGAATTGGTTCGCTCGTTTTATATGAAAAATACCGAATTCCCATTGGATATTATCTACATCAACAGCAAGAAACAGATAGTAAGTATTGTTAAAGATGCAAAACCTTTAGATACCTCTTCCTTACCTTCAGCCGCTCCTGCACAATATGTTTTGGAAGTAAACGCTGGACTTAGTGATACTTGGGGATTAGAGGTTGGTGATGAAGTGCATTGGATTGAACTTGAATAGTAGTATGGTCGTATTTTAGATTACTGGTATTTTAGTATGTATTTAAACAATAAAAAAAGCCGCTCATGGAGCGGCTTTTTTTATTGTTTACTTTTCCGAAGAAAAGAACATTACTTCTTTTTTGCTTCAGGAAGTAGTTCGTCCTCTTCTTCTTTCTTTTCGGTTAAGTCAATACCTCTTTTCTTGACACTGTCAAAGAATACTGGTGTTGCAATAAACAGAGATGAATAGGTACCTACTAATACACCCACGATCAATGCAAAGATGAGTCCTCTAATCGATTCGGCACCGATTAAAAAGATACATAATAATACGATCAATGTAGTGATAGACGTATTTAACGTACGACTTAATGTACTGTTCAAGGCACTATTGATAATTCTGTTCATTTTCCATTTAGGATGCTCATTAAAGAATTCTCTAATACGGTCAAATACAACCACGGTATCATTTAGTGAGTATCCAATTACCGTCAAGATCGCAGCGATAAACGACTGATCGATTTCCATATTAAACGGCATGAACTTATAAGTTAACGAGAAGATCCCTAATACAATCAATACATCATGAAACACTGCCGTTACAGCACCTAAACTGAACTGCCATCTTCTAAAACGCAACAAGATGTATAAGAATACTACGATAAGGGATCCTAAGACGGCCCAGAACGATTCCTTTTTGATATCATCTGCAATGGTTGGACTAACTTTATAGTATTCCATACGACCCGCGACTTTCCCTTCATCATCTTCTTTGAATTCTTCAAAGGTCATTCCACTAGGTAAGTTAGGCTGTAAGCCTTCATACAACATCTGCTCGATTTCACCGTCTACTTCTTCGCCAGTTTCATCAACTTTGTACTTCGTTGTGATTTTTAACTGATTGTCTCCACCATAGGTTTTAGCTTCCGCAGAACCAAACACAGCTGTTAAATCTTCAGTGACAGCTGTTGCATTTACATCCTTGTCAAAACGTACTGTATACGTACGACCTCCTACAAAGTCAACACCCTGATTTAATCCATTTGTAAATAAAGAACCTAAACTGATTAAGATTAAAATTCCAGAGATCACATAGGCTACTTTACGTTTTCCTAAGAAGTTAATGTTTACATTTTTAAACAGATTCTTAGTCATTGCTGTAGAACATGGTAATGACTTCCCATTTTTCGTATAACTGTCGATAAACAATCTTGTAATAAAGATGGCTGTAAATAATGAGGTAGCAATACCAATTAATAAGGTCGTTGCGAAACCTTTAATAGGTCCTGTTCCAAATACTAATAAAATAAGACCAGTAAGTCCTGTTGTAATATTCGCATCTAAGATAGAAGACAATGCGTTACTAAATCCGTCTTTAATAGCATCTTTCTGAAGCTTCCCTTTGGCAAGCTCTTCCCGAATCCTCTCAAAGATAAGTACGTTCGCATCAACCGAAATACCAATCGTTAATACAATACCTGCAATACCAGGAAGCGTTAATACCGCTCCAAGTCCTGCTAATATTCCGAAAATAAACAGAATGTTTACTACCAAAGCGATATCGGCGAAGATACCTGCCTTTCCGTAGTAAAAAATCATCCATATCAATACAAATGCCAATGCAATAGCAAACGATAAAATACCACTGTCAATCGCTTCTTGCCCTAAGGTAGGTCCAACAACTTCAGCCTGAATAATATCTGCAGAAGCTGGTAATTTACCAGCACGTAGTACATTTGCTAAATCCTGCCCTTGTGTAATGGTAAAGTCACCTGTAATTTGTGAACGCCCTCCTGCTATAGGACCAGAAGTAACTCCTGGTGCAGAATATACGATATTGTCCAATAAAATTGCAATCTGAGATTGATTCGTATACGCGTTTCCGGTCATTTCTTCCCATTTCTTCGCTCCAACACCATTCATTTGCATGTCTACTGCCACACGGCCTACTTGGTCATATGATTGGTCTGCTCCTACAACTACAGCTCCTGCTAAAGGTGGCTGTCCTGTTCTGTCAACTTTTAAAGCATATAATCCAGAAGTAGCAACTGTCTCTCCTTCTTCATTAATTTGAGTGTCTTCAGGAATTCCCCAAACAAATTTTGTATATCGCTGCTCATTCGATAATAACGAACGAACTTCTGGCATTTTTAAGTATTTGTTTACAGTCGCCGTATCTTTTACTGAAAATCTTGCCAATACCGGTGAACCTTGAAATCCTGGAGACACCATTAATCCTAGAATAGGATTAGATTGTGAAGCGTTTTGTGCGTCTTCGATATCTTCAGTTTCCAAAAGATCTGCAATCACGTCTTCTTCTGTTTTTGTTGAGTCCTGTGCTACAGCTGCATCTTCTTGTGCTCCTTCTACTACTTCTTCATCTGAAGCTTCTGCGTTTTCTTCAGCAGCATCTCCAGCATCGTCAGCATCCATTAATTCCTTTACTTTCGCATCTGCCTGAAATAAGAACCCACCTAACTCATCACTCTTGTATACATTCCAGAATTCTAACTGTGCGGTCGATGTCACTAATTTCTTTACACGTTCTACATCACGAGCTCCTGGCAATTCTACCAAGATACGCGCAGAGTTTCCTAATCGCTGAATGTTTGGTTGTGTTACTCCAAACTTATCGATACGCTTTCGCAATACTTCAAAAGCAGAGTTGATTGATTCGTCAATTTTTTGCTTGATTACTGGCTCAACTTCTGCGTTGGTCATAGAACCATCAATATCTTCTTCTAAATTTTTGTTGAAGAAAATACTTGGAGAAGCTAAATTATTTTCCCCTGGCAGTTCTTCAAATGCTTCAAAGAAAAGGTCGATATACGTATCCTGAGATTGTTTTTGAGCTTCGGTAGCATTAGCGATTGCCTGATTAAAAGCAGGATCTTTGGTGTTATTTGCCAATCCTCTTAAAATATCCTGTACAGAAACCTGTAAGATAACGTTGATACCTCCTTTAAGGTCAAGACCTTTGTTGAGCTCTTTTTCCTTTGCGGTTTTGTAGTCGATTCCCAGCATTACCGGGTTTAACGCTACTGAATCAAGATACTGTGCTTCTGCCTCAGCTCTTTCTTTGTGTTGTTCATCTGTGTATTCACTTCTCGCAAATGCTTTCGCTTCGTCTTCTACCTGATTTGAAATGTAGGTAAACGATAATTGATATAAACTTACCAATCCGAATAGCACTGCAAACACTATTACGAGTCCTTTATTTTGCATTGTTTTATTTTTTAAGTCAGTTTTTTGAACGCGCGAATATAGAATTTACTGCACTAACTGACAATGATTTTTATTGTTAAATGAATTTTTAATTTCTTTCTGAAAGCGAAAGAAATCAATTGAAACGAAGAAAGGGAAAATTTTGCTTTATACTCCCCTTACGACAAAGGTCCGGCACGGACTTCGGGAATTATAAAATGTGGCGTTGTAATTAAAAGTGACAGACGTTTCTGAAACTGATAGGCGACTTCTTGTGTATCAATTCGTTCAGGAAGTAGTACTGAAATAGTCCAGAAATTAACATCCTGAACATAAAAACGAGTCGTTTTGCTTTCAAGGGTAAGCGCGACTCCATTAATATCAGAATCATAGTCTGGTAATTGTGTGATCTCATGTACCTCCAGCTCATAAAGCTTTCCAGGTCCTTCGGCGGGGATATCAGAATTTTCGGTAGTCGTAAGGGTCGTAACTCCAAGATCCAGCTGCTGTTCTTTTGCCAACGTTCGCTTAATCAAAGCGACATCCTGAATGCTGTAGTAGGTAATCTTCAGCAGTCCGCTTGCAGTTTCTGACACAGTGATATGTTCTGCACCAAGACTTTCAAGTTGTGACCTAACAATTTCAATCGTGTCTTTAGCATCTTCCGAAGAAACACGTTCGGCAGAAAATTGCACCACAATCTCTTGATTAGGGACCGTCATTTGACCCAGACTTACTCCTACGAGGGTAAGAACGACCAATAATGCACTTACGTACCATTTTTTCTGCATGCGGCAAATATAATTAAAAAAAAAGAAGAAAGACCGCATCGATTTCCCGATGCTGAAAGAAAAAAACCTCTCACGTATAAAACTTGAGAGGTCTCTTACTTTTTAAAAACTAAATATTAGAGTTCTAACAATCCATTGGTTGCATTCACACCGTCTGCACTTTCCTGCATATGTGCTTTTTCGGCATCGTTTAATTCAATCTCAACGATTTTTTCAATACCGTTTCGTCCTAAAACTACCGGCACACCAATACAAAGATCACTCAATCCGTACTCACCATTCAGCAATACAGAACATGGATATATTTTTTTCTGGTCACACGCAATGGCCTGCACCAATCCTGACACTGCTGCTCCTGGCGCATACCATGCAGAAGTTCCTAATAACCCTGTAAGTGTGGCTCCTCCTACTTTCGTGTCTTCTTTTACCTGATCTAATCGTTCTTGAGAAATAAATGCAGTTACTGGCACACTGTTTCTGGTTGCCAAACGTGTTAACGGCACCATTCCTTTATCACTATGACCTCCAATTACCATTCCATCAACATCACTAATAGGGGCTTCTAAAGCTTCTGCTAAACGATATTTAAAACGTGCACTATCAAGAGCTCCACCCATTCCAATAATACGTTCTTTAGGTAATCCTGTTGTTTTATGTACTAAATAGGTCATGGTATCCATCGGGTTACTCACAACAATGATAATAGTTTCAGGAGAATGTTTAATAAGATCTGCAGAAACAGCTTTAACAATACCAGCATTAATCCCAATTAACTCCTCACGTGTCATTCCTGGTTTACGTGGAATCCCACTCGTGATTACACAAATGTCACTATTGGCAGTTTTACTGTAATCACTTGTTGATCCTGTAATCTTAGTATCGAACCCATTTAAAGAAGCGGTTTGCATTAAATCCATTGCTTTTCCTTCGGCGTATCCTTCTTTAATGTCTAATAAAACAACTTCACTTGCAAAATTTTTAATGGCAATATACTCGGCACAACTTGCACCTACCGCACCTGCTCCTACTACTGTAACTTTCATATTTTTTAGTATTTATTATTAATTAATGTCTTCTTGAAAATGTGGTGCAAAAGTACAATTATCAGTACAATTAATTAAGTAAACGACTGATTATCTCGCTGCTGAATTTATTTATTTGGGCAATTGCTCAATTTTATTGAGCACTGCGCTTTTCGCTACTACTCCTCGCTTTTAAAGATTAAAAAGCTGTGGGGTAACCGCTGCAATCGCTATTGCATAAGACACTTTTTGTTTTAGTATACATTCCTCTCTTATTAGTGGGGAAGACTTAAATTCCAAAATGAATTCCGGCAGAAACGTTGCTATATTCGGCAATGTTATAATCTGCATGCAACCCAAAGAACCCTAACTGAAGCTTGGCTCCTATCGTCCCGTGAACTCCCGAAACCTTTGTGGTAATGGAGTACGGATCTGTAAATTCATTAGTTGTTTCAAATAAAGGGACACCTCCACGAACTCTATAGGTTCCCAGCACATCAAAATCTGAAGTTCCGGTTACCAACCCAACCCCACCATAAAAGTTGATTACTGGTAAATTAGTAGAGGCTTGTACTTGAAACAACCAGCTATTTTGTCTTAAATCAAACTGCTGGTTATCCCCTTCAATAATTTCATCGTCTGTAAAATCATAGTTAGCCGTAAGATTTGTATAGCCAACTACTCCAGAAATTGCTACTGGAAACACGTTGTCTGCAGGCAATAGTTTGGTAAACTCATATTGAAAACCTGCCCCTATCAATCCTACTTTCACATCTTCTTGATCAATTTTAGGAACATAGCGTGCTTTGATTTCGGCACCTTTAAAAAGCCCCAATCGGGCTTGTAAAAAAGCAGAAGGCACTACGTTCACATTCACCGATGCCAAACCTTGTGGCAGTATAAATTCTACTTCTTGGGTAAAGGGTCCGTCTTGAACTTCGGCAAAAACAACAATATCGGGATTATTTTCACCAAAAGCGGTAGCTACCTCTTTTATAGTGCTTCCATCTCTAAATTGTAGATTGTTATAATCTGCTGTGTTTAATGTAAAGGTTTTATTCTCATCACTCACGAAAGTGGCATTCCCTATAATGGAAATTTCAAACTTTAAAGGATCTTTCACCTTGGCTGTTTGCACCCATCCATTAGCTGTATTGTAGATCATAGCTTCGGTAGCCGGAGTGATATATCCATTGGTAAAGCGTTTTGCATCTTCAATCCCTGCCGCTAATAAGTCTTCGAGATTCTCTTGAGCAAAAAGACTACTAGAGAAGACTACACATAAAATAAATAAGAACTTTTTCATAACTAGATTTTTTTCAAAATAAAAAAACCCACAGCAGAAACTGTGGGTCTTTAGATAAAATTTAACGTAAAAAGTTAGGCGTCAATATTTGCATATTTTGCGTTTTTCTCAATAAACTCTCTACGAGGCGGTACTTCGTCACCCATGAGCATGGAGAAGATTCTATCAGCTTCGGTACCATTATCGATGGTTACTTGGCGAAGCGTTCTAAACTCTGGGTTCATCGTTGTATCCCACAATTGCTCTGCATTCATTTCTCCAAGACCCTTATAACGTTGGATATTGGCACTGCCCCCAAATTGTTCATTGAGTGCATCACGCTCTTTGTCATTCCAGGCATATTCTTTTTTCGCTCCTTTTTTCACAAGATATAAAGGCGGAGTTGCGATATACACATATCCAGCTTCAATAAGATCTTTCATATAACGAAAGAAAAAGGTTAGAATTAACGTAGAAATGTGACTCCCATCGACATCGGCATCACACATAATAACTACTTTATGGTAACGTAATTTCTCAAGGTTTAAGGCTTTACTATCTTCTTCAGTTCCAATAGTTACACCAAGTGCTGTGAAAATGTTTCTAATTTCTTCATTTTCAAAAACTTTGTGTTGCATAGCTTTCTCCACATTTAAGATCTTACCACGCAACGGTAAAATTGCTTGAAACATTCGGTCCCTTCCTTGCTTGGCTGTTCCTCCTGCCGAGTCTCCCTCGACCAAAAACACTTCACACTTTTCAGGATCCTGCTCAGAGCAATCAGATAGCTTTCCAGGCAATCCGCCACCACTCATCACCGTTTTACGCTGTACCATTTCACGGGCTTTGCGCGCTGCATGACGGGCTGTTGCGGCCAGTATTACTTTTTGAACAATTGTTTTTGCATCATTCGGGTTTTCTTCAAGATAATTTTCAAGCATTTCTGAAACTGCCTGACTCACCGCTGAAGTCACCTCTCTATTTCCTAATTTTGTTTTGGTTTGACCTTCAAATTGCGGCTCCTGCACTTTTACTGAAACAATCGCCGTTAACCCTTCTCTAAAATCATCACCA
Organism: Jejudonia soesokkakensis; assembly: GCF_042664795.1. NCBI lineage: Bacteria > Pseudomonadati > Bacteroidota > Flavobacteriia > Flavobacteriales > Flavobacteriaceae > Jejudonia > Jejudonia soesokkakensis. The sequence goes on from NZ_JBHTBN010000007.1 coordinate 13,564, forward strand.
GATATATCAAATTTCAGTTTGTCCAACATGCCTGAAGCATCTGCATATTTCTTCAAAGTACGTGTTAATCCGCTACGAAAACCTGAAAGGTGTGTTCCACCTTCATGTGTATTAATGTTGTTTACGTACGAGTGTAAATTTTCATTATACGAGGTATTGTATACCATGGCCACTTCCACAGGGATGTCATTTTTCTCACCTTCCATGGCAATAACATCTCCTATAAGCATTTCACGATTCCCATCCAGAAAACGGATAAATTCTTTCAATCCTTCTTCAGAATAAAAGGTTTCTCCTTTAAATTCACCGTCGTCTTCAGTAAAACGTCTGTCTTCGATTGTAATGGTAATCCCCTTGTTTAGGTATGCCAATTCACGCAAACGACTTGCTAAGGTATCGTAATTGTATTCTAAGGTCTGCTGAAAGATTTTTGGATCTGGCTTAAATTTTACCAAAGTTCCTCTTTCGGTAGTTTCACCAATTGGTTTTACAGGATACATCGTTTTACCACGCTCGTATTCCTGTTCATAAATAGTTCCATCTCTGTAAACGGTTGCTTTTAAACTTTCAGAAAGAGCATTTACAACAGAGACTCCCACACCATGCAATCCACCAGAAACCTTATAACTATCTTTATCAAACTTTCCTCCAGCACCGATTTTAGTCATGACAACCTCCAGTGCAGAAACCCCTTCTTTTTTGTGCATATCCACAGGAATTCCACGACCATTATCCTTTACCGTAATGCTATTATCTTCATTGATCCAAACATCTACTCGATCACAATGTCCTGCCAGAGCCTCATCAATAGAGTTATCGACTACCTCATATACTAGGTGGTGTAATCCACGTGTTCCTACATCCCCAATATACATGGAAGGACGCATACGCACATGTTCCATTCCTTCTAACGCCTGAATGCTATCTGCACCGTACACTTTAATATCTTTTTCGTCAGCCATAAATTGATTTTTATCTATTTTTTTTATCCAAACAAATATAACGAAACCCTTTATAAAATATAGGTGTTTGGCGATGTCGACCTCTTAAGTTATTAACAAATTTTTGTGAAAAAAAAGCCATAAAAACAGGATATTTGTAAAGCGCTTACACAAGCGTTGTAATGAATACGTTATGGCACGACTAAATCGCCACTTGATTTTTAAAAAAATATGAAAGCAATTATCACCTCAGTCCTTATTTTACTTACATTTTTTCCTTCTGAAAATACTTTTGCTCAAAATGCATTTCCAAAAATGGATGCAAGTCCAATGGATTTAGCCATGGCAAGACCAGACAGGAACACACCCCCCTTGGCACGAGTAATTTACAGTCGTCCTTCCAAAAAAGGAAGAGAAATCTTTGGAGAACTTGTACCTTACGGTGAAGTCTGGCGAACGGGTGCTAATGAAGCTACTGAATTAACATTGTATGTTCCTATGGTCATTGACGGTAAAAGACTGGAGGCTGGCACATATACGCTATATACTGTTCCAGGAAAAAACACCTGGGAAGTGATTATTAATAGTGACACCAATGTATGGGGATCTTTCAGCTATAAAAAAGAAAAAGATATTCTTAGAATTAGTGTGCCCAGACATGACTCTCCGGCTCCAACCGAAACACTTTCTATGGTCTTTAGACCTGAAACTAACGGAACCACTTTGATGATAGGATGGGATACAACCTATATAGAAATACCTATGAAAACTAGTAATTAATTAATCCACATAATTTAAAGTAATCAACATGAAAAAATCAAACCTTTTTACAGTTATTGCACTAGCAATTGTAACTCTATTTTGTACAAATGCTACCGCTCAAGAATTTAAAGACTTAGATAAAAGTCCGATGGACGTTGCGTCCTATCCTGTAGACTACAGAGATGCCAACAAACTAATGAAGATCTCGTACAGTCGTCCTCAGTTAAAAGAAAGAACTCTGGCAAAACTTGCACCTAACGGGGAAGTTTGGAGAACCGGAGCAAATGAGGCTGCAGAGTTAACTCTGTATACAGACATGATGCTTGGAGACACTATGGTAGAAGCAGGAACGTATACATTTTATACAATTCCTGGTGAAGACGAGTGGACGGCAATCATTAGCAACGACCTTAATGTTTGGGGTTCATATTTTTACAAAGAAGAAAATGATGTTGCGAGAATTACAGTTCCTGTTACTATGGCAGACGAATCTTTAGAGGCTTTCTCGATTGCAATGTCTCAAGCAGAGAATGGTATTGATATGCATCTTGGATGGGATAAAGTTCGCGTAACTGTACCTTTTACTAAGAAGTAAAATTATCTTTATAAAACTAAAAAATCCGCTCAATGAGCGGATTTTTTTTGTTACTTTCTGTTACACTTTCCTGTACATAACTACGGAATATTTAAATACTTATGTGTCTGTAGCGAAACCATCCACTTCGGATTTGCCATAACGTAATCTACAATCAACGGAATTACAGTATCGCGTTTGCTCCATTCGGGCTGTAAGTACAATATACATTTGTCATTCACTTGGGCTGCTTGTTCTTCGGCAAATTTAAAGTCAGCTTTGTTATAAATAATCACTTTTAATTCGTTTGCTGCTTGATACACTTCGGGTGTCGGCAGTTTTAGCTTTTTCGGAGATAAACATATCCAGTCCCAAGTACCTGAAAGTGTATAGGCTCCTGATGTTTCAATATGGGTATCCAATCCTTTTTCTTTTAGAAGAGACGTCAACGGATTCATATCCCACATGAGTGGTTCTCCTCCAGTAATCACAATAGTTTTTGAATACATCGCTGCATTGTTTGCAATCGCTTCAATCTGCGTTGGCGGATGAATATCTGGATTCCAGCTTTCTTTTACATCACACCAATGACAGCCTACATCACAACCTCCTACACGGATAAAATAAGCCGCAGTTCCTTTGTGAAACCCTTCTCCCTGGATGGTATAAAATTCCTCCATTAACGGCAACATGATGCCTTTATCAACTAATTCCTGTACCTCACTTTTCATAGAGGGCAAAAATAGTATATAGTTGGCAGTTTACAGTAACAGTCCACAGTTAATTATGGGACTCTCCGTGTATAATTTTTGAAGTACCAGATTTTACAGCAACCACTTCAATCTCTATTTTGGCACCTCTGGCTAAGGCTTTGGCAGCAAAGGTCGTTCTTGCTGGTTTCTGCGGAAAATATTGAGTGTATATTGAATTAAAAGCTGAAAAATCACCTATTGTATCCAATACAACCATCGCTTTTACCACATCGGTCATCTGAAGGTCATATTGTTGCAAGACTGCTTTAATGTTTTCAAGTGTTTGTCTCGTTTCAGCCCCAATGCCTCCTTCAACTAATTCTCTTGAAGAGTGATCCATCCCAATCTGGCCTGAAAGGAAAAATAAATTTCCCACTTGAACGGCATCGCTAAAAGGAGCATCTATCTTCTTCGTTTCGTGAGATTTGTGAAATATAGGCGCTTCAAATAGTGTTGATTGTTGATGGTCTTCGGTACCATTTTCGGCACAAGAGAAGCTTCCGAAGCAAATAAAAACTAGTAAAAATTTTAAAAAGGAATTCATTTTTTAGGTATTTAGGATTTTTCAGTATTTTAAATTACTGAATATTTCAATAGCAGCATTACAATTATTACTTTTAACAAAAATTTGAACCATGGCAGATACCCAGGCTTTTTTTGACTATATCAACTCTGGAAACACCTTTAAAGGTGATTCAATCATACTAGGCGCAGCAATGCTCAATGGCGAAACAGTCACCGACGCCTTGGTAAAAATTCCATTAAAAACATTGAACCGCCACGGATTGATCGCTGGAGCTACAGGAACGGGAAAAACAAAAACGCTACAAGTATTTGCTGAAAATTTAAGTGAACAGGGAATTCCTGTACTTTTAATGGATATGAAAGGGGATTTGAGCGGAATTGCACAACCAAGTCCTGGACATCCAAAAATTGATGAGCGCCACGAGAAAATCGGGTTTCCTTTTACTCCAAAAAAATTTCCGGTTGAGATTTTATCTTTAAGTGATCAGGACGGTGTTCGATTACGTGCGACCGTGAGTGAATTTGGACCTGTATTGCTTTCCAGAATTTTAAATGTTAGTGAGACACAATCGGGAATTATTTCGGTGATCTTTAAATACTGTGACGATAATAAGTTGCCACTGCTGGACTTAAAAGATTTTAAGAAGGTACTTCAATATGCTACGGGAGATGGGAAAGAGGAATTAGCAAAAGACTACGGAAGAATTTCAGCAGCCTCCACTGGAGCTATACTTCGGAAGGTGGTGGAATTGGAACAACAGGGAGCTGATCTCTTTTTTGGAGAGAAATCGTTTGAAACTTCAGACTTGCAACGAATCGATGAAAACGGAATGGGCTATATCAATATCGTACGCCTTACCGACATTCAAGACAGGCCAAAGTTGTTTTCAACATTCATGCTTTCGCTACTGGCTGAAATATATTCCACCTTTCCAGAACAAGGAGATAGCGGAAGACCTGAGTTGGTTATTTTTATCGATGAAGCACATTTAATTTTTAAAGAAGCCAGTGATGCCTTACTTGATCAGATAGAAAGTATCGTAAAACTAATACGCTCTAAAGGTGTCGGATTGTATTTTGTCACTCAAAATCCAACCGATGTGCCCGATGCAGTACTGAGCCAGTTAGGTTTAAAAGTCCAGCATGCCTTGCGTGCGTTTACTGCAAAAGACAGAAAAGCAATAAAATTAACAGCCGAGAACTATCCATTATCTGATTACTACGATACCAAGGAGGTATTGACCAAATTAGGAATTGGAGAAGCCTTGGTGACTGCTTTAAATGAAAAAGGAATTCCAACACCATTGGCTGCAACTATGTTACGGGCACCCATGAGCCGAATGGATATTTTAGAAGATTCAGAATTAAAAGATTTGATAAAAGCTTCAGAGTTGATACCTAAGTACAATGAAACGGTTGATAGAGAAAGTGCGTATGAAATGCTTTCAGAAAAAATAGAACAAGCAGATGCCGAGGAAGCCAGAGAAAAAGCAAAAAGAGAAAAAGAGGCCGTAAAGAGAACTTCATCCTCTCGAAGCAGAAGCACACGAACCAAACAAAATCCATTTATTAAAACACTAACAAGTCCCACCGTAATACGCAGCGTATTGGGAATATTGACCAAATTAATGCGTTAACAAATAATCAAAATAAATTACCATTATGAAAAAGACCCTTTTACTGGCAGTTCTTGCCGGAATTTTATTTACTCAATGTACAGATGAAAAAGATCCATTTATGATTTCTAATGTTGCGGTAGGCCCTATTACAAAAGACACAAAAGTCATGCAGCTTGATTCAATTTTTGCACAAGACAGTATTGTAAAACTGAATCCTATAGAAAATGCATTGGGTACTCAGGGTGAAGTCGAAGTTTACGATAAGGGAGGCGCCAAATTATTGTTATTATCGCCTAACGATGAGAATGATCCAAATAGCAAGATTACCAATATTCAAATATTTGACGATCGTTATAAAACCGATAAAGGGCTCACTTCAAAAAGCACTTTTAAAGATGTAAAAGAAAATTATACCGTTAAAAGCGTAGAAACAACCATACGCTCTGTAGTTGTATTCCTTGAAAATAGCCCTATTTATCTAACTATTGACAAGATGGAATTACCAGAGAATTTACGCTATGATCCTTCGGTAAAAGTGGAAGCATCTCAAATACCAGATACAGCTACCTTTAAATATTTTATGATAGGTTGGGAAGCCGACACTGCTTCAGTTGAAAATTAAAATATTCTAAAAACCTTAACAAACTTTTGTTAAGGTAACGAGCTACTTTGGGTTTTTAAACTATTTTTATTTGACAACTTAAAAACCAATAGATATGATTAAGATTTTAGGATTTATTTTGACAATCGGTGGGATGATAGGTCTCATTATGGGTGTTCTAGGAGTTTTCGGAAGTATGGAAACAGGCTTGAGTCCCTGGGCTCTAATTATTTTAGGAGTCGTATTTTTCTTTGCTGGTATAGGACTACTTAAGTATCGAAAAGACACCGATACGATTGATGCTGAAAATAATTGATTACTTTAGACCCTCTGAAAAGAGGGTTTTCTTATTAATTTAAAAGTATGCAAACTATACAACCTTTCCACCTTGCTATACCCGTGCACAATCTGGCCGAATGCCGCATTTTTTACAGAGATGTGTTAGGCTGCCTTGAAGGAAGAAGTAGTGATCATTGGGTTGATTTTAATTTCTTTGGGCATCAACTTGTCATTCATTTTAAGGAGAAAACTTTGGTCGATGATCCTACATTCAACCCTGTAGATGGTAAAGAGGTACCTGTACCACATTTTGGAGTGGTTTTGAGTATGACCGATTTCGAAGCACTTTCAGAAAGACTACAACAACAAAACATTCAATTTATTATTGCGCCTTATATTCGATTTAAGGGACAAACGGGTGAGCAAGCCACCATGTTTTTTAAAGATCCTGCAGGTAATGCCCTAGAATTTAAAGCGTTTAAAGATATTTCTCAATTATTTGCAACCTAACATGAGTAAAGCTACCATTCCTCCACATATTATACGACAGATTTTTATTCTGTTACTCATACTGTTAATGGGTACGCTGATTTTTAAGGAAACTCTCCCCTACTTATCGGGAGTATTAGGTGCTATCACCATATATGTATTGATGCGCCCTTGGATGACTAAATTGGTAAAAAGAGGATGGAACGCAGATCTTGCTGCGGGAGTATTAATGTTTATATCGTTCATTGGAATTTTATTGCCAGTTGCAGGTATTGTACTTATGTTAGGCAATAAAATTGGAGAAGCAGTACAAAATAGTGAAAGAGTAGTAAAGGCTTTTAAGAGCCAGTCACAACAATGGGAAGACAGACTGGGCTACGATTTAAGTAGTCAAATAGACGGACAAGCCATATCATCTTGGCTTTCTGAAAATTTACAAGGACTTGCTGGTGGCACATTCAATATTTTTATTGCCATAGGATTAATGTACTTTATGCTCTATTATATGTTAACAAATCGTAGGGAATTACGTGAGTCAATGTATGAATATGTACCTATTAATAAAGATAATCTGAAAACCATAGGGAAGGAGATCAATCATATGGTACGTTCTAATGCGTTGGGAATTCCTATGGTCGCTATTGCACAAGGAATTATTGCCTTAATAGGTTTCTTAATCTTTGGAATAGAAGATCCGTTCTTTTGGTTTGTTATTGTCACCGTAGGTTCAATGATTCCTTTTGTAGGAACAGCTCTTGGTATCATACCCGTTTTTATACTTACACTTTCTACAGGCACCCCCTTGCAGGCTTGGGGTATTTTGATTTATGGAACTGTTGTAGTTGGCGCTACAGATAATGTAATCCGACTTTATGTACTCAAAAAATTAGACAACGTGCATCCGCTTATCACCTTAATTGGGGTCATTGTGGGAGTTCCACTATTTGGTTTTATTGGGTTGATCTTCGGTCCTCTTTTAATTAGTTTATTTATTGTGGTGGTACGAATCTACCGAAAAGAATACGGTAAAAAGAAACAATCCACTAACCAAGAAGTACTCTAGTGTTTGCCAAACTATCCAAAACTAATTTTCCTCCATCTGTAAAACCGACGTTGGTTTGGGATGGCGATTGTACGTTTTGTAAATTCTGGGTAACCCGTTGGAAAATGCAAACGGGAGATGCTGTTGAATACAAAACCTATCAGGAAGTAGCAGAGCAATTTAAAGACATCCCCATAAAAGAATTTAAAAAAGCGTCCCGTTTTATTGATTTAGACGGAGCAATCTATAGCGGTCCCAACTCGGCCTATAAAAGTTATACCTACGCAAAAAAGAATACGTTACCGTGGCACCAATGGTATCAAAACCACAATTGGTTTGCCTGGCTGAGCGATCATGCCTATAACTTCATCGCCAAACACCGCTCTGCATTTTATAAATTTACTGTGGCGTGCTTCGGAAAGACTCCCGAGCGATTGAAGCCCTATTGGATGTTGTATGTTATAGGGTTGTTTTTTATTAGCTTCGGAATGTGGATGATTTTATAACAAAATTTTAAAACTCTTACTGGCGCTTTTATCCTACCTTTATACAAAACAGAAAAACGATGTTCGGAAAGAAAAAAAGAGACAAGGTGTTCTTCAACCCAGGAAACAGAGATACAGGAGTTTCCGAAGAATATGCCAAAGAAGAAGTTGAGAAAATAGACGATAAAGATGTTGAAGTCATCTTAAGCAAGGAAGAAGATATTGACAAAAAATTTAGCGGAAGTAATACGCTTGGTAAATATCTCGAACTTGGAAAGATCATGATGCAACTCTTAAAAGATACACGTAAAGGACATTATAAAAATGTACCCTGGTTCACCATTGCTACAATCGTATTAGCTTTTTTATATATTTTAAATCCTATGGATATCATCCCAGATTTTATTCCGGGCGTAGGCTATATAGATGACGTCGCTATGCTTTCGATTGGTATTGGTTGGATTGAAACAGATCTTCATAGATACCTAGACTGGAAAGTAAAGCAAGGTGAAGGGATTACGATTTAAGATTGTTGATGGTTGATTGTTGATTGTGAGTAAAAAAAACTGCCAACCGAATATCTGCCTGTCGTGCCCTAGCAGGCAGGCTGTGACTGTAAACTAAACTATCCTCTTCGTTGCTCTCTTGCCAATAGCGTATTTTTTAGCAACATCGCAATCGTCATTGGACCTACTCCCCCTGGCACAGGGGTAATAAAACTAGCTTTCTTACTCACATTTTCAAAATCTACATCGCCAGTGATTACATAGCCTTTTGGATGTGATTCATCTTCAACACGGGTAATACCCACGTCAATAATAACCGCATCATCTTTAACCATTTCAGCTTTTAGAAAGTTAGGTACTCCAAGTGCGGAAATAATAATATCTGCCTGACTCGTAATCTGAGTGATATTCTTCGTATTGCTATGCGTTAAGGTTACCGTACTATTCCCTGGCCAACCTTTTCTACTCATCAAGATGCTCATAGGGCGGCCAACAATGTGACTTCTACCAATAACCACAGTATGCTTTCCTTTAGTATCTACATCATAGCGCTCCAATAACTCTAAAATTCCGAAGGGAGTCGCAGGAATAAATGTACTCATATCAAGTGCCATCTTCCCAAAGTTCTCCGGATGAAAACCATCTACATCTTTACTGGGATCTACCGCCATTAAGACACGTTGCGTATTGATCTGAGGAGGTAATGGCAACTGAATTATAAATCCGTCGATATCGTCATTTTCATTCAGTGCTTCAATTTTATGTAATAATTCGACTTCACTGGTTGTGTGAGGCAAACGAACCATCGTCGATTCAAATCCAACCCTTTCACACGCTCGCACTTTACTACCTACGTAGGTTAGACTCGCACCATCATCCCCCACGATCACTGCAGCCAAATGCGGAACTTTCTCTCCCTTGGCAATCATTTTATCGACCTCAGCCTTGATCTCGTTCTTGATGTCGTTGGATGCTTTTTTACCGTCTAGTAGGATCATTCTTGGCTTGTTAATTGTTATCAGTTGTCTATTTTCGGTTGTCGGTTAAAATTTTAACTAGTAACCTTCAACTTTTAACAGTGCAAAGCACTATCTCATATTGTTCATCATCTGCATCATCTTACGACCACCGCCGCCTTGCATCATCTTCATCATTTTACTCATTTGGTTGAATTGTTTCAGCAATTGATTTACTTCCTGAACTGAAGTTCCGCTTCCTTTTGCAATTCTCTTTTTTCTGCTTCCGTTAATTACTGAAGGTGTACTGCGTTCTTCGGGGGTCATACTATGAATAATCGCTTCAATTCCTTTAAAGGCATCGTCATCAATATCCACTCCTTTTAAGGCTTTTCCGGCCCCGGGAATCATTCCGACGAGATCTTTCATAGACCCCATCTTTTTTACCTGCTGAATTTGTTTTATAAAATCATCAAACCCGAATTGATTTTTTGCTATTTTCTTCTGAAGCTTTCTCGCCTCTTCTTCATCAAACTGTTCCTGTGCTCTCTCTACTAAGGAAACGACATCCCCCATCCCCAAAATACGATCTGCCATACGAGCGGGGTGGAATACATCGATTGCATCCATCTTCTCTCCCGTACCAATAAATTTTATGGGCTTATCGACCACACTTTTAATTGAAATAGCAGCACCCCCTCGGGTATCACCATCCAATTTGGTTAATACCACTCCTTCAAAGTTAAGTCGGTCATTAAACGCCTTTGCCGTGTTCACTGCATCCTGCCCTGTCATCGAATCTACTACAAATAGCGTCTCATCTGGATTGATTGCTTTATGAACGTTTGCAATTTCGGTCATCATTTCTTCATCTACCGCCAAACGACCTGCCGTATCGACAATCACTACATTATGTCCATTTTGCTTTGCATATGCCAATGCATTTTTTGCAATCGCAACAGGATCCATATTTCCTTCTTCGGAATAGACATCAACCTTAATTTGATCTCCTACAACATGCAACTGATTAATTGCCGCTGGTCTGTACACATCACAGGCAACCAATAAAGGTTTTTTTGATTTCTTCGTTTTTAAGAAGTTAGCCAGTTTTCCAGAAAACGTTGTTTTACCACTACCCTGCAATCCTGACATTAAAATAACACTTGGCGAGCTACTTAGATTGATCCCTGCAGTCTCACCACCCATTAATTCGGTTAACTCATCCTTAACAAGTTTCACCATTAATTGTCCCGGTTGAAGCGTAGTCAATACATTTTGACCTAACGCTTTTTCTTTCACCCGATTGGTGAACTCTTTGGCCGTTTTAAAATTTACATCGGCATCGAGTAAGGCACGACGTACTTCCTTTAAGGTTTCGGCAACGTTTACTTCGGTAATGCTTCCATGTCCTTTGAGGACGTGAAGGGCTTTATCTAACTTATCACTTAAATTATCGAACATCTTTTTTCTGAAATTTTGGAATTGCAAAGATAACAATTGGAGAGGGAGTTACAAAGTAAAAAGTCGAAGCAGTTTCAGAGGCAATTCAACCTTTTTAGTTATCTTGACATCGCTAATCACAAAGACTATTCTAATGAAAAAACTTCTTACTACCCTAATCCTTTCCGTAGCCATTTTTGGTCTTAATGCTCAGACTGCTCAAATTATTCATGCGGGTTCTTTACTGGCAGAACCTGGAAAAGCACCTTTAAAAAATCAAAGCATTCTTATAGAAAACGGAAAGATCAAAGAAGTACGAAGCGGATTTTCTACCGCTGAACAAATGGGGTATGAATCCTCCAAAGTAACCTTACTTAATCTAAAAGATAAATTCGTAATGCCTGGTTTTATCGATTTACACACCCATATCACAGGTGAGCGGGATATAAATGCTAATCCATACGAATGGGTAAAACTGGAAGAAGCCGATGGTGCCTACCGTGCTATTCCTTATGCACAACGAACACTGAATGCTGGTTTTACTACGATTAGAAACCTAGGAGGAGAGCCAAATATCATGAATGCCTTAAAAAGGGCGATTAGTCAAGGGGTAGTTACAGGCCCACGCATATTTGCTTCTACAGGAGCCGTTTCTGCAACGGGCGGTCATGGAGATACACATGGATATAACAGTAATATTATGGAAATGATTGGCGTGGATGCAAGTATTTGTGATGGTGCCGATGATTGCCGCCGTGCCGTTCGGGATATGGTAAAGCGTGGAGCAGACGTAATAAAGATCACCGCTACAGGAGGCGTATTAAGCAATACGGCTGCAGGTGTGGGACAACAACTCACCGATGACGAAATGAAAGCTATTGTTGAAACAGCCACCAGCATGGGAAGAAATGTAGCAGCCCATGCGCACGAAGCCGATGGAATTAATGCTGCATTGCGAGCAGGCGTCCAAACCATTGATCATGGTTCGTACTTAAATGATGAGTCAGTTCGATTATTCAATCAGACAGGTGCGTATCTTGTTCCTACATTACTAGCTGGAGTCTCTGTCAAAGAAGAATTGGAAGTAAACGATAAGATTCCTCCAGCCATTGCAGCAAAGATTCGGCAGGTAGCTCCGGTAGTAGAAGCATCTTTTAAAAGAGCACTTAAAGGAGGCGTTAAAATAGCTTTTGGAACCGATAGTGGTGTAAGCAAACATGGCTTAAATGCCCGAGAATTCGAATTAATGGTTCAATACGGAATGGACGAAAACGATGCAATTAAATCGGCAACTATTACAGCTGCTGAAGTATTAGGCATGAGCAATCAATTAGGCACTATAGAAAATGGTAAAATAGCAGATATCGTTGCAGTGGATGGCAATCCGCTACAAAACATTAGCCTTCTTAAAGATGTCAAGTTTGTCATGAAAGAGGGGGTGGTATATAAAGAGTAAAAAATAGGGCAGTTCGAGTGATTTCAAGAAAATTCATTTTTTTGAAGTTATATCGAGAACTTTCATTAATTATCTATTCTTACCACTTCTGTTCTTAGAATTTCCTCCACGACTCCGATTTCTAGAAGTTGAATTTTTTCTGGAATTTTGTCGGCCTCGTTGGTTGGCTGCTTTGTTTTCGGCCTTTGTGTCAAGTACTTCCTGAAGGCTTTCAGAAACTTCAAAGCCTTCAATAGTCTTCTGATCTAATTTTTCGCCAAGTAATTTTTCGATTCCCCGAACATATTCAAATTCGTCTACACTCACAATGGAAATCGCTTCACCACTCGCCCCTGCTCTACCCGTTCGACCAATACGATGGACATAATCTTCGGGAATGTTTGGTAGTTCATAATTGATCACATGAGGTAATAACGGAATGTCTAGTCCGCGGGCAGCTATATCGGTTGCAACCAAGACACGTACACGTCCTTCTTTAAAACCTGCCAGCGCTTTGGTTCGGGCTCCCTGACTCTTGTTACCATGGATTGCTGCGGAAGAAATCTTGGCCGAATCCAACTTTTTTGCCAAACGATTGGCACCGTGTTTGGTTCTCGTAAAGATTAGCACCTGTTGCCAGTCCCCTTCAGAAATAAGTTTAATAACCAAATCTGTTTTATCAGATTTGTTGGTTTTATAGATAAGCTGATCTACTTTTTCTGCCGTAGTATTTTCGGGGGTAGCTTCAACCATCACAGGATTACGAAGAAAACTAGAGGCCAGTTTTTTAATTTCCGAAGAAAAGGTTGCCGAAAATAAGAGATTCTGTCTTCTTTCAGGAATAAGCCGCAATACCTTTTTAATATCGTGAATAAAACCCATATCCAGCATTCTATCTGCTTCATCCAGCACAAAGAATTCGACATTTTTAAGACTAAAAACACCCTGACTGTGTAAATCGAGTAATCTTCCTGGAGTAGCGACCAAAATATCCACTCCCTGTCGTAATGTTCTAATTTGCGGATTGGCATTGACACCACCAAAAACTACGGTAGAACGAATATCAACAAATTTTGAGTATGTTTTTACATCTTCTAAAACCTGGGCTGCGAGCTCACGTGTTGGTGTTAATACCAAAGCTCTTACTTGTCGTTTTCCCTGAATGGGTTTACCGGCTAATATTTGAAGCATTGGCAATGTAAATCCGGCTGTCTTTCCTGTTCCTGTCTGAGCCGAAGCCAGAACATCTTTACCTTGTAAAATTTGAGGAATAGCTTTTTGCTGAATTGGAGTGGGTGTATCGTATCCTTTTTCGCTAATTGCTTTTAGCAGGGCATCGGACAGCCCAAGATTTTTAAATGACATAAATTGTTTTTGAGAAACAACGATTTAGGGATACTGTCATTTCTTTTGAGCGACAAAGGTACGGTTAATATAATTGAATGTGGAAATAATTATTATGAGACAAACTTATCTACAAAATTCATAATTCTATAAAAGGTTCAATTTATACTAAAAAAATAAAAGTATCTTTCTGCTTTAAAAAACATATCATGAAAAAAATCTTCAGCATCACAATTCTATCAATGCTTACCATTACTGCATTTGGTCAAACTGAACAACAAAAAGTAGAAAATACTATTTCAAAAGACAATATTAAAGGTCATATTTATTTTCTAGCAGACGACCTCTTAAAAGGGAGAGAAACCGGAACACCCGAAAATAAAATTGCTGCTTCTTACCTAGCAAATATGCTTCGAGGCTACGGTGTACAACCCAACCCAAAAACTGGAACATATTATCAAGAGGTTCAGTTAAATAAAATTACAACACCACAAAACACTACTTTAGCTATCAATGGAAAAGACATTAAAAAAATGGTCGCTATTGACGCCAATAAAGTTTCTTTCAAAGGAGATGCCGTGTATTTAAATTATGGTTTAGAAGAAGACTATAAAGGCAAAGACTTAAAAGATAAAGTTATCATCATACAAGCGGGAAGTGCCGAAACTAAAGATGCCAGAGGTGCTTTCAGATTACTGTCTCAAAAGAGGGAACTGGCTCAGGAAGCTGGTGTTTCAGCGGTTATCGAGTTATTAAATGCACAGGACCAGATGTGGGATTTTATCGATCATAACTTTAACGAGCCTTCGTTAGCAGTTGCTACTATGGAAAACGAAAGTATGAAGGAAAGTAAGATGGCTTACCTCTGGGTACAGGATGTAGATGCCGCTATGGCTTCAGATCTAATGAATTCAAAAAAACTAACTACTACACTTTCAATAGACAATAAAGTTGAAGAGCGTATAGTATCTCAAAATGTGATTGGCGTGATTGAAGGCACCGATCCCCAGCTTAAAAATGAGTATATCATTTACTCAGCCCATTATGACCATGTTGGGGTTGGAACGCCAGATGAGACTGGTGATACTATTTACAATGGCGCGAGAGACAATGGCGTAGGTACGACTACCGTTTTAAGTATGGCAGAAAATCTGGCAAAATATCCTACAAAGCGTTCGGCCCTATTTATTTTGTTTACCGGAGAAGAAAAAGGCTTATTAGGCAGCGAATATTATGTTGCAAATCCCGTATTACCCTTAGACCAAATGGTCTATTGCTTTAATAGTGACAATGCGGGCTATAATGACACTTCCCTTATCAGTATTATAGGATTACCAAGAACTACAGCCGAAAATCATATTAAAAATGCCGCAAAAACCTTTGGACTTACAGCAGTTGACGACCCTGCTCCAGAGCAAGGTTTATTTGATCGAAGTGACAACGTTCATTTTGCAGCAGCTGGAATTCCGGCACCAACCTTTTCATTAGGTTTTACTGCTTTTGATGGAGATGTGACCAAATACTACCATAGACCTGGTGACGAAGCAGACACCCTCGATTATGAGTATCTAGAACAATTTTTTAAGGCCTATGTGATGGCTGGACGTGCAATTGCAAATGATCCTGTAACTCCTACTTGGACTGCTGGAGATAAATATGAGGAAGCAAGTAAAAAACTGTATAATAAGATTGATAAAAATTAGTGTTTCAGGTTCGAAACTTATTGCTATTACTCATCTTTGGAGCTTCCTTTTCAAGCTGCTTCTGGAAACCGCCCGTAATGACCTATACCTATACCGATCAGAATAATAATCAATATTATATTTCAAGTAGCGAAATAAGGTATGTTCCTATAAAGGCTTCGGAAAGTTCTTCGGGGGAGTATGACGGGGGTGAACCAGTTACCATCCCAATTACCGAAACTCAGTTTTCAGAAATAAAAAAATTGACTGAATCAGTCTTTGAAGCGATAGATTCGCATACCACAAAAAGACAGATGATGACTTCGGTGATATCCTTAACATCCAATGGAGAAACAAAGCGGCTTACGCTAACACGTTCAAAAGAACGAACGGCATTAGAAACATACTTGAAAGCTGTAAAACAGTAGTTTTTATAGCATATCAAAAAGAAAAGCCGTTCTATCTTTCGACAAGAACGGCTTTATCATTGGGGAAAAAAGAAACTTAATTTTTTGTAAAAATAAGGATATCGGTTCCTCCATTTCCACCACTTATATCAATAAGGGAAATGGTAGTTGAGTTGACAAGTGTAATATCCCAGTCATCTACAAGATCATCAAAATCATCATCATCACTCACAGAAAAGAAGATATTGAAATCGTCGTCATCTGTTCCGTCATCATCATCAGATGAATTACTACTGTCTGTCACAGACCAAGTTCCAACCAACGTTCTAGAGCTACTCATAGCTGTTAATACTCCATCACTTCCAAATGTAAATGTGAATCCATTATAATCTGAAGTTTCATCTTCTCCATCATCCGTATAGGTAGATACGCGCCAATTGCCATCCTGTGCAATTAAAGCAACTTGGTCTGCACTTGAAGTACCATCATCGTTGTTATTATCGTCACTCGGATCACAGGCGACAAATACAAACCCAATTGCTAAACTAACCAACCAAATAAAATTTTTCTTTTTCGTTTTCATATTTATAATTCTAAATTATTATTAATTATTACAGTTTTTCAAATACTAAGGTGTCGGTTCCGCCGCCGCCTCCACTTACATCTCTAAGCTCTACTCGTGTACTTGTATAGCTTATCACATCCCAATCATCATCATTAAATTCTTCAAGGGGAGCCATTGGTCCAAAATCTAATGCCATATCAAGCGTAGTACCGCCTAAAACCATCCAGGTACCATTTACGGTTGTTCCATTGCCATTGGCTATAACTTCATCATTCACATTAAATGAAAAATTAAAATCTTGATACGTACTAGTTTGGTCATCTCCATCTTCATCATACAATGCTACAAACCACTCACCCTCTAAGAGGATATTTGTAAGTTCGGTTGCATTATTTCCAGTACAGTCATTTAAAGGATTTCTTTCAAAATTTAGGAAATCGGTTCCACCGCCACCTCCACTTACATCAACTAATCGAATAATTTGACCGTCAAATTCAATCACATCCCAATCATCGTTTAACTCTTCAAAAGGGTCGTTTGTTCCTGTAAATTCATACATAAGTGTCAAATCAATCCCGCTCCCACTATTTTGAGCAGACCATGTTCCATTAACAGTGTTGGTGTCGCTTGTAGCGGTAGAGGTTCCATTGGTAAAAAACTCAAAAGTATAATCTACATAGTTACAAGCTTCATTACCTTCATCTTCTTCATATAAAGTAATAAACCAGTTGTCTGTAATTAAATTTTCAATAAAAGCTGCAGTATTACCACCTGTACCGCAATTAGTAGGTGGCGTACGACCAAATACAAGGTTGTCAGTTCCACCGTTACCTCCACTTATATCTATAAGTCGAACTACCTGAGCATCAAATTCTACCACATCCCAATCGTCATTTAAATCTTCAAAAGGATCATCATCTCCCATGTGGTTAAAATTTAGTACAAGATCCAGACCAGAACCACTATTTTGTACTGCCCAATTTCCTGTCACAGTATTTGCAGAACTTACTGCAGTAACACTCCCATTACTTGTATAAGTAAATTCATAATCAACATAATCACAAGTTTCATCATCTCCATCATCATCATAGGTTGTCACGTACCAATTATTTGATATTAATACTTGAATAAGTGCATTTACATCACCTCCACCAGTATTTGTATTTGGTTCACGCTCAAATGTTAGATAATCTGTGCTTCCGTCACCACCACTAATATCTCTTAAGCGAATGATATTTTCATTAATTTCCAGTATGTCCCAATCTTCATCAAGTTCATCAAAAGGATCCTGTGTTCCGAAGAAGAGTTCAAAATCTGGTGTGCTACTACCTGTTAATTCCCAGGTTCCAGTAACGGTATTACTCCCATTGGTTGCAGCAGCTGTATTGTTGGTCGCAAATGTAAATTCATAACCATCAAAATCATCTGTTTCATCCAAATCATCAAAGAAATAGGTTATATACCAAGAACCGCTAGTGATAAAGGCTTCTAATTCATCTACTGGTATTGAACTATTGTCGCAATTGGTTTCAGACAACAGTGTAACCAACTCAGTATTATTAGCAATAACAGTAGTTTCTCCATTCACAATAACCGATACTGGATATTGTAATGCAATGATGTCATCATCATCTAAATTGCTAAGAAACAGAAACATTTCAACATCGCTATTTATAATTACAGTACCTGTTTGTTGCTGATTTGAATCATAGGTGAAAAATGTGAGTGGATATACAAACGACACGCATTCTAGAGTGTCATCAAGATCGTTTTCACAAGCTGCAATAATGGCATCAAGTTCAGTCTGACTAGTAACAGTTACTTGTGTAAAATCTGCTAAGACAATATTTATTGGAAAAACAATTTCAAGGGTATCTTGATCATTCGGAAATTGATCAAAAATATCTTCTACAATTTCGATATCATCTTCATCTGTAATAATTACTTTTTGACCGTTTGCAAATACTGTAATAGGTAAAACCACTTGAACACAGTCGCTACCGTCAATAATATCGTCTAAATCGCCGGGATTTTGAGAACTTCTACTTAACAGATTCGCTAAGGTAGAATTTGCAGTTATTGTTTCTTCGTCAGTTTCATCGATCATCTCACTTTCTTCCTTCTGACAAGAAAAAAGTACTAAGACAGATACTAAAAGAAATACTAGTTTTGTTAGTGTATTTTTCATAATATATTTTTTGGTGTTTATTAGTAAAACAATTAACTTTTAAAATACCCTACCTAAAAATATAAAAAATTTCTGCTTATTTTTATAAATAATTGTTAATCAGCTTATGAATAAACCCAACAATGTGTGCCAGGAAAGTACATTCAACTCTATATACAGTGACCACGGAAAATCCGTTTGGAGATTCCTTCTTTTCAAATGTGGAGATGAAGCACAAGCAGACGATTTGGTGCAGGAAGCATTTATTAAATTATGGCAGAATTGTGCTAAAGTTCCTGTTTCAAAAGCTAAATCTTTTTTATACACTGTTGCAAACAATATGTTTTTAAATGAAGTCGCTCACAAAAAAGTAGTGCTCAAATATGCTAACGCAAAAAACTCTGGATATAACAATCAATCTCCAGAATTTTTACTTCAGGAAAAAGAATTTTCAGAAAAACTAACTACAGCGATTCAAAATCTTACCGAAGGACAACGCACTGCTTTTTTACTAAATAGAATTGAAGGAAAAAAATATAGAGAAATTGCAAAATTATTAGACATATCTGTTAAAGCAGTAGAAAAAAGAATGAGTCAGGCGCTTGCATCCTTGCGTAATGAAATTGATGAAATAAAATAATACCTACAATAAGTAGGGTAAAAACAAATTGAACTGTTTTAATTATAGTTCACATACCATGGAAAAAAATTACCTTTTACATAAATATCTCAATAATGAAGCTACAGCCGCAGAAATCGAGCTTTTACAAAATGATTCTGAGTATAAGCGCTATATAGAAATTGCCGATAGCACCTCCAGGTTTGATACTCCTGTATTTAACGAGAAGGCTAATTTTGAAGCAATTTCATCAAAATTGACCTCTGCTACCAAAGTTAGAAAACTACATCCGTTGTCTACAGCTTTAAAAATTGCAGCCGTTCTAGTTGTCTTAGTTATGGGCTATTTATTTATTTCAAATTTGGATACGAAAGTTGAAACTGCAATTGCAGAAAATAAGTCAGTAGTATTACCAGACACTTCAGAAGTAATTCTCAACTCAAATTCTCAAATGACCTATAAAAAGAAAAACTGGGAGGAGAATAGGTCGCTTACCTTACAAGGAGAAGCCTTTTTTAAGGTTGCAAAAGGGAAACAGTTTGATGTCGAGACAGCATTAGGACATGTACGTGTTTTGGGCACTCAATTTAATGTTTTTTCAAGGGATAGAAATTTCCGCGTTTATTGTTACGAAGGATTAGTAGAGGTACATATTGGAGAACAAAAAATCCAATTACCAGCGGGGCATAGCTTAAAATGGAGCGGTGGGATTATTACCACCTCAACTAATACAGACGCACAAAGTCCTAGTTGGACAGAAGAGGAAAGCTCATTTGAAAATGATTCATTATCGTTTGTATTAAAAGAACTAGAGCGACAGTACAAGGTTACTGTGGATGCTTCAAAAGTAACTACCTCAATTAAATTTACAGGAAGTTTTACGCATACTAATCTTGAAATTGCGCTTCGAAGTATCTGTGAACCTCTTCAAATAGAATATACAATCGATGATTCTAACATACTACTCAATGAGAAAGAAAGTCGGTAATATTTTATGTTTACTAATCCTTCTCTCTTGCTTCGGAAGCACTTTTTTTTGCAGTGCACAAACTGAAGAAAAAACCTCATTGCTTTCTGTTCTTTCAGCTATTGAAACAAGATTTAATGTGAGATTCTCATATGCTTCCGAAGAAATTAAAACAATCAGTATTGTTGCGCCTTCTGAAGTAAATACACTGGATGAAACTCTTACTTATCTTGAAAAAAACATTCCTTTTCAACTCAAAAAAATTAATGAACGTTATTTTGCCATCACTCCCTACAAAGAAACTCAATGGTGTGGCACCATCATTTCTATCGAGACGGGAACACCGTTGGTTGGAGCTACTATCGTAGAAGACTCAGGTACTTTTTCTGTGGTATCAGATTCAGAAGGTCGGTTTTTTATTGACGATCAAAAATCTTCGACATTTATGACCATTTCGTATGTTGGTTATAAAAACCTTCGCATATCTACAAGTGAGCTTACAAGAGAATGTGTGCACATTTTTATGGAGGCTGAAACAACCACATTAGAAACGGTGGTTTTAAACTCTTATTTAACCAAAGGAATTACAAAGCACGCCAACGGAAAAATTACGCTTAATACAAGAAATTTTGGTCTTATACCAGGACAAGTTGAAAATGATGTGCTTCAAATTGCGCAAGTTCTCCCTGGTGTGGAGAGTGTCGATGAAACTATTTCGAATATTAACATTAGAGGAGGTACGCATGCCGAAAACCTTATTTTATGGGAGGATATAAAAATGTATCAAAGTGGTCATTTTTTTGGGCTTATATCGGCTTTTAATCCCGATCTTACAAAAGATGTTTCAGTCTACAAAAATGGTACCCCAAGTAGATATGGTGATGCTGTTTCGGGGGTTATTGACATGCGATCTGAAGATCACATCGCCTCTCAATTTAAAGGTGGGGGCGGACTTAATTTAATTCATGCCAATGCTTTTTTTGAAATCCCTTTTTCTGAAAAATTCGGACTTCAATTCGCAGCACGAACCTCTCTTAACTCACTTATTGAAACACCTGTTTATAAAACCTATTCGCAACGAATTTTTCAGGATACAGAAATAGAAAGAGACGACGAAACCAATCCGTTACTAAGTGCTCAGGAAGATTTTTACTTCTATGATATTAGCACTAAGTTTTTATGGAATCCTTCTGAAAGAGATGCCTTTGGTTTTCGCTTTTTGACAATTGACAACAGATTGGATTATAATGAAACGATTATTGACAATAATAGCTCAAAAAACAGCAATCTGGACCAACGCAGTATTGCAACTGGCGCTTCCTGGAAAAGAAAATGGAATGAGCGCTTCCATACTTCTGCCTCCTTGTATTTATCTTACTATTTCTTAAATGCTGTCAATCGTGATATTTTTACTACACAACGATTGATTCAAGAAAACGAAGTTGTGGAAAATGGTGTGAAACTTGAAAGCGCCTTACAACTTTCAGAAAACATAACAATACAAAACGGGTATCAGTTTAATGAAACAGGAATTTCAAATACACAAGATGTTAACTTACCAAGATTTCGAGATTTTCAAAAAGAAGTGATAAGGACCCATAGCGCATTTTCAGAAGTAACATTTATTTCAGAAAATAATAATACTGCACTTACATCGGGGCTGCGATTCAACTATATCACTAAATTTAAAGAACTGCTAATTGAACCCCGTTTAAGTGTGAGGCAAAAATTAAACAACCAATTTGCAATAGAAGCCAAAGGAGAATTTAAATCGCAAACTACGACCCAACGCATCGATTTTGAAAGTGATTTTCTAGGGGTCGAAAAAAGGCGATGGGTGCTTGCAAACGAAGAAAATATTCCAATCATTAAAAGCAAACAGGCCTCGGTTGGTGTTTCCTATGAAACCATAAAATGGCTGATTTCCTTAGAGGGATTCTACAAAGTAGTTGATGGAATTTCCAGTATTAACCAAGGCTTTCAAAATCAGTTTCAGTTTACTAATTCGCAAGGACAGTATCAAGTATCAGGAATCGAAGCTGTAATCAATAAAAGAACAAAACATTTTCATACATGGGTAAGCTATAGCTGGACAAATAATGAATATACTTTTGACGCTTTTTCTCCTTCTGTTTTTCCAAATAATTTAGATCGGGAGCATAGTGCAACTCTTGCAGGGTCTTATTATTCTGGAAATTTTAAACTAGCTATCGGAGTTAATTGGCAGAGTGGCAAACCCTATACGCTTGCTTTACCTGAACAAATGCAATCTATAAATTCTCAAGACCCCATTAACTATGACGCCCCTAATAATGAGCGCCTGCCAGACTACTTTAGAGCAGATATATCGTCTGAATATAGTTTTTCACTTTCGGAAAATTCTACAGCAAAAATAAGTGTCGCCCTTTTAAATGTATTCGATTATGAGAATACGTTAAATACTAGATACGCCCGATTAGAAAATAGTGATGGTACTAATACGATTCGAGAAATTAACGAAGTAAGCTTAGGACTCACTCCCAATGCTGCGATTCAAATTTTATTTTAGTAAAAGCTTTCAATGAAATCATATATTTTTAAATCCTCCTAGAATTCTTTGATAGGGTTCATCTATTGTTCTTATAAGTTTGTGGTATAAATCTTTATATCATGAAAAAATTCGTCCTTTCCTTTTTAGTAATAGTAAGCTGTATATTTATAGGAAATGCCCAAGCAGAATGTAGTGAAGAGTTTAAACAAATTCAGGGATTCTGGGAAACATTGACTATCGAAAATGCCATTAATGATCCTGAAGCGCTTTCGGCTGGATTTAATTCTCTCAAAGATAATTTGTCTACCTCTTTAGGAAAATTAAGTTTCGACAAATCCTTACCTAAGTTTTTACCCAACACGGGGAAACTTAAAAAAGGAACTCTTAAAAAAGGAAAAAAACGTTCTTATGTTACCTATTTGTCTTCTAAAGATACTATGGAAGTTATCGTAGCCAGCGAGCTGCAATTGACGGGGCTTTCTGTGATGATTTGTACCCATAACAGGGAAAAGATGGCTGAGAATGCCTTTGAATATACTTTTACTGACGAAGATACCACAAGCGAACATGGCTTTTATCTTACAGGTATTAAGGGAAAGGTCATAAGTGTAGCTCTAAAAAATAACGGTGAAAAACTACCTTACACATTAGCCTTTAGAGCTCCACAAATACAGGATACGAATACTACGTTTGATGAGGAAGAATACGAAGAGGAAATTGAAACTGATGATGGCGAATACTAAAACAATAATTCTATTGCTTCACCTATAAGACCGCTTATGCGGTTTTTTTTTTAGATCTCAAAATCGTTTGTATGAAATCATATATTTTAAAATACTATGTGAATTCTTTGATACCGTCACCGTTGACAAAAAGTAATTTAGGTGAAAAATTGAAACTTTATAACCAAATTAATATGAAAACCTTTTTGTTTTTAAGTTTATCCATTTTAATACATTTTGGAAGCCTAGCTCAAAGTCTAAATACCAATACTGAAATAAAAGAAAAAAGTAACCGTACTACTTCTGAAAAATTATGCAGATATGTTGCGGCAGATCAAAAAGGTAAAATTCTTGCTGGCAATCTTATAAAAATTGAAAGAAAGATCTCTAATGCAGCTGTAACGATTTCAGTCACTAAAACTGAGGGAGAATCAAGAGCAACAGCAAGTATTTATATAGATGAAAAATTTGTTGACCGACTTGTTTTTAATCCAGATGACAGAGATACTACTTTAACTAAAAACCTTTCAGAAGTCAACGGGAAAACAGTTCGGTTAGAAATAATAAATCAATCTAAATCAGCATTTTTTGTGTATTCGGCAAGCATTGAAACCAATAGTAACAGTTTACTGGAAAAAGGAAATCAAATTAAAGGCATCCTGTTAGGACAAACCAAAAAAACCATCACCAGTTTTGCGTCATGTACCAATAGAGCATCCATTCTAATAAACCGAACGGATGGCAGCGCAAGAGCTGCTGTTAAAATTTGGAAAAGAAATGATAAAAATTGGGAGTTACTGGAAACTAAGACCTTTGAAACCTTACAACCTAACAACCAATTAATTTTAAATTACAACACCAGTAAGCCCTTAAAAATTGAAATCAAAAATATATCTGTGAAAGAAAAATTTAAGTACCATATTGATGTTGTCGCAGTACATTAGTTTTAGGGAGTTCTACACATCATGAGACCAGTTTAACAGCTGGTTTTTTTATTCCTCCATGAATTCCCATATTTTGAATTACTACTAGAATTCTTTGATAGTAAGACAGATACATCAACCTACATTTACAATATCAAAATTAAAATCCATATATAAATTAGTAACACTAAAATTAAAATCCATGAAAAAATTAGTCTTTATTTTAACAGTTATGCTTGTAAGCTGCCCGACAATTATATCTGCTCAGCAAAGTCCAATCGACGGTGTAAGAAATACAATAAGTAATGTACTTCGTAGTGTAAATACGAATATTGCTTCTATCTCTCCTGCTAAGGCAGCAAATGAAATTAAAAAGAACTGGAATACCATTGCAGGTCGAAACGGATCCTTAACCATTGGCCCAAGACCTTTGGATACATCGAGAGAAACTGGCACAGTGTACGGACAGACAAAAAGAACTTTTATAGTAACACCCCGAGATACTAAAGATGTAGAAATCAAGCTTAATAAAATAGATGGCAAAGCCGAAACTATTGTGTATATAAGTGAAATTTCCAGAAATTATAGCAGTGATAAACTATTAGAAACATATGTTTTTAGAAATAGTAGCAGGCCTGAAAACAAAACATTTTTATTAAAAAATGTAACTGGTCAGACATTAGTGGTTGAAATCAAAAACAAGTCGGTTGGAAATAAGTTTCAATATCAAATTATTGCCACTGGAAAAGGGAGCACTTCTACTTCAAACACCACGGCTTCAAGTGGATCAACTAAAGGAGTTGGAAGTGTAAGAACTACGTCATCTACAAGTTCAAATGGGAGCACTGCCAGACCTACTGTACCTCTGTCTCCAGCAAAAGAATGTACGGCAACTTTAGACTATAAATCTGGTACTGTATATGCTGGAGGTCCAAAGAAAATAAAAGTAACTCCAACGGCAAATTCTGTAGAGGTTATCATCAAAAAAACAGATGGAAAGGCACAGACAGTTGCCAATATTTATGTAGCGGGTTCTCAAAAAAAGGTATTAACTTTTCCAAATGGTAGAAATGCACCTATGACCTTGCGATACACCGTACCCAATACAAGAAACAAAGAGGTACGCGTTGATATTGTAAACCAGTCTGTTGCTAATAAATTCTCATATCAAGCCTGGATTAAGGGTGGTTCAACTACTACTATGGGAGGTGAGATCACAGGAAGTATCTTACCGCAAACTAAGAAAACGGTTGAGACAAAAGCTTCTTGCACGCAAAAAAATCAGGTTGTTTTAGAAAGAACTTCAGGAAATGCAAGAGCTACAGTACGTTTCTGGAAGAAACTAACCAATGGGAGCTGGGAGGCAATTCGGGATAAGGATTTTACTTTTGAAACGAATGATGCGAACAAACAAGTGATAAAAATTAATACCAGTAAGGAGCTAAAAATTGAAGTGAAGAATATTTCGGTAGGAAATAACTTCAAATATAAATTGGATGTCATGCCTATTTAAGTGGCGACCAACTACTTAAATGTAGTATAGTACAAAAGCCGGTGCAATGCACCGGCTTTTACTTTTCTATATGAATTCATAGATATTGAGCTTCTCTATGTATTCTTAGATATGCTTATCACTAGTTTATAGTAGATTTAATAATTAAAACATAATCCTTATTAAGCCATGAAACAACTCCTCACTTTACTGATATTAATTGCCCCATTGATTATAAGCGCTCAAAAAACTCAAGAAATAGAAATAATGGATGACACTCAAAACGAACAACACTTCGACCAACACACTGGAACAACTGTTTTCAGTATAGCTCATGTACCTAATGGAGAAATTGCCTACGAGGGAAATCTAAATGAAGGGATTTTTTTAGACGATTTATCTTGGGCATGGAACAGTTCTGTTGCATGTTTTCCAGCCACACAAAAAAACAAATTTACAGGCAAACACGTCTTTTTTTCGGGGATTATTCCTAAATACAGTGAAATGGAAGTTACAGTAATACCCACTGACCCTTCTCTTAATTTAAGTATCTATGCTTATGAGGTTGGAGTAAATAACGATGCCATGGTGCCTAATCTTTCAAGTTGCATTCGTTGTGAAGCAGACCATAAACAAGAACGAAATTTTGTAGGTAAAGAGCCGCAGGATCACACAAGAAAAGTTACAAACCTAGTTACCATTAATCGACCTTACAAGGTTGTAATTGGTGTTACAGGGGCAGATGGCCTAGAAGAAGCAGATTTTACACTCGTTGTAAAGATGAAGACCCGGTAAATACAGATTGTAATTAATTGCGTAAGGGATTGGGTGCTTTACGCAATAAATTTTTTACTAACTTTAAAGAACCAACCCAACCTTTATTTTGTGAAAAAAATACTATTCATTCTGTCAATATTCCTAATTTCAAGCAAGGTACCTGCACAGGAAGTAACCCTAATTGATAGTTTACTAAGAATAACCAAGCATCACAAAAATGACTCTGTAGTAATGCAAGCCTATAATAAATTACGCAGAGCAACTTATTATAGTGATATTGAAGAATCCAAAAAATATACAAAAAAGTTTTTGGAATATGCCAGAAAACGAAACGACTCACTTCATATCGCTTTTGCGCATTTCTACCTTGGAAACTCATATGTACAATCCAATGATTTAACATCGGCTATTGCTCAATATCTAAAGGCTTCAGACTATTACGAACGAGTAAAAGATTCTGTACGATTACCCTCTGTCTTAAATGCCATTGGAGCCGTATATGAAAAAAAACTAGACGATTCCTTATCGCTTCGGTATTATGAAAAATCATTACAATTAAGTCAAGCAGCGAATGACAAAAGGAGGTCCAGTATCGCACTTATCAATATTAGTAATATTTTTCAGAAGCAAGGAAATTATTCAGTAGCCATAGAGAAACTGGAAGAAGCTATTCGATTAATTGAAGCGCATAAAAATGTTGACAATAAAACCAATGTAAAGCAGCAGGAACAAATCGCCAAAATCAATTTGGCAACAGCCTATCTCGAAGTACAGAATCTGGAAAAAGCGAAAGATATTTTTTCAGAATTACTAAATACAGTCGATACGATTAAAAACAAGTATGTCTACAACTATAGCCTGGTAGGACTTGGAAAAGTAAATCTTAGAGAAAATAACAACGAGGTAGGGACCACCTATCTTGAAAAGGCCTACAAAAGTTATACTGCTAATAATTTTGAGGAGGACAGGTATCTAATTATGATGGATCTTATAGACGCCTATAATTCGACCAATCAGGAAGAAAAGGCCTTACGTATTTTTTATGAGTACAACACTATTAAGGATTCTATTTTTAATGTAGATAAAGATAAAAATCTGGCAGATATGCTTCAGAAATATGAAGCTGAAAAAAAAGACAATGAGATTCTTGCACAAAGTCTTACCATTGAGAAAAAGAACAAACAAAAAAACAGAATTCTTATAGGCTTAATAGCTTTGGGAATACTTTCGATTATTGGATTTCTTTTTCTTCGGAAACGTCATCAATACAAAAGCAAATTGGCAAGGCAAAAACAGGAAATTCAGAAACAAAAAATTACCGATCTTCAACAAAAAAATAAGCTTTTAGCGATGAGTAGTATGATTAAAGGACAGGAAGCAGAACGGCTTCGAATCGCCAAAGATCTACATGATAGTTTAGGTGGCTTATTAAGTACAGTAAAAGCGCATTTTACGACAATTCAGAATAAAATAAAGCAACTAGAAGATCTTAATATTACTGGAAAAACAAATCAGCTTATTGACGAAGCCTGTGTTGAAGTACGACGAATTTCGCATAATATGATGCCTCACGCTCTAAGTATTTCGGGACTCAAAGGAGCCGTAGAAGATGTAGGAGCCCATCTTACTGCACAAGGCTATAAAACAACGGTTGAAATAAAAAATTTACCTTCTAAAATAGAAACCACGAGAGAAGTTATGGTTTACCGCCTTATTCAGGAGATTGTATCCAACATTCGAAAACATGCCGAAGCAAAGTCGATTTTAATTCAGTTAATTGGCTTTAAAAATGACCTCAACCTTACCATAGAAGATGATGGTAAAGGTTTTGAATATAAAGCTGCTATTGCCAAAGGCGGATTGGGACTTAAGTCTATTGACAGCCGGGTACAGTTTTTAGATGGCACCATCGATTGGGACACCCAAACGAACAGAGGAACTTCGTTAACTATCACCATCCCAGTTGTATGAATATCTTTAGAAACATAGCATATTTATTGGCGTTTGGCATCCCTTTTTTAGTAAGTTCTCAAGAGGTGTCAAAAGTATATATGGATAGTGTTTTGAGTCGTATTAAAACGCAACCCGAAAAAATTCAGAAAAAAAGCTATCAAGAACTGGGCATCCTACTTAATAAAACAAGACCCGAAGAGAAAGCATCACAGTTTTATGAATATCTGTTCAAAAAAGATTCTTCAGAAATCATGAAATTGAATATCTACCAGTTTTACTGGAGAAACCTCTCAAGAACAGGGAAGCTGGACAAAGCAATTGAAATTTGTAAGAAAGGAATTGCTCTTTCAGAAAAGTATAATGATGAACGCTTTCTTATACATTATAACTCTTCTATTGCTACATGTTACCATTATAAAAACAAAGCAGAAGAAGCACTCTATCATTTAAATGAAGCCGAAAGACTTGCATTAGACGGAACTAACGGTGATATGCTGCGACATGTCTATTATACAAAAGGGCTTGTGTATATTTTGCTGAAGGATTACAAAAAAGCAGAAGAAAGCTATCTGAAAATGTGGGAAGTAGTAAAAAATTATGAAAACTCAGCTACAAAACGCTTTGTTGTGTATGTGCTGGTAGATTATTTTTCTCAGGTAGATCGACCTAATGAGCTGGTTCATTATACAGAAATCCTTTCTGAATTATATGAAGATGCAAATCCAGATATGCCTTCAGGCCACATGCCTATCAAAGACATCTTTAAGAAAAGTCTGGACCCTGAAAAAATTCCAATCCTTCAAGAAGCCATACGCGTTAGCGATAGTATGAACAGCATGAACTCCCTATTACAAACTACGCTTGCTCTCACTAATATCTACAACGAGCTAGGACAATCTGCCAAAGCAATTCCCTATCTCAAAAGAATGGAAATAAAACTTGACTCAATTCATAAACCTTTTAACTTAAAGGATACCTATCAGGCGCTTTCCTATACCAGTGCTAAAGCAAAAAATTATCAGGATGCCTATACCTACAGAATTCTTCAAGCGTCTCTCGAAGACAGTATTATTTCTGAAAATACAAAACGTAATATTGCCAAGCTTGAGATTGAATTTGAAACCGAAAAGAAAGAACGGCAGATTGCAGAACAAAAACTGGAACTGGAACAAAAAGAACGGCAGCGAAAGATGATTCAATACGGATTGATTGCCCTTGGAGTGCTGTTAGTTTTGTCTTTATTCTTTTTTAGATACCGATTGAAGTCTCAACATACCATTTCGACTCAAAATGAAGCCATTCAAAAACAAAAAATCACAGACCTTCAGCAAAAAAACAAACTACTTGCCATGAGTAGCATGATTGAAGGACAGGAAGCAGAACGGCTTCGTATTGCAAAAGATTTACATGACAGTTTGGGAGGTTTATTAAGTACCGTAAAAGCGCATTTTACAGCCATTCAGAATGAAATAAAACAACTGGAAGCGCTCAATATTACAGAAAAAACCAATCATTTAATCGACGAAGCCTGTGTGGAAGTACGCCGAATTTCACATAATATGATGCCACATGCGTTAAGTATTGCCGGATTACAAGGTGCCATCGAAGACGCGGGAGCACATTTAAACTCTCAAGGATATAATACAACAGTGGAAATAAAAAATTTACCTAGAAGACTTTCGGAAACCAGAGAAGTGATGATTTACAGATTGATACAAGAGATACTTTCGAATATCAGAAAACATGCAAAAGCAAAATCGATATTAATTCAGTTATTGGGTCATGAAGACCTTATCAACCTTATTGTTGAAGATGACGGAAAAGGATTTGTATATGAGACTGCGGTTATGAAAGGAGGACTCGGATTGAAGAGCATAAATAGCAGGGTTCAGTTTTTAGATGGAACCATAGATTGGGATACAAGCCCCGGCAACGGAACATTAATTACTATTACAATTCCTGTCGAATAATTTGTAGGAAACATTCCTAACAGAATTCATAGATATCCTTTTACTATAGGATATCATATAGTAAACAAAATCAATAAATTGTACATTAGTACCTGGCATTTACAAACATTGTTTAAAGACTGACTAACCATCAAAAACAAGATAAATGATACATGTATTTATAGTAGATGACCATAAAATGGTAATAGATGGCATGAACCTGCTTCTTAAAGATGAAAAAGGAATTAGTGTGGTAGGATGGGCAGAAAATGGAGAAGATGCTATTAAGGAAATACCACAACATGAAGTAGATGTTGTATTACTAGACATCAATATGCCTGGAATCAATGGGATTGAGACTTGTAAGGAATTAATGAAACAGAATGAGGCTTTAAAAATTATTGCCATCTCCATGCACAAAGAAAGTAGTCTTATCAAATTGATGTTAAGCAATGGAGCAAAAGGCTATGTGCTAAAAAACGCTGGTCAGGATGAAGTCATTGACGCTATAACCACAGTCTACAATGGCAAAATGTATCTGGATGACACTGTCAATGAGATAGTATTAAACAGTGTTGCAAACAATGGATCTCAAAAAACCGTAAGTCCGTTTCCTACCTTGTCCCGTAGAGAAAAAGATGTACTCGAATTAATACTTGATGAGCGTACGACTCAAGAAATTGCCGAAAAACTTTTTATCAGTTTTGGTACCGTAGAAACACACAGACGAAACATGCTTATTAAAGTAGGAGCAAGAAATACGGCTGGATTAGTACGAACAGCTATAGAATATGAATTACACAAATAACAAACAATCATGAAAAAAATACTTCTACTACTTACAGTTATCTGTTTAGTATCCTGCGCAAGTGAATCAGAACAGGAGGGACTAAATAATGTTGCAGATATTTATGATGCGACTACCTCATATAGCAAAAGTTTTAATACTAATAATGGAAAGAAGACTTCATCTTTTAATGTAAAAGTTTCAGGGAGTAAAATGATTGATAGCTTGCAGCCAACTGTTACAACTGCCAATATTGCCACATTAATTTACGGAAATATGAACGAAGAAGAACGCGGCGATTATGATCATATTGATGTCGAATTGGTCAATGCCAAAAATGACACTGTAGGCTACTATTACCCCATGAATATCCTCGAGAATATTTATAATAAATCAAAGAATTTTAAGGCGTTTTCTGAAGCATTAATAAATAATGATGCTGCAAAATTGGATGAAATAAGGCATAAAGCTGACTTTGAAAAACCTATTGGACAACCTCTTCTCAACGTTATTAAAAATTTAGAAAAAAAACACGGACAATTAATGACCTATAAGCCTTTTGGGATAGCTGAAATTAACAATAGCGCCAATGAGCAAGCATTCCAATACCAAGGAAATCTTATTTTCCGAAATGGAAAAGTACCTTACTTGGTGACTATAGAAAATATCCCTGGACAAGATGAGGTCATCGGTTTCAGGATATTTTAAAATTACATCCGTTCTGGAACGTTAATACCTAATAGGTCAAAAGCACTTTTAATAACTTCTGCAACAGCTTTACTCAAGTGGATGCGGAAGTTTTTTTCTTCGGAAGTATCCGCTGCAAATATGGGAACATTCTGGTAAAACGAATTAAATTCTTTAACCAGATCGTAGGTATAGTTTGCGATCAACGCCGGACTGTAATTTTGTGCTGCTAACTGTATGGTTTCTGGAAATTGTTCAAGTAACTTGATGACTTCTTTCTCTTTCTCATGTAACTGAAAATTTTCTGTATACTCAAAGTTTTTCAGTGCCTCACCCTCTGCTTTTCTCAATATCGACTGAATTCGTGCATAGGTATATTGAATAAAAGGCCCCGTATTTCCTTGAAAATCGACACTCTCTTCGGGGTTAAAAAGAATACGCTTTTTAGGATCCACTTTCAGTATATAATACTTTAACGCTCCCAATCCAATAGTTTGGTATAAATCTGATTTTTCTGCTTCGGAAAAATCATCGATCTTACCTAATTCTTCACTAATCGTACGAGCGGTCTCTGCCATGTCTGTAATTAAATCATCTGCATCTACGACGGTTCCTTCACGACTCTTCATCTTTCCGCTGGGAAGATCTACCATTCCATAGCTTAAATGATATAAATTTTCTGCCCAGGCGAATCCTAACTTTTTCAGAATTAAAAACAAAACTTTAAAGTGGTAATCTTGTTCATTTCCTACTGTATAGATCATTCCGTTTACATCTGGAAAATCTTTAATTCGCTGAATCGCTGTTCCAATATCCTGGGTCATATAAACTGCGGTGCCATCACTTCGCAAAACGATCTTTCTATCCAAGCCTTCGTCTGTTAAATCACACCAAACCGACCCATCCGGATCTTTTTCAAAAACACCTTTCGCCAATCCTTCGGCTACAAAATCTTTTCCTAATAAATAGGTGTCACTTTCGTAATAATTTTTATCAAAATCTACTCCAATATTTTTATAGGTCACCTCAAATCCGTCATACACCCAACCGTTCATTTTTTTCCAAAGTGCCACAACCTCATCATCTCCTGCCTCCCATTTCTGAAGCATTTGCTGAGCTTCTAAAAGGATAGGAGCGTTCGCTTTAGCGACTTCTTCAGTTTCTCCTTGTAGTTTTAATGCCTCTATTTCTTTTTTGTATTCCTTGTCAAAGGTTACATAGTAATTTCCTACTAATTTATCACCTTTTAAACCTGAACTTTGGGGCGTTTCTCCATTACCATACCGTTGCCAGGCTAGCATACTTTTACAAATATGAATTCCGCGGTCATTAATAATTTGGGTTTTATAGGTTTTTTTTCCACTAGCTTTTAAGATTTCAGCGACCGAATACCCTAACAACACATTTCTAATATGTCCCAGGTGCAAGGGTTTATTGGTATTTGGGGAGGCATATTCTACCATCCGTGCATCATCACTTTGAGGCATCTTTCCGAAGTCTGAAAAATCTCCTACATTCGTGAAAAAATCTAGATAATAGCTGTCACTCAATACTAAGTTTAAAAAGCCTTTCACGACATTGAATTTTGAAACTTCAGCTACTTCTTTAACCAATTCTTCTCCAATAACTTCCCCTATTTGTACTGGATTTCCCTTTACAACTCGTAGCATCGGAAAAATGACTACAGTAATATCGCCTTCAAAATCCTTACGGGTTGCCTGAAACTCTACAGTCTCGAGATCTGCGCTGTATGTATTTTTTACAACTGACTTAATTTTTTCTGAAAGGGTTTGCTGTAGACTCATGAGTTAAATTTTTCAACGGCAAAGGTACGCTTTTACCTATTTTTAAAGAAAGCTTATTCCTATCTTTATAATTCTAAATGGATAGCACATGCTCGTAAACGTATCATACAACATTAAGGCAATTAGCCAAAAGATCGATCAGGAGGTTGGAAAGCCCTTTACTATTAGAGAGCGGTTAAAAATGAAAGGCATTGGTTCTACCAAATTAATCATTACTGAAACCAGTGTTCAAATTAATAATCTTCTCATTCTAGACAACAATAGAAATCAGTGTAATATAGAAATGCGCCCTAACGGAATTATTGTTGGTTTTAGGTCACTCCTTGAAAGCTATGCACTTATTATTCCTTATTACAAATTAGTATTATACAAAGGCAAAGCCGAAGAATACTCCATATACAGAGATGATTATTGGTTAAAAATTGAAGCCCGTTCAAAAGACAAAAGTATTCATAAGTTTATGCAGAAGATACTTTCGGCAAAAGCCGAAGCAGCTCCCACTAGATTAGAAGATTTGTAAAATCCTGGCTTTAAAAATTTATTTAGCAGCTGGTTTTTCAGTAGCCACGGTTTACCTGCTTGCCAAGGCATTACAAGCTAGCTATTTCCGGTTCTTCAAAAATGCACCTGCAATCAAAGCGACAACCCCTAAACCTATCATTCCTAGTGTCTGATTGCTAATTCCCTCTTTTGCTGAAACTTCTAAAGGACCAATATCTACTACTTGCTGAGGTACAAATGCTTGATATAGACCTAAGACAATTAGAACGATTCCTACAATTACAAGAACAAGTTTTAAAATTTTCATATAGGTTGTTTTTAAAATATTAAAGATAGAAAATTTAATAGTACAACCAATTTATAGTTACGGAGCGCTTTTTTAATTCACTCTAAAAAGGAGTACATTTGTGTAAAATAATAGGCTATGTTAAAAGCAGGAGTGCTAGGTGCGGGACATCTTGGCAAAATACATTTAAAATTGCTTCAGCAGTCAGATAAATACGAGCTAGTTGGTTTTTATGATGCCAATCAGGATGCTGCCAAAGAAATAGAAAAAGAATTTGGGTATACGAGTTTTCCAACGATGGAAGCGCTTATAGATGCCTGCGACATGGTCGATGTAGTAACTCCTACAATCTATCATTTTGAATGTGCCGAAAAAGTAATAAAAGCAGGCAAACACCTCTTTATTGAAAAACCAATTACGCATACTGTAGCAGAAGCAGACATCATTCGTGATCTGGCAAAAGAATATAAAGTACGAGGACAGGTTGGACAAGTAGAACGTTTTAATCCAGCGTTTATGGCTGTAAAGGATATGATTGGAAACCCTATGTTCATTGAAGCGCATAGACTTTCAGAATTTAATCCGAGAGGAACAGATGTGTCTGTTGTGCTCGACCTGATGATTCACGACATAGATGCTATTTTAAGTATTGTAAAATCTAAGGTAAAGCATGTATATGCCAGCGGGGTTTCGGTAATTAGTGATACCCCAGATATTGCCAACGCACGTATTGAGTTTGAAAATGGCTGTGTGGCAAATTTAACGGCCAGTAGAATTTCGATGAAGAAGATGCGGAAGGCACGTTTCTTTCAGAAAGATGCGTACATTTCAGTAGATTTTCTGGAAAAGAAATGTGAAGTTGTAAAGATGAAGGATGCGCCGGAGAAACCAGATGATTTCGCCATGATCCTAACGAATGCTGAAGGGGTCAAAAAACAGATTTATTTTGATAATCCAGAAGTAGAATCAAATAATGCAATATTAGATGAACTGAATAGTTTTGCTGAAGCAATCAAGAATGACAGAGTTCCAGAAGTCTCACTAACACAAGGAGCAGAAGCACTTCGGGTCGCAATGTTAATTATCGAAAATTTTAAAATAATATAATAATCCAAAAGCTTATTGCCTTACGCTTTAAGCCTATAGCTTTTAAATATGAAAAATGTAGCAGTAATAGGAGCAGGTACTATGGGAAATGGAATTGCCCATACTTTTGCTCAGTATGATTATAAAGTTCAATTGATAGATATTTCGCAGGAGTCACTGGACCGCGGAATGGCAACCATCACCAAAAATCTAGATCGTATGGTCGCTAAAGAGAAAATTTCTGAAGCCGATAAAAATCAAACGCTCAAGAATATCACAACCTACACCAGTCTCGAAGAAGGGGTAGAATACGCAAGCCTCGTGGTAGAAGCTGCCACCGAAAATATTGATCTAAAACTGAAGATTTTCAGAGATCTTGAAAAATTCTGTCCAGACGATACCATTCTAGCGAGTAATACTTCATCTATCTCAATTACACAAATCGCAGCAGTGACCACAAGACCCGAAATGGTCATCGGGATGCACTTTATGAATCCTGTGCCAATAATGAAACTGGTTGAGATTATTAAAGGGTACAGCACCAGTGACGAAACTTACAAAACGGTAGAAGAGATTTCAAAAAAACTCAATAAAGTTCCTGTTGAAGTAAACGATTACCCAGGCTTTGTAGCAAATCGTATCTTAATGCCTATGATTAATGAAGCAATTGAAACACTTTACAATGGTGTAGCTGGTGTCGAAGAA
The DNA here is from genome assembly GCF_042664795.1 of Jejudonia soesokkakensis. Classification (NCBI taxonomy): domain Bacteria; kingdom Pseudomonadati; phylum Bacteroidota; class Flavobacteriia; order Flavobacteriales; family Flavobacteriaceae; genus Jejudonia; species Jejudonia soesokkakensis. The sequence goes on from NZ_JBHTBN010000007.1 coordinate 49,924, forward strand.
ATTGACACGGTTATGAAACTTGGAATGGCACACCCAATGGGACCATTACAATTAGCCGATTTCATCGGTCTGGATGTGTGTCTTTCAATACTCAATGTGATGTATGACGGATTTAAAAACCCAAAATATGCACCATGTCCATTACTCGTAAACATGGTGATGGCAGGCAAAATGGGTATAAAAAGCGGTGAAGGATTTTATGAGTATGCTGAAAGTCGCAGAGCCGAAAAAGTAGCAAAAATGTTTAAGTAAAAAAGTTGGATGAAAAATAGCGTATTATTTGTACTTCTTGTTTTTTTTAGCATTTCAAATGCAATTGCATGTACTTGTGTGTTTGAAAAGCAATCGCTACACAAAAAGGTAAAAATAGCATATGCAACATCTAAAGTTGTATTTACAGGTAATGTTATAGCTAAAAAAAATATACCGGACCAAACTGACAACCATTTAAAATTAGATCTTATACGTTATACTTTCGAAGTGATTAATCCCTTCAAAAATACGGAGGGAAATGAAACAATTGATGTAATTTCATTGGCAGATGGCGGCATGTGCGGGTATACTTTTGTTGTTGGAAAGACCTATCTTGTCTATGCAAGAACTTCAGAAAGCTATTCAGATCATTCAGAAATCAAAACGTCTTATACCACAGGTTTGTGCGATAGAAATAATACTATTCGCAATGTTAATAAGAGAGAATTACGCAAACTTCGTTATTTAAAAAAACGAAAACAGTAATCAATGACAGTTTATAGTGCATAAAATCAAGAACCGATAATTTGGTACCTAATAACTAATAAATGGCTCACATCGTCCCTTTTAAAGCAGTTCGCCCTACACGCGACAAAGTAAGTTTGCTTGCGGCAAGATCTTATGACAGTTATACTCCTGCTCAAGTGGAATCAAGACTTCGAGACAACCCGTTTTCTTTTTTACACATTGTAAATCCAGGATATAAATACGATAAGGTGATTGCTGGTACAGAACGCTATTCATTGGTTCGTAACAGATATCTAGAATTTAAAGAAGATGGTATTTTTATGCAGGACAAGAAACCCTCTTTTTATATCTATAAAATTGTCAATAGAGACGGATTGGAGTTCAACGGAATTGTAGCTGCTGCCAGTGTAAGAGATTATGAACAAGATGTCATAAAAAAACATGAGGATACCATTGAATACCGCGAAGAGATTTTTAAAAATTATCTCAAAACGGTTGGTTTTAATGCCGAAGCAGTGCTCCTCACCTATCCCGATAATGATTCTTTAGAGGCTATTATTGAAAATGGAATGAAGGACAGAGCCGAATATGAGTTCACAACTACTTATCGCGACACACACTATGTCTGGAATGTTGATGATGCCGTATTGGTTGAGAAGATCACATCCTTATTTTCGGAAATGAAAACGCTTTACATCGCAGATGGGCACCATCGTTCTTCTTCTTCTTTTTTAATGGCAAAAGACTGTGCATCAGAAAATAAAAACCATACTGGAGAGGAACCCTATAACTTTTTTATGAGCTATCTCATTCCCGAAAGTGACTTAAAAATTTACGAATTTAACAGACTTGTTAGAGACCTCAATGGTTTGACCAAAGAAGAATTCTTAATCAAGCTCGACGCTGTGTATCGTATTGAAAATCGCGGGCAAGAATACTACAAGCCTTCAAAAAAACATCATTTTAGCATGTACCTTGATGGCTCCTTTTATTCGTTATACCTTCGGAAAGATTACAAATTTAAAAATGCTTTAGATAGCCTTGACGCTCAAATTCTACATGAAACGGTGTTAAAACCTATACTTGGAATTGAAGATGCACGTAATGATACACGGCTGGATTATTCCCACGGAAAAAATGACTTAGCCTATGTAAAAACAGTGGTGGACAAAGGCGATTTTAAGGTAGGCTTTGGATTATTACCTGTGACCACTTCAGAATTAAAACAAATTGCAGACGAAGGTTTAAAAATGCCCCCTAAAAGCACCTATATCGAACCAAAATTACGTAGCGGGGTTACCATTTATGAGTTTTAAAAACCGAATGACTTTCAGAAAAAAATACAGAAGCTTCCCTCAAAATTAAGTATCTTTGTGCGCTTAACTATGTAAGCTATGTCAATCCACGCACTTCAAGCCATCTCTCCTATTGATGGACGTTACGCATCCAAAACCAATTCGCTTATTCCTTTCTTTTCTGAAGAAGCACTCATTAAATACAGAGTACATATTGAGATAGAATATTTTATTGCGTTGGTAGAACTTCCGGTACCACAACTCAAAGATTTTGACGCCAGCTTATTTTCAGAATTAAGAAAACTGTATACTAATTTTTCTACGGAAGATGCACAGCACATAAAAGATACCGAAAAAGTAACCAATCACGATGTCAAGGCGGTTGAATACTTTATCAAAGAAAAATTTGACAATCTGAAGCTTGAGAAATATAAAGAATTTATCCATTTCGGATTAACCTCTCAAGACATTAACAATACGGCTATTCCATTGTCTTTAAAAGATGCTATGAACGAAGTGTATGTTCCGCAACTTTTTGAACTTAAAAACAAACTTGAAGAACTGGCAAGTGAATGGGCAGACATTCCCATGTTGGCTCGTACCCATGGACAACCCGCCTCCCCTACCCGTTTAGGCAAAGAAATTGAAGTCTTTGTGGTTCGTCTCGAGGAGCAATTTGATTTATTGAACAACATTAAAAGTGCTGCAAAATTTGGTGGTGCTACAGGAAATTTTAACGCACATAAAGTTGCGTATCCTCAAACCGACTGGAAAGCATTTGGAACTCAATTTGTACAGGAACGACTTGGACTACATCATTCTTTCCCAACCACCCAGATCGAGCATTACGATCACATGGCCGCATTATTTGATTGTTTAAAAAGAATCAATACAATCCTTATTGATTTAGATCGGGATATGTGGACCTATGTATCTATGGATTATTTTAAGCAGAAAATCAAGAAAGGAGAGATAGGCTCTTCGGCTATGCCACATAAAGTAAATCCGATCGATTTTGAGAATAGTGAAGGGAATTTAGGAATCGCCAACGCCATTTTTGAACATCTGTCTTCAAAATTACCTGTAAGTCGTTTGCAGCGAGATCTTACAGACAGTACGGTTTTAAGAAATATTGGAGTACCTATGGGGCATACGATCATAGCTATGCAATCTACCTTAAAAGGGTTAGGGAAGCTATTACTCAATAAAGAGAAATTTGCTGAAGACCTCGAAAATAACTGGGCAGTGGTTGCAGAAGCTATCCAAACCATCCTTAGAAGAGAAGCTTATCCAAATCCGTACGAAGCACTAAAAGGCTTAACAAGAACAAATGAAAAGATTAATCAGACTTCCATAGCCAACTTTATAGAAACCTTGGAAGTGCCTGAAGCTGTCAAGGCAGAAATGCGAGCAATTACTCCTGCAAATTATACGGGTATTTAAGAAAAAAGAAAATCCAGAGAGGTACCCTGGATTTTCAAAATATATTCAACCTAACCTAACTGTGCAGGATCTCTGGTTGATGGTTAAAGATTGCTAGCATAAGTGGGGACGAAAGGTCTGTTACAATCTCTACTACGTACATTTCAAAGGTCGTGCCAAACTTACAACTAACTAATTTACAATGTATTAAAACAAAAAAAAGCTTCTTTATCAAGAAGCTTTTTTATCCTAATCAGCTAGTATGTTTACATATCAAACATCCCTAAAATACCATTTAATTGGGTTGTATTCATATCTGAAGAATCCATTGAACTAATTAATTGCATCATCTTTTCGGGTCTCATGTTTTTTCCTAACAGCCGTACCACAGTAAATCCTTTGGTATCGTTGCTGGCCAATACAATAACCTCATCAATCGCATCTTCTTTCCCTACATATTTGAGTGTAACATTTGTACCTTCAAAATTTAGTTTCGATAAAAGTTGGTATTTTTCATCATCCAATATTGTTTTTACTTTTTGCTTTTCAGTCCTATATTCAGCTTCATTACCATCTTTTATTGGATAGGCAACCACATTCATCTTCTTAACCGTTTTTAAAATTTCTTTTTGTTCGGCATCGAGATTACTTTGTTTTGTATCTAAAAGACTTGAAGGTAAATCTACCTTTACAAACTTACTGTCATCTTGTTTCGCTACAAGGTATTCTTGTAGAGAAGGTTCGGTATTACAGCTTGCCAGTGCCAGCATGGCAAGGACAACTGCAGTGATATATTTAATAATGGTGGTCATGTTTTTAAGGTTAGAAGGTTATTTTTGCTTTTTTTCTACGTTTTTAAGTTCATCACTACCTGGCACGTTAAGATCTTTGGTAAGTTTAGAGATTTTTTTAAGGTCAATATTACCAGTAATACTCATCACCACACTCATATATTTTCCATCAATATCACCTTGAAGGTGCATAAGCAATTCGCTTACAAAGTTTTCATTCTTTCCTTCTTTTGAGTAAAACTTAATATTTTTACCGTCGTCTTTTACTCTCATTAATTCACTAAGGCTTTTATTTCCTGAAATGTACGTAGTAACGGCAGAGTTCATACGTTCTGCCACTGCAGGGTTTGAAGTACTGTAAACTTGAATGTTATTCAAATTATTTACGAGTTCCATATATTCCTTTACTTCAGGGTCGTCTGATTCAATATCAATCTTAGCCAGAAGTTTGAACATATTTTTAGTAACTACTACAGAAGAAACATCTTTATCATCTTCAAATGAGGCAAAAGGGTTCTGTGCGATAGTAGCTAAAGGTGCTATAATAAGTGCGATAATTAATGCTATTTTTTTCATTGTGTATGGGTCCGAAAAGTCGGGTAACTATTTAATTTAGGTTATTATTTTAAAATTTTATTTTTTGATTTTGTGAATTGTTGAATGTAAACTAGGTCTTCTGCCCCTTCATTAAAACTTTGTGACATAAGCTTTAGCGCTTCTTTCGATTCCTTAAAAGCTGCCAGTGCTTCTTTCTCTTCGGAAGATAAATCAGAAGGCTGAGAAAAAATAAATCCGCCAACGGTTACAGCTACGATTAATAAAGCTGCGACACTATACCACCAGGGTTTAATGATTGACGATTGCTTCGGAAGGAGTACTTCTCTGTCTGAGCACTCTCCTCGTGCTGAAGCAAATTCAGTAAACATTGCTTTATACACATCAAGATGGGGCGCAACCTCGTTTCCGCAGAAATACGCTTGAAGCATCTTCTCTTCTTTTAACGAAGTAGTACCTTCAAAATACTTTTCTAAAAGAGCTTCTATTTTAGCTAACTCCATAATTGTATTGTTTTATTAATTGTTCTCTTACAGTTTTTCGTGCTCTCGATAAATTAACACGAACTGCTGTTTCATTACTTTCTAGCATTTGAGCGATTTCAGAAAATTCAAATTGCTCAACATCCCGTAATTGCAATATTATTTTTTGTTGTTCTGGCAAGGTTTCCATAATCTTAAAAACAATACTCACTCCGTCATTAGCTTCTACTTGTTTTTCCAGATTATCTCTATTCTGAAAATTAGTATGTACAATTTTTAAATTTCCTGCTTGTTTAGATTTCAATCTGTCAAGACAGTAATTCTTAGTCATTGTAATTGCAAAAGCTTGCGAAGAACGATAGTCTTTCATTTTATTTTTGCCTTTCCATAATTTCAAAAAAACTTCTTGAACGGCGTCTTCGGCTTCATCTTTTGAAACTAAAAGTCTCTTTGCTATTCTGTACAATGTATCTTTATACGGAAGTACGGTCGCTATGAATTCTTTTTGTTTCATTTAATTTCCCTGTAAACAGAGAGTTTTTGGTGTTAGCTAGTATAAAATATGCCGTTCTATAAATACGACGAATGACCTTAAATTTTGTTACATTCTATTTTTTATTGAATGTAAATAATGAAACTTTTTTTCGACCGTTTATAGTAAAGTCCTTACTTTTAAGAAAAACTTTTTTAAAAGAAAGTTTAAAAAGATTACAAATTACTGAAACATAAAATATACACCTTGAAAAAGCTATTTACCCTATCCCTATTATCTGTTACGTTATTATTTACTTCTTGTTTTGAAGACTTGGATGATAATGAACAACTAGCTTCTACCAGTGATATACAAAATTTTATATATCGCGGACTTAATTTTTTCTATCTATACAAAGCAGACACACCAGAACTTGCTAATGACGCTTTTGCAAACGACGGAGAACTCAATGACTTTTTGGATACTTATGAAACACCCGAAGCACTTTTTGAATTTCTAAAGTCGCCTCAGGATCGATTTAGCATTTTAGTGGATGACTATATCGCACTGGAAAATGCAATCAATGGAGTTTCAGTAAGTAATGGAATGGAATTCGGTCTGGTTTTTTATCCTGATATGAGCGGAAATCTCTTTGGATATGTTCGTTATGTCTTACCCAATACCGATGCCGCCAATGAAGGGATACAACGAGGTGATATCTTTAATAGAATTGACGGACAACAAATTACAGAATCAAATTTCAATAACTTATTATCACCAGACACCTATACTATTGGCTTAGCAACATTTGACGGACAAACAATTACCCCTATACAAGATGAAATAGAACTTACCAAAATCCAGTATGAAGAAAATCCTGTCTTTCTTGCACGAACGCTTGATGTCGATGGACAAAATGTTGGATATTTAATGTATAATTCTTTTACTAGAAATTTTGACGAAGCGTTAAATAATGCTTTCGGTCAGTTTCAGGCTGAGGGTGTGACAGAATTGGTTCTTGATTTACGATACAACGGTGGCGGCTCGGTTGAAACTGCAACAGATCTTGCCGGTATGATCACAGGACAATTTAACAATCAGATTTTTTATACTGAAGAATGGAATGCAGACCGCCAAGAAGACTATGCAGAACCAGGATTTTTCGATAGTACTATAAGTAATGGGAATAATACTAATAGTTTAAATCTTACGCGTGTCTATGTATTGACCACAAGACGTTCGGCTTCTGCTAGTGAACTAGTGATCAATAGCCTCGCACCTTACATTGATGTAGTGCAAATTGGACAAAATACGGCAGGAAAATTTCAAGCGTCTTTTATATTGTATGACGCCCCTGCTCCAAATTTTAGTCGAAGCCAAGCAAATCCAGGACATACCTACGCCATGCTACCTTTAGTTTTTAAGACTGTAAATACAGCAGGTAATACTGATTTTATTGACGGACTCGTACCCGACATTGAACAAAACGAAGATTTTTCTAATTTAGGAATGCTAGGTGATCCTAATGAGCCTTTTTTAGCAACCGCACTTTCTCAGATTTCTGGCGCTCCCAGACCGGCTTTACCTACTACGCTTCAGCTTGAAGAAACATATGGTAGTGATGAACAATCACCTGTTTTTCAGTTAATGTATGTAGATATAAGGGAATAAGTCTAATTTTATAGCCATACGCTAAAGTATTAGTGCTACCGAATCTGGGATTTAATTTTCACTTTCCCAATAGTTTCAATATTAAAAACTTAACGTGAATCCGGAACGTATGTTTCTGCCCCGCGTCTGAAAACGAAACAATTCCTCATATTCAGAATTAAAAATATTTGAGATTCCAGTAAATATCTTAATATTGTCTGTAATCTGAGTTGAAAGTGTTAGATCCAATACCCCATAGCTATCTAATATCACATTTTCACTTGCAAAAGTTTCCGAATTAAAAAAACTATCGGTTCGTTCACTGTTATATTGATACGTTACCCCTATAGAAGTACCATTACCATATTGGTAGGTAACACCGGCATTTATTTTATGCTCCGGAATTCGAAGTGCAAATTTTTCATCTGCTTGCGTATTGGTATAATTTGCTGAAAGCTGCAACCCAAAATCAAAGGTCTTGGAAGCTTCAACTTCTACACCACTTGCTTCAAATGTTTCATCAATATTGCGATACTGAAAAATAAATAGGTCCGGATCCACTGTTACAAAGTCAACAAAATTATCTTCGTTTCGATTAAAGTAAACGGCGCTGATGCGCAAATCATTTTCTAGTGTGAATTCCAAGCCTCCTTCAATAGTTCTGTTTTCTTCTGGGAGTAAGTTCTCATTACCATATAATGGATCATACAGCTGAAATAATGAAGGTGTAATGTATGCGGTACTATACGAACCTAATACTTTCAGGTTAGTTTCCCCTATTCCGAAGTTATAACTCGGATTCACATTGTACACAATATGCGTATCATAAATACTATGAATGTTCACCCGTGCACCGGCATTTAGATTCAATCCGAAATCCGAAATATAGGTGACATTTATATAAGGATCAATATAGTGTAGCTTGGCTGTGTCCTCATCGATATCTTGGGCAAATTCGGTTTCACCAAACGGAATAGTGAAAGAATTAAACTTACTATTATTATAATTCAATCCAACTAAACCGGTAATTGTTGAGGAAAAATTATACGTTAGATAGTTATCCATTGTATAGGATTTACTATCATACGTTGCAGGAAACGACGATTCTATCTCGCGTTCGATCCAAGTAAAGCTATCATTAAAAACATACGTTCCTTTGGCATATTTCCATTCAAAATGCCCTCCAGTTTTCATTTGTTCGGTTATCGAACGATTTTCTGCATCCGCAAAACTGAAATCGTCAAAACCCGCCTTAAATTTATCGAAAGCAAAAAACTGACTTATCGTGATATCATTGTTAAACCTATACCCTAGATTAATTCGTCCGTCAAAACGATTAAATACATCTGCCTCAAAACGGTCTTGTCCTTCGGGGGCAGCTATAGCTGATATTCCATCTACATAACGATTGCTAAAATTCCCATTATAGAAAAACTTTTTAAGCGTTCCGTTTACTGAAATATAATTAGTGAATTCTTCAAATTTGTAGTTTTTATCTTCATTTTCTGAAGAACGATTGCTCCCAAATGTTGAAGTGACTGTTGCAGCTATAGGTCGTTTAGAGGCTTTTTTAGTGGTGATACTGATGACTGCAGTAGCAGCACCGCTTCCATAAAGTACGCTAGAAGCACCTTTAATAATTTCAATAGTTTCGATGGATGAAGCAGGAACTAATCGTAGATCGTAATCATTAGAGATTTGCGAAGGATCATTGAGCTGCACCCCATCCACCATAATAACCACTTGTCGGTTTCGTCCTCCTCGTACAAAATAGCCAAGATTTTGTCCGTCGTTGCTCCTGCTCCCGTTGATCTCAATTCCGGAGACCTCATTAATAAGTTGAGCTACAGTTTTCCCGGTACTGCGTTCTAGTGTTTCAGCAGAAATGGTAGCAATCACTTTTCCACTGTTCTTTCGGGCTATAGGAATTTTCGTGTCCAGATAAACACTATCGAGGATTTCTGCTTTTTGAGCAAAAGTAGTACCTGTAATAAAAAGGCTGAAGAAAATTAAATTACGTATCATTTTACAATTTATTTTTTTCAGAAGAAAACAAATGTGAGAAGGCAGTGCATAATAGTATTGCACGATATTGCGTTTCATCACCTTACTTTTATCCCGAAAGTTTGACAATAATAGAAATGTGGCAGGTCTCCTGGCTCGTCTGCGTGAACCTTCCCATCCCGTTAAAAAAGGACAGTGGTATAGATTTCACAATCCCGACCTACTATGTCGGGAGACTTACAGTTGCGGGAACAGCTTCGGCTTAACCGAATTCCCTTTTAAGAATGTAAAAAACATTCACCAAAAATCTGACGCGAATGTACCACAATCCTTTTATTGAAAACCAAGAATAGATGAATTATTTTAATTTATTGTTTTCGTTCTCAACTGTCATCTCGAAGAAAGTGAGAGATCTCATTAAAGTGAGAAAAAAAAATTAACCCTGTAATGTGATTTCTCGTCGCTACGCTCTGTCGAAATGACAAAATAAAAACCTTACTTTTACCCCATGAATAGAATTTTTCTTTTTATTATACTACTTATAAGTTTTAGCAGCTGCGAATTTAAAAACAAAGACATCATTGTAGAAGGTGCTATTCCTGAATCTATAAGCTATGCGAAAGGTTTCAGCATTGAAAAAATGACGAATATGACCTTGCTTCATATTACAAATCCGTGGCCAGGCGCAGATCAAAGTTATACCTATGCATTGGTAGAAAAAGGTTCAGAAGTAAAAAAAGGAAATGGTATTGACGCTGTAGTAGCAGTTCCTGTTTCGACTATTGTGGTGACTTCTACAACTCATATTCCATCCTTAGAAATGTTGGGTGTTTCAGAAAAACTGATAGGATTTCCAAATCTGGATTATATTTCTTCGGAAAAAACTCGAGAGCATATCGATATAGGAGCAATCAAAGAATTAGGTAAAAATGAAGCCATTAATACCGAAGTCCTTATCGATCTATCGCCAGATGTGGTTGTGGGTTTTGCTGTCGACGGAAACAACACAACATTTAATACGATAGAAAACACAGGAATTCCTGTTTTGTATAATGCAGACTGGACCGAAACGCACCCATTGGGTAAAGCCGAATGGATTAAATTTTTTGGAGCACTCTTCGGAAAGCAAAAAGAAGCCGATAGTATTTTTAGTACCATAGAAAGAAACTACAACGAGGCAAAAAATATTGCTTCTAAAGCATCCTCCTCTCCTACTGTATTAAGTGGTGCCATGTATAAAGATGTATGGTATTTACCTCAAGGCGATAGTTGGGCAGCACAGTTTATTGCAGATGCCAATGGTGACTATCTCTGGAAAGACACCAAAGGAACAGGAAGTATTGCAGCCAATGTTGAAACTGTTTTGGAAAAAGGGCAAAATGCTCAATTCTGGATTGGCCCGGGACAATTTACTTCATTACAACAAATGCAAGACTATCACTCAGCCTATAGTGAGTTTGAAGCATTTAACACTAAAAACATCTATAGTTTTACAAACAAAAAAGGAGCTACTGGCGGAGTTCTCTATTATGAATTAGCACCCAACAGACCCGATCTTGTCCTTAAGGATATGATAAAGATTCTACATCCGGAGTTGTTGCCCAACTACGAATTATACTTTTTCAGTACATTGCAATAGTGCAAACTACACAAACATACCGCATTTATTTTATACTGCTTAGTGGTATGTTGGTACTGACTTTTTTGCTGAATATTAGTTTAGGATCGGTAGGAATTCCCTTGGAAGAAATTGTAAAAATACTAACAGGGTCTGAAGCTATTAAGTCAAGTTGGAGCTATATTGTTCTGGATTACAGATTGCCAAAAGCATTAACTGCAATTCTTGCTGGTGGTGGATTGGCAGTTTCTGGACTGTTGATGCAAACGCTGTTTCGTAACCCACTGGCAGGGCCTTTTGTATTAGGGCTTAGCAGTGGCGCAAGCTTAGGAGTAGCTATTTTAATTTTAGGTGCTGGAGCTTTTGGTGGTTTTTTGGGTAGCCTATTGTTAAGTCAGTGGAGTTTAGTAATCGCATCAGCATTAGGAAGTTTCTTGGTACTATTGGCGGTTCTTGCAGTGACTTTACGAGTAAAAGATACGATGGCAATTTTGATCATAGGATTAATGTTTGGAAGTGTAACTGCAGCCGTAGTAGCTGTATTAAGTTATTTTAGTAATGCCGAGCAATTACAACAGTATATTTTTTGGAGTTTTGGGAGTTTAGGAAATCAATCCTGGAGCGGAGTATTCATTTTAGTCATTTGTTGTCTTATTGGATTATTGCTCAGTGTTTTTAACAGCAAATCGTTAAATGCGTTATTACTGGGAGAAAACTATGCTAAAAGCATGGGTTTACAGATGAAGAAAACCACTTTTCTAATCATTATTGCAACTAGTTTGTTAGCTGGAAGCATTACAGCTTTTGCAGGACCTATTGCTTTTGTTGGGTTGGCTGTTCCACATCTTACCAGACAGTTTATAAAAACTTCCAATCATTTTATTTTAATCCCAACTGTGTTACTTTGCGGAGCAATTCTAATGTTGTTATGCGATACCGTAGCGCAGCTTCCATTTTCTGAATACACCTTACCAATCAATGCAATTACCTCGCTTTTGGGAGCTCCTGTTGTGATCTGGTTATTGGTTAGAAAACGTAAATTATTGTTTTAATGGCTGAAGGAGAAAAAAATATTGTGCTAGAAACCCAGAATCTAATGGTAGGGTATTATCAAAAAAAGAACTCTTTTCCCATTGCATCAGATATTAATTTTAGTTTAACTGAAGGACAATTAATAGGATTAGTAGGTACCAACGGTATTGGAAAGTCAACTTTACTCCGAACGTTAACAAGAATGCAACCCGAACTTGGAGGGAATATTGTACTGAAAGGAAAGTCGCTATCAGACTATTCTTCTGTGCAATTAGCAACTCAAATCAGCGTGGTTTTAACTGAAGCATTTGCGTCAAAAAACCTAACCGTTCTTGAAATGGTTTCTTTAGGCAGACAACCGTACACTAACTGGATTGGTCAACTTTCCGAAGCCGACAAAAGCGCTATTGCAGAAGCACTTTACATAACAGAAACCAAAGCACTTTCAGAAAAAAAATGCTATGAAATAAGTGATGGCCAGTTACAACGTGTCGCAATTGCCAGAGCCTTGGCGCAGGATACACCCATCATAATTCTGGATGAGCCTACCACACATCTGGACTTATATCATCGAGCCTATATATTAAAAATGCTTAAAAAACTCGCTATCGAAAAGGACAAAACTATTCTCTTTTCCACCCATGAAATCGATCTTGCTATTCAGCTTGCCGACAGTATGATTGTGATGACTCCGTCAAAAACATACTTTAATACTCCCTGCCAACTCATTGAAGAAGGCACCTTCGCCTCACTATTCCCTAAAGAAACCATTGCTTTTGATGAAAATACAGGACGGTTTGGGGTAAATTCTTAAAATAATATCTTCCTACCATAGAAGGTAAGAGTTGATCTACACTGCTACTATTTCATTTTTGTTTACGGGGAGATGGTTTTCAGTTTACTGAAAATCTGGGTGGTCTGAAACATAAATTCTCGCTATCTTTACTACAAAATCTATTAAAAATAATACCCTATTATATTTTGAACGAAACTTTTCTTTTTCTTCTTCTTGCCGCAATTTGCCTACTTATTGGAGCTTTTATAGGCAATCTCATTGCACGTCTCAAACAAAAATCGGAAACTGGAAAACTTGAAGAACGTTTGTTGCAAGCCAGTCATCAAGAGGAAAAATTACAGGAACGTTTTGAAAATGTACTGAATGAGCGTGAAGCGATACGGAAAGAAAAAGAATTTTTAAATTCTGAATTGGTCAAACGAAATACAGAATTTGACAATCTAGAACAAAAAAACAGGGAACAAAAAGCCGAGGTTGAAAAGCTTCAGGAGAAGTTCACCAAAGAGTTTGAAAATCTTGCCAATAAAATTCTGGATGAAAAATCCACCAAGTTTACCAAGCAGAATAAAGAAAGTTTGGAGGTTTTGTTAAATCCACTTTCAGAAAAGATAAAAGTATTTGAAAAACGGGTTGAAGATACACACAAAGAAAGTATCGATCGCCACGCCATGCTCCGCCAGCAAATTATTGGTTTAAAAGAACTCAACGAACAGATGAGTAAAGAAGCTACCAATCTTACTAAAGCGTTAAAGGGAGATAGCAAAATACAGGGAAACTGGGGAGAGTTGGTATTAGAGCGTGTTTTAGAGAAAAGCGGACTTGAAAAAGATAGAGAGTATTTTGTTCAAAATAGTTATACCAATGTTGAGGGTAAAAGAGTACTTCCAGATGTGGTGCTTCATTTACCCGACCATAAAAAAATGATTATTGATAGTAAGGTATCATTGGTTGCCTATGAGCGTTTTGTGAATGAAGAAGATGAAGAGTTGCGACCAAAATATCTAAAAGAGCATATCGCCTCCCTTCGAAAGCATATAGATCAGTTAAGTGCAAAAAATTACCAGGATATTTATCATATTGAAAGTCCTGATTTTGTATTACTGTTTGTCCCTATTGAACCAGCCTTTGCTGTAGCTATTAATCAGGATAGTAGTTTATATAATTGGGCATTTGAAAAGAATATTGTCATCGTCACTCCTTCTACCCTATTAGCTACGTTGCGTACAATCGACAGCATGTGGACAAATGAAAAACAACAACAAAATGCTATAGAAATTGCGACACAAGCAGGTGCACTTTACGATAGTTTTACTAACTTAACAGACGAATTAATTAAAGTTGGGAAACAAATAGGTACTGTCCAAGGTAGTTACGAAAGTGCTATGAAAAAGCTAACTGGAAGAGGAAATCTTGTTTCACGAGTTGAAAAACTAAAAAGATTAGGCGCTAAAGCCAGCAAACATATTGATCAGAAGTTGCTGGAAAGGGCAAAAGAAAATGATGATGAATAAAGTGGGAAAAATAATTTTAAATTGATACATCATGGATAAAACAACAAAAGCATTAATCAAAGCAGATAGTATTACGTACTTGATATTTAGTATATTACTTATTGGCGGTGGAATTTACAGTTTACTTGCAACTCCTGTAAGTCCTGGGAATAACATTAATACTTTCTACCAAGCTGTTGGTGTATTTATGTTATTAATTGGGGTTGGAGTTTTTGTTGCTTTATTGATTAAACACAAAAAATAATTAATAAAATCACTGCTTTCGCAGAGATATACTATGAAAAAAATACTCTTTATCATTTTGGGCGTGCTATTTGCCGGTTACTTATTATATTTTGCATTTGTATACTTTGTACCTTATAGTGAAGGTACACGTGCAGGAGAGCTCATAAAATTTAGTCATAAAGGAGTCATTGTAAAAACATGGGAAGGTGAGATAAGCCAGGGAATTAGTGGCGCCCAAATCTTTGAGTTTTCGGTATTGGATCAAAATGAACAGGTTATAGAGGATCTCAAAGAATACCAAGGACAGTATGTAAAACTCACTTATGTAGAACGGTTTGGCACCTTCTTTTTCTGGGGTGACACAAAATACTTTATTACAGCTGTTGAGCAGGAACAATCCCCTCATTTTAATAGAAATTAATAAATAATGATGGTGTTTTTTAATAAAAGGTTTTTTATAATATTGCTTATCATAATGACATTGTTGTTACTCCCTTTGATAGCAGGATACTTCAGCAAACAAATTAACTGGTCACTATCTGATTATGTTATTGCAGGTGGACTCTTCATTTTTGCAGGTGGATGTATCGAATTAATTTTAAGCAGAGCTATAAAACCTAAGCATAAATATTTAGGTATTTTAATTATCATTACCATACTACTGCTTGTTTTTATTGAGCTTGCAGTAGGATTATTTGGAACACCTTTCGCAGGTAGTTAAAATAACATCATGGAGGACTCAAAAAACCTTTCCGTTCGTTTTAAAGAAGTATTGTTTCATGGCACCTGGGTTGCCAATACAAATTATAGAGCTCAATTAGAGAATTTAGATTGGCAAACAGCTACTACTCACATAGCCGACCTTAACAGTATCGCTGCACTTACGCAACATATCAATTATTATATTAAAGGTGTCAATCAAGTATTTGATGGAGGCCAATTAGAAATACGTGACACTTATAGCTTTGACTTTCCTGAGGTTACTTCTCAAGAACAATGGAAAACTATTTTAAATGAGTTTTGGAAGAACGCAAACGATTTCGCCTCTTATATCGAAGCACTTTCAGAAGAGAAACTTGCGACTCACTTTGTGGATAAAAAATATGGAAGCTATCTGCGGAATGTGGAGGGCATGATAGAACATTGCTACTATCATTTAGGGCAAATTGTACTCATTAAGAAAATGCTTCAGAAACAATAAAATAAAAAATCCCGCCGAAGCAGGATTTAAATTCATTCAGAAGATATAATTATCTTTTTACTACCTGAAAAGTTGTTGACAAACCTCCAGATTTTGCTGTTACAAGATACATACCTCTTGATAGATCAGACATATCAATTTCTGTGATATTTCCTGAAGCACTTCCTTGAGTTATTACTTTCCCGAGTACGTTATGAATTACAAAACTATCCAACTCAAATAATGAGCTTACAGTTAAGGTATTTGATACTGGATTTGGATAATAGTTTATGTTTGTAGCAAACTTGTCATCCACACCTAATTCTTCAGTAATTGTAAGTCTTCCAAACATTGAGCCTGGATGTATGGTACATAAATAGTCTATTTCTGCCACACTCATAAAGGTATAAGAATAAACAAATCCCATCCCCGTTTCGGTTCCAGAACTAAAATCTCCTGGAGCATCCGGGTCTGTACTTTCAACATTGTGGGGTGCCGTATTACCCCAAGTCCATTCAACTGTATCCCCAACCTCTAATGTTACGTTTGCGTCTGTAGTTCCCTGAAGCCAGGAAACATTAAAGGTGTCTTGTGCAAAAAGCATTGTGCTGGAAAGTATAAATGCTACGAATAAAGTAATTTTTTTCATGTTGTTATGTATTTAGTTTTGTAAAAGATACGATATAAATTAGGTCTTGGTTCTAATATTAAAGATATTAGTTAAATTTAAATATTTTAAAAAGCAAAAATCCCACAAATAATGGCAGGATTTTATTTTTAAAAAGGTTTTTATTATTTACTTAAATACATTTTTCTTCTAGAATATAAATCGTAGAATTCATCATCTTTTAAACTGTCTATAAATAAGATACTTTCGCCGGTACTTTTCATCTCCGGACCTAATTGTTTATTTACATTCGGAAATTTATTAAAGCTAAAAACTGGTTGCTTGATAGCATAGCCCTCAAGATGTGGTTTAAAATCGAAGTCGGTTACCTTATTGTGCCCCAGCATTACTTTTGTAGCGTAATTTACATAGGGCTCTCCATATGCTTTTGCAATAAATGGAACTGTTCTCGAGGCTCTAGGATTGGCTTCAATTATAAATACCTTATCATCTTTAATCGCAAACTGAATATTAATAAGGCCTACCGTATTTAAAGCTCTAGCAATTTTGAACGTATGGTCTTTTATTTGCTGAAGCACTAGGTCTCCTAAGTTAAACGGAGGTAACAATGCATTGGAATCACCCGAGTGAATTCCGCACGGTTCTATATGCTCCATAATCCCTATAATATACACATTCTCACCATCACAAATTGCGTCTGCTTCTGCCTCGATGGCTCCGTCCAGATAATGATCGAGCAATAATTTGTTATTCGGAATTTTACGCAATAAGTCAACTACGTGCTCTTCCAATTCCTTTTTGTTGATAACAATTTTCATCCCTTGACCGCCCAATACATATGAAGGTCTAATTAATAAAGGGAAATCCAACTCTTCTGAAAGTGCCAAGGCTTCTTCTGTTGTTTCAGCAGTTCCAAACTCTGGATACGGAATGTTATTTTCTTTTAACAAGGTAGAGAAGCTTCCGCGATCTTCGGCTAAATCAAGTGACTTATAGCTCGTTCCCAGTACTTTGATTCCGTAGCGATCTAACTTTTCGGCAAGCTTTAAAGCTGTTTGTCCTCCTAACTGAACAATCACTCCTTCTGGATTTTCATGCCGAATAATATCATAAATATGTTCCCAGAAAACAGGTTCAAAATACAGTTTGTCGGCTACATCAAAATCGGTAGATACCGTTTCAGGATTACAGTTGATCATAATGGTCTCATACCCAATTTCTGAAGCTGCCAACACCCCATGAACACAGCAGTAATCGAATTCAATTCCTTGCCCGATACGGTTAGGCCCAGAACCTAACACAATAATTTTTTTCTTATCGGTTACTACACTATCGTTTTCTGAATAACGGTTTCCATCTGCAGTTTCCATTTCATTCTCGAAAGTAGAGTAGTAATAAGGAGTTTGTGCTTTAAACTCGGCAGCACACGTATCCACTAGCTTGTAAACACGCTGAATATTCATTTCTTCACGTTTTTTATACACCTGACTTTCAAGACACTTCAACATATGAGCGATCTGCCGATCTCCATATCCTTTTTGCTTCGCCTCTAGTAATAATTCTCTCGGAAGGGTATCGAGATTAAATTTAGATATCTCTTTTTCAAGCATGTATAATTCTTCGTACTGACGTAAGAACCACATATCAATTTTGGTGATCTCATGTATTCTGCTTAGTGGAATACCCATTTGTATGGCATCGTAAATTACAAATACACGATCCCAACTAGCATTTTTCAATTTATCTAAGATCTGTTCGTAGTCGGTATAACTTTTACCATCGGCTCCTAGTCCATTCCTTTTAATTTCAAGGGATTGGGTAGCTTTATGTAGTGCTTCTTGAAAACAACGGCCAATTCCCATAACTTCTCCTACGGCTTTCATTTGGAGACCAAGCGTACGGTCACTACCTTCAAATTTGTCAAAATTCCAACGTGGGATTTTAACAATGACATAATCTAAGGTTGGTTCAAATAAAGCTGAAGTAGATTTTGTAATCTGATTGTCGAGCTCGTCAAGATGATATCCAACAGCAAGTTTTGCTGCGATTTTAGCAATTGGATAACCCGTTGCTTTTGAAGCTAAGGCTGAAGAACGTGAGACTCGGGGATTAATTTCAATAGCAATGATATCCTCTTTTTCATCTGGACTTACAGCAAATTGAACGTTACATCCACCTGCAAAATCACCAATACTTCGCATCATATGGATTGCCATATCTCGCATTCGTTGATAGGTACGATCACTTAAAGTCATTGCCGGAGCAACAGTAATGGAGTCACCCGTATGAATTCCCATTGGATCCATATTTTCAATCGCACAAATGATTACTACATTATCATTGGCATCACGTAGAAGTTCTAATTCGTATTCTTTCCAGCCAATTAAAGCCTTGTCAATCATGACTTCATGAATGGGAGAAATTTCTAGACCATGGCGTAGCAAATCATCAAAATCTTCTTCTTTATACACAATGGAAGCTCCAGCTCCACCCAACGTAAAAGAAGCTCTAATCACCAACGGAAAGCCAAATTCCTGGGCAATTTCTTTACCTTTTAAGTACGAATTTGCAGTAGCTTGTGGAGCCATTGGAATTCCAATTTTAAGCATCAATTCTCTAAACTGCTCTCTGTCTTCGGTGATATTAATAGCATCAATATCTACTCCAATGATTTCAACTCCAAAATCTTTCCAGATTCCCTTTTCATCTGCTTCAATACAAAGATTCAAAGCGGTTTGTCCTCCCATGGTTGGAAGTACTGCATCAATTTGTGGATGCTCTTTTAGTACTTTAACTATTGATTTTGTAGTAAGAGGCAATAAGTACACATGATCTGCCATAGAAGGGTCTGTCATGATAGTTGCCGGATTAGAATTTATAAGTATGGTTTCAATTCCATCTTCTCTAAGGGAGCGCAATGCCTGCGATCCTGAGTAGTCAAATTCGCAAGCCTGTCCAATAATAATAGGGCCTGAGCCGATAAGTAAGATGGATTTTAATTTAGAATTTTTTGGCATTTTGAGGTGCTTTTTTTGATGGCTTAAAATTACGATTCAATAGGGTATAAAAAAAAGGTGTTGCTTTTAAAACAACACCTTTTTATATATAACTTATCAACATTATTTTTTGTGACGAGCTTCGGTTGATACAGAAAGTTTCTTACGGCCTTTCGCTCTGCGCGCAGCCAATACTTTTCTTCCGTTTACAGACGCCATACGCTCTCTAAAACCGTGCTTGTTTCTTCTTTTTCTTTTTGATGGCTGAAATGTTCTTTTGCTCATTTTAGTATACTTTAACTTGTATCAATTCTTTCTTTAAAATTCTCTTTTGAGAGCGCCTAAACAAAAGCTTCTTAACTACAACATACTTCTTCGCGTAGGCGGGTGCAAATATACAACGTTTTTTTACTTTCCAAAGAGATTTTGTAAAATATTTTTGAATGTTTTTAGTACCTTTGACACCCGTTAAAAAACCAATACATGTTCAACAAAAATATTAAATTAGTTTTAACCGCATTATGCATAGCAGCAGCTGTCTGGCAGTTTGTAGAAGAAAATATTGGAAACGGTATTATGTTCATTCTGCTTGCCGGCATTTTTGTGTTTCTTTACTTTAAAAACGAAATTATACTATTAGCCTTTCTCCGTCTTAGAAAGCAGGACTTTCCTGGCGCTAAAAAATGGCTTGATAAAATTAAAAATCCCGAAGCTGCATTAGTTAAAAAACAACAAGGGTATTACAATTACCTCAACGGTTTAATGGTTTCTCAAACCAATATGAATGAAGCTGAAAAGTATTTTAAAAAGGCTGTAAGTCTTGGTTTAAGTATGGATACAGATATGGCAATGACAAAATTAAATCTTGCTGGAATTGCAATGACCAAGAATCGGAAACGAGAAGCAGAAAAGCTATTGGCCGAAGCTAAAAAACTCGACAAGCACAATATGATGGATGAGCAGATAAAAATGATGAAACAACAAATGAAACGTGCGGGACAACCTAAGCAACAATACGGCGGAGGCCGCGGAGGTAGAAGACGCTAACTTACGGAACAATCTTCAGTGGTTATTAACACAAAAACAAAAGCCTCAAATAAATAGAAATACTAATTTGAGGCTTTTTTTAGTATTTGAATCTTATTACTTTCCGAAGAACAGTTTTACTGCTGCAATAACTAGGACCACAGCAAAGATCTTTTTAAGAATGTTTTGATCAACTTTTACAGCAAATTTAGACCCTACTAGTGCCCCAACCACAAAAAATACAGCGATAATCAAAGCGAACTTCCAGTCTATTGGAAATCCAGAAGTGTGATAGGTATAGGCAGCAATCAAGGTTACCGGAATTGCCAAAACTGCCAGACTCAATCCTTGAGCTTCATGCTGATTGAACCCTAGAAAAAGAATCATAAGTGGAATCATGACTACACCTCCACCTACGCCCATAAATCCGCTAAAAATTCCGGCAAGCAACCCAATTGCAATAAGTGAAAGTACCACTGTTAAATTCATATCCATGTCATGATTTAGTTATTTATTGTCCCACTGTATAATATCCAGTTTCAGGTATTTCTATATAATATTTTTTTCCTGAGGCATTTTTTAAATACGTATCGCGTAACCACGGATTGTGGA
The DNA here is from genome assembly GCF_042664795.1 of Jejudonia soesokkakensis. Taxonomy (NCBI): domain Bacteria; kingdom Pseudomonadati; phylum Bacteroidota; class Flavobacteriia; order Flavobacteriales; family Flavobacteriaceae; genus Jejudonia; species Jejudonia soesokkakensis. The sequence continues at coordinate 70,939 of NZ_JBHTBN010000007.1, forward strand.
TTTTTAAGATCTTGTAATTAATTCCCTGTTCTTTTGCAAAAGCTGCAAAATCTTCAACAGGCTTATCTACCAATACTTTTCGAGTAGGAATCATGGTATATAAATCTTTTTCTCGGAAATTAAATCCATACTTTTTCGGATTACTCATAATCTCTTTAAAGGCAAGAATTCTAAAGACATATCGAGATGTTTCAGAGTTTAACAACAACTCATAATATCCATCTGCGTCCTGGCGCTCCATTTGATTATTCACGCCTGCATTGCCCGCGTTATACGCTGCGCAAGCTGCTGTCCAAGTTCCAAACCGTTCTTTAGACTTTTTAAGGTATTCTGCAGCAACTTCTGTCGCTTTCTCTAGGTTATAACGTTCATCTACATAGTCATTAATTTCTAAACCATATTCTTTGCCCGTCCCTTTTAAAAACTGCCAAAAACCTGCAGCACCAGCAGGAGATCGTACGTTATCTAATCCGCTTTCTGCAACTGCAAGGTATTTAAAATCATCTGGCAAACCATGTTCCTGTAACAAACGCTCGATCGTTGGAAAATATTTATTAGCACGTTTGATCATGATTAACATGTTAGATTGCCAATAGGTGTTTACTAATAATTCGCGGTCAAATCGTTCTCTAATATCAGGATCTGTAAGCGGCACTTCTTCCCCTGCAAAGTTCATACTGTCTGGCAACGGTAATGCATACACATTGTAATCGTTGACTAATTTTTTTTCCATCGTCTCGTCTGTGGTAGGTGCTTCCTGCACCGCATTTACACACAAACTGCTCACTACAAAAAGTATAGTGACCATTCCAATTTTTGTTATTAAGCTCATATTGTATTTTTTTTTATAAAGATATGGAAATCATTCAGCTTTCCATAGTACAGTCTGGCTATTTCTCTTGAATAATGTCAACTATTTTTTCTGAAACTTCTTTCCCTTTATTTAAGATCATGACATGCGTACCCCCTTTTATTATAGCACAATCTTCTATGTTTTTAAGAGGAAAAACTATATCTGAATCCCCGTGAATATGAGAAATCCCAGGTAAGACCTCTCGCCTTTTCCAACAAACCATATTTTTGATTGCCCAATCCAGATAATCCTTGTCCCTAACATGCAAATAATCATTATAAAGTCCTAACCGCTTTTTGGACCTGGGTCCAACAGCATATTTTGTAAGATCATCTGTACTTAACACCAGTCTTGTTGGCACCAATTTATACAGCCCTGTTTTACTGGCGATACGCAATCTTTTAGGTAATTCTGTTCGCTTTTTTACACTTGAAATAATGATAAGTTTATCACATTTTAAAAATTTACTCATTTCCTGAGCAACGACTCCTCCAAAAGAAACCCCTATGAGCACCGGATTTTTATGATGAATTTTCGCAGCCATACGCTGGGCATACGACGACATTTTTTCTTTGTTTTCTGGAAGCAACCACTCTAGAATATGAATTTGAAACGTATCTTCTGGTAACTTTATGTTTCTGAAAATCTCTTTTCCTGCAGCCAGCCCAGGCACAAAATAAACATGTATTTTTTGAGAATTCATAGGAGGTTGTTAACAAATAAGAATCTAACCGATATAATTCGTAACTTTACAACAAAGGTACTTTATCTAAAGCTTCCATGAAAAAGATTTTACACCCAGCTGCGACGAGGGGCACTGCAGATTATGGATGGTTAAAAGCCAACTATTCTTTCAGTTTTGCGAATTTTTATGACCCAAACCGATTAGGCTTCGGAAAGTTACGAGTTTTAAATGACGATTTTATTGCTCCAGCAATGGGCTTCAGCAAGCATCCTCATGCAAATATGGAAATAGTTACCATTCCGCAGACAGGATCTCTAAAACATAAAGATTCTATGGGTTTTTCTGAAGTAATACGAAGTGGTGAAATTCAAATTATGAGTGCTGGTAGTGGTGTTGAACATAGCGAAGTAAATGCAAGTACCACTGAAGCTATCTCCTTATTTCAAATTTGGATACTTCCAGAAACTGAAAATGTACCTCCCCGATACGCACAAGAAAAAATTGCTCCACTATTAATTGAAAATAAACTTACAACCATTGTTTGGCCTAAAGACAAAGCTACGAACACAGAGCTTTATGTACATCAACAGGCCTATTTTAATTTAGGAGACTTTACAGAAGACACAATAACCACCTATACGCTTCATCAACAAAACCATGGCGCCTATATATTCGTAATTAGTGGTACTGTTTTTGTTGACAGTGAGAAACTTAGCGACCGAGATGCTATTGGAATCTGGGATACAGATTCTATAGCTTTGGATATAAAAAAACACAGCAGGGTACTTCTTATTGAAGTTCCTATGAATTAAAAAACTTAAGTTATGATTGAAGATGTAGAAATTAACGACAACGAATTTTTAAGACAATTTGAGCTGGAAGTGGGAGATAATATGGCTCGAATTGAATACTCATTACAGGATCGAAAAATCTTTCTTACCAAATACGACATGCCAGATGATTTGGAAGAACAAGGTTTTAGAGATATTTTTATTAAGGCTGTGTTTGAAGAAGTTCGTGAGCGCGGTATTAGCGTGGTTCCTACTTGTGTAGAAGTGAAAAGTTTTATGCGTAAAAACCGAAGAAAATACAGAGACCTTCTCCCTGTAGGGATTAGTATTTAATGTAAAACCGCTGCTGTTTCTTTGACAAAATCAAAGCGAACCAGCCCGTCTTCATCAATTTTGGTCAAAACGACTTTATGTAAAGTATTTATCAATTCTGGATTCCAAGGTGCTTTTACTTTGATATAATTTTCGGTAAATCCATGAATATAGCCTTCTTTATTTTCCCCTTCAAAGAGAACAGTTCGTGTACTCCCTATTTGCTGCTCATAAAAGGCTCGTCTTTTTTTTACAGAAAGTCCGCGTAGCATTTTACTGCGTTTTTTTCGGGCTCTATTTGATACAACTCCAGACATCAAAGCTGCTTCGGTATTATCTCTTTCAGAATACATAAAAACATGAAGATACGAGATGTCAAGCTCGTTTAAAAAAGTATAAGTTTCTAGAAAAAGTTCCTCAGTTTCACCCGGAAAGCCTACAATTACATCAACCCCTATACAGGCATGAGGCATTACCTCCCGAATTTTTTTCACCCTATCTACATATAATTCCCGCATATAGCGACGTTTCATCAATTTTAGAATATCATTGCTTCCACTTTGCAATGGAATGTGAAAATGAGGCACAAATGTTTTAGCCTTGGAAACAAATTCAATTGTTTCATTTTTGAGTAGGTTTGGTTCTATGGAAGAGATTCGTAATCTTTCAATTCCTGGAACTTTTTCTAATGCTACGCATAGTTCGTAAAAAGTGTGTTTATGTTTTTTATTTCCAAACTCACCTTTACCATAATCTCCAATATTAACTCCAGTAAGAACTATTTCCTTAATCCCTTTTGCCGAAATTTCTTCGGCATTCTTTAACACATTTTCAAGCGTATCACTTCTTGAAATTCCTCTGGCTAGTGGGATTGTACAATAGGTACATTTGTAATCACACCCATCCTGAACTTTTAAAAAAGCTCTGGTACGTTCACCAACAGAATACGAACCCACATAAAAATCGGCTTCCTCAATTTCACAAGAATGCACTTCACCCATGTCATTCTTAGTAAGATCATTTAAATAATCTGTAATCTTGAATTTTTCGGTAGCACCCAATACCAAGTCTACACCATCCACATCTGCCAATTCCTGTGGTTTTAATTGCGCATAACAGCCTACGGCTATTACAAAAGCTTCAGAGTTTACTTTTTGAGCTTTTTTAACAATGGATTTAAATCGCTTATCGGCATTTTCAGTAACACTACAGGTATTTATCACATAAATATCTGCAGATTCAGAAAAATCTACACGATTAAAACCTTCATTAGTAAAACCACGCGATATGGTAGCAGTCTCGCTAAAATTAAGTTTGCATCCTAAGGTATAAAAAGCAACTGTATTCTTTGTTTCCATTGAATTGTAAAAGGAGGGCAAATTTACAGTTTTTTTTAAAATGGCAGGAAGATGGAAGTTAGAAGAGCAAAATTAAAAATTTATTAAATTTGATATACTCCCCACTAAAAGTGATTATGAGTTTTAAATTTGAAAAAATGATAATCTGGCAAAAAGCAATGGATTTAGGTGAAGCAACAAATCTTTTAGCGGAAACATTTCCAAAGAAAGAAATCTATAACTTAAGTTCACAAATTAGGAGGGCAGGAGACTCTATAGCATTAAATATCTCTGAAGGTTCCATTCTACAATCAGATCCAGAATTCAGAAAATTTTTAGGTTATGCTATTCGCTCTACTGCAGAAGTAGTAACTTGCCTCCATAAAGCAAAACGAAGGAATTATTTTAATGAGTCTACCTTTGAATTGCATTATACTAATTGTTTTGATCTTATTAATATGTCTATTGCTTTTAGAAACAGACTAAATCCTAAAAAATAGTTTTAAATTTCAAAATGCTCAAGTTAAAAAACAAAGTCGAGCTTCTGGCTTCCTGCTTCAAACTTCCAGTCATTAAAATTTTAAGTCTAGGGGCACTATTAGTATCCATAATATCTTGCACACAAACTAAAGATTATTACAATGAAAATCTCGTTTTTAGATATAATGAACATAGCAACATTGCTTCATTAGATCCAGCTTTTGCAAGAAACCCCCAGATTATCTGGCCTACCAACCAACTCTATAATGGGTTACTGCAGTTAGATGATTCCTTGAATATTAAACCCGACATCGCAAAATCCTGGGAAATTAACGACAGTACTTCCACCTATACATTTACGTTACGTGACGATGTGTTTTTTCATAAGAATAAAGTCTTCGGAAGGGATTCAACTCGAAATGTAGTTGCACAGGATTTTGTGTATAGTTTTGATAGATTACTTTCCAGTGAAGTAGCCTCTCCCGGAAGTTGGGTGCTTCAAAATGTAGATTATTATAAAGCTGAGAATGATTCAACATTCGTCATCAAGCTAAAAAGTCCGTTTCCTGCGTTTTTAGGCCTTTTATCTATGCGATACTGCTCGGTAGTCCCAAAAGAAGCTGTAGAAGGGTATGGAAATTCTTTCCGAAGAAATCCTGTAGGCACTGGTCCGTTTCAATTTAAATTTTGGGAAGAAAATGTAAAATTGGTGCTTCGTAGAAATCCGTTGTACTTTGAAAAGGATCAAAATGGAGAGCAGCTCCCTTACCTAGAGGCCGTTGCGATTACTTTTTTGCCAGACAAACAAAGTGAGTTTCTTCAGTTTGCGCAAGAAAAAATTGATATGGTATCTGGGCTTGACAATTCGTACAAAGATGAAATTATCACTACCACAGGAAACCTTCAGCCTGCTTATTCCGAAAAATTTAAATTAATTACTACTCCCTATCTCAACACAGAGTATCTAGGGTTCTTTTTGGGCACTGAAACTTCAGAAATCAATTCGAAAGCATTGCGACAGGCTGTTAACTACGGATTTGACAGAGAAAAAATGGTAAAATATCTTCGAAACGGAATGGGGTTTCCTGCTGTAAACGGATTTATTCCAAAAGGCTTAGCAGGGTTTGATGCTATTGAAGGGTATACCTATCAGCCAGAAAAAGCAAGGCAACTTATTGAACAATATAAAACTGAAACTGGGGATACAAGCCCCCAAATAACAATTGGCACCAATAGTCAATATCTGGATATTTGTGAATATATACAACGTGAACTGGAAAAACTGGGGCTTGATGTGATCATTGATGTGGTTCCCCCTTCTACCCTTAGACAAATGAAGAGTAGTGGTGAATTGGATATTTTTAGAGCGAGTTGGGTAGCAGATTATCCCGATGCCGAAAATTATTTATCACTCTTTTACAGTCCTAATTTTACACCAAACGGTCCTAACTATACGCATTATAAAAATGAAGTATTTGACAGCCTGTATCTAAAATCACAAAGCATATCTACGATAGACGACCGCAAAAAATTGTACACTAAAATGGACAGTATTGTAATTGCAGATGCTCCTATAGTACCTTTATATTATGATATGGCCATACGGTTTGTCAATAAAAAAGTTACAGGTTTAGGGATTAATCCGCAAAATTTTCTGGTTTTAAAAAGAGTAAAAAAAGGTAAATAAGGTGTGTGGTTAATTTTTTGGAACAATTTGTGTTTCAGAAAATAATAAATTTAAACACACTATCTTATGAAAACCGATACGTATACTAAAGTAATTTTAACCATCATTGCTGTTTGCTTAACACTAAACGTGCTAAAAGATTTTGAAATTTTACCGAAAGCATATGCAACTGAGTTTGAAAACAACTTAGAAATCCCAATTGATTATAAACTTGTTCCCGTAAATGCTTCAACTACTATGGATGTTCGCATTGTCGATATTGCTACCTATGACGAATTAAATGTAAATCTAAAAAGTGTAGATACGTATGACGAGGTAAAAGTAAACCTGAAAAGTATTGACACCAGTGATGAGTTGGATGTTAATATTGATGAAGTTGGAGGAAGTTATTTGGGTGCTGGAGGTGCAATTAAAGTAAAAACCGACTGATTTATTTTTTCTTAAAAGGCCTTATAATTAACCGTGCAGCACGATCGTAATTGATATAATTATAGGTCCAATTGAAAAAAGTAATTACGCGATTACGAAAACCAACTAAAAAAAATAAATGAATAAACATCCATAAAAACCAGGCCAAGGGACCTCCAAAATTAAGTTTTTTAATATCCACAACAGCTTTATTACGGCCAACGGTAGCCATCGTCCCTTTATTAAAATAGTCAAATGGCTTTAACTCTTCATTAGCCAATAGCCGCTTAAAATTTTCACCCAAATGTTTTCCCTGCTGTATGGCTGGTTGGGCAACTTGCGGATGGCCCTCTGGAAAATCCTTCGTATTCATTAATGCGATATCTCCTAATGCAAAAATGGTGTCATACCCCACTACCCTATTAAAACTATCCACTTGATATCTGTTAGGTTTTTCTAGCAATGCTTCGCCATTTAATCCTTGTACTGGAGCGCCTGTAACCCCAGCCGCCCAAATAAATGTAGCCGTTCTAAAATTTTTACCATCTTTTGTTTTAACTAAGGTACCATCATAGTCCTCTATGAGTGTGTTTAGATGAACTTTTACCCTTAGCTTCTCCAGATATTTTTGTGCATTTTTTGAAGATTTTTTACTCATGGGCGGCAAAACACGGTCTGACCCCTCGACAAGATGCACATTCATTTCTTCTTCTTCTAATTCTGGATAATCATGCTCTAAAATGCCTTTTCGAAACTCTGCCAAGGCACCAGCTAGCTCTACCCCGGTAGGACCAGCTCCAGCGATGACAAAATTAAGTAGTCGCTCCCGTTCTTTCGGATCTTCGCTAATATCTGCTTCTTCAATATTTTGGAGCATCAAACTGCGAATATTAAGCGCCTGAGGAACTGTCTTCATTGGCATACTGTTCGATTCTATATTTTTGTTTCCGAAGTAATTGGTACGTGTCCCTGTTGCGATTACCAAATAATCATATGTCAATTCGCCTATAGAAGTTGTAATTTTCTTTTCTGAAGGAGCAATCTCTAGTACATCCGCCATTCTGAAGTGAAAATTCTTATGGTTTCTGAAAATTTTCCGAAGCGGATATGCAATCGAATCAGGTTCTAAGCCAGCAGTGGAAACCTGATAAAGTAATGGCTGAAACGTATGATAATTATGCCTGTCAAAAAGTACTATCTGTACCTTTAATTTTTTTAGTTGTTTGATAAGCGAAATACCTGCAAAACCTCCACCTATAACAATAACTCGAGGATGTGTTGAAGAGGGAATATTCATAGAAAGACGTTTCTACAAAAATACATAATTGAAGGCTGGCATAGATTAATTTTAGGTATTTTGTAACAAAGAAAGAACTCTTCACACTAACGTAATAACTATCAATCAACCTTGAACAAAGAACTAGAACATAGTTTTGTAACGCAGCTAGAAGCTAATCAAAACATTGTGCATAAAATTTGTCGTTTATACACCAATGACAATGATGCACATAATGATTTGTTTCAGGAAATTACAATCCAATTATGGAAAGCATTTCCTAAGTTTCGTGGCGACTCTAAATTTAGCACTTGGATGTATCGTGTAGCACTTAACACAGCTATTACATTATACCGAAAGTCAAAACGAAGGGTTCAAACTCAGGATTTTGAAGGAGTTAGTTTTAAAATTTCTTCGGAAGAATATGACGATACTGTGGAAGAGCAATTAAAATTAATGTACAGCGCGGTTAAAACGTTAAATGATATTGATAAGGCGCTGGTATTCTTGTATCTGGAAAATAAAAATTATAAAGAAATTTCTGAAACTCTAGGAATTAGCGAAGTGAATTCACGGGTAAAGATGAACCGAATTAAGGAAAAATTGAGAAAAATACTAAATCCGTAATGCTATGGATGAATTAGAATTATTAAAAGAAAGATGGCAAACTAGAGAGCAGGAGCTCCCTTCATTGTCGTATAAAGATATCTACGGAATGTTATTAAAAAAGTCTTCTTCTATTGTGAAGTGGATCTTTTTAATTAGTGTAATCGAGCTCGCATTTTGGGTGAGCATGACTTTTTTCCTTCCTGAAACTGGAAAAGAATTTTATGCTGAAATGGGACTTAAAAATATTATGGTTGCCCTTACGGTATTTAATTATACAGTTATGGCTTTCTTTATTTACCTGTTTTATAAAAACCATAGAGCCATTAAAGTCACAGATTCTGCCAAGGATTTAATGAAAAACATTTTAAAAACTCGAAAAACTGTTCGCTATTTTGTAATTTTTAATGTAGGAGTGACTGGGCTTATGTTACTTATCTTCAATATTTACTTCTATCTAGAAAAAGATAAACTCAACAATATATTATCTGGAATGGAAGGGTATAATTCGTTACCTCCCAATGATGTAACTACTGTATTCTTTGTTGCTCAAATTGTAGTTGGCGTAGTGATGTTAGGGTTGCTTATGCTCATCTATTGGTTAATCTATGGAATGCTTCTTAAAAGATTGAATAGAAATTACAATGAACTAAAAAAGATAGAGGTCTAGTTTTCAAGAATTCTCTTTAACTCGCTAAGTCCTTCTTCAAAATCTTTTCCTACTGCTTTGTCCATATTAAAAAATAAACCAAAAACATTTGCAGGAATTTTATGAGTTCCTTCAAATCCCCAAGTGACCTCGGTTTTTTCTGGATTGATCTCAGTAAGAATAAAGAATCCGTTGCTTTTAGACTTCCAAGGTTTAAAGAAGCGAAGTTCACTATCAATACGGGTAGGAGACACAAGAAATTTGATTTCCTGTTCTCCACTTCCTACTTGTTTGTGATTACTATCCCATTTTGATATAAATCCAACCTCTCCATCGGTACCTATATAAGTCTGCTTCATTTCTGGGTCTCTTTTTTTCCAAGGAGACCACTCATCCTGATTTTTAATAAAACGCAAATACTTGTAAATTTCTTTGACTGGTCTTTTAATAATCATACTTCGTTCTACATGATATTTTTTTGGAGCAATAAGAGCTAAAAGGATTATGGCGACAACAACTATGGCTACCACCATACCAATAATTGTAAGTATATACATTCTAATTAAGTTGAAATTGTTTAGGTAAAGCTACAAAAAATAACGATTTCCTAAATAAAAAAAGGTGCCTTTGAAGACACCTTTTTACTAATGTTTAAACTATTTAAGGTATAAATGAATCTCGGGGTCCACCTGCTAAGAAAATGGTTCGCATTCTGGTTTTTTGACCTTCAGAAAACATTTGCATACAAGCATCGTCTACATAATCCATATAATTCATACTCATATCATTTGAGCGACAGTTGTTAACTGGATAATTTGGACAGCCATAGTTTGGTGCATCAGACTTAGGTGTATCATTAACAAAATCATCTCTGTTACATCTACCGTCACCCCAAATATGTCTTAAGTTTAGCCAGTGTCCTACTTCATGTGTTGCTGTTCTACCTTTATCAAATGGTGCAGAAACAAATCCTGTTGTGCCGAAAAATTGTGGACCAACTACGACACCATCTGTAGCAGAATTACCGCCTGGAAATTGAGCATACCCTAAGATTCCACCTCCTATGTTACACACCCATATATTTAATTTGGTATTGGGTGAAACTGCATCAGAACCCCCATTTGATGAGAATTTCATAGCATCATTTGTGCCCCAAGACGTTCTCGTAGAAGACACTCTAATTACTTGATCTAAAGTAAAGTTTACATCTACATCTGCAATTAATGAACTAAACTCTGATGGAACCTGATTAAGATCACTATTTGATTTATTGAAATCAGCATTCAACACATTAATTTGACTAGTAATTTGTTGGTCTGAAATATTCTGATTGGCATTATTATATATTACATGAACTACAACAGGAATGGTAATCGCACCTAAATTGTCACCTGTTGGATCTGGGTCTGGATCTCCACCGCCACTATTCCCATTGCCATTACCGTTCCCATTTCCAGGGGGTCTACTTTGTATTTGAGCTTGAATGCGTGTAAATTCTTCAATTTCATACATTCTTTGAATTAATTCTGGGTTTTCAGAAATCTGTCTGTTAAGGACTTCCATAGAATGACATTGACGACCCTGTTCAGCTGATGGGGTTTCTTCTATAGTTAATCGAAAATCGCTCATATCGATTTGATTTTCAAGATTTTCTTCTTGGGGATCATTTTCACATGCTGTGAAAGTTAGTGCTGCAAGCGATGCATACATTATTAGTTTTCTCATAAAAAATTAGGTTTTTGTTATTAAAATTAAATTATTGTTAAATATATATTAAGTAAATTAATAAAAAGGATATAAATTAATTTTTTTACAAAATGAAAATAGTAGTACTCACAGGAGCCGGAATTAGTGCAGAGAGTGGTTTAAAAACATTTAGAGATAGTAACGGTCTTTGGGAAGGACATGATGTATTATCTGTTGCTTCTCCAGAAGGTTATGCAAACAATCCAGAACTTGTTTTGGATTTTTATAATAAACGTCGTCAACAATTACTGGAAGTAACACCTAATATTGCCCATAAAGCTTTAGCTGCATTAGAGAAAGAACACGATGTTGTGATCATTACTCAAAATGTAGACGATCTACACGAAAGAGCAGGCAGTAATCATGTGATTCATTTACATGGGGAGTTGTTAAAAGTACGGAGCACCTTTGATGAAAACTTAGTATTGGATTGGAAAGAGGATCTTAATCTGGGGGATTTTTGTGAACATAACCACCAATTGCGTCCACATATTGTATGGTTTGGAGAAGCAGTTCCTATGTTAGATATTGCTATCGAGCAGGTAGAAAATGCAGATATTATAATTATTGTAGGAACATCTATGCAAGTATATCCAGCGGCTGATCTTATACAATACGCTCCTTACGACTCTCAAATCTATTTTGTGGATCCCAATCCCTCTATTGCTTCCAGCAAACAAATTAAAGTCTATGCCGAAAAAGCAACTACAGGAGTCCCTAAAGTTGTAGCGAATATAAATGCTTTGGAAGGATGAGCAGCTCCGGATTACTTGAACACATAAATTATGAAAAGGCCTATCGGATAAATAGATTAGAAGCTGCGAACTGGGTGCTTGCGCACCCTGAAACACTGCCAGAATTAGTGGCGTATTGCTTCGGAAAGGATAAAAAAATAGCTACCAAAGCTGCTTGGGTGTTAGAATTTGTCTGTCGCTCTAAGCTTTCATTGTTGTTTCCCCATTTAAATACCTTTATCATCCAACTACCAAAAGCCGAAGGTCATGGCGCTTTAAGGGCTGTTTCTCTTATATGTGAATTGCTTATGCTCGATTATTATAAAAATAAAAATGCAAAGCTCCAGGCAATATTGACCTCCCAACATAAGACAATTATTACCGAATGTTGTTTTGATTGGATGATTACCAATCAAAAGGTAGCATGTCAAGCAAGAGCCATGCTCGCACTCTATTTGCTAGGAACAGAAATTGACTGGATTCACCCAGAACTACAGGCCATCCTTAATCAAAATATCGTTAAGGGAAGCGCCGGATACAAATCTAGAGGCGGAAAAATCTTAGAAAAGATACATCGCTTTAAGCAACCATGAGGTTAGAATATCTTCATTATCAAATCTTTTAATTTGTGATGACTTCTATACAAAAACTTCTATTTTTGTACCTCTATGAGTATTACCGAAAATCTTCAACAAATTACCTCTTCTATTCCTGCTACGATTACGTTAGTAGCCGTTTCAAAAACAAAACCTGTTTCAGATATACAAAAAGCCTATAATGCAGGACACCGTGTTTTTGGCGAAAATAAAGTGCAGGAAATGGAAGCCAAATGGAAAGAATTGCCAGAGGATATTCAATGGCATATGATTGGTCATGTACAACGCAATAAAGTAAAATATATGGCTCCATTTGTGAGTTTAATTCATTCGGTTGATAGTCCACGATTGCTGAAAGAAATAAACAAGCAAGGAAAGAAAAATAATCGGTTGATTGATTGTCTGCTTCAGTTGCGTATTGCAGAAGAAGACACAAAATTTGGTATGACGGAAGCAGCTATTACTGCACTGTTAGCTTCAGAAGAAACAAAGAATTTTCAGCATGTAAACATTAAAGGATTGATGGGGATGGCTACGTTTACTGAAGATACTTCTCAACTCACACGTGAGTTTCAGAAATTAAAATCCTTTTACGACTCGTTGAAGCAAACACAGCAATTTTCAGTTTTATCTATGGGAATGAGTGGAGATTACCAGCTTGCTATCCAAAACGGAAGCAATATGATACGAGTTGGGAGTGCCATTTTTGGTGAAAGAAATTATTAAATTTTAATGCCGAAAAGCTAAAAATAAAAAAAACTACTTTTAACATTTAACTAGAATAGTGTACGCAATACTTGATATAGAGACTACCGGCGGAAAATACAATGAAGAAGGCATCACAGAGATTGCTATTTATAAGTTTGACGGACACCAAATTGTAGATCAGTTTGCGAGCCTAATCAATCCGGAGCGCAGTATACAACCCTTTGTAGTTAATCTTACAGGTATTAATAGTGAAATGCTTCGAAATGCACCAAAATTTTACGAGGTTGCAAAACGCATAATTGAAATTACCGAAGACTCCATTTTAGTTGCACATAATGCAAAATTTGACAACAGAATTCTAACAACAGAATTTGACAGATTGGGCTACAATTTTGAAAAAGATACTTTGTGTACTGTAGAACTTTCAAAAAAGTTGATTCCAGATTTACCTTCTTATAGTCTTGGAAAATTGGTGCGTTCTTTAGGGATTCCGTTGAGTGACAGACACAGAGCCCAAGGAGATGCAAAAGCAACGGTAGCTCTTTTTAAGATGCTTCTTAACAAGGATGCTGCAAAAGAAATCATCACAAAATCTGTTCGCAAAGATCCAAAACGACAGTTAGAAACCAAGCTGTTAGATATGATCGCCTTGGCTCCTACAGATACTGGAGTGTATTATATGCACAATAAGGATGGAGATGTTATTTACATTGGGAAAAGTAAAAACATTCAAAAGAGACTTACCCAGCATTTTACCAGTGATAACCGAAAATCAAAACGAATTCAGTTAGAAGTTACTACGGTAAGTTTTGAGAAGACCGGCAATGAACTTATTGCATTACTAAAAGAAAGTTCAGAAATAAAAGGGTTAAAGCCAAAATATAATAGAGCACTTCGTAGGACTCTCTTTCACTATCAATTAAATTCATTTATAGATGCTGAAGGCTACATACACCTTAAGATTGAAAAAGCGGACGCACGAAAAAAACCAATCACTACATTTACCAACTATCAGCAGGCAAAAACTTCTCTTATCAATATTACTGAAAAATACAATCTTTGTCAGAAGCTTACTGGAATTCATACTACCAGCGGAAGCTGTTTTAATTACAACATTAAAGAGTGTGAGGGAGCTTGTATTGGAGAAGAAAGCCCTTTAGAATACAACGAAAAAGTGACATCATTTTTGGAGGACTACAGTTTTGCAAACAAATCGATGCTTATTATAGACAAGGGTCGTGATCTTGATGAACGGTCGGTCATTTTGGTTGAAAATGGAGTGTATCAGGGTTTTGGTTATTATAATCTAAATTATCAAATCACTAATCTTGATATCTTAAAGTCTATTATTAATCCGATGAAAAATGATCGTGATTCGCAACATATCATTCAGTCGTATCTTAAAAAAAGAAAAGTACTTAAGATTGTAAATTTGGAAAAAAATACAACCAATTAGCATAAACTTAGTACATTTAGGAAATGGAAGCAACTTCAAAAAGTTCATGGCGTAAAAAACTGCATCAGATTATCTACGAAGCAGATACTCCAGCTGGAAAATTATTTGACGTAATGCTGCTTGTCCTCATTCTATTGAGTGTCATTTTTGTCATGATAGAAAGCATAAGGGGGCAACCAGAAGTGGTCTATGATCTCCTTTATTATGGAGAATGGGTGATTACCATTTTTTTTACATTCGAATATATTGCTAGAGTCATTACTGTAAAAAAACCATCTAAATATATTTTTAGTTTTTATGGAATAATTGATTTTCTTTCAACAATCCCATTGTATCTGTCATTTATTTTAGTGGGCAGTAACTTTTTACTAACGGTAAGGGCCTTGCGTCTGTTACGTGTCTTTAGAATTTTAAAGATTACTCGTTACATTGGGGAATCGAATAAGCTACGAAAGGCTTTAAATGATAGCCGCCCAAAAATCTTTGTATTTCTTTTTGCGGTACTTATTATATCAATTATCGCTGGTACTCTTATGTATATTGTAGAAGGTGAAGAAAGTGGGTTTGTTAGTATTCCTGTGAGTGTTTATTGGTGTATTGTAACATTAACCACAGTTGGTTTTGGAGATATCGCTCCGGTTACGCCATTGGGACAGTTTATTGCTGCCGTCATTATGATTATGGGATATGGAATTATAGCGGTACCCACAGGCATTGTAAGTGCAGAATATGCAAATGCGAACAAACCCAAGGATAAAATTACCATAGATGATAAGGAATATGTGCATGTAAACAGTCAGAGCTGTAGAAATTGCGGATCTTCTAAACATAGAGATGACTCAGAATACTGCCATAGATGTGGAGAATCTTTACATCCTGATGAGTTCTAAAAAACCATTATTAATTTGTGTTGTAGGCCCTACCGCGATAGGCAAAACTGCTCTCGCTATTGAAATTGCCCGTGCTTTTTCTACGGAAATTGTTTCGGCAGACTCACGCCAGTTTTTTCAGGAGATGAATATAGGAACTGCCGTACCTTCTGTAGAAGAATTAGCATTGGTACCTCATCACTTTATTCAGCAGATCTCGATTACCGAAAATTATTCGGTAGGAGATTTTGAAAGAGATGCATTACAAACATTAGATACTCTATTTAAAAAAAAGGATGTTGCTGTTATGGTGGGTGGATCGGGATTATATGTCGATGCGGTTGTAAAGGGATTGGATACTTTTCCTGAAGTACCTTCAGAAATAAGAAATCAACTTACCAAAGAACTTGAAGAAAACGGATTGGAGGCACTTCAGAAAGAACTTGAAAAAGTAGACCCTACATACTATAAAACCATCGATTTTCAAAATCCCAGACGTATTACGCGTGCTCTCGAAATATATAGAACTACTGGTAATCCCTACTCTACTTATATAAGGTCAAAACCTGCAGCACGTAATTTTAATACTATATATATTGGAATTCGTGCAGATCGTAAAATTATCTATGACCGTATCAACCAACGGGTAGATATTATGATGGATCATGGATTACTAAACGAAGCTGAAAAGCTTTACGAACATAGAGATCTAAATGCGTTGCAAACAGTAGGCTACAGGGAATTATTTCAATATTTTGATGGAGCATTTTCACTAGCTGAAGCAGTTTCAGAAATCAAAAAAAACACCCGAAGATTTGCCAAGCGGCAATTAACCTGGCTGCGAAAAAACGAAGCCATTCATTGGATTGATTTTCCCGTACATGTTTCCGAAGTAATCACTCAAATTAAAGCAAAAAACACCCTATAAAAGGGTGTTTCTACTAATTAAACTACTCTTAAAATTAGTTGTCTACTTCATCTTTTACGACAAGACGGAAACCTTCTCCATGAATATTGATAATTTCAACTCCATCATCTTTTCCTAAGTATTTACGAAGCTTAGCGATGTAAACATCCATACTTCTTGAAGTAAAGTAGTTGTCATCTCTCCATATTTTTGTCAGTGCCAGTTCACGAGGCATCAAATCATTTTTATGAAGTGCAAGCAATCGTAATAACTCGTTTTCTTTTGGAGATAGTTTTATAGGATCTTCTTTCTTATAGGTTAAGAAGCGTAACTTAGAATTTAAAAAGAAATTACCCACTTCAAACTCAAATTGTTTGCTGTCTGCAATAGAATCTGTGGCTTTTCTCTGTATGATGGCTTTAATTTTCATTAGGAGAACTTCACTATCAAACGGCTTATTTAAATAGTCGTCTGCTCCTACTTTATACCCTTTTAAAACATCTTCTTTCATCGCCTTAGCAGTTAAGAAAATGATAGGCACTTCTTCGTTTTTTTCACGAATCTCTTTCGCTAAGGTAAAGCCATCTTTATAAGGCATCATAACGTCTAAGATACAAAGATCATAGTCGTCTTTTTTAAACTTTTCAAAGCCTTCCATTCCGTTTTTAGCGTGAGTGACATCATAGTCGTTCATTGCTAAATAGTCTTTTAGTACTGTTCCAAAGTTTGGATCGTCTTCTACTAAGAGAATTTTTTTGTTTTCAGTTTCCATAATTTAAGATATTAAGTGTAGTTTAATTATAAATGTGCTTCCTTTGTCTTTATCACTTTCCACATAAATTTGTGCGTCGTGATCATCTAATATTCTTTTAACGTACGCTAAGCCTAAGCCGTGCCCTTTTACATTGTGAATGTCTCCCGTGTGTTCTCTGTAAAACTTTTCAAATATTTTTTTCTGAACAGCCTTACTCATACCAATACCTTGGTCACGAATTTTTACAAAAATAGCATTCTTTGCATTTTCTGTAAAAACATCGATTTTAGGGGAGTCTTCACTGTATTTAATTGCATTGTCCAATAAATTTACAATTACATTGGTCAAGTGTGATTCATTTCCTAGTACAGAAGATTTTAATGCTCCAAAATGCGTTTTAACATAACCGCCTTTATCTTCTACAATTAGACTTACATGTGAAATTGCATCTTCTACTACGTCGTGAAGTTTTATTCGTTCTTTTGGTAAATCCAATTCATTTTTCTCCAGTTTTGAAATACGTAGTACATTTTCTACTTGAGCATGCATTCGTTTATTTTCATCCCTGATCATTCCCAAGTAACGCGAAAGAAATTCTTGATTGTCTTTCACTTTAGGATTTTTTAAAGCATCTAAAGCAAGATTTATCGTTGCAATAGGTGTTTTAAATTCATGCGTCATGTTATTGATAAAGTCACTTTTTATTTGTGAAATCTGTCGTTGTCTAAAGATTTGAGATAATGCATTGGCAAAAGCAATTACGATCACTCCTGTAAAAACCAGTGATAAAACAGCCATTCCCAAAATAGAATTCAATACATCTTTTTCCTTTTCTGAAAAATTTACATACAGTTGATAGCTTGTATTTAATTCGTCATTGACAAACAAGGGTACTTCATACGTTGACCCTGGATCGAGTTTAAAATTTTTAGACCGAACTTTTGTCGCCAACCCGTTACTGAAAATAGCAAAAGAATAGGTCGATTTTACGTCTCTGCTTTTTAGTTGTTCTTTTAAATAAGAGTCAATTTCTTCTGTAGTCACCCGTTTATGTATGGGTTGCTTGGCGGCTATATTTTTAAAAAAATCTTCAAACTGATTTCTCTCATGATCTTCTAACCTTCTGAAGCTTTCAGTAATCACTTCGGTATCTCCCTCTTCATCGATTCCTTTTTTTATCTTTCGGGTGGTTTTCTTGTTGGTTATTTTTTTAAACTGAAAACTATCTGTTTCATAATCCAATAGATTTGAAGATATTTTGTAATCTTCAGCTAAAATTCCATCTGAAAAAATTATTGTTTCATTGGTATTGTCATCCCGCGTACTATAAATCAATTCACTAATAGCAATATTATCAGGCTTTTCAACACTGTCTGCAAGTCCGCTATACACATTGTAGTAGTCTTCTGCTTCTCTAAATTGAACTTGTTTTGCAACTTCAATTAAAACTTGTTTTACGTTAAAATTGAATTGATCTTCTTTTGTTTTGTAGGAGTTTGAGATCCAATACCCTTGAACAAAAATAATCCCTAGCAACGATAGGGACATCAATGCAATTAGCAAGATGAATAGCTTTTTGTTCATGTCCCCAAAAGTAAGATTTTAACATTTAGGCAAGCCTAGGTTTAACCAAATGTTAACAAAATGAAATGTTGCAGATTTATTAGGCTAAAGAGAGCTTTTTGTGTATTTTTTTTACTTCTTTTTGAGTGGCTTCTAAATTTATATTTTCGATGCAATAAGTAGCAAGTTTTATTTTTTTTGCATCGGTCCATTGCGCATTCATTCGTTCTTGTATCGCCTGTTTGGTAGTGGTATCTCTTTGCAAAACTCTCGTTATACGAATTTCTTCAGGAGCAGTTACTAAAATGGTCGCATCGCATTGCTTATAGCCTCCGTTTTCAAATAAAATAGCAGCTTCTTTTATGCAATATTCGCCATCTTGTTTAGCAACCCATTTTTTAAAATGACGTGCTACTCTTGGGTGGATAATTGAATTTAGAGCTTCTAGCTTTTCCGAATCCTTAAAAACAATACCCGCCACATAATCACGGTCCAGCTCTTGATCTTTAAAGCTTTTGTTTCCTAAAAGTTCTATTATTTTTCGTTTAATAACTTTAGACCTATTGGTAAGTGCCCGGGCTTCAATATCTGCAATGTAAACAGGCACTCCTAATTCAGAAAACATAGCAGCCACAGTAGTTTTCCCACTTCCAATACCACCCGTAAGTCCTACAATTTTCATTTTACTATTAAGAAATCTACTTTTTTTGTATCCAATTCAACATCCCTGATTTGTTCTGGTCTTTTCACCAGCTTCGGTATGATAAAATTTCCTTCTTTATTTCTTTCTGAAAAATCACAAACCAATTCAAAATCCTCTTTTGTTATTTTATTAAAATCACTCAACGATACATTAAAAGTTACCGTAGCAGTTTTTGGCAATAGTTTTATGGTTTGCCCAGGAGGGAAATTAATTCTGTTAATTGGTAATAACAATTGTTTTTGAGTGAACTCTTCCACCTTAATTTTAAATGCAACTTCTTTTGGATCTACTGTTAAGCCATCTACGTTGGGTAGTTGCAATCCAATTGTTCCCTTACTGCTATTCTCTAAATTTTCTAAACGTATTTTCGCGGTAGCTATAGAGTCAATTGTCTCTAACAATTCTCTAGAACCAAACAATGCTACAGAGTCTGGAATTACCTCCATTGGTTTTACCGATTTATATCCTTCTTTGTAGGTAATCTCTTTGATGGCAATAACAGGTACTTTCTTCACCTGGATGATGTGTAGATTAATTTTTAACTCGTTTATTGAAAGGTTTTTTACCGAAAGATTTTTCTCCAATTGGGCCGTGACCAATCGTGTTAGCTGTTCTTTTGAGATGACGATTTGCTCATTTCCTTCGCTGTAATATTCGGTAATATTGAACGTAATAACAGGTTCATTTAATTTATAAGATAAAAATTCAAATCCGTTGGCGGCTAAATCAAATGAAAATGATTTCATGTTATCATCTGCGAGCAACACTGCTTGAGGTAAATTTGAATAGACGACCTTAGCCTGAACTGTGGCTTCATATTCTTTCGAAAAAATAGTAAGGATCCAAAAAACAACAGCAAGTAACAGGAAGAAAAAGAATGTCCTAAGTTTCGTTTGTTTGTATTTTCTGGAAGGTGGATTCATTTGCTTTGTTCTGAAACTAAAATTACTTAAAAAATAACTCTGGAAATTGTTTCTTAGGGTCTTTCTTCAGTAAATTTATATAAAAAATTGAGTGTAAGAAGGCAAGCCCATATCCAAAAAACTGTACAAACATCGCAAAGATCGAAAGAAAACCTATCAACGGATTCCAATTTACAATAGAAGAATGAATATATAAGATACCAATGTAAACTAGCAATAAAATATAAAATAGAGGAAATCCTGCTATCATTACTACCACAGATAAAAAACAATAGAACACAAAGAGAGAGGGCAACCAATAAGTTATTTTAGCAGCTTCTGGATGCCAGCTATTTAAAATAGGTCGTACCAATCCAAATTTTCTCACTTGAGTATAAAATTTTCTCCACGAAATTCTTCGTTTATGATATACATACGCATTTTCAATAAATGTTGTGCGAAAGCCTGCTTTTCTAATACGTTGTGATAAATCTGGATCTTCACCCGGATGTATTTTACCAAAACCTTTAGTCTTTATAAAGGCCTCTTTTGAAATTCCCATATTAAAACTACGGGGCTCAAATTTTGAAACACTATTCTTACTTCCACGAATGCCTCCGGTGGTTAAAAAAGAAGTCATAACATAATTGATCGCCTTTTGAAGAGCTGTAAAACTTTCATGAGCAGCATCTGCACCTCCAAAACAATCCACAAAAGTTTCAGATAAAAACGCATCTACAGTTTGCAAATAATGTGGCGGCAGTAAACAATCACTGTCCAAAATGATAAAATAGTTTCCTTTTGCTTTTTTCATTCCGAAGTTTCGGGAGTCTCCTGGTCCAGAATTTTCCTTGAAGTAATACGAAATGTTTAATCTGTCTTTAAAATTTTCGACAACCGTTTGTGAACGTTCCGAAGAGCCGTCTTCAACAATCACAATTTCGAAATCACCCTCAAATTGCATCTTGGTAAAACTTTCCAATAGCTCTCTGGTTTCTTCAGGCCTGTTAAAAACAGGAATAATAAAAGAGTAGGACAACTTCATATTGCGAATATAGGAATAAAGAAAAAGCTCCTCACGAATATTATCAGGAGGAGCCTTTCATCTAAATTTTTGCAGTTATTCTTCAGTAAAATAATCAATCACCTCATTGCTAACTCCCATGTTAGAAAAACCACCGTCGTTAAATAAATTCTGAAGCGTTACTCTTTTTGTTAAATCACTAAACAAGGTAACTGTATAATTTGCACAGTCTATTGCGGTTGCGTTTCCAAGTGGCGACATTTTTTCTGCATACGCAATAAAGCCGTCAAATCCCTTAACACCTTGACCAGCCGTAGTAGGGGTTGGTGATTGTGAAATCGTATTTACTCGTACTTTTTTATCTTTTCCGAAGAAATAACCAAAACTTCTTGCAATCGACTCCAAATAGGCTTTATTATCTGCCATATCATTGTAATCTGGAAATACTCGCTGCGCTGCCATATAGGTTAACGCTACAATACTTCCCCATTCATTCATAGCATCCTTTTTATACAAGGTTTGCATCGTTTTATGAAACGACACCGCCGAAACGTCCCAACCCTTATGCGTCCAGTCGTAATTTTGATCAGTGTAGGCCTTTCCTTTACGTACATTAACAGACATGCCAATAGAATGTAGTACAAAATCAAGTTTTCCTCCTAAGATCTCTGTCGCTTTATCTACAAGGTTTTCGAGATCCTCCAGATTGGTAGCATCTGCAGGGATAATTTGAGAACCTGTTTTTTCTGCTAACTGATTGATCTGTCCCATTCTCATTGCTATAGGAGCGTTTGTCAATACAAATGTCCCTCCTTCTTCATGCACTCGTTCTGCAGTTTTCCAAGCGATCGAATTTTCATCTAAAGCTCCAAAAATAATACCTCGTTTTCCTTTCAGTAAGTTATATGACATAGTTTGATTGTTTTGATTTATACCACAAAGATACACTAATTGAGTAATTCTTTCGCGTTTGCAATTGCTGCATCACTCACGTTTTTACCACCAATCATTTGAGCAATCTCCACAATACGCTGTTCTTCGTTTAAAGTTTGTAATCTGGTTTGCGTAGCTTCGTTGACATCTTCCTTATAAATTTTTAAATGATGTTCTCCTTTGGCAGCAATTTGCGGCAAATGCGTAATACTTAGAAGTTGCATAGTTGCACTCATCTCACTCATAATTTCTGCCATTTTATGAGCTATTTCTCCTGAAACTCCAGTATCAATCTCATCAAAAATAATAGTTGGCAATTTTTTATAGCGCGACAATACTGCTTTTACTGCAAGCATGATACGACTCATTTCACCTCCTGAAGCCACTTTTTTCAACGAACCAAAAGCCAAACCTTTATTGGCAGTAAACAGTAACTCAAGATCATTAATACCGTTCTTTCTGAAAGTTTCTGAAGGTTTTAAATCAAATTGAAATCGTGCGTTTGGCAATCCCAGTTCGCCCAGAATAGTTTCCAATTGTTGCTTTAACTTCGGAATCGCTATCGCTCGGGACTCCTCTATTTTTTTTCCGGTAGTACGTGTTTTTTCTTTTTCTGAAGCGACCTCTTTCTCCAGTTTCTCTATCTCTGAATCAATATGCAATGTCACCTCTATTTTTTCAGACAAACGGGCTTCTATCTCAAGCAACTCCTCAACAGTAGCAACATTATGCTTTTTCTGAAGCGTATACAAGGTTTGTAATTTTTCGTTCAATACCGCAATTTCTTTTGGGTCTGCCTCCATAGTTTCGGCAACTGTTTCAACCGAAGATTCTATGTCCTCCAATTCAATGATCACACTATTGATTCGCTCCCACAATTCCTCAAATTGCTTAGAATAGGTTCGAAGTTTCCCTAAAGACTGCCTCGCTTCTTTGGAGGTTTGAAGCGTTCCTATTTGGTCTTCAGATAAAAGTTGCGCTACCTGTGATAATGTTTCTGTAATTTCTTCGGCATTGGTAAGTTGCTCGTAGGTTTCCTCCAAGGCTTCCTGGTCGGTTCCTTTTAGATTTGCTTCAGTAAGTTCGGTATGTAAAAAAGTATTGAAATCAAGTTCTTTGGTAGCTTCAGCTTTCTGATTTTTTAATGCGGAAAGTCTTTCCGAAGCCTTTAAAAAATTACGCCACTGAGTACTATACTCCTGTAAAAGCAATTTATTTCCTGCCAGTGCATCTACAACTTCCATTTGATATGCCGTATCTGTTAACGCAAGCGTTTCATGCTGACTATGAATATCTACAAGATGGATTCCCAGTGCTTGCAGTTGCGCAACAGAAACTGGCGTATCGTTAACAAATGCGCGTGACTTTCCGCTAGGAAGAATTTCACGCCGAACAATCGTATCACTTTCATAATCCAAATCATTTTCAGCAAAAATTGATTCCAGCTGATAGCCTCCTAATGAGAATTCTGCTTCAATGATGCATTTTTTAGAAGCGTCTTTCACACTACTAATGTCTGCCCTTTTCCCTAAAAGCAATGATAATGCACCCAGCAAAATTGATTTTCCCGCCCCTGTTTCACCGGTAATTATAGTCATGCCAGCGTTAAGATCGACACGTATGTCTTCTATAAGGGCATAATTTTTTATGGAAAGAAATGTAATCAAATTGCAGTTTAATGGTTGTTCTAATGTAATAGGCTTTTACAACTTCTGCAAGTAAAAAGAAGTGTTATTTAGAACTTAATTTCGCTCCAATTGTCTCTTTTGGTAGGTGCCATTCTATTTAAGTCATCTACGAGCTTTGCGATATCGACACTAGGACCTCCGCTAAAAATATTCTGAATTTCCTGCGCTTTTGCATCAAAGAACGTTCTAAGCAAAAAAGAATTAGGGCGTCTATCGTTAATTCGCCTTAGGTCACTTAAAGATTTTTTGAGACTATTTTTAGCAATCTTTGCATCTACGCTCATTAGATCGAGACCTAGCCTATGATAATTGTACATTACGTCATGGAATTGCCGGTACACACTTGATAGTAGATCATCATTAAAACTGAATCGGGAAGGTCTGCTATCATTCGCTTTCCAGCCTAAAAAATTACTAGACGCTGCAGTATTAACAATTTGTTTTGCAGTTTCAAAATAAGGATCGCCTCCATTTAATTCAAAAGTACTCGAATCAAGACCAATGATCGTATACACATGGAAAGCTATAACAGACATTAAGTTAGAATCGAACGAATTTAAATTAAAATTTAAAGGCTGAAACTCTACATAATCAAAAGAAAATTGCTTGTCATTATAGTTGTATATAGGAGTATCGTAGGTAGAATTAAAGACGGGTCTCGAAGCCTGAACCTGTAAGGTTGCTGTAAATAAATCTGAATTGTACTCTGAAATAATAATCGAAAAGTTACAATCAATACGTTCTTGGTTTTTGTATTCTCTGTTGGTCCAACGCGTGGTGCTAATAAATTCGGTTAACTGTCGCTGTAATGTTCTAAATACTTGTAAATCTGGAACGGCTGTTTGGCTGGCATCTACTGTTACAGTAGCATTAAGCTCCTGAGCTTTTAGTGTAGTTGTGATCGTCAATAACGCGAAGAAAAGTAAAAATTTACGCATGAATATGTTTAATAATGTGTTCTAAAATATCTTTGGCGACTTCAGTCTTAGGTTTAACTTTAAAAGGGATGGTTTTATTGTCCTTCCCAATTAAGGTAATTTTATTGGTATCGCCTTTAAACCCTGCTCCCTTATCGTTTAGCGAATTTAACACAATTAAATCTAAATTCTTTTTTTTGAGCTTCGTTTTTGCATTTTCTACTTCGTTTTCAGTTTCTAATGCAAAGCCAACCAGATATTGATGTTTTTTGATAGCTCCCAAAGAAGCTAGTATATCTTTTGTTTTAGTAAGTTGAAGTGATAAATTTTCATCCTTCTTCTTTATTTTTTGGTCGGCAACATTTACTGGCTTGTAGTCTGCTACAGCTGCACTTAGAATTGCAATATCACAGGATTCAAAATTTTTATGAGCCGCATCATACATTTCCTGTGCAGAAGTTATCTTTATCAAGGTTACAAAACTGTGCTCAAGCTGTAGACCTACAGGTCCTGTAATGAGCGTCACCTCAGCACCAAGATTGGCTGCGGCTTCAGCAATAGCAAAACCCATTTTTCCACTGGAGTGGTTTCCAATAAACCGTACTGGATCAATTGCTTCAAAAGTAGGGCCTGCAGTAATTAAAACCTTCTTTCCGCGTAAAGGCAGTTGTTTTAAAATATCTTGTTCTAAAAAAGCCACAATAGTTTCTGGTTCGGCCATTCTGCCTTGTCCAACTAAGCCACTGGCAAGTTCGCCAGATTCGGCTGGAATTTGAATGTTTCCGAAGGAATTCAACGTAGAAAAAGTAGCATTCGTACTGGGATGCTTATACATATCCAAATCCATAGCTGGAGCGTAATACACAGGGCACTTTGCCGAAAGATAGGTCGCAAGTAATAAGTTGTCGGAGGCACCATGTGCCATTTTTGAGAGGGTATTGGCAGTGGCTGGGGCGATTATAAAAAAATCTGCCCAAAGGCCTAACTCAACATGGTTATTCCATTGGGCATTATTATTTTCTTCATCGGTAAATGATGAAAACACTTCATTCTTTGAAAGCGTAGAAAGCGTAAGTGGGGTTACAAATTCGGTAGCCGAAGGTGTCATTACTACCTTAACATTGGCTCCCTTTTTAACTAGTAGCCGAACTAAAAAAGCAGATTTATAAGCAGCAATACCGGCTGTAACACCCAGTAATATATTTTTACCGCTTAAAATTGACATTTTTTATTGGTCTAATTCGTCCTCTGCTGTATTGCGAAAGTAGATCTTCTCCTCTAACCATTCCTGTACAGCCAAAGCATGTGGTTTTGGCAATTTTTCGTAAAACTTAGACACTTCAATTTGTTCTTTGTTTTCGAAAATCTCTTCAAGACTATCGTTATACGTTGCAAATTCGTCTAATTTTTCTAATAACTCCTTTTTAATGTCTCCATTAATCTGGTTTGCTCTTTTAGAAATTATAGAGATCGCCTCGTAAATATTGTTTGTAGGTGCATCTACTAAATTCTTATCAATCGTAGTTGTATTGATAGGTGCGTCGCTGTTCTTAATATCGCTCATATGTATGTATTAACTTGTAGGTTCTGAAACTTCTAATCTGTTATTGATATCTTGTAAAATAGCATCTGCCTCATCTTTTAAGTCGCTATCGCTATAATACTTATTAAAACTATTGTAAAATTCTTTGGCTGAAAGTAATCGTTGATTTACCAACGATGGTAAACTATTAATTGCCTGTTGATATGCTGCATTAAATCTTCCAAAAAAGGCATCTTTTCTATAAATAGATCCCGGGTGGTCTGTAATAAAATTATCATAGGATTCGATCGCAGGCTTGTAACTACCAAAGGTTTGTGCCGTTCTTAAGTGCTGATTTGCAATCTCAATATCCTTTTTCTCCAGTTTTTCACGAAGCTCTTTTACCAAAGCATTTGCTTCAATTCTTTTTTCAGATTCTGGATATTTATTGATAAACTTCTGAAGCTTCTCAAGCCCCGTGTAGGTATCTTTTTGATCTAATGAATAGCGTGGTGATAGCTCGTAAAAACTTCTAGCAGAACGATAGGCTGCAACTTCAACACTATCACTGGTAGGATAGGTTTGTTCAAATCGCTCAAACTGATACCCTGCCAAGTAATAATCCTCTAACAGATAAAATGAATTCGCATAAATGAACATCAAGCGTTGCGCCTGAGCTTTACCGCGATACGCAGGCACTATCTGCTCCATTAACTGCAAGCTTTTTTTATACTTCCCTGCATTGTATAACGAGTCTGCCATAGCATATTTCCTGCTCGTGTCGTCACCATTTAATACTCGTTGGTATTGGCTACAAGAAGCAAATAAAATAACACTGCAAAAAAGGATTAAAATTTTAGTTTTCATAGTTGTAAAAAACATCGTGCAAAAGTAGTAAATTATCCGTTACTATTAAAACTTATTATGAATAAGCAAGTCTTTTACAACGTGGGGTTTATAGATTAATTTTATTTCTAAAAATATCCAGTGGTTTTTTTAAGGTTGGTGGATATCAAGATACCGCACTATTTTTTCTTGAAGCGGTTTACTTACTCCTACCAAAGGCAGTCTAACCGAAGCATCACAAAGTTTCAATTGATGCAACATGCATTTAATTCCAGACGGATTTCCTTCAGCAAAAATATAATCGATCGAAGGCGCAATTTTATAATGCAAATCATAAGCGTTTGCAACATTTTTAGCCAGTCCTTGTCGTACCATTTCGGAGAAATCTGCAGGAAGACCTTGTCCAATTACAGAAATAACTCCAGCACCACCCGCCAAAATCATAGGCAAGGCAATCATATCATCACCAGAAATTACTAAGAACTCTTCAGGACAACCATCAATCAATCGCATTGCCTGTACCATATCTCCTGCAGCTTCCTTTATCGCAACAATAGTGTCAAAATCGTTTGCTAATCGTATTACAGTTTCTGGCAACATGTTGGAAGCTGTTCTTCCCGGTACGTTATACAAAATAATTGGTTTTTCTGAAGCTTTCGCAATCGCAGCAAAATGTTGATAAATACCTTCCTGCGAGGGCTTATTGTACATTGGCGACACCGAAAGTATTGCTGTAAAAGCTGACAAATCCCGTGATTTAATCTCTTCAATTATGGCTGTAGTATTGTTTCCTCCAATACCTAAAACCAGTGGCAAGCGTCCATTGTTTGCCTTAATAACAGTATTGACAACCAGTTCCTTTTCTTCGGAAGAAAGTGTCGCACTTTCACCCGTAGTTCCCAATACCACTAAATAATCAATACCATTTTCGATATTAAAATCCACCACTCGTTTTAATCCGTCTACATCAACCTCAAGATCCTTTGTAAAAGGAGTGATCAATGCAACGCCTGTACCTATTAATGCTTTCATAGAAATTTTTTGTAATCGGTTTTTACTTGTTTTTTAATTTCCCTAAAACGGTTAGGTATTTTTTTAATTCCGTTTTAAATTTTCCGAAGTCATCCAGAGACACATCAATCAGCAAATCATATAAATCTGGATTCGCTTTCGACACGCCCACTTTGAACTTCGCTTTGCTTTTTGCCATCATCATATCCAAATACCGATGCTCATTAGTGTAATACCCTACTAACACATCAAACGTAGCGTCCAAAAACTCTACTGCATTTTTATTGGTGATAACTCCCTTCCAACTAAAGTCTTTATTACTTACTTGATTCTGCCGTAAAGACGGTGCTTTTTTACTGTATGTTACAAAAGTAAATACCTTTACATCCTTTGGCTGCAATCCAAAATACGCATAGGATTCTAATAACGCATCTAGTTCCTTAAACGTATCTTCATTTACCAAAAAACCCAACGTATGCATTTCAGAATTGATCTGAGAGCAATCACGTTTAGCTATTTCGCTTGCCATCGTCTTTTCAAAAGAACGCTGTTTAAAGGTTTGAAACATGTTTATTTAGTTGTCCTCGCAAAAATACGTTGAAGGTTTATATTACTGAAAGGTTTACACCCAATTTATCTTAGGCGATCATTCCAAGAAAAACATCTTCAGAAATGATAGGAATTCCAAGTGATTCGGCTTTGGCTAACTTACTCGGACCCATATTCTCACCTGCGACCACATACGAAGTTTTTCCAGAAATACTTCCCGAAACCTTCCCGCCGTTATCCTCAATTAATTTTTTAAGCTCTGTTCTGGAAACTTTCGCAAATACCCCTGAAACGACAAAGGTATTTCCCTGTAGCTTGTCGGTCTGATGTGCCAATTTCTCTGCGGAAATTTCTAACTGAACGCCATAAGACCGTAATCTTTCTATAATCTGTCTATTGTTTTCTCCTTCGGAAGGATTTGAAAATAAATCTTCTTTTTCCGTAGCAAAAAATGCAACCACACTTTCTGCAATACTTATTCCAATTTCATCTACTAAAACCAATTCTTCTACCGAAGCATTCATCAAGGCATCAATTGTCTTAAAATGTTTTGCTAGTTTTTTGGCAACCGTTTCTCCTACATATCGAATCCCTAACCCAAACAAAACTCGTTCAAAAGGAATATTTTTTGAAGCTTCCACTCCAGCAACCAAATTTTCGGCGCTTTTCTGCGCCATACGTTCAAGTGGTAGTAAATTTTCCACTTTCAATGTATATAAATCTGCATAGTTATGGATCAATCCATTCGTGACCAACAGAGCGACGGTTTCACCTCCCAGCCCTTCAATATCTAGAGCTTTTCGCGAAATATAATGCTGGATACGTCCTATGATTTGTGGTGGGCACCCGGCAGTGTTTGGACAATAATGTTGTGCTTCCCCTTCAGTTCGGATAAGAGTCGTGTGACATTCGGGACAGTGTGTGATGTACTGAGTTGCTTCTGAGTTTGGGTCTCTTTCAGTAAAATCTACACCAATGATCTTTGGAATGATTTCTCCTCCTTTTTCCACAAACACCGTGTCACCCTCGCGTATGTCCAGCTTTGCTATCTGATCTGCATTATGCAATGAAGCACGTTTTACTATGGTTCCAGCCAACTCCACAGCCTCGAGATTAGCTACAGGTGTAATAGCCCCTGTACGTCCTACCTGATATGTGATTTCATTTAGTTTTGTGGATACCTGTTCGGCTTTAAATTTATACGCCATTGCCCATCGGGGAGCTTTGGCAGTATATCCTAATTCTTCTTGCTGTTGTAAATTATTCACTTTAATCACCACACCATCGGTTTCATAAGGTAAATCATGCCGATGAGTATCCCAGTAATTCACAAAGGCCAGCACCTCATCAATATTCTTAGCAAGCTTCGCAATCTCAGGAACTTTAAATCCCCATGCTTTTGCCTTTTCTAGCGCTTCCATTTGTGTTTTGACAGGCAACTTATTCCCCACCAAACTATACAACAAACACTCTAAAGGTCGTTTGGCCACCTCAGCACTATCTTGCAATTTTAGACTCCCAGAGGCTGTGTTTCGAGGATTCCTATACGGCTCCTCGCCTTCCGCTACTCTTTCAGCATTCATTTTTACAAATCCTTCAAAAGGCAGCACAATTTCTCCTCGAATTTCGAATTCTGGTGGATAATCGCCTTTTAGTTGAAGCGGTACTGATTTAATCGTTTTTATGTTCGCAGTCACATCATCCCCCTGAAATCCGTCACCTCTTGTTACCGCTCTAAGCAAACTTCCGTTTTGATAGGTGAGGCTCATAGAAGCTCCATCATACTTTAACTCACAACTATACTGGACTTCCCCATCGACCATTTTTTTTATTCGTTTTTCCCAGTCTTCAAGGTCTTCTTTGGAATAACTGTTATCCAAAGAATACATTCTATAGGTATGCGCCACCGTTTCAAAATTTTTAGTGATGGCTCCACCCACCCGAAGACTTGGTGAATTAGCATCATAAAATTCGGGATGCGCAGCTTCAAGCGCTTGAAGATCCTTCAGTTTTGTATCGAAATCGAAATCGGATATGGTAGGATTATCCAGCACATAATAGTTATAATTATGGTCACGGAGTTCCTTGCGGAGATGCTTAATTTTTTCTTCAGTTGTCATAAAAACAAAGATAGAAAAAGTGGAGATGAGTATCTTGGTATATTAGTAAGTTAGTATTTTAGATTTTCTAAATCTCTAAATAAAAAGGGACAATAAACTCTTTAAGTTCTCTCTGGCTTTAGCCATTTTGGTAATTGAGGGGGCTTAAAATCTTCCATCTTTTGAAGCAAATTTTCTACGGAAGTATCTACGAGTAGTAATTCATAATTATTCATTGAAACAAACCCTTTTTTAACCATGGTTTCCAACATGGCGATAAGGTCGTCATAAAATCCGTTACTATTTAAAAGACCAATAGGTTTGCTATGAAGCCCCAACTGAAGCCAGGTAATAATTTCAAAAAGCTCTTCTAACGTTCCAAAACCTCCAGGAAGCGCAATAAATCCATCACTTATTTCTTGCATTTGTAATTTACGCTCATGCATATTCTGAGTGGTAATAAGTTCTGTCAAACCCAAATGCACCACCTCTTTTTTCTTTAAAAATTGAGGAATGATCCCTATTACGCTTCCGTTAGCGTCAAGGACTGTTTTGGCAAGAGTTCCCATCACTCCAATT
Source organism: Jejudonia soesokkakensis (assembly GCF_042664795.1). NCBI lineage: Bacteria > Pseudomonadati > Bacteroidota > Flavobacteriia > Flavobacteriales > Flavobacteriaceae > Jejudonia > Jejudonia soesokkakensis. The sequence goes on from NZ_JBHTBN010000007.1 coordinate 102,129, forward strand.
TTTGCAGCGCCGTACACCAAGGTGATATCTCTTTCGGCAAAAAGCGTTGCAAGTTTGAAAGCATCTGCTTCAATCTGAGGGTCATTTCCGCTACTGCTTCCGCAGAACACACATATCTTAGAAAGTTGAGTCATTAGATGTACATTTTAACATTCGGTCCTTTCCGAAGATATCTTTTTTTAATTCAAGTTCTGAAAAACCTTCGGTGATTAACATCTGTTTCATAGCTTCTCCAAGATACTCATTAATCTCGAAGAAAAGAAATCCATTAGGCTTCAAATGCTTTTTTGCCAAGCGTGCAATCTTTCTGTAAAATACAAGCGGGTCTTTGTCACTTACAAACAATGCTTGTTCTGGTTCGTAATCCAATACATTTTTTTGCATCTTTTCTTTTTCCAGTTCGCGAACGTAGGGCGGGTTGGAAACGATAATGTCATAGGATACCGGCAGATTTTCTGCCAGTAAAATATCTTTTTGAAGAAAATTGACCTCAACGTTATTCAATACTGCATTTTCTGATGCGACTTTCAATGCTTCCTTTGAAATATCTATAGCAGAAACAGAGGCTTCCTTAAGGTGTTTTGCCAGCGAAACTGCGATACAACCAGAGCCGGTACCGATGTCTACAATCGTGAAACTTGAATTGTGATTAGTGTATTGTGATAGAATCCATTCTACTAATTCTTCGGTTTCCGGGCGTGGAATAAGGGTATCTTTTGTTACTGTAAAGGGCAGTCCATAAAATTCTGTTTGACCAATAATATACTGAATGGGTTTGTATTGCTTTAGCTGGGAGATTGCATTTTCAAACTGTTGCCCACTTTCTGCCGCAAGTTCCTCTTCTGCCTTTACAGAAGTTTCATAACGTGTAAGTTTCAGAATCCTTTCAGAAAGAATCCCAAAAAACGACTGAATCTCCTCGACGGGATATAACCCTTCGAGCTCCTTATTAAATTGGTTTCGTAATTCTTTAATTTTCATGAGAGCTCTTTCAGCATCTGCACAGGACAGGCACAATGACCCGTGTCTCCCATAGGGCCATCGAGATATTCAAATCCGTGCTTTTTATATAATTTTTGAGCCGCTTCCATATAGGTCATGGTTTCCAGATAGCATTTTTCAAAGCCAAAACTTGTAGCTGCTTCTAAACACTTTGAGATCATTTCATGACCAATCCCGCGTCCTCTGGCTTGAGGCATGTAATACATTTTTTGCAGTTCGCATACGTTTCCGTCGTAATTAGCCAACTGAGCAATCCCTGCACCTCCAATAAGTGTTTTATTTTCTTCGACTACAAAGTAGACTGCACGCTCTGTAGCATAGGCTTCAAACATACAATCGAGTGCTGTATCTGCATAAGCGGTCCCTACCTTTGGGACATTATGCTCGATCAATACACTACGTATCACTCTGGCTATTTGCTCGTTATCATTTTTCTGAATGGGTCTAATCGTATACGTACTCATGTCACATTTAAGCTGTATTTTTGAGGTGTGAAAATACATGAAAAATACATGTCACGCTGTATTCAGCTCGCAAAAAATGGATTAGGAACTACCTATCCAAATCCGTTAGTAGGAAGTGTACTAGTGTACAATGATAAAATTATTGGCGAAGGCTGGCATTATCAAGCAGGACTTCCCCATGCCGAAGTCAATGCAATGGCAAGTGTTAGCACTTCTGAAAGTGATAACCTTTTAGAAGCAACCATGTATGTAAGCCTGGAGCCTTGTAGTCATTTTGGAAAAACACCTCCTTGTGCCGATCTTATTATTGAAAAAGGGATAAAAAAAGTGGTTGTGGGCAGCACAGATCCAAATCCGAAAGTAGCTGGACGCGGCATTAAAAAATTGTTGGAGGCTGGCTGTGAAGTCATTGTAGGTGTATTAGAAACTGAATGTGACGCCCTCAACAAGCGGTTTTTCACCTTTCAGAATAAAAAACGGCCGTTTATCTTTTTAAAATGGGCGCAGACCGCCAACGGCTTTATCGCTCCTTTAACCAAAGAAAAAAAAGAACCTGTTTGGATTACCAACGAATACTCACGGCAGTTGGTTCATAAAATGCGTTCTCAAGAGCAAGCTATATTAGTAGGTACAAATACCGTACTAGAAGACAACCCAAGCTTAACCACTCGCAACTGGAAAGGCACGTCACCTATTCGAGTGGTCATTGACAGAGCCTTAAAAATTGCTGAAACTGCTTCGGTGTATGATCAATCTGCACCCACTATTTTTATTTCTGAAAAAGCAAGAGGTAGTACAGAAAATATATATTTTGAAACTGTCGATTTTTCCGAAGCTTTACCCCTTCAAATCTGTGAGGTTTTATACAAATATGATATTCAGAGTTTGATTGTTGAAGGCGGCACGAAGATGCTTCAGCAATTTATAGATGCTTCTATATGGGACGAGGCAATTATTTTCACTGGAAAAACTACTTTTACCAATGGAGTCAAGGCACCTGTCTTTGAAGGCACATTGCTTTCCGAAGAAAACATACAAACCGACACTCTTCAATACTATAAAAACAACAACTCTTGATCTATTTACTCCTAAGCATTTTAGCGTCTACTATCATTTTTGTAGTATTTAAACTGTTTGCAACATTTAAAATAAATACGCTACACGCTATTGTGGTCAATTATTTTGTGGCCTGCCTTTGTGGAATGATAGCCTATAAAGGTTCGGTTTCCTTGAGTGAAATTCCGCAGCAAGATTGGTTTTATTATACCTTAGGGTTGGGAGCGCTATTTATCATCGTTTTTAACCTTATGGCCATAACGACACAACGTTCGGGACTTTCGGTAGTTTCGGTAGCCACTAAAATGAGTTTGATCATCCCTATTATATTTGGTTTAATATATTATAAGGAAAGCATAGGGATCTTTAAGATTATAGGAATAGTTCTGGCACTTGCAGCCGTTTATCTGGCCTCTATCAAATCTAAAGATGGAATTGCCATTCAGCCGAAAAATCTGGTATTTCCTGTTCTTGTCTTTCTTGGAAGTGGAGTTATAGATACTTCTATTAAATTTTTGGAGGACAGTTTTGTTGCCGAAACCGATGTTCCTGTATTTTCTTCGACCATATTTTCTGCAGCCTTTACTATAGGAGTACTTGTGCTAACAATACAAGCCGTTCAAGGAAAATTTACGTTTGAGTTTAAAAACATACTTGGCGGGATCGCCTTGGGAATTCCTAACTATTTCTCCATCTACTTTTTAGTGAAGGCATTGCGTGGCGGATTATTAGAAAGTTCTGGTGTGTTTACCATTAATAATGTTGCTATTGTGTTACTCTCTACAGTTCTTGGCATACTTTTGTTTAAAGAAAAATTAATTCCGAAGAACTGGATAGGCATCGCATTGGCAGTTCTTAGCATTGCATTTATATTTTTAGCGGCGTATGACTTCTGAAAAAGACACCTATAAAACCATTACAAAACCATCTGCTGAAACGCTATTTAAAGAAAAAGGCAGTAAATTTTATGGGTATGCATTTCCCGTAACTTCTGAAGATGATGTAAAATACTATCTCGAACAACTGAAGAAACAACACCACACCGCAAGACATTTTTGCTATGCCTGGCAACTGGGAAAAAATTATGATAACTACAGAGCTAATGATGACGGAGAACCTTCTAATAGTGCAGGTATGCCAATCTACGGACAACTACAGGCCTTTGATGTGACAAATGTATTAGTGGTTTCTGTTCGGTATTTTGGCGGAACAAAACTAGGCGTGGGCGGACTCATCCAAGCCTATAAAACCTCAGCTCAGTTAGCTTTAGAAGCTTCCAAGATTGTTAAGCGAACCATCGACAAAGAATTCATACTTACATTTGAATATCCAGAAATGAATACAGTGATGCGCATTATTAAAGATGAAAATTTAAAAATTACCAATCAAATTTTGGAGCTGACCTGCCAGATAGAAATTTCAGTACGAAAAAAAGAAGCACAGCGAGTTTTTGAAATATTTACAAATACCTATAAAGTAGCTATCAAAAGAAAAAAATAATTAAGAGATCTTGTTTTTAAATTAATTTTTCTAATAAATAATCAGGTGCTTTTGTAAGCTTTTTTGTGCTACTATTTATAAAAACCAATGTGGTTGAAGCAGTTACCAAAAGTTCATCTTTTTCATTACGAATTTCATAGTCAAATTCGATCTTGACTGTAGGAATTTTCCTTAAGACTGTTTTCACTGAAATGACATCATCATACCGTGCAGGTTTTTTATAATCGATCGTAAGATTAACCACGGGAAGTTGTGTGTTATTTTCTTCCATCCATTTATAAGAAATGCCCATTTCACGGAGCCATTCGGTTCTTCCTTGCTCTAAATAATGTGCATAATTGGCATGGTAAACAACACCCATTTGATCCGTTTCACCATATCGCACTCGTAATTGTATCGTATTTTCTTTCAAATATTTTTTGTTTAAAAAAGTACCCTTTTCGTTAATCAAAAAAAGCATATTGAGTATGCGAAAAAAAAACTACAAATTCAATAGCCAAACCATTTTTTTTTTCAATTAATTGTTCACATATTTGTACCGTTGGATAATCACACGGAAATTTCTCTTTCTATCTTATTTCAACCACCAAGTATAATCAAAAAACAACAACTAACAACTATGAGTAAAACTGCGCAATCGGTTTGGAATAACTGTCTTTCTTTCATAGAAGACAATATTACCTCTCAAGCTTATAAAACTTGGTTCGAACCTATAAAAGCAGTAAAACTTGCAGAAAACGCTTTAAGCATACAAGTTCCCAGTAAATTTTTCTATGAATGGCTGGAAGAACACTATGTAAAACTTTTAAAAGTTGCTTTGACCAAAGAGTTGGGTACTACAGCAAAATTGGTGTATGTGATTAAAATGGAAAACACCTACGGTAACAAGCAACCATTTACCGAAAAAATACCTAGCTCAAACCGAAGTCAGGTAAAATCTCAGGATGTCGATGTCCCTCTAAAGAATAAAAGTCCGGAACTTAAAAATCCGTTTGTCATTCCAGGAATTCGAAATGTAAAAATTGAGTCACAATTAAACCCTAATTATAATTTTGAGAATTTTCTTGAAGGTGAGTCAAATCGTTTAGCACGATCGGCTGGTTTAGCGGTGGCAAATAAGCCAGGTGGCACCTCTTTTAATCCATTATTGGTGTTTGGAGGCGTAGGACTGGGAAAAACTCACTTAGCGCATGCTATTGGTGTTGATATTAAAGATAAGTACCCAGAAAAAACTGTTTTATATATTTCTGCTGAAAAATTTACACAACAATATATTGAAAGTGTAAAAAAGAATAACAGAAATGATTTTATACATTTCTATCAGATCATCGATGTTCTTATTGTAGATGACATTCAGTTGCTTTCAGGTAAAGCAGGTACTCAGGATGTATTCTTCCACATATTCAATCACTTACACCAAAACGGCAAGCAAGTTATCTTAACAAGTGATAAGGCGCCTGTCGATATGATTGATATTGAGCAACGACTCCTATCAAGATTTAAGTGGGGACTTTCAGCAGAATTAAACCATCCCGATTACGATACTCGTGTTGCCATTATAAAAAACAAACTGTATCGAGATGGTGTTGAAATGCCTGAAGATATTATAGAATTTCTAGCAAATAATATTAAGACCAATATTAGAGAACTGGAAGGAGCCATTATATCTTTAATTGCGCATAGTTCTTTCAATAAAAAAGACATCACGATAGATCTTGCTAAAAATATAGTTGATAACTATGTGAAGCATACCAAACGTGAAGTTTCTATAGACTACATTCAGAAAGTAGTAAGTGAATATTTCCAAATGGATGTAGACACTCTGCAATCTAAAACCCGAAAAAGGCATATTGTACAGGCAAGGCAATTGGCGATGTTCTTTGCTAAAAAGTTTACCAAAGCATCCCTTGCATCCATTGGCTCACAAATTGGCCAGAGAGATCATGCTACCGTGCTTCATGCTTGTAAAACAGTTGACAACCTTTCTAGTACAGATAAACAATTTAGAAAGTATGTAGAGGATCTTCAGAAAAAATTGACGCTTTAAACAAACCATTCGTCCCGCTTTCTTGCGGGATTTTTTTTTATCTTTTCTGAAAATTTTTCTATATGAAAACTAAAATCTTAATGGTATGCCTAGGTAATATTTGTCGCTCCCCGTTAGCTGAAGGTATTTTAAAATCAAAATTAGATCTTTCAAAATATCAGGTTGATTCTGCAGGAACTGGCGGATGGCATGTAGGAGATTTACCAGATCCCAGAAGTATTGCTGTGGCAAAGAAAAACGGACTGGATATTACAGACCAACGCGGAAAACAATTCTCTCCCTACGATTTTGAAATCTACGATCACATTTTTGTGATGGACAACTCAAATTATAAAGATGTTCTCAAGCTTGCCAAAACAGATGAAGAAAGGGCAAAAGTACAACGCATACTTGATGAACTTTTTCCAAATGAGAATGTAGATGTGCCCGATCCTTATTATGGGGGCGATAGAGGGTTTGATGATGTTTATAATATGCTAGATCAAGCATGTGAAAAAATAGCAGCTAGACTTTAATTTTATAAGTGCGTTACAATTATGTATCTTAGTAAAAAAAATCATGAAAAAAATTATCCCTTTATTTGCCCTACTCTTTCTAGCATGTTCAATTCAGGCTCAAGTTGTTTCGATTGAACCTTTCGCAGATGGTTTTTCAAGTCCTATTGATCTGCAAAATGCAGGTGATGAACGTCTTTTTGTCGTTGAAAAAAGCGGAGTCATAAAAATTTTAAACTTAGATGGTACGGTTAATCCAACTCCATTTTTAGACATTCAATCACTAATCAACGATGCGGGCGAAAGAGGCTTACTAGGTCTTGCCTTTCATCCAGATTATGCAACAAACGGGTTTTTCTATGTGCATTATTCAGATACGAATGGAGATACTCAAATTTCAAGATTCTCTGTAGATTCTGGAAACCCTGACATTGCAGACTCAACATCTGAGCTTTCCATTCTATTTGTAGATCAACCAGCCTCTAATCATAACGGAGGCTCTATCGCATTTGGTACAGATGGCATGTTGTATATTGCTTTAGGTGACGGCGGCGGCGGCGGTGACCAAGATAATAATGCGCAAAACTTATTACTATTATTAGGAAAATTACTTCGAATAGATGTCGATAATCCTACAGGTGGAAACAATTACGGAATTCCGGCAAACAATCCTTTTGTGGGCAATCCAGACGGAAGAGATGAAATATGGGCGTACGGACTAAGAAACCCTTACAGGTTTTCCATAGATGATGAAGCCGGAGATATATGGATTGGAGATGTAGGTCAAGGCTCTGTAGAAGAGGTAAATAAAGCACCTCTTTCTGAAGCTGGTATTAATTACGGATGGCGTTGCTTTGAAGGCTCTGAACCGTTTAATACGGGAGGCTGCCCAGACCCTAGCGAACTTACATTTCCTGTCGCCGAATATCCTTGGAGCGCAGGAGGATCGGTTGTTGGCGGATACGTATACAGAGGGTCTATTTATCAGGATTTACAGGAAGTTTATATTTTTGCAGATATTGACGGTATGATTTCTACAGTAGACAGCGACTTGAATTATATTGACCAAGGTAGCTATCCAGAATTTTTCTGGGTAGGTTTTGGTGAAGATATTAATGAGGAACTCTATTTGCTTGATATCACAGGTAGTATCGTAAAAATTCAAGGGTCTGTGTTATCGGTTCCAGAATTTGACAAAAACAGCATTAGCATCTCCCCTAACCCTGCTTCAGACTATGTAACGATTTCTTCTTCGGAAAGGATTTTAACTTCTATTCAGGTTGTAGATATTAGAGGAAGTATTATTATGTCTGAAAATTTTTCAGCACCACAAAGAACAATTGAAACAACCTCATTATCACAAGGAATCTACATGATACAAGTTCTTGCTGATGATGGTTCTAAAGTGACAAAAAAATTAGTAGTTCAATAGGGATGACGAAAGGGAATTTATACCTTATACCATGTACACTAGGCGATACTCCTCCTTTGGAAGTATTGCCTTTTTTAGTAAAAAAAGCTGTGGAAGAAATTAATCATTTTGTCGTAGAACACGAAAAAAATGCGCGCAGATTCATCAAAGAGATTGCACCAAAAAAATCGCAACCTGAGCTACACATAAAATTGATCAATAAATTTACCGATGACCTGGAGATACCAGACATGATTCAGCCCTGCCTCGAAGGGCATCATGTGGGTATTATTAGCGATGCAGGTTGCCCTGGAGTTGCCGACCCAGGTGCTGCGGTTGTTGCCGCTGCTCATCAAAACAACATAAAGGTTGTTCCATTGGTAGGACCGTCGTCTATCTTGCTCGCCTTGATGGCAAGTGGCTTCAATGGACAGAATTTTGCTTTCACAGGCTATCTACCTATTGATAAACGAGAACGAAAAATAGAAATTAAAAGATTGGAAAGACTTTCAGCAGAGCAAGATCAATCACAATTATTTATAGAAACACCATATAGGAACAATCAGATGTTAGAAAGTTTACTTTCTACCCTCCATAATGACACTCGAATCTGTGTTGCCTGTGATATTACCTTAGCCACCGAATATATTAAAACGGCTCCCGTTTCAGTATGGAAAAAAATAAAGGTGGATCTTAATAAAAGACCCACCTTGTTTATTATACAGAAATAATGTGTTTTATAACACTTTTGCTTTTTTATCGGCTTTGATCATCGAAGTGTCATATCCTGAAAAGCGTTTCATGTAATATTTTATAGAAGTTCCAAAAGCATCATTAAAAGTTACAGCACCACCACTTCTTAAAAACTTTTTTACACTACCAGGGCCTCCTAAGTGAGCTGCGGCTAAGATACCTGATTCGGTAACCTTTACACCGCCTACCCAAGTTCCTGCATAGCGCTTAATGTCTCTTCGTAAAATCCATTTGTTTCTGGAAGCATTGGCATGAAAAGCATCTTCTTGTAAACGTGTATCCTCTAGAAAATCTGCCGTATTTCTAATTCCAATAAGCGCAAGTGTATTCTTAGAGAATTGATATTTCCCTAAATAACCATATTGATTAACTACGTTGTATTGTCCTTGCGACTCTTTAAAACCAACAGCTTCTTTAAATCCTGTATAAGTTTTACCTAAATACAATGAGTAAGAAGGCTTTGCAGGCGCTTTTAGCACACTGATTTCTTCTTCTGTTAATACATTAAAACAAAAAGGTGCGTCTTTAGAAACCTTATATACTGATAAATCAACTCCACTTCGAGTCTTGAATCCTGTAGCGACTACTAAAGCCACTATAAGAAGAAGATTGATATAAAGAAATTTATGTTTCATAGTTTAAAAATTAGGACATGTAAAATTGTCTCATTTTCAGCGCGCAAAGATACACATTTTTATACACAATTGATTTATAACCTATTAAAACTTTGTTAAATGAAAAAACCAGGCGTGTCGGCCTGGTCTCTTCAATAATTATAATATCGCTTTGGCGTTTGCATTAGCAGGGATAGATGTAAGGTCATAATTTGCAAATTGCTTCATGTACTTAGTGATAGGTACGTTATTTGCATCTGCAAACACATTGTCTCCATCTGAGCAGAGAAACTTCATTACGTTTCCTGCACCTCCTAAATGCGCTGCGGCCACAAGGCCCGATTCGGTTACTTTAACACCACCAATGACCTTTCCGGCGTAAGAAGTAATATAGTCTCTAAGAACAAACTTATTTTTTGCAATCAAAGCTTCAAAAGCTTTGTCTTGCAAATCTGGATCATTCAAAAATCTTTTTTTACTCTTTACACCCACCCATCTCAGGGCAGACCATCCAAACTGGTATTTGCCTACGTAACCTAATCTGTTCACAGCTTTGTAGTTGTTGCTGCTTTCTTGGAAACCAACATCACTACTAAAACCTTCAAGCGACTTCCCAACAAACGGAACTGAATGATGGGATTTCATGTTTACTTCATATTCAAAGGGAACATCGGCTAGTTCGCCTACGATATCTGTCGTAAACATAGAACTGCTATTATACTCTTTTTTTGAAGAGAAACCTGAAACCACAAAAGTGGCTACAAGGAGCAGCACAGACAATTTCATAAAACGTTTTCGCATGTTCTACTTATTTAGATTATAATTAAGGGTTTCCACTTCGTGCGGAAACAAAAATCATCCAACAAGTATACAGCGTGCTAGTAACAATATACTTGCTAAACTGTGTTTATGAATTGTGTATTGTAATATCAAAGAACGTATTCCAACATCATTGGAATATTAATTTTTTTTGCCTAAAACCATTGCTTCAGACCCATTAAAAGTACGCAGAAAACTAGCATTTTACGGCATACTTAACACTCTTTAACCTCCCATTTTACAAAGGTTTAACGTTTTTAGCGACGAACTCCGTTCTCGTTGATCCAACGGACATATTCAGCCTTATTACGATTGTGTTGCGCAAGTGTTTTGGCAAACTTATGATACCCAAAATTAGTAACATCTGCCACAAAATATAGGTACTCGTGTTTTTCGAAGTTGAGCACTGCATCTATTGCAGTAATATCTGGCATTGCAATAGGTCCTGGCGGAACTCCAATATTTAGATACGTATTATAGGGAGAATTTATTTCAAGGTCTTTGTATAAGACTCTTTTAATAATTTGATCAAAATTATTTTCTGAACGCTTTTTTGCATAAATAACCGTAGGATCTGCCTGTAATGGCATGCCACTCTGTAATCTGTTGATGTAAACTCCTGCCACCCTAGGACGCTCGTCTACTTTTGCCGTTTCTTTTTGTACAATAGCTGCTAAAGAAATTACTTGATCTCTTGTAAGCCCAATATTCTTCGCTTTCTGATTTCTTTCTGGAGTCCAAAAACGATTATATTCATTGAGCATCTTACTCCTAAAATTTTCAGCCGATGTATTCCAATAGACTTCGTAGGTGTTTGGAATATACATTCCTAATGCAGTAGCTTCTGAAAATCCAGAAGTTGTTAAAAATTCAGAATTCCGCATCGTATTCAATAGGGTAATACTATCTGGCTCAATTTGATTTGCTAAGTGACCCGCTAAATCTTCCAATCGTTCTTTATTATTGAATTTGATATTGATGGGCACATTCCTACTGCGAATAGTATTTACAATATCATTATTGCTCATTCCATTCGTAATAACATAATGCCCTGCTTTTATATTCGAAGTGTATTCTTTTTTAGTTGCCACTTTTACAAAGCTGGAACGGTCCTTAAGTAAAGGTTCTAATTCTTCTAGGACATTATTGAAAGAAGCATTGGTAGGGATATATACATGTGCCTCTTTATTATTAAAAGCTGTATTAGGGGCAAAAACCGCACTATATACATACCATGAAAAAATGGCCATTCCAACTAGACCCAACAACAATACGGCTATTAAGATTTTCTTTAAATACATAAGCTGCTACTAAAACATTTTCAAGCGAAAACGATTTTATTTCTTATTTATTAATTGATAAAAGAATTCATTTTTAAATTTATTTCCACTCAAAATCCAGTCTGCTTTATTTCCCGCATTTTTAAACCCTGCATTTTCAAAAAGTGAGAGACTCGTCGTGTTATCTTCTGTAATATTTGCGAAAATCTGATGTACTGAAAGATGTGTAAAGGCATAATTAATAACAAGTTTCAGTGCTTCGGAAGCATATCCCTTACCTCTATAGGTTTCAGAAAAAATAATAATTCCTACGCCAACTCTCAAATGCTTCGGATCAAAATCAAATAAGTCAATAAAACCTATTCCAACCTGTGTTTCAATTTCACATATTACCAATCGTAATTGTTTTACTTCGTAAATATCACGATGTGCATTCTCTAAATATTGTTTTAAAACAAACTTAGAGTAAGGTGTAATCGTATTGCTTACTTCCCAAACCGACTCGTCATTTTCTAATGCCATTAAAAAAGACAGATCTTCTGGCTCCAGAGCTCTTAAATATATTTTTTCGCCTCGTAACGTCATGACCACTCTCCTTTGTAAACCTGTTTTGCAGCGCCTTCTAAATACACATTTTCATACCCCTTTTGGGTTTTTTCAAAATACACTTTAAGATTTCCTCCAGGAGTTTGCAGGGCAATAGTAGTCGCCTCAGTTTTTAAAATTGCATGCATCGCTATAGCCACAGCAGTAACCCCTGTGCCACAAGACAAAGTTTCATCTTCTACACCTCTCTCATAGGTCCTAACTGAAAAAATGTCACTTCCTACTTGAGTTACAAAGTTGACGTTTGCACCTTCGCTTCCGTAGATTGTATTTCTAATTCTTTTCCCTTCTGAAAAAACATCATATTGTTCAAGACTATCCACTAATTGTACATGGTGAGGTGAACCCGTATTCAGAAAAACAAAATCTTTTTCAACACTAACTGAAGAAACGTCATTCATTTTCAATTTTACAATACCGCCTTCTACCGTGGCTGTATGCATACCATCTACAGCTTCAAAAGTAGCGTTGTCGTTTATAACTCCTAGAAATTTTGCAAAATGGGTTATGCATCTGCCACCATTTCCACACATACTGCTTAGATTTCCGTCGGCATTATAATATACCATGGTAAAATCTACGGCGGCATGATCTTCTAACAAAATAAGCCCATCTGCTCCAATACCAAATCTTCTATCGCAAAGTTGAGCAACAAGTCTGGTATTATTTTTGGGAAATATAGCATGACGATTATCAATCATTACAAAGTCGTTCCCAGTGCCTTGATATTTATAAAACGGTAGCTGCATTTGCACAAAGATACTAAAAGCAAAAAAGCAAGAACGACACTTTGCGTTGTTAAATGGACGTTAAACTTGAAATGTAATAAAATAAAGATCGTCTTATAATTGTTAACCATTGTATAATTAAAATTTGAGAAAGAATATGAAACAGACAATTCGATTATTCATTGTAGCACTTGTAGCAGGTGCGGTGACATTAGGAGGTTACAAATTATTTGTAGCGAATGATACTAAAATTGCTACTTCTAGCATCTCCACAGATTCTACTAATTTTATACCGACCACATATAATTCTACCTCCTTAGCTGCGGCATCCAATATAGATTTTACTGTAGCTGCAGAAAAAACTGTAAATGCCGTTGTACATGTTAAAAACACGACCATTAGTACGCAACCAAGCAATATAATGGAATACTTCTATGGGGGAGGTCAGCCGCGTGCTATGGTAGGTGCTGGTAGTGGTGTAATTATTTCACCAGACGGATATATCATAACAAACAATCATGTAATTGCGAATGCATCAGATCTTGAAGTGGCGCTCAATAACAATCAGATTTACAAAGCTGAATTAATTGGTGCAGACCCTACAACCGATATTGCATTGATAAAAGTAGATGCAAATGAAGAACTTCCATTTGTCCCTTTTGGAGATTCAGATACCGTAAAAATTGGAGAATGGGTGCTTGCTGTAGGAAATCCGTTTAATCTTAACTCTACAGTTACTGCAGGAATAGTAAGTGCTAAGGCAAGAGACCTTAACGAATTTGATGGTAATCCCCAATCATTTATTCAGACAGATGCAGCTGTTAACAGAGGAAACAGCGGAGGCGCTCTAGTAAATACCAGAGGTGAATTAGTTGGAATTAACACGGCAATCACTAGTGAAACAGGATCGTATGTAGGATATGCTTTTGCAGTTCCCTCAAACAATGCTAGAAAAGTGATTGAAGATATTATGGAGTTTGGAAACGTACAACGTGGGATTCTGGGAATTCAAGGTAGCAATCTTAATTCTCAAAATGCAAAGCAGTGGGGTATTAATGAGACAGAAGGGGTCTATGTAGCCGCTATTGAAAAAGGAAGTGGCGCAGAGCGCGGCGGACTTAAACAAAACGATATTATCACGGGAATCGACGGATTAAAAATCGTAAAGTTTTCGGACCTTACTGGCTATATAGGCTCTAAAAGACCCGGAGATACGGTAGATGTTACAGTGGTTAGAAACGGTCAAAAAAGAAACGTTCCAGTTACCTTATTTAAACTAGAAACCTATAAAATTGAAGATCTAGGATTGGAAGTTAAAAATGCAAATAAAGCAGATTTGGCTGCACGTGGTATTAAAAATGGAGTGAAAATTACCGATGCATTGACAAAAGATATGAGTGATTTTAACTTGGAAGACAGTATAATTACAGAAATCAACAATATATCTATTAAGGATATTGATGATGTTCGAGAAATAATGGCCAGAAGAAATACCAATGCACCAATTAAGATTACATTTGTCAAGAAAACAGGAGAAATAAATTCTTTTATTTTCAGATAAAAAATAAATTTTAATACAATTCACAAACCCTTTTATTTCCAATAAGAGGGTTTTTTATTTTAAAGTTGAACGATTAAAACCGTTGAAAATGATTATTTTTGCAAAAATTTTTAAACCTAAAACAACACACCTATGAGTTTTGAAGATGTTTATGAAAAAGAACTGTCTTTTCAAACCGACCGTCGCAAGGCAACTGTCGAATTTATTAAAATTGTAAGTGACCTTTGGTACGACAAATCTATTGAACTGGTACTTTTCAGAAACCAATTAATAGATCGTAACGTTAGTGAAATTTTAAACCTGCATGAGTATGCTGGTGAGTTTGTACAAAAACCAATTTCGATTTTTGACTCCGTTGAAATTGCACAAGCTATTCAGAAGATTGATCTACCACCTGCAAAATTAGACATTGGAAAACTCACATTTGAATATCACTTAGAGGATAATAAATATGAAGATGCCATAGGTTTTGTTAGTGACAAGCTAAAGGATGCCAAAGACACACAAAATATTGCTCCTAAAGATGTTGTTTTATATGGTTTTGGACGTATAGGGAGATTATTGGCAAGAGAACTAATGACCCGAACAGGTGGTGGAAATCAAATGAGATTACGTGCCATCGTAACTCGTGGCGCTATTGATCAAACTGTTTTAGAAAAAAGAGCTTCCTTACTTCAATATGACTCAGTACATGGAGATTTTCCTGGAACCGTACGTGCAGATCTTGAAAACAAATCACTAATCATTAACGGCACAACAGTTCACATTATTTCTGCAAACAATCCTGAAGACATAGACTATACAGAATATGGAATTGAGGATGCCTTAATTATTGACAATACTGGTGCTTTTAGAGATAAGGAAGCACTGGCACGTCATTTAGTTCCTAAAGGAGCTTCAAAAGTATTATTAACAGCTCCTGGAAAAGGAGTTCCAAATATTGTTCACGGGGTCAATCACAAAGAGCATAATCCGGATACTGTAGATATTTTTTCTGCAGCTTCGTGTACAACTAATGCAATAACACCCGTTTTAAAGGCTATTGAAGATAGCTTTGGTGTTGTTCAAGGACATCTGGAAACAATTCATGCGTATACAAACGACCAGAACTTGGTAGATAACATGCATAAAAAATACCGTCGGGGTCGTGCAGCGGCTTTAAATATGGTAATTACTGAAACGGGAGCAGGCTCTGCAGTATCAAAAGCGTTACCCTCTTTTGAAGGAAAGCTGACCTCCAATGCTATTCGGGTTCCTGTACCAAACGGTTCGCTAGCAATTTTAAATCTAGAGTTGGAAGCAAAAACAACCTTGGATGGACTTAATGCTACGATGAAAAAATATGCATTAGAAGGAGATCTTGTTGAGCAGATCAAATACTCGTTAAACAATGAGTTGGTATCTAGTGACATAGTAGGATCATCGGCTCCATCTATTTTTGATAGTAACGCAACTATCGTTACTGAAAATGGTAAAAATGCAGTGATCTATGTTTGGTATGACAATGAATATGGTTATAGCCACCAAGTGATTAGATTAGCAAAGTATATCTCTAAAGTACGAAGATTCACGTATTATTAATAGGTTCTGAAAATATTTCAGAAAATAGAATGATTTTAATAAGCCTCGCAAATGCGGGGCTTATTGCAATAAAAAAACTTACTTATGAAAGTACATCGCGCCTCGAGCAAAGACCTAAAAAAGCTAGTGCCATTATTTAATGACTACAGGATTTTTTATAAACAAAACTCAAATCAAGAGGCAGCTAGATTGTTTTTAGCGGAGCGTTTTTCAGAAAATGATTCGATTATTTTTATGGCTGAAAATGCTTCAGGAAAAGGAATAGGTTTTACACAGCTCTACCCAAGTTTTTCTTCAGTTTCTCTCCAACGCACCTATATATTAAATGACCTGTATGTAGCTTCCGAAGCCAGAAAAAAAGGAGTTGGAGAAGCCTTATTAAAGGCTGCAAAACAATTTGCAATTACTGAAGGCAGTAAAGGACTAACCCTGGAAACAGAAATTGACAATCCAGCGCAATCTCTTTATAAAAAATTAGGATGGGTGCAAGACACAAAAGTCAATCACTATACCTGGGAAATTAAATAGTTAGATTCCGTATTTTTACCGAAACATTTTCAGAAGAAATTATGGATCATCTTACAAAGCTTGAAGAAATGCTCGACCAGGCAAATGGGAAATTCCGTGAGGGAAAATACGAGGAAGCATCAAACATTCTAGAAAAAATAATCGATCTGGATTCTAACTTCGGAAAGGCTTACAATCATTTGGGCTGGATGTACGATACAAAGTTTAAGGAGTTTGATAAGGCAGAAACATTATATAAGTTATGTCTTGAAAAATCACCTATGTATCCTGCCGTGTATTATAACTATGCTGTTTTGCTGTCAAGTCTTGGAAGGTATGATGATCTCAAAACACATCTTGACCTGGCAATTACTATTCCGGGAGTAAGTAAATCATCGATCTATAATGAATATGGAATTATGTATGAGCAACAGGGAAAATTAGATCTCGCTATTGACAATTACAAAAAATGTGGACTCCATAGTCTTGATCAAAAAACGGTTGACAGAGCCAAACAAGGAATTGAGCGCTGTAAGTCTAAACAATATTTTCTATAATATGCGTATAGATATAATAACAATTTTACCTGAGCTACTTACTAGTCCGTTTGAAGCTTCTATCTTGAAGAGAGCTATTGAAAAGAAATTAGTTGAAGTACATTTTCATAATCTTCGCGATTTTTCTACGAATAACTACAATCAAATAGATGATTACCAGTTTGGAGGCGGTGCAGGAATGGTAATGATGATTGAACCTATTGACAAATGTATTTCAGGTCTAAAATCTGAAAGAAATTATGATGAAGTACTATATATGACACCCGACGGGAAAACACTGACTCAGGGAATAGCAAATCAACTTTCGACAATGGAAAACATTATTATTCTGTGTGGTCATTATAAAGGGGTGGATCAACGCGTTCGTGATCAGTTTATTACTCGAGAAATTTCAATTGGGGATTTTGTTCTAAGTGGTGGTGAGTTGGCAGCTGCGGTAGTTTGTGATGCAGTGATACGATTGTTACCAGGAGTTTTAGGAGACGAAACGAGTGCGCTTACAGATAGCTTTCAGGATGATCTGTTGGCCCCTCCTATTTATACTCGTCCGGCAGAATACAAAGGATGGAAAGTTCCGGAAGTATTGTTGAGCGGACATGCAGCCAAAATTGAAGCATGGCGTGAACAAAAGGCTCTAGAGAACACCAAAAACAGGCGTCCAGACCTTTTAGAAGAGTAATTCATTGATTTTTTAATCAGAAAAAATAGGCAAAACATTGTAGCATAGCAAAAAATGATTATTTTTGCACTCGTTTTATACCAACCTCTGGCGAGATACGTGAATGTTGCTGTAAACTAAATCCAATAAACAAATTAAAATGGAAGCTTTAGTAAAATTTGTACAAGAAGAATTTGTAGAAAAGAAAGAATTCCCAAAATTTAGTGCTGGTGATACAATCACAGTATACTACTCTATCCGTGAAGGAGACAAAACAAGAACACAGTTTTTTAGAGGGGTTGTTATTCAATTAAAAGGAAGCGGTGCAACGCAAACATTTACCATAAGAAAAATGTCTGGTACTGTAGGTGTAGAACGTATTTTCCCAATGAATCTTCCTGCATTACAGAAGATCGAAATTAATAAAACTGGTAGTGTGCGTAGAAAACGTATCTACTACTTTAGAGGTCTTACTGGTAAAAAAGCTAGAATTAGAGAAAAGAGAAAGTAAATACATTCTTAAAATTAACATACAGCACCCCAATCCAATGGGGTGCTTTTTTTATGAACAAATGTTAATAACAGCTGTTTGTAAGATGTTCGTATCTAATAGCTTATAAAATTTGTATTTTTCAAAATGTGTATTACTTTAGTACTATCGAAGTGATGTTACAGTCATGGAGATAAACATAAAGTAACGTTCTTTATTCTTTTTTTAGTTGTTTGATGTACTAACGATTTTATTAAATGGTTAGTTCGTAGAGTAAAAGAAGAAAAGAAATTGTTTTTTGCGACATAGAATAACTTTTTGTTATTGGTTCGATATAAAAACATATTTCTTTGAAATATATCACGACTGTGAGGGTATAATAAACTTACTTTAATTTCGATCCGTCGAAATAGTTGGTAACGATGTATTTCACAAGAAGCCATAGTAATGTAGCAATACATTGGTATGGCTTTTCTTGTTTATAACGACAGTATATATCTTAAATTTACGTTAGTATCCCTCTCTTATCTTTTATTCAATAACGCAAATCGCTATATTTGCAATCCTTTAAATTTTCAATATCTAAATACATATTTATGAGCGAAACTGCCAAAATTATATATACAAAAACAGACGAAGCACCTGCATTAGCAACACATTCATTTCTACCTATTGTAAAAGCATTTACAGCACCTTCCAATATTACTATTGAGACCAGAGATATTTCGTTAGCTGCTAGAATTTTGGCAAACTTTCCAAGTTATTTAAAAGAAGATCAAAGAGTCAATGATGCCCTAGCAGAACTAGGAGAATTAGCTAAGAAGCCTGAAGCTAATATTATTAAGCTTCCAAACATTAGCGCCTCAATCCCTCAATTGAATGCCGCGATAGAGGAACTTCAAGCAAAAGGATATGCAATACCAAGCTATCCAGATGATCCAGGAACCGAGGATGAAAGAAAAGTAAAAGCTATATATGATAAAATAAAAGGAAGTGCTGTAAATCCGGTACTACGAGAAGGTAACAGCGACCGTCGCGCCCCTAAAGCCGTAAAAAATTACGCAAAGAAAAATCCACACCGTATGGGTGTCTGGAGTCCAGACTCTAAATCACATGTAGCAACTATGTCTAGCGGAGATTTTCGTCATAATGAAAAATCTGTCACTATTGAAAAAGCGGGAAGCCTTTCAATACTTCATACAGATACCAACGGAAACAAAAAAACACTTAAAGAAAATATTGTTACTCTAGATGGAGAAATTATTGATGCCACGGTAATGAGCAAAAAAGCATTGCTTAACTTTTTAAAAGAACAGGTTAAGGATGCGAATGAAAAGGGAATTTTATTTTCCTTACACATGAAAGCAACCATGATGAAAGTAAGTGATCCTATTATTTTTGGCCATGCTGTTCGCGTTTATTTTTCTGAATTATTCAAAAAATACGGTAGTACTTTCGAAGAAATAGGTGTGGATGTTAGAAACGGATTTGGAGATTTACTTTCCAAACTTAATGAACTTCCTACTGATAAAGCTTCAGAAATACTGGCAGAAATTAATACCATAATGGATACTAATCCAGATCTAGCAATGGTTAATAGTGATAAAGGGATTACAAATCTTCACGTTCCAAGTGATGTAATTATTGATGCTTCAATGCCAGCAATGATTCGTACTTCTGGACAAATGTGGAATAAACATGGCAAATCTCAGGATACGAAAGCCGTGATTCCAGATAGTAGTTATGCTGCAGTGTATCAAAGCACGATTGATTTTTGCAAAAAACACGGAGCCTTCGATCCCACTACCATGGGAACTGTTCCTAATGTAGGCTTAATGGCTCAAAAAGCCGAAGAATACGGCTCGCACGATAAGACCTTTGAAATTGAAACTACTGGAACTATTTCTGTTGTTGACAACACCGGTAAAACGTTAACATCACACGACGTCGAAGCGGGAGATATTTGGCGTATGTGTCAGGTAAAGGATTTACCAATTCAAGATTGGGTTAAATTAGCTGTGAGCAGAGCAAGAGCCACAGGCAGTCCAGCAGTATTCTGGTTAGATGAGAAAAGAGCTCACGATATAGAATTAATCAAGAAAGTAAAGAAATATCTTTTAGACCATGACACCGACGGATTGGATATAAAAATTCTTTCTCCAGAAAAAGCCACCGAATACACACTGGAAAGAGTAAAAGACGGCAAAGACACCATCTCTGTAACAGGAAATGTTCTACGTGACTATTTAACAGACCTCTTCCCTATTTTAGAATTAGGAACGAGCGCCAAAATGCTTTCAATTGTACCCTTAATGAATGGCGGAGGATTGTTTGAAACCGGCGCTGGAGGTTCTGCACCTAAACATGTAGAGCAATTTAACGAAGAAGGGCACCTGCGTTGGGACTCTTTAGGTGAGTTTTTAGCCTTAGCAGTTTCCTTAGAGCATTTAGGAAATACTTTTAACAACCCAAAAGCAAATTTATTAGGTGAAACCCTGGACGATGCTACTGAAAAATATTTAGAAAACAGCAAATCTCCATCGCGAAAAGTAAATGAACTTGACAATCGGGGGAGTCATTTCTATATTGCACTCTACTGGGCGCAAGCACTTGCTGCTCAAAATAAAGACGCTACTCTTAAAGAGCGCTTTACTCCTATTGCTGAAAAATTAGCAAGGAATGAAGCTAAAATCAATGAAGAATTATTAGCGGCACAAGGGAAAAAAGTAGATATTGAAGGATATTATGAACCTACCGAAGCATTAGTTTACCAACAAATGAGACCAAGCGAAACATTTAATACAATTTTAAATGAGATACAATAAGCTCTTTTAAATGTAATATAAAAGCCTTTATGTTAACCTAGACATAAAGGCTTTTTTTAAACCAAATTGTTATCTATTTTTAAAGAAAAATTCCTTGAAATTTAAACTTTTCATTTGTTGCTGTCTTATCCACTTTAGCATTTATTCTCAAGAAAAATTCACACTAAGCGGTGTTGTTTCTGAAGCTGCTTCGGGAGAGACATTAATTGGAGTTAATGTACTAATTCCTGAACTGTCAAATGGAACAGCCACCAATCAGTATGGCTTTTATTCCATCACACTACCGGCTGGAACATACGAGGTGTATTATAGTAATCTGGGATTCAAAACTGAAAAAATCTCTATAGAATTAACCGAAAACAAAACACAAAACCTTTCGCTTCTTCCCGATACCGAAGCACTTGACGAGGTACTTATCAAAGCAGATATCGAAAAACTGAACATTCGAAAACCTCAAATGAGTGTCAATTCACTTTCCATTAGTACCATCAAAAAAATGCCTGTCGTTTTGGGCGAAGTAGATGTTATCAAATCCATTACTTTACTTCCGGGGGTAACCAATGCTGGTGAAGGTTCCAGCGGATTCAATGTACGTGGGGGTGCAGCAGATCAAAATCTAATACTGTTGGATGAAGCGACCCTTTACAATTCCTCCCATTTATTTGGTTTCTTTTCGGTTTTTAATCCAGATGCCATTAAAGACCTTACTCTTTACAAAGGCGGAATTCCAGCAAGATATGGAGGTAGAGTTTCTTCGGTGCTCGATATTTATCAGAAAGACGGAAACAACAAAGAATACCATGCCCAAGGAGGAATTGGACTTGTAGCGAGCAGATTATTAGTCGAAGGACCTATAAAAAAAGAGAAAGCCTCTTTTCTTGTAGGAGGCCGAAGTAGTTATGCACATCTTTTTTTACCCTTATTTGACAACGACAACTTGGCTTACTTTTATGACTTAAACACTAAGATTAGTTATAATATTGATGCTGACAATAGATTATATCTTTCGGGATATTTTGGCAGAGATGTTTTTAGCATTGCAGATAGCTTTTCTAACAGCTTCGGAAATGCAACCCTTAATCTTCGCTGGAATCATTTGTTTTCAGAAAAACTATTTAGCAACCTTTCTGTAATCTATTCAGATTATTTCTACGGACTCGAATTAGGGTTTGTTGAATTCGATTTTGAAAGTGGTATTAGAAATCTGAACCTCAAATATGATTTTACAAGTTTTCTTTCAGATGATATCGAATTAAAATACGGTATAAACAGCATCTATTATAAGTTTAATCCGGGAGAAATTCGACCTACGACAGAAACTTCAGGAATAAACAGATTTAAACTAACAGACAAGTACGCTTTTGAAAATGCACTCTATGTGGATGCAGAAATAGAACTTTCAGAAAAAATAGCCATACAGGCGGGGTTACGGCTTTCAACTTTTAACAGACTTGGGCAAAATGCTCTAAATATCTATGAGAACGATAATCCCATCACCTATAACGAAGATTTAGATATCTATCAAAAAGCAACCCCTATTGATACAATTTCGTTTAGCCGAAGTGAAACTATTAAATCCTTTGCAACCTTGGAACCTAGACTGGCCCTTGCCTATCAATTGGATGAATCTTCTTCGGTAAAAGCTAGCTATAACAGAACTTCGCAATACATTCATTTAATTAGTAATACTACCTCACCTACTCCGTTTGATATTTATGCTCCGAGCGGAAAGTACATAGAGCCACAACTCGCAGATCAAGTAGCGATTGGATATTTTAAACAATTTGAAAAGTATGCCCTTGAGGTGGAAAGTTTTTATAAAACCGTGAAAAACAGATTGGATTATGTAGATGACGCCGACTTGATTGCGAACGATGCCGTAGAGCAAATTCTTCTTAATGGAAAAGCAAGAGCCTATGGATTAGAAGTACTGCTGCGCAAGACTGAAGGTAAATTACAAGGCTGGATTGCCTATACCCTTTCAAAGAGCGAGCAACAAACTCCTGGAAGAACTCCTCAAGAAATAGGAATAAATAATGGACAATGGTACAATGCAGCCTGGGACAAAACACACGACATTAGTATAACAGCTCAATATGAATTAAATGCAAAATGGAATTTTGGAGCGAATTTTATTTATCAGACGGGTCAGCCCTCCACGTTCCCGAATGGTCAATATGTATTCAATGACATCATTGTTCCTGTATACGAGGCCAGAAATAGTAGTAGATTGCCTAGTTTTCATCATTTAGATCTTTCAGCAACTTGGATCCCGAAACCTAACTCGGACAAAAAATGGAAAAGCGAATGGGTGTTTAGTATTTATAATGTGTATGATCGAAGCAATGCAGCTTCTATTTCGTTTAGAGAGAATACAGACATTGGAAGAAACGAAGCTGTTAGGCTTTCTATTTTTGGAATCATCCCAGCAATTACTTATAATTTTAAATTTTAGTACTATGAAGAAGCTATTATATCTTATTTTTTTCTTCGGAATAGTAACTAGTTGTGAAGATGTTATCGATATTGATTTAAATGATAGTGAACCCAGACTAGTTATCGATGCTGGTATTTTTCATTTTAAAGAACAGGATCGCAACCGGGTTCAGATTAAACTAACCGAAACAGCACCATTTTTTGGGGAAGGACCACAATTCGTCAGAAATGCCAGAGTTACTATTATAGCAGAAGACGGAACTCAATATCCTATTGAAGAAGCTCCAAGTGGCGGATTTTATACAATGGAAAATTTTCCATTGGTAGAAAATAGTAATTATCGCTTGGAGATTTTACATGACAATGAATTATACACCGCCACGGAGCAACTAGAATTGGTCCCTTCATTAGAATTTGTAGAACAAAATAATGAAGGCGGATTTACAGGGGAAGATATTGAACTCAAGGCCTTTTTTACAGACCCTGAAGATGCTGATAATTTCTATTTTTTTGAAGGATTATCGCAGCGAGGATCAGTCTACGATACTTTTTTTGATGAATTTTTCAACGGAAATTTAATCTTTGGATTTTACTTTGTTGATGATCTCGAAAGTGGAGATTCTGTAAAATTTAAACTGCATGGCATAGATGAACAATTCTATAACTTTATGTTTACACTTTTACAACAGAGTTCAGATCAAAGCGATGGTCCTTTTGAAACACAACCTGCAACAGTACGGGGCAATATAATTAATGAGACCAATGAGGATAATTTTCCGTTGGGATATTTTAGAATTTCTGAAGTTTCTACTTTAGATTATCTAGTAGAATAACAAATTGTACCTTTGTATATGAGTTTTATAAAAACAACTGAAGCGGATTCTAATCACGATCATTTAGAAAAAATGACTGTTAAAGAATTAGTTACCGCTATTAATTCCGAAGATAAAACCGTTGCCTTTGCCGTTGAAAAGGCTCTCCCACAAATCATCAAATTGACCGAGGCTGTTTCAGAAGCGCTAAAGAATGGCGGAAGATTATTTTACATTGGTGCCGGCACCAGCGGGAGATTAGGAGTGGTAGATGCCAGTGAGTGCCCACCCACCTTTGGAGTGGAACAGGGTCTTGTTGTAGGGTTGATCGCTGGAGGAGATAAAGCCATTAGAAAAGCAGTCGAATTTGCCGAAGACAACGAAAATGAAGGCTGGAAAGATTTACAATCCGAAAATATTTCAGAAAAAGATATCGTTATTGGTATTGCAGCTTCTGGAACAACACCCTATGTGATTAGTGCTTTAAAAAAATGCAATGAAAATAAGATTATGACGGGATGCATAACCTGCAATGATGGAAGTCCTATAGCAATGACCGCTACGCTACCCGTTGTTGTTATGGTAGGTCCAGAATTTGTAACCGGAAGTTCAAGAATGAAAGCTGGTACCGCACAGAAAATGGTACTGAATATGATTTCAACAGCAGCTATGATCCAGTTAGGAAGGGTAAAAGGGAATAAAATGGTCGATATGCAACTAAGTAATAACAAACTAGTAGCCCGCGGAACACATATGATTATGAATGAAACCGGACTCGACGAAGCAAAAGCTGCACAATTATTAAATGACCACCGAAGCGTTCGCAACGCTATCAATTCAATTAGGAATGGGTAAAGAACATACAGATTTAAAATTATTAGTTCAAGGGCTCAAACGACTTGCACTTGCTATTCCGTTGTTAGTACTAACTACCTATATTTTTAATTTTGCTTTTTTAAACAAAGACACCATTCCACTTTATATATTTATGATCCTTGGGATTGTTGCTATGGCGGCAACTATCTACCTTATGTTTAATGGAATTAAGAAAATTCTGAATTCTATTTTTTAACTTTTTTATAAAGTCCGTCAAAGGCAGTTGACCAAGTATTTTTAGATACCTGTAATACTTCCCAGTGCTGACGTACTGTTCCATCTTTATTATCTGTCCACGTAATTCTATTCACAATTTTTTCGCCTTGAAGATTTGTAGTTTCTTCGCTAGATAGTATCATGGCACCATCTTTAAAACTACCTTTTAAATGAAGGCTTTGGCCTCCATTATCAACCCAAATCTGTTCCCATAGCTTTTCTTTATAATTGTAATAATTATAACTTGTACCTGTATAAGTTCCTTTAGAACTTGTCCAATTTTCTTTTAGAACACAGTTTCCTTGAATTTTTTCTATATAATTGGTGCCCGCTAAAGAACCATCTGGATTAAAAGCTTCCCAGTCACCAATCCAAAAATTAAATTGATTGTGTGTTTCTGTACAGCAATTAC
Source organism: Jejudonia soesokkakensis (assembly GCF_042664795.1). Lineage (NCBI taxonomy): Bacteria > Pseudomonadati > Bacteroidota > Flavobacteriia > Flavobacteriales > Flavobacteriaceae > Jejudonia > Jejudonia soesokkakensis. The sequence goes on from NZ_JBHTBN010000007.1 coordinate 127,834, forward strand.
ACTTTAATTCCTGTGCCTCGATGAATGGACAAAACATAAATGTAAGAGAAATAAGAAGTATGTATTTCATATTCCTTTTATTCAGATTTAATAAGTGTTACAGATTGAGAGTGTGTATCAAAATCAATTCGTAAAATATAGGATGCCACAGCTAAACCTGTAACATCTAAGGATACTACTTGAGTTGTATACCTTTTCTCAAATACCACTTGCCCTAATTTATTTATAACTGAAATTTTATTGATTATTTCAGGATGTTGCACTGTAACTATATCTCTCGCTGGATTTGGATATAGTACAATAGGCGTGAACTTTACATCAGTTAGACCTAAAATTATATTTATTGTCACCTCAAAAGGTTCGCTAGGACACCCTCCTTCAAAATTAACCGCAAAATAGGATTCCCCATCTTCCAATACCGTAGTTAAAGGTAATGGATTTACTCCTGCAAGGGCGTCTGCTTCTGTAGCATACCACGTGACATCCATTGGTGTAATTACAATATCTTCTAAAGTTGAACCCTCAGCTAAATTCTGAACAGCATCTCCCGAAGGTGCTGCGGGAGCAGTGCACGGAGTCAAATTTAGTCTTCCGAAAAATTGAGAAGCATCCATAGAAAGATTAGTGGTTGAACCATCAGAAGGATCTAAGATCTCAACACCAGCACTACTAGAAATTAAAACATTCCCATCCTCTAAGGCCGCTACTCCCCTTAAATTACTAAATTCATAGGAGTTAACAATTGTACCATCTGTGATTGAAAATTCATAAAAGCCATTAGGATTCCCTCCAGAAGAACTAAAGACAGAAGCATATACTGTATTTTCGGTTTCATTTAATTCTATTTGCTGAATAAATTGAACCACACCTTCTTCTACAATATTTCCAAGTACATTCCCATTATAATCACGCCTTTCAATTTTAGATTCACTTCCTATGTAAGAAATATATACTTCACCTCCTACATCTATAATATCAAAAGCTGAACTTGTGCCACTAGTTGGATAAAATCCTAAATTATTTCCATCAAGATCAAATCGAATAAGTGCTTCTCCAGGAGCACTATTTCCAGAACCAGCATTTGTAACCCACACTTCACTGTTATTCACTACAGCTAAGCCCTTAATATTATCTAGACCGACGTCAATAGTTGATATAAAATTTCCATCTAAATCAAATATATCAATACGATCTGCAATTTGATCTGTGATCCAGATTTTATCAATTACCTGCAAAATACCTTTAGGTGTAGAGGGACTCAATGGTGATAGGTCTATAAAGCTTGGATCAACAATGGATCCATCACTCGGATCTAAAAGTACGACAAGTGGATCTTGAATTACTGCAATTCTTTCTTGCGCTTTTATATGAGTAAAGCTAGAAATACAAAGTAGTAATAATAACGGAAAGTAATTTTTTAAGCTCATAGGTAAGTTTTAGTTTTTAAGATAAGGGTAAGATACTAATTATTATGAAAGTAGCAAATTTAGTACGCGCTAGCATAATAGTACTTATAGACTATATTCCTTCTTTAAGGGCACCTCCCGCTCTTTAGCGGGACCACGCTATTCGCTGTAGTTTTGCCTCGATAAGTTGCTCGGCAAAAGCTGTCGCTGCTACTGGCCTGCCTTTGGCAGGTCGCTGGTGCAGTATCTACTCATTATTGAATAAGGTTATAAAAAAAAGTATTGATATTTAGCTGGGTATTGCGCTTAAAAAAGGGACAGTCATTTCTAAATCTTCCTTATAAAAAAGCGGCGACACTACATTGACCAGTTTTAGTAGCATATAATAGAAGTAAGATTGGCTATTTGAAACGCACAGCGCAGTAAAAATGTAATTTTTCAGTGTACACTTTTTTGCTGTGCTATCCAACGCGCTTAGTGTAGAAGAGCAGGTCATGTCACTTTACTACAAAAAAAAGACCCAATCATTTAAATGATTGGGTCTTATAAGAAGGCGGC
>NZ_JBHTBN010000008.1:0-21360 GCF_042664795.1 Jejudonia soesokkakensis
AGGATCTAATGTAGCTACACCGTTGTCATCCAATTCAATTGTAAAGTCCATGCATACTAATTCTGGAGCTGTATCATCAGTAACTTCAACAACAGCAGTACAAGTACTTACGTTTCCAGCATCATCAACCACCGTGATCTCAACATCATTACTTCCTACGTCTTCACATGTGAAGCTCACCATTGTTGGATCTGCTGAAGCATCGATACATAATCCATTAAAACTATAAATACCATCTGCAGGACCTGCTGCAGTAAGTGTCCAAGTAGTACCACCATCATTACTAGACTGCATAAATGCACCCATCACAGATAAACTATTGGTTGCAAAGAAGCCATTATTACCCCCTGCAGTTGAAACCGATGTAACACCTATCCAATAGGTTGCAACATCTGTAGTACTTGCATTAGCAAAAGTAAAATCAGTAACATCTAAATTATATCTAATCTCATCGAATGCAGTAATACCAAGAGGTGCAGGAATTCGTTCTGTTTCAGTAGGAACTATCGTTTCAGAACCAATCTGAGCACCAGGAATACCAGCATTGTCTTCATAATAAGTTACATCAACACTCGGGAATTGCACACCATTTCCAGCAATAAAGATTACATCCATATCTCTAAGAATAAAATTAGTATTAGGATCTACTGTAAAATCATTAGCGAAAATATTGACATTTAAGAATCCAGCTCCATTATCTAATGGTCCAGGATTAGCTGAAGCACACGTTGGTGCAGGTCCACCCGCTGTAATTGTAACAGGCCCACAGTTATCTGTTGCAACAACTAAATCTGCAGCAGGAATAGTTGCAGTACCATCTGCCATCAAAGTTACTGGGAACGGTGTTGGTGGATTACTATCGTCAAAACTAAATACAAGACCTAGTGTGTTAACGGTTCCTCCATCACCACCTACTTGATCATCTATAAACATTGTCCAAGTACCCATTGTAGGCTCACCAATAAATGCAGCTAATGGATTTGTTGGTTGATAATTATCTTCTGCAAAAGCTTGTCCTGGATTAACATCCACACAATTCCCTGCTAATACATTTGGAGATTCATCATCTAAAGTCATAACTAAGTCATCTCCTCTACAACCATCATCAAATATTACAACACTAGTTCCCATTGGAGAAGTTAATGTAATTTCTAAATCACCAGTCCAAGTATGATTAATATCAAGATTAACATTAAGGTCTTCTATAGTAGTATCTAAAGATACATCAAAAGTCTGCGTATAATCTACACTAGAAGCTGGTCCAATTGGAGCTCCAGGAGAAACTGAAACGGTAGCTGGAGAAGCAGTAAATGCACCTTCACAAGCAATTACTGGAGCTTCTGTGTCTTCCACTGTAATGTCTACTGAACACGTAATTGTGTTAGCACCAGAATCTGTATAAGAATATGTTACGGTTGTAGTTCCTAATGGGTAGAAATCTGTAGCATCTGCGCCACCTGCGTTATAATCGTTTGTTACATCTGCAGGATCAACAGGACAGTTATCCATAAATACTGGAGCTGGTACTGTTACAATTGCACCACAATCTCCTGTGTCATTCCCTACTGTAATATCGTCTGGACATGTAACTGTTGGAGCATCTACATCATTTACAACTACTGTAAAATCACAAGATACAGTGTTTCCATCACTATCTGTAGCTTCAAAAGTAAGTACTGTTGTTCCTACTGGAAATTCATCATCTGAATTAAGTCCAGTCATGTCTGTTCTTGTAACGGTAAGTGGTCCATCTTCAGCATCTACTGCAGAAGCATCAGAGAAAGAGATCACAGCACCACATTGTCCAGGATCGTTATCTACAGTTAAAGTACCATCTGGCCCCATTCCTGGAATAGCTTCTGGACAAGAGATTACAGGAACAGTTCCTACAAGGCCTCTGTCTTGAAATAAAAGACAAAAATCATTTAAAGAACCTCCTGAGTTACCACCATTAGTGATAGTCAAAGTCCAGTCTCCATTGATTTCAACACCTTGAAATGCACCACCTATTTCACCATTGAAAGGACCACCTTCAGCCTCAAATGGAGGATTATAAGAAGCTGCATCATTCCAATCGTTAACATCACTACCACCGTCTTCAATAGAAAAAGATTGAGGAAGGTCTAAACCATCTGCACCACCATCATTAGCAAAAAGAGTTACCGTGGTTGTACCATCTGGAGCAGTTAAAGTAACAACTAACTCATTAGCAGTGTCATGTTGAAATGTATCAAAGAAAGCGTTTACAAATTCAAATTGATTGGTGTCTTCACCAATGATACCCATTTGTGTTTCAGTAACAGTCACACTAATTGATTCGCCAGGCATCATAGCTGGAATCAAAACTGGCAGCGTAGCCATCGTATCATCACTAGCACAACTCGCACCTGCAGGGGGTGGAGGTAAAATTTCAGAGAAAGTTATACTATAGTCTGTTAATGAACCACATCCAGCACCCTCAAATGTTTCCGCCACATTCAATGTCCAGTTACCACTTACAGGTTGACCAGCAAAAGTACTTGCAAAAGTGCCTCCAACTGGAATAAATGTACCGCCAGTACTAGAAGCTCCAGAACTTGTCGTTGCAGCACTGTCATCAAAAGTAACGTTGGTAAATGTACCCGTACCGCCACTACCATTCACTAATGCTAATGTAGTCCCCATAGGAGAAGTAAGTGTAATGTCTACATCGGTCCAAGTATGATTTACCGTCAGGTTTACATTATCGAGAGTATAGTCCCCTACTCCTGTTCCAATGTTTCCTGAAAGTGACGACGCATCCGCAGCACTATTAACATTAGTTGCTGTTTCTCCACAATCACCATCAACCACATTATCAATGATAACAGTCGAGACATCTGCACCAGGAAAGGTCTGCGCGCTTACCTGCCATATACAGCAGCTTACCAGCAACGCTAATAAATTTAAAGTAATTTTTTTCATAATAAATTGTAAAATTTAGTTAATATTTAAGTACGCAAGATATAAAAAATAAAACAAAACAAAATAAAATTATAACTTTTTTTATTTGATAACAACTTTAGCAATCAGGGCATTGGCAGCTCTCAAAGTCTATCTCTATTAAAATTTATATCAAATATTAAAAAACGATCCTACTTTTATATATTTGTAATGTTAACAATTTTAAGATTATTTTATGAAATCATTCTATTCTTTGATACTTCTTATAGTTTTAAGCATAGTATCATGTAAAAAAGAAAATACTAGTAAAACAGGTGATCTTACAAACAGTGCTACTACCTTATTTACAAAAATAAAAGCAGACGAAACGAACATTTATTTTAAGAACAATATCCAACAAAGTGTAGACTTCAATTTTATGAATTATATGTATATCTACACAGGAGCTGGTGTGGCAGTAGGTGATATAGACAACGACGGATTAGAAGACTTGTATTTTTCCTCCAATTTCGAATCAAATAAACTTTATATCAATAAAGGAGATCTATCTTTTGAAGATATAACTGAAAGCTCTAAAACAGAGGATTTTGGTGGATTTTCTACTGGTGTAAGCATGCTGGACATCAATAATGATGGCTGGCTGGATATCTATGTTTGTAAAGCCGGTTCTTTGGGCAATGACAATGGAAGGAAAAATAAACTATTTATCAATCAGAAAGACAGGACTTTTAAAGAAGAAGCAGCAATCTGGGGATTAGATGATTCTGGATTTTCAACACAGGCCTATCAGCTAGATTATGATAAAGATGGCGATCTTGATATTTACGTTGTTAATCATAGATACGATTTTAATAATAACGATAAAATTAATAGCGATATTCAATTACAAATTGAAGAAACTACAAGTGACCAATTATACCGTAATGATGGCACTAAATTTACAAAAGTAACAGGTGAAACAGGTCTCTATAATAAAGCTTGGGGCCTTAGCGCAGTGGTATCAGATTTTAATGAAGATGGATGGGATGATATTTTTATTGCGAACGATTTTCTGGAACCAGATGTATTATATATTAATCAGAAAGACGGTACTTTTAAAAATGAAATTTTGAAAAGAATTAAACATATCTCTACAAATTGTATGGGAAGCGATTTTGCAGACTTGAATAATGATCTTTCACAGGATTTAATTACCGTAGATATGCTTTCTGAAAATTATGCTAGAGCCAAAGAAAATATGGCTTCGATGAGTACAGCAAATTTTAATGCTATGGTCGACATTGGCTATCATCATGCCTATATGGCGAACATGCTTCATATAAATAAGGGAAAAGGAAATTTTATAGAAACATCACAATTAAGTGGGGTTGTAAAAACAGACTGGAGCTGGGCTCCTTTGTTAGCCGATTTTGATAATGACGGTCTTAAGGATATTTTCGTAGCGAATGGTGTTGATAGAGATTATACAAATCAAGATGCACGAACTAAAATGAGAGAAATTATGGCAAAAGGTGAAAGCCGAACGCTTGATGAAGTGCTTGAAATGATGCCGACTTCTAGGATGCAAAATTTTATTTACAAAAACGAAGGAGATTTAAATTTTACAAAAAAAATAGAGGAATGGGGCGTCAATGATCCTACTTATTCAAATGGCGCTGCCTATGCAGATCTTGACAATGACGGGGATCTCGACCTTATAATAAATAATTTATATGATCCTGCTGGAATTTACAGAAACAATTCTAACAATAATTATGTACAGTTTAAATTAATTGGTCCTGAAAAAAACAAACAAGCATTAGGCACAAAAGTTTGGGTTGAAAATGATGGAGCCATTCAACTTTTAGAGCAACAAACTGCAAGAGGCTATGAGTCTTCGGTAACACCTATTTTGAATTTTGGATTAGGACAAGATCCTACCATTAAAAATGTATATGTGCAATGGCCTGATGGAAAAACTACTACCATTACAAATCCAAAAGCCAATCAAAGACTCACAATTGACTATAGCCAAGCTACCAATGAACGATTGGCTTTACCAACTGTAATCAATAAAAAGAAAAATACAGATGTGGCTTCCTTGGGACTTGATTATAGGCAGCAGGAAAATGAGTTTAATGACTATGACCTTCAGTTGTTGATCCCACAAAAGCAATCTACTAAAGGAACAGGTATTGTAAAAGCAGATGTAAATGGTGATGGACTAGAAGATTTCTTTGTAGGGAATGCTGCCGGAGCTCCTGCAGCTATGTACTTTCAGAAAGCAGATGGAACCTTCAGCAAACAAAACGAATCACTTTGGAAGGCTGAAGCCAAGTACGAAGATGCTAATGCGCTCTTCTTTGATGCAGATGGAGACGGCGATCAAGACTTATATGTAGTAAGTGCTGGGTATGAAATTGGTGAAAACAATCCATTGCTTCAAGATAGGTTGTATATCAACAATAACGGAAGCTTTTCAAAATCCAATGCGTTACCCAAAATGCTTATCTCTGGTAAAAGTATTGCCGCAGGAGATTATGATGGAGACGGTGATCTTGATCTATTTGTAGGAGGTAATGTAATCCCAGCAAAATATCCTGTAGCCCCTCAATCGTTTCTGCTGAAAAACGACAACGGAACATTTAAAGATGCTACTCCCTCTAATCAAGACTTGAATGAAATTGGAATGATTAGCGACGCGCTCTTTACAGATTATGACAGTGATGGAGATCTCGATCTTATGGTCGTGGGCGAATGGATGGCTCCTACCCTGTTTAAAAACACCAACGGAAGCTTCGAAAAAGCAACCACTACAGGACTGGAGAATACCGAAGGTTGGTGGTTTGCAGTACAGGAAGGAGATTTTGACGGCGATGGTGACACAGATTATATGCTGGGAAATATTGGTAAGAACAATAAGTTTCAGCCTAAAGAAGATAAGCCACTATATATCTACGGAAAAGACTTCGATGATAACGGAAGCTTTGATGTGGCCATGAGTAAAATAAACAATGGAAAATTGGTTCCGGTACGAGGGAAGGAATGTAGTAGTGAACAAAATCCGTTCTTACTTGATAAAATTAAAACCTATAAAGAATTTGCCAGCCTTGACATGAATGATATCTACGGGGAAGATAAATTGAATGACGCGTATAAACGTACCGTCCACATGTTTGAAACAGCCTATGTTGAAAACTTAGGCAATGGAACCTTTAAAGTCAAAAAACTTTCTAACGTAGCCCAATTAGGACCTACCCTCTCTTTTGTTGCCAGAGATTTTAATAGCGACGGCCATATGGATATTATGGGGATAGGCGCCATTTACGATGCAGAGGTTGAAACCATACGCTATGACAGTAATTTTGGATATGTACTACTAGGTGATGGAAAGGGTAATTTTGAACACGCTAAAGAATTTGACCCTAACATTAACAGTGATGCAAAAGACATTACTCCTATCACTATCAACGGCAAGCAAAATTATATGGTCGTAAGTAATAATGCACCTCTTGAAGTCTTTACCTTAGAACCTTAAGCTAAAAAAATGAAAAAAATTTGTGTACTATTAGTTGCTCTCAGTCTATTTGGATGTTCTAAAAATAAAGATGATATAAGAACTGGAAATTATACAGATTCTGCTTCTACATTATTTACTAAAATTACCTCCTCAACTTCTGGGATTACTTTTAAAAATGATATAGTAGAAAGCTATGAGTTCAATTTTTTAAATTACCCGAATATCTATTCTGGGGCTGGTGTAGCAGTAGGCGACATTGATAATGATGGATTAGAAGATATTTATTTAGTTTCAAATCAGTTTTCAAATAAGCTATACAAAAACAAAGGAAGTTTTGAATTTGAAGACATAACTACTACTTCAAAGACTGGTGAAACAGATGGGTACGATACCTCTGCAAACATGCTGGACATTAATAGTGATGGATGGCTAGATATCTATGTTTGTAAGGCAGCTTCGTTAGGTAACGATGAAAAGAGACGTAACAAATTATTTATCAATCAAAAAGACGGAACTTTTAAAGAAGAAGCTGCTCTCTGGGGGTTAGATGATCCAGGATTTTCTACTCAAGTCTACCAGCTGGATTACGACAAAGATGGTGATCTTGACTTATATATTGTAAACTTCAGATACGATTTTAAGAATAATTCCAGAATCAGCGGTGAAATACAAGCTCAAATAGAGGAAATAACCAGTGATCAATTGTATCGTAATGACGGTACTCGTTTCACCAAAGTAACAGGAGAGGCAGGTCTTTACAATAAAGCATGGGGTCTTGGTGCTGCTATAGGAGATTATAACAATGATGGTTGGGAAGATATTTATGTAGCCAATGATTATCTGGAGCCAGATTTTATGTATATCAACCAGCAGGATGGTACATTTAAGAATACAATCAATTCAAGCTTAAAACATATTTCTTTTAATAGCATGGGTGTTGATTATGCAGATATTAATAACGATTTATTGCCAGATATAATCAACGTTGATATGCTTGCTGAAAATTATGCGAGATCAAAAGAAAATATGGCTTCCATGAGCACTGCCAACTTTAACGCCATGGTAGATATAGGGTATCACCATGCCTATATGGCGAATATGCTTCATATTAATAATGGGAATGGAACATTTAAAGAAACATCCCAATTAAGTGGGGTTGTAAAAACAGACTGGAGCTGGGCTCCCTTACTCGCAGATTTTGACAATGATGGACTTAAGGACATATTTATAACCAATGGTGTTGTTAAGGATCATACCAATCAGGATTTTAGAAACAATATAAAGACTTTGAATAAATCGGGTAAGTCGATTTCGTTGGAAGACGTTTTAGCTATGTTTCCTTCTGAAAAACTTAACAATTACATTTATAAAAATGAGGGAGATCTAAACTTCAGTAAAAAAATTGAAGAATGGGGACTTGACGATCCTTCTTTCTCGAATGGTGCCGCTTATGCAGATCTTGATAATGATGGAGATCTCGACTTGATTGTTAATAATGCTAACGATGAAGCAGCAATTTATAGAAATAACGTAAACAATAATTATCTTCAAATTAAAATTCAAGGACAAAAAAATAATCCCTTAGGTATAGGAGCTAGAGTATATGTGGAAGATGCTAATAATATTCAACTACAAGAATTATATACTGCAAGAGGCTATGAGTCTTCGGTAACACCTATTTTGAATTTTGGATTAGGACAAAATCCTACCATTAAAAATGTATATGTGCAATGGCCTGATGGAAAAACTACTACCATTACAAATCCAAAAGCCAATCAAAGACTCACAATTGACTATAGCCAAGCTACCAATGAACGATTGGCTTTACCAACTGTAACCAATAAAAAGAAAAATACAGATGTGGCTTCCTTGGGTCTTGATTATAGGCAGCAGGAAAATGAGTTTAATGACTATGACCTTCAGTTGTTGATCCCACAAAAGCAATCTACTAAAGGAACAGGTATTGTAAAAGCAGATGTAAATGGTGATGGACTAGAAGATTTCTTTGTAGGGAATGCTGCCGGAGCTCCTGCAGCTATGTACTTTCAGAAAGCAGATGGAACCTTCAGCAAACAAAACGAATCACTTTGGAAAGCTGAAGCCAAGTACGAAGATGCTAATGCGCTCTTCTTTGATGCAGATGGAGACGGCGATCAAGATCTATATGTAGTAAGTGCTGGGTATGAAATTGGTGAAAACAATCCATTGCTTCAAGATAGGTTGTATATCAACAATAACGGAAGCTTTTCAAAATCCAATGCGTTACCCAAAATGCTTATCTCTGGTAAAAGTATTGCCGCAGGAGATTATGATGGAGACGGTGATCTTGATCTATTTGTAGGAGGTAATGTAATCCCAGCAAAATATCCTGTAGCCCCTCAATCGTTTCTGCTGAAAAACGACAACGGAACATTTAAAGATGCTACTCCCTCTAATCAAGACTTGAATGAAATTGGAATGATTAGCGACGCGCTCTTTACAGATTATGACAGTGATGGAGATCTCGATCTTATGGTCGTGGGCGAATGGATGGCTCCTACCCTGTTTAAAAACACCAACGGAAGCTTCGAAAAAGCAACCACTACAGGACTGGAGAATACCGAAGGTTGGTGGTTTGCAGTACAGGAAGGAGATTTTGACGGCGATGGTGACACAGATTATATGCTGGGAAATATTGGTAAGAACAATAAGTTTCAGCCTAAAGAAGATAAGCCACTATATATCTACGGAAAAGACTTCGATGATAACGGAAGCTTTGATGTGGCGATGAGTAAAATAAACAATGGAAAACTGGTTCCGGTACGAGGGAAGGAATGTAGTAGTGAACAAAATCCGTTCTTACTTGATAAAATTAAAACCTATAAAGAATTTGCCAGCCTTGACATGAATGATATCTACGGGGAAGATAAATTGAATGACGCGTATAAACGTACCGTCCACATGTTTGAAACAGCCTATGTTGAAAACTTAGGCAATGGAACCTTTAAAGTCAAAAAACTTTCTAACGTAGCCCAATTAGGACCTACCCTCTCTTTTGTTGCCAGAGATTTTAATAGCGACGGCCATTTGGATATTATGGGGATAGGCGCTATTTACGATGCAGAGGTTGAAACCATACGCTATGACAGTAATTTTGGATATGTACTGTTAGGTGATGGAAAGGGTAATTTTGAACACGCTAAAGAATTTGACCCTAATATTAACAGTGATGCAAAAGACATTACTCCTATCACTATCAACGGCAAGCAAAATTATATGGTCGTAAGTAATAATGCACCTCTTGAAGTCTTTACCTTAGAACCTTAAGAACAAAAGAATTTTTTATATTGTACTATCCGGAAATCGATCGTCGTCATTTCCGGATATTTCTTTTTAAGAGTCTTGTATTCTTGTAATGCTCCTACTGCTCTATTGGCTGCTCCACTTGGGGCGGTTAATGACACCGTAGTGATTTTCCGAAGTGATGTTGATAATACGAAGGAATGAATCCTAGGAATGGTATAATTTTCTAGCTGAAGTTTCAATCCATAGCTTTTTAAATGTCTTCTGAAAAAGTATTCTGGACCGTTCTTACTGTTCCCACCTGTAAAAAGCAGTGTAGTAATTGCTGAATGTTCTTCTAGCACCGAAACTACATCACGAAGTTCAACATCCTGCATTCCCAGATCACTGGCATCTATCTTCTCCCGTTTTGCTGAAGCTACTATATCACAAATTCCTATACCTTTTGAAGCTAAAAAATCTTTTCGTTGCGCAATAGCAGCTTCTGTAGTCTCAAAAATAAGATCTAGTTTAAAGATGGTATCTAGAATTGGCCATAGCTGACCGTCTCTGCTTCCGTAACAAAAGTGAACATCTCCTTCTTTTAAATCGCCTGTGGTAAATCGTGGCGGTGGCAGTGTGCCAACAATTAGCTTTGTAGTGTTTTTAGGAATAAACGGTTCATATGGATGATGGTGATAAAACAAGTAGACGTACTATCGAATAAAAACAGGTTCATTTTCATGTTCCGTATGAGCTTCACTATAAGCATATCCGTCATAGTCAAAACCTTTAAGGCCTCGCAATGTTTTTGTATTGTGATCGATTACATAACGCGCCATACTCCCACGAGCTTTTTTAGCAAAAAATGAAATAATTTTGAGCTTTCCATTCTTAAAATCCTTAAAGACCGGAGATACTATTGGAGCTTTCAACTTCTCTGTATTTACTACTTTAAAATACTCCTGACTCGCAAGATTAAGGAATAATTCACCTTCTTCTAATTCTTTGTTTAGAACTTCTGTAACTTGATCACCCCAGAATTCGTAAAGATTTTTTTTACGATTGATTTTTAAATCAGTCCCCATTTCCAACCTGTAGGGTTGTATGAGATCCAAAGGCCTCAACACCCCATACATCCCACTTAAAATACGGAGAGTACTGTTAAGTGTATCTATTTTAGCATCAGGTATCGAATACGCATCCAATCCCTGATATACATCTCCTGAAAAAGCATATACGGCTGGACGTGAATTTTGTTTTGTAAATGGAAGTTCAAACTCTTTATACCTGTGATAATTTAACTCGGCAAGATTATCACTAATACTCATTAACTTTTTAAGGGCATTTTTCGACTTTCGTTCCAGTTTAGCGTTTATGGTTTCAGCTTCAGAAAGAAAGAGAGGCTGCGTGCCACGTGTCGTGGGTAAGTCGGTTTCAAAGTCTAGAGATTTTGCAGGGGAAACTACGATTTTCATAGGTATATTCTTTTTAGTAAAAATAATAATATATAGTCACTATAAAAGCTTCCGCTAAGAACAATTCATTATTTAGAAATAAAGAAAGTCAATAATTTGTAGAAGGCATAGACCTAATACTATTAACATTTAATTAACTAATTGAAATTTCTATAATCAATAAATTTAAAAGTAAATCAAAAAACTCAAACTATGAAAAAACTATTACTAGCAGGGAGCCTTTTAATAAGTTTCGGCTTAGCTCAAACAAATGCACAAGAAGCAAGAAAAGCAGTGCTTAATGAAGATGGTACAATTAGTACAACTGTCATTGATGCGCCCCAACTTCCACAGAACAATGAAAACAGACAGCCGCCTTCTGAATTATTTTCTTTGGATTGGCCAGCAAATCCTGCGGTGAAGAACTCCCGGGGTACGACTTTAGCAGATCTTGATGGAGATGGAATACAGGAGATTATTTATGGAGCAGATACAGAGCTTCTAGCAATAAAAGGTGATGGCACTATATTATGGCAAAAAACCGTTGAAGGTCCTATTCTATTGCCTCCTACCGTTGTTGATCTGGATGGCGATAATGTTCCCGAAGTAATTGTAAATACAGGATATCCAACTACGGTAGGGAGAATATATGTCACAGATAATGTAGGGAATGACCTAGCAGGATGGCCATTAAATTTTGACGATGATTGGATGATCAATGCTCCCGTTGTTGTGGATCTTGATGAAGATGGAAATTTAGACATTATCACATGCAGACGCGCAGGAAGTACCGAAGGGTATGTTCACGCTTTAAAACTCGATGGCACTCCCATAAATAGCGGTTGGCCGGTGCAATTAAATGCCACCCCTGCTTTTACTCCTTCTATAGGAGATATTGACGATGATGGACTCAATGATGTGGTTATTGCAACATCTTCAACAGGAATGTATGCCTTTAACAGTAATGGTGAATTACTATCTGGTTTTCCTTTGGTAGATAGTGGCGTAAGATATTCTTATCAATCGCCTACCTTAGTAGATTTGGATGGAGATGAAACTCTTGAAATTGTTGGAGCTAATCATGGAGATTCTCCAGGATTTTACGTTTTAAACCACGATGCAACTTACGAAAGCGGATGGCCTATTGCAACCTCTGGATGGACTTATTCTACTCCTACTGTTGTAGACTCTGATAGTGATGGTAATTATGAGCTATTTATGGCAGATAGAAATACAAGTAATGATGGAAGTGACTTACCAACTTTGTTTGGCTTTAACGCCGATGGTACAGCTCTTCCAAATTTTCCTATTTCCAAATATGGAGGAAATGAAGGGGTAATCACGATAGCCGATATAAATAATGATGGAGTCTTTGAAGTTATCTTCGGAAGCGTAATCACAGACATGAGTGGTGTAGGTTACATACACGCCTACTCAATGGACGGAAGCGGTGAAGTAGCAGGTTTTCCACTACGACCACAAGGATTTACCTTTTTAAATGGAGCTGTTATTGGTGATGTGGACGGAGATGGAATGATGGATCTTACAGCTAATTCGGTTAATCTTAATACTGGAATGGACAATACATATATTACAGTATACAACCTTGATGTACCATATAATGAAGATAAAATCCTTCGTAATGGGTATAAAGGTTCTAACAGCCGTCAAGGACTTTTAATGGCAGAACCTACTGCAGGAGTTGATGAATTTGATAAAAACGCAGCATTAACTATATCTCCAAATCCTTCAGAGGGGTTATTAAGAGTTTCTGTTCCAATACACATGGAAACAGCATTGTTAAACATTTCAAGTATCGATGGGAAATCTATATTTTCAGCAGAAATTTCTTTAGAAAAAAACAATCCTTATGAATTGCGTACCGATGCCATAAGAAGTGGTTTATACATAGTAACAATCTCTGGAAATCATAGAACGTTTACAGCAAAATGGGTTGTTAAATAATTGTGTTTATTTCAAAGTAACTAAAAAGGCTAAGAAAATTCTTAGCCTTTTTTTATTCTATCACATGCTTGGAGTAGTTACGCCATCTATCCAGACAAGTTTCGATATCTTCTGGTATATCTGCTTCAAATTTCATAAATTTTCCTGTCGTTGGATGCACAAATCCTAATGTTCTGGCATGTAAGGCCTGTCTGGGTAACACCTTAAAACAATTATCTACAAATTGTTTGTATTTACTAAACGTAGTACCCTTTAATATTTTGTCACCACCATACCGCTCATCATTAAACAACGTATGTCCTATATGCTTCATATGAACCCGAATTTGGTGCGTACGTCCAGTTTCTAATCTGCAACTTACCAAGGTCACATACCCTAGATTTTCTAATACTTTATAATGAGTTACGGCTGGTTTCCCTTTCTCCAAATCATCGTCATTAAGAAAAACAGTATTCTGAAGTCTGTTTTTAGGGTGACGCCCTATATTTCCTTCAATAGTACCTTCTTGTTCTTCAACATTTCCCCAAACAATGGCAATGTATTCCCGCTCGGTCGTCTTATTAAAAAACTGACGAGACAAATGGGTCATAGCCTCTTCAGTCTTGGCTACGACTAATAATCCGCTGGTATCTTTATCAATTCGATGTACCAAGCCTGGTCGATTGCTCGAGTTGTTAGGGAGATTATCAAAATGAAAGGTAAGTGCGTTAATTAAAGTTCCACTATAATTACCATGCCCTGGATGCACGACCATTCCAGCCTCTTTGTTTACAACCAATACATCATCATCTTCATAAACAATGTCAATAGGAATATCTTCTGGAGTCAGCAATAACTCATAGGGCGGATGTTCAAAAAGAACTGTGACGATATCATTTGCTTTTACTTTGTAATTTTGTTTTACAACAACATCGTTCACATAAATATTACCATCTTTGGCTGCCTTCTGAATTTTATTACGAGTAGCATTTTCTACCTTATTCATAAGATACTTATCCACACGCAATGGAGATTGACCTTTATCTGCTACAAATCTAAAGTGCTCGTAAAGATCATCATTACCTCCGTTCTCATTAGGATCCTCAGGAAATTGTTTAGTTTCCGTCATCTGAAGAAAATTCGTTGGTGTCTATACTTTCTTCTGAATCTTCACTAAATTCCTGAACCCTGTTTCTGGATCCGTCACCTATGATCAAATCAATTTTTGAAGTTTTCTGAAGTTCTGTTCCAGGCTCCAATTTTGTACCGTTGTAGCGCATTTCCAGCACCTGATCACTTATGTGCGGACGAGTACTTATTTTACCGATCTCAAATCCTGAAGCCAGCAACGTTGGTACTGCTTGCCTTTCGGTCTTAGAGGTGACATCTGGTACTTTGATTTTTCTATAGCCTGAAGGATTTAATGTCAAATAGATCTTTCGATCTTCTTTTACAAATTTACCAGCTTTTGGGATCTGTTCAATAACAGCGTATTTTGGAAAATCTGGATTGTAATTAGCCGAATCTAATATTTCATATCGCAAGTCGTTGTCATCGAGAATATCTTCTACTTTATCCAATGATAACTTGGACAGACTAGGAACTTCTATAGTATCCCCGTGATTTGTGGTACTTCGTAACCACCATAAAACTAGGAAACAGAGAATAATTACTGCCAAAATAGCAAATAGTAATTGCTTTAAAAATGCCTTGGTAGTTAAGAATTTTAAAAATGTCATGCATTGAGGATTAAGAATACAAAAATAGTAAACCTAAAGTTAGTATCTTTCTATGGATTAATGATATTTTTGTTAGACCGAATTAGATTACATTTGGTAAGAACGTAAACGTATGTTTTAAACTTTTGTTATGGCAAAAAAGTGTGTAGCAGTAGTTATGGGAGGTTACTCTAGCGAGTATGAAATATCTTTGCTAAGCGGAGGAATTGTAATCGAAATGCTTGACAAAAATAAATATGATGTTTTTGCAGTGCATATTTTAAAAACTGGATGGTATTACGTAGCCCATGATGGTACAAAATACGATCTAGACAAAGGTACATTCAGTTTTACATACGACGGAAAGAAAATCACACCAGATGTAGTTTTTAATACGGTTCATGGAACTCCTGGCGAGGATGGACACCTTGCTTCTTATTTCAAATTGCTGAACATTCCGCAGACAAGTACAGGATTCTATCAAGCTGCATTAAGCTTCAATAAACGTGACTGTTTATCGGTCTTGAAAAATTTTGGAATCAAATGCGCAAATTCGGTTTACGTTAATAAAGGAAGTGACATAACTCCTCAAGAAATTGTTAAAGTAGTAGGTTTACCTTGCTTCGTAAAGCCCAATCGCGCTGGTTCCAGTTTCGGAATTTCTAAAGTAAAAACCTTAGAGGATTTCGATGCAGCATTTACCAAAGCTTTTAAGGAAGATTCAGAAGTGATTATAGAAACAGCTCTTAAGGGAACTGAAGTTTCGGTAGGAGTCTATTCACATAATGGAGCCTTACAGGTTTTCAATCCTACTGAAATTGTTTCAGAAAATGATTTCTTTGACTATGAAGCAAAATATTTAGGAAAGTCGCAAGAAATTACTCCTGCTCGTATTTCCGAAGAAGAAACGACAAAAGTAAAGTCTGAAGCACAGAAGATTCATAAGTTACTCAATATGAAAGGTGTGACTCGTAGTGATTTTATTATTCAAGATGGGATTCCGCATTTTATTGAAATTAATACTACTCCGGGACTTTCTAAAGAAAGTATCATTCCGAAGCAAGCAAAAGAGGCAGGAATGAATTTAACAACATTTTTTGGTATTCTTGTGGAAGAAGCACTAGCAAATAGCTAATCAAATTTTACTATATAGGTTGCATCGCAACATACTGGAACTAAATTTGTATCTTAGAAGTCGTTTATTGATGGCTTATTGAATAATTTGACACCACTAACCCTTAAAAGATACTCGCGTACGCGGGAACAACTATGAGAATTGCTGTATTTCCAGGTTCGTTTGACCCAATTACCTTGGGACACGTAGATATTATACAACGGGCATTACCACTATTTGATAAGATAATTATCGCTATAGGTGTCAATGCTGCCAAACAAACTATGTGGACATTGGAAGAACGAAAATCCAAAATTGAAGCTGCGTTTAAAAATGATGCGAAGGTGATGGTAAAAAACTATACAGGATTAACTGCTGCATTTTGCAAAGAACAAAAGGCAAATTATATCTTAAGAGGCTTACGAAATACTACAGATTTCAATTATGAACAAACTATTGCGCAAGCAAATGAAAAGGTAAATGGAGTAGATAGTATTTTTCTAATAAGCAGCCCAGAGTATTCTCACATCTCTTCCTCTATTGTTAGAGATATTGCTCGTAACGATGGAGATTACAATAGTTTAATTCCATAAAAAAACTCTTACAGTTTCCTGTAAGAGTTTTCAATTTCATAAAAGAAAGACAACTTAAAGTGCAGCTACATGCTTTGCCATTTGTGACTTTAAATGACCTGCTTTATTATCATGGATAATATTTTTCTTAGCTAGTTTGTCAATCATAGAAACAACTTCTGGAAAAAACTTCTCAGCCTCTTTCTTGTCTGTAAGCTCTTTCAATTTCTTGATAGCGTTACGCGTAGTTTTGTGTTGGTAACGGTTACGTAAACGCTTCGTTTCGCTGCTTCTAATTCTTTTTAATGCCGACTTGTGATTTGCCATTTTCTTTTCTTAAATCTTAATTTGTAGTCCGTAGGGGAATCGAACCCCTGTTACATGGATGAAAACCATGCGTCCTAACCCCTAGACGAACGGACCATTTTGTTAATCTAACCACTTTATGAAACTTAAAATAGTTCCTAAGCGGATGCAAAAATACAACTAATTTTGAATAGTGCAAATTCAAAATAACTTTTTTCAAAAAAAATTAATATGCCTTTGCAAAAAGCACTCTTCTTTCTGAAGGTTTTCCTGTAACCATACAGCTTCCAGAGCTTGTATTAGCATCTAATGGAATACATCGTATGGTTGCTTTTGTTTCATTTTTGATACGTTCTTCTGTTTCTTTAGTTCCATCCCAATGCGCAGAAACAAAACCACCCTTCTCTTTTATAACCTTTTTAAACTCCTCATACGTATCAACTTCAGTTGTATGTGAAGCTCTATGCGCTAATGCTTTACTCAACAAATTTTCTTGGATCTCTTCTAATAACGTTTCAATCTTTGAGACCACTTTGTCTTTTTCAATAAATATTTTTTCAAAAGTATCCCTTCTCGCAAGTTCGACCGTACCCTTTTCAATATCCTTAGGACCAATTGCAATTCGCACTGGCACTCCTTTCAGTTCATATTCATTAAACTTCCATCCAGGTTTATGTGTATCTCTGTTATCAAATTTAACACGTATTCCTTTTACCCTCAAATCACTAATAATAGAATTTGCCACTTCACTCACCGCTTCTAACTGCTCTTCATTTCTATAAATAGGGACGATCACTACTTGGTCTGGAGCCAGATTAGGAGGCAATACCAAACCATTGTCATCACTATGTGTCATGATCAAAGCACCCATTAAACGTGTTGAAACCCCCCAAGAAGTTGCCCAAACATATTCTTGACTTCCTTCTTTAGTTGCGAACTTTACATCAAAAGCTTTTGCAAAATTCTGTCCTAAGAAATGAGAGGTTCCTGCCTGAAGTGCTTTACCGTCTTGCATTAATGCTTCTATACAATAGGTTTCTAATGCCCCGGCAAACCGTTCACTTTCTGTTTTCACTCCTTTAATCACAGGCACTGCCATAAAATTCTCAACAAAGTCTGCGTATACATGCATCATTTGCTCTGCTTCTGCTATCGCTTCTTTTTTAGTAGCATGCGCGGTATGTCCTTCCTGCCATAAAAATTCTGTAGTTCGTAAAAATAGTCGTGTACGCATTTCCCAGCGCACTACATTTGCCCATTGATTAATTAATAAGGGCAAATCCCGATAGGATTGCACCCACTTTCTGTATGTGTCCCAGATAATAGTTTCTGAAGTTGGACGCACAATGAGTTCTTCTTCCAATTTTGCATCTTCATCAACCACAATACCGCTTCCATCTTCCGCATTTTTTAAACGGTAATGAGTTACAACAGCACATTCTTTTGCAAAACCATCTACATGGCTAGCTTCTTTGCTAAAATAAGATTTAGGAATAAAAAGCGGAAAATAGGCGTTTACATGACCCGTCTCTTTAAACATGCGATCAAGCTCTTTTTGCATCATTTCCCAAATTGCAAATCCGTAGGGTTTTATAACCATACAACCTCGCACCCCAGAGTTTTCAGCAAGATCTGCCTTGATTACCAACTCATTATACCATTTCGAATAATCTTCTTCGCGTGTAGTTAAATTTTTAGCCATATTCCGGGGTTTGGCACAAATGTTGTGACTTTGTTAATGTTTAGTAATAGAATACAAAATTACTTATTTTTATAACGTACAACAATTAATTCCTGCAATTATGCATACACGATACACACTCCTAAAAAATTTGAAACCCGCTCTCTTGTTGGGTGTTCTTACGGTACTTTTTAGTGCCTGCGGAACCTACAATGATTCGGTAAATAGAACCTCTGATGGTATTTACGGCGACGAATCAGTAGGTTATGAAACGGAAGTAAATACCAACGGAAAATCCAACTACTACAAACAATATTTTGAATCCAAAGACAAGGATTTTGAAAACTTACCAGAAGACGGAGCTATTTTTACAGATATTGAAGCGTATTCAACTACCGAAACAATTGACGATGAAGGGTACATCGAGGTTGAAGAGCGATATTATGATGAAGGCTATGGTGCTTGGGGAACCAACAGCGATGAAGTTACTGTAAATATTTACAATAATGGTGGATTTGGATATGCTGGATTCGGATATGGCGGATTTTGGAACAGACCTTTCGGATTTTACAACAATTATTGGGGTTTTGGATATCAACCTTACTGGAATGTAGGCTTCGGCTTTGGTTGGGGTAATCCTTATTATGGTGGATTTTATGGCTGGGGTAATCCTTATTATGGTTTTGGACATCCTTTTTATGGTGGATATTATGGCTACGGGTATGGATATGGCTACGGAAACGGTTACGGGTATGCTTATAACCGTGGAAGAAGAAATACAGATTACAGCAGAGGTCGTGGATACAGCGGTCGCACAAATGCAAATACTGCAGGAAGAGGTTCTTACACAAGAGGTGAAAGTGCCCGCCGCATCAATGCTGCAACGAGTAGAATTCGAAATAGCAATACAAGAACTAATACTACCCGAAGTTCAAACACGCGAGTTATTAGATCCACTCCAACTCGTAGATCCAATACGAGAACGATTAGAAATTCGCCAACTAGAAGTTCTAACACAAGAAGTATTAGAAATAGTTCTCCTAGAACAAGAAGCTCAGGAACTGTTAGAAGTTCAGGGAGCTCAAGGTCAAGCGGATCTTCATCGAGAGGTGGAGGAAGCTCAAGAAGAGGCGGAGGACGCGGATAAAAAACAAATAGTATAATTTTATGAAAAAGATAATTTTTACGGTCATGGCTTTTACAGCTGTGACCTTTTCGTTTGCTCAAACAGTATCCGATGGTTTGCGATACAGCACAGACAACACTAACGGAACAGCAAGATTTCAGGCTATGAGTGGTGCTTTTGGCGCCCTTGGCGGGGATCTATCTTCAGTAGGAATTAATCCTGCAGGAAGTGCTATATTTATTCAGAATAGCGCTACCATTTCTTTTGCTGTAAATGATTCTGAAAATGATGCAACATATTTTAACAATACTACTACTGGAGTAGATACCGATTTTAGTTTAAATCAGGCAGGAGGAGTATTTGTATTTACCAATCCAAATGAAGAATCCCGTTGGAAAAAATTTACGTTGAGTATAAACTATGACAATACAAATAATTATGATGATGAGATCTTTGTACGAGGAACAGGAAATACTTCTATTGCGCAGTTCTTTTTAGCCCAAGCACAAGGAATTCCATTAGACCTTTTACAGCTTCAGGCAGGAGAAACTATTGATGATTTATATGCATTTCTTGGGCAAACTGAAGGTGTAAGTGCTCAAAATGCTTTTTTAGGGTTTCAGGGATTTATATTTGATCCTGTTACCAATGATCCAAATAATACTGAATACATTTCGAATATCGCCAACGGAAGCTTTAATCAAGAATTTTCTGTAAATACAGAAGGTTACAATGGTAAGTTTACTTTTAACGCAGCAGCTCAATACGGTAATGATTTTTACTTCGGAATAAATTTAAATTCTCATACGATAGACTATAACCGAAGTAATTTCCTCTTTGAAACAAACTCAAATAGCGGAAGCACAACAAATCAGGTGGCTTTTCAGAATAACCTTTCGGTTTTGGGAGCTGGTTTTTCTGCCCAAGTAGGAGCCATTGCCAAACTAGGCGACTCCTTTAGATTAGGTATTACTTACGATACACCTACTTGGTATACTATTTCCGAAGAGACAACTCAATTTCTAGAAACAAGAAGAACTGAAAATGATCAAACATTCATTGCAACTGTAGACCCACAGGTAATAAATGTTTTTCAAGAATATGACTTGCAAACCCCGGGCAAAATTGCTGCTAGTGCCGCTTATATTTTTGGAAAGAAAGGCTTAATTAGCTTTGATTATTCATACAAAGATTATTCAGCTATTGAATTTGGTCCTACAAATGACCCCTTTTTTTCAACTCAGAATTCTTTAATCGAAACTACTCTAAAAGGAGCCAGCACTTACAGATTGGGAGGTGAATATCGCATTAACAACCTAAGTCTTCGTGGCGGATATCACTATGAAGAAAGTCCATATCAGAATGAATTAACAGTAGGAGATATTAACGGATTTTCATTAGGTTTTGGTTATAACTTCGGAAACTACACCTTTGACCTTGCCTACTCGCGAAGTGAACAAGATAGGAACCGTCAATTATATCAGGTTGGACTTACAGACTCGGCTGCAGTTAACGCCGTATATAGCAATCTAGTTTTTACATTAGCTTTCTCATTATAACAACATTTGAATTCATAAAAAAACTCCTAACGATTGTTAGGAGTTTTTTTATGAAGAAAGTATTCTTACATTTCTATCTTTTTAGGGTAAAATGCCCTTTAAATTCTTTAGGGGTTTCGTCTTCCATATATTCTACCCTAAACCAGTAATCACTCGATGGCAATGGATTTCCATTATAGGTACCGTCCCATCCTGCCGATT
>NZ_JBHTBN010000009.1:0-8901 GCF_042664795.1 Jejudonia soesokkakensis
GTAAGATCGTAAGAGATTATACCATTTTAGCAGGAGAGAATGATATCGACTTTAGAGGCATGGCCAATGGAGTATATGTGGTTCAGTTTGTAAGTGAGAACAGAACTTCAACTCATAGAGTCATACTCGATCAATAAGAGGTTTTCTTACTTCTAATTTATATAGCTCCCTTTTCAGAAATGAAAAGGGAGTTTTTATTATTTAGAAATTCCAAAAGATCGTACATAACCGATACTCAGTTCGGTAAAATCTGCTTGTCCTAAGTTCCCGTTGATGTGCGCACCAATAAAGAAATTATGCTTTGGAGATGTGTCTGTTCCAATAAAGTAATAATTTAAACCCAGTCGGGAAGAGATGTATTTCTTCAGCTTGTATTTTGTATTAAATTCTCCTAAAACAATCGGACTTTCCTCTGGGATATCCCTTGGCACAATCATCCAGCCTTCGTTTAATCGCCAGTCGATTGCATAGGCCGGTTTATAGATGTTGAAACCTAACTGAACATCTATTCCTACGTGATTCAGTAACAATTCTGCTTGTCCAAAGATGCCTAAAGTACTGGCACTATGCCACGGATTAGTTTTAAACTCATCAAATTCTCTTCCGTCCTGAACTAAAGATTCATTATTTGTAATGTAATCGTAGTAATGTTCGTACACTCTGTAATACAATCCGCCACCAACTTTTAATGTTTTGTTGTAAACTTTTCCGCCGGAAATAGCTACGGAAAATACTTCTTTTCTATTGTTAAATGCCGTGGCAAAAGCCTGTTGGCCAATCCCAGATCTAAAAGCTAAAAAATAGTGTTCTTTTTTACTGAAAGGATTTCCCAAGAGAAGATTACTCGTTCCCTCTTTTTTATAATCAAACTGTACCGAAGCACTTACTAGGAAGGAATTGAATCCCTGATTGGGTAAACGGGTATGACCGTTGGATTGATGTCTGTAACCAGCACCTAACCGATATGTCATACGGTTTTGCTTCAATAATTCGTAATAGAAAAATAACTTAAAAGACCAGGTTAGGTCGGTAGTAACTCCACGATTATTGGGATTGGTTTCTGCATCAAATTTTTCGGTAAAATATGCAGCTCCCATCCCTGCATGAAGTTTCAGGTTTTGTATTGTTTTCTTGAGGAAATTAACTTCTATAAAAGGCTCTAACGAAATAGCCTGACCTACAAATTCTGTATTTCCAAAGTCTGAAACCCCAATTGAAATACCCGTTTTAGGGTAGTTTAAACGGTGCGCCCACTCCTGTGAATTGAATCGATGGTCCTTTCCGAAGCTTATAAACAAACCTTTCTGTGCTTTAATGGTAGGAAAGCTATCATTAGGCTCTGCAGTTTTTCCGTAGAGAAATTCGGGGATAATAAAGTTTGAATAGTAAGACTTATCCTCAGCCTCTTGGGCAGTCACAACACGTATAAAACATAAAAAAAGAATGGTAATTTTTTTCATCTGGCTACGCAAGTAACCATTTTTTACTAAATTTTAAAAATATAAAAGCTACATTCGTTTTCACTTAAAAGATTTTTTTTGGAACTACTTATTCAACTTATTGCCCAAATGTCATCTCTTGCGTGGGGGCTTCCGTTATTGATTTTGTTGATTGGCGGCGGATTATACCTCCTATTCAGAATACGGTTTTTACCTTTTAGATATCTGGGACACGCAATCGCAGTGCTAAGAGGCCGTTATGATGATGAGCATGACGAAGGTCAAATCACCCATTTTCAAGCATTGACCACAGCCTTGTCGGCCACGGTTGGAATGGGAAACATCTCTGGAGTGGCTGTTGCTATTTTTATTGGAGGTCCGGGGGCGGTTTTCTGGATGTGGGTAAGTGCTGTCATTGGGATGTCAACTAAGTTTTTTACTGCATCACTCTCGGTGATGTATCGGGGAAAAGATAGTGCTGGAGAAATCCAGGGAGGTCCCATGTATTTTATAACAGAAGGTTTGGGTAAAAAATGGAAACCTTTGGCGATTCTTTTTAGTGTAGCCGGATTGGTAGGCGCATTACCAGTTTTTAATGTAAATCAGTTAACTCAAGCCATAAATGACATTGTTTTAAAACCGAATGATCTGTATTACGGATTTACAACAGATCTGGGCATTGGTTTCATATTACTTGTAATCACCTCAATTGTGATTCTTGGTGGCATTTCACGTATTAGTAAAACAGCCTCAAAGCTGGTTCCAGCTATGGTGGTGCTTTATTTTATATTGGTTTTAGGAATTTTAGTGGTCAATATTGAAGTAGTACCTAAATATCTTGGAATGATCTTTACAGATGCTTTTTCAGCTTCCTTTTTTCAGGGAGATGCCTTTTTAGGCGGAGCGATAGGCGGATTGATTTTACTGGGAATTAAACGAGGAGCATTCTCAAACGAAGCAGGGATAGGTACAGCGCCTATGGCACACGGAGCAGCAAAAACGAATGAACCAATTCGTGAAGGATTAGTAGCGATGTTAGGACCTGCCATTGATACATTGATTGTTTGTACCTTAACAGCACTGGCAATTCTGGTAACAGGCGTATGGCAGTCAAGTGATGCAAACGGAGTAAGTTTAACAGCGACAGCTTTTGAAAATGGTTTGCCTCTTTTTGGAAAGTACGCATTGTTATTGTGTATCGTAGTGTTTAGTATTTCTTCACTTTTTTCTTATTCCTATTATGGAACAAAATGTATGTCATTTCTATTTGGAGCACACAATAAAAAATACTACAATATCATCTATATCATAAGTATTCTGGTAGGCGCGACGACTTCATTAAGCATGATGATCAACTTAATTGATACGTTTTTTGCGTTGATGGCCATCCCGACGATGGTAGCAACGATTATTATGGCGCCCAGAGTTGTAAAAGAAGCTAAAAGATATTTTTCAAAGCTGAAAAAACCCTCTACAAATCATTAAGTACCTGCTGAAGGGCTGCCGTAAACTTTGTTGCTCCATCCGGATTTAAATGACTCTGATTCCAATAATCCCGAACATTGTAGTTGATTGTGTCTGCTTCTTTTTCTAAAAACTGAATGTCTGAAAATCTCGATTGGATCTCTCTAAAAATACTATCACGACGTTTCAGGATTGCTTCGTTTCGTTTAGGTAGATATGTTTTATAGGTTGGAGTCGTGCAGATGATGAAATTAAGATTCTTCTCTTTACAATACTCTAAAAGCTCATAAAATAAAGAGGTATTAGTGCTGAAAACCTTCAGATTTGGCACTGTATTTATTCTAAAATTACTTACAGCAATACTATCTTCGTTGTAGTTGAGTGTTTTAAACCTTCCGAAGTAATTATTAGTATTAAACCCGAAAGCTGTAAAAGCTGCCGGCGTATCTTTTGTAAGATAATAATTATAGAGCCTTTCAGAAAGTAAAGGTGCATTTGCTCTGTAAACTAATCGGTCTTTAAAATAAGTCGGTCTTTCAAATGTATTAATATCATAGTACTTTAAGAAATACGAATGTTTCCACCAGTTCTTTCCGTTATGCGGATATTCAAAATGGCTGTATGAAGCCTCTATAACAACTGTTTTAAGATTTGGAAGCCGCTCAATCATTCCTTTTAAAAGTTTAAAGTCGGTATCGTGGTGCTGATTTCCAGAGGCCAAATTAATTGCGGGGCCTTTTAACAATCCTACATTTACGGCACTTCGCATGTGAGAGGAACCAAGTACAAGAGTTTCAATTTCCTTAGAAGATTCTTTAAGGTATTGCTCATTTCTTTTATACGAAGTATCCATGCTACGTGTCGCATATTCCATTGCCAAATATCCCAATACGACTGGAATAAAAAAGAGAAACAGGTATGAGATAAATTTCTTTTGCATTTTTAAAACTGAAAGTATATAAACGCATCTCCAGATTCTGAATAACGAATGAGTAACATAATAAGAATATAATAGACTGCCCAGCGCACCGCTCTGGGAAGTTTGATCTCTAATTTCTGAAGCGGGAAATCCCAATTTCTAGTAGCTAATTCTGCAAGGATCATGGCAACTAAAAATAATAATTTAAACCCGATGAGTGATGACACAGTGGCATCCAACTGAAACGTAAATATCCGTTTTAAAATGAGAAATGCTTGCTCACTACTTTCAGCTCTAAAAAAAATAGAAGAGATGCTGGTAATAAAAAAGAAGTATCCTAGGGAAACAAGTCGTGGCGCTTTAGCTAATCCTTTCCGAAGCGAAAAATTATGACCAAATTTGATGCGTTCTGCGATTAAAATAAAACCGTTAAATATTCCAAAGCAAATAAACGTCCAATTGGCACCATGCCAGAAACCTACGAGCAGCATGGTAAGTAATAACGCAGCACCGCGCACAAGCGAGTTTACCTTATTGGATGACTTTACCAAAGGAATATAGACATAATCGGTAAACCAATTGGTTAAGGTAATGTGCCAGCGTTGCCAAAATTCGGTAATATTTTTAGCGAGATAGGGGAGATTAAAATTTTTACTGAGTTTAAATCCGAACAGCTTCGCGGTACCAATTGCAATATCGGTATAGCCCGAAAAATCACAATATACCTGAAGACTAAACAGAACCGCTGCAAAGAGCAACATGCCAGCTCCGTATTGCTCCGGATTGTTAAAAACCATCGTCACTGCAATCCCTAATTTGTCTGCGACTAGCACTTTTTTAAACAATCCCCAGAGAATTTGTCGCAATCCTTCGGTTGATGTATTTAGATTAAAAGAGCGTTCTCTTTCAAACTGCGGAAGAAGTTTTTTGGCCCGCTCAATAGGTCCAGCGACCAACTGTGGAAAGAAACTTACAAAGCATAGAAAGGATAGCAGGTTTCGAGTAGGAGGGATGCGTTTTTTGTACACATCTATCGTATAGCTCATTGTTTGAAATGTATAGAAGCTAAGCCCCAACGGAATGATCACCGTCCAGATTGTAAATGAACCTTCAGTTATTGGGATGTTGAAAAGGTTTCCGAAGCTATTAATAAAGAAATTAAAGTATTTAAAAGTGACCAGTATTCCAAGATTCCAAAGGACACTTGCGTACAACCAAAGTTTACGAATCGATTTCTTTTCAGTTTTATTAATAGAAATTCCAGCAATATAGTCTATGAGAGAACTGGCAAGGAGTAATCCTAAAAACCGCCAGTCCCAGAGGCCATAAAAGAGATAACTTGAAAATAGTAACAGTGCATTTTGACCTTTTCTTCTTTTTACACCAATTGCCCAGTAAAGCGCATAGACAATGACGAGAAAAAAACCGAAGTCAAAAGAGTTGAACAGCACTTTTTAGAATTTGTGCTAAAGATAAAAAAGTGAAGGAGAATTTACGCTAAAACTACTTTGTATTGTTTCAGCATTTGCAATAAGACAGCCTCTGTCTGAGAAAAATTCTTGGTCGTTTCTATATCTTCGTCACGGTTGAGTTTTTTGAAATAAAACTCGATACTTCCATCACTATACTTCTCTTCCAAAATAGGATGCACATAATATTTTCTGCACACCGTACGCGTATTACCTAAACCAGCTGCGGCGGCATCAAATGATTTTAAGATGTTTTTCTGAATATCTTTTTCAGTTTTTGGCATTCCTAAATCATATAGTGTCTGAAGGGCAATTTTACTGGCTCCCCAGGTTCTAAAATCTTTAGCTGAAAAATCTTCACCACTCAACTCGTGAATGTAATCATTGACCATTCCGCTATCGATACTGTGGTGTTTTCCGTTTTCGTCATAATACTGAAACAGCTCCCATCCCGGAATTTCTTCACATTGTAATACTAATTCTTGAAGCTTTTTATCGGTAAGATCTATCGCATGTTTTTTTCCTTTCTTGCCTACAAACTGAAACTGAATTCTGTCTTCCAGCACATCCATATGTTTGGTGCGTAGGGTGGAGAGGCCGTAGGTCTTGTTCTTTTTTGCGTAATATTCATTCCCAATCCGAATGTGAGTTTCTTCCATCAATCGCAATACCAATGCTAGGCACTTACGTTTTGTCATCTTAGGAAGTTTCAGGTCTTTTTCGATGATCGTTCTCATTTTTGGCAGCGCATCCCCAAAGGAAATCATCTTAAAGAACTTCGTCTTATTTTTGATTTCGGACCAGTTGGGATGGTACCTGTATTGTTTCCGAAGTTTTTCGTCTCTACCAACTACTTGTAAGTGACCATTTTCTAGATGCGTAATTTTGACATCTTCCCAAGCAGGAGGGATGACTAGACTTTTAAATCGTTTGATGGATTTACGGTCTTTAATTTTAGTACCGTTTTGCGTATAATAAAATCCACGACCGTGCTTGTGTCGCTCTATGGTTAGGTTTTTGTCTGTAACATAAATAAGATTAGCATACTTTGCTGCTGCTCGCGGATCCTTTAAAATTTTTTTAACCTGGGGTGCATTGATTACCATAGGCTAAAACTACAGTATAAATGTTTTAGAAAATCTTAAGGAAATTACAAATGTTGTTTAAATTTTAGTCAAAATAACTAAACGTTTCTCCATCTTTAATTTTAAGCAAAGTTTCATAAATAAGCTTGATCACGTTTTCCACATCATCTCTATGTACCATCTCGACGGTGGTATGCATATAGCGAAGGGGTAGTGAAATAAGTGCACTGGCTACTCCAGCATTGCTATAAGCAAAAGCATCGGTGTCTGTTCCGGTGGCCCTTGATAACGCTGCACGCTGAAACGGAATTTTCTTTTTCTCGGCCGTTTCAGTAATAAGATCACGTAGTTTTTGTTGTACTGCGGGTGCATATGCAATAACAGGACCTTCACCAATTTCTACTTTCCCTTGTTTTTTTACATCAATCATGGGAGTGGTAGTATCGTGAGTTACATCGGTCACGATCGCTACATTTGGTTGTATACGCTCGGCAATCATTTGTGCACCACGTAAACCAATTTCTTCCTGAACAGAGTTTGTGATGTATAAACCGAAAGGTAATTTCTTTTTATTCTCTTTTAATAGACGAGCTACTTCAGCGATCATAAAGCCACCCATTCGGTTATCGATAGCGCGACATACAAATTTGTCTTTATTTAAAATATGGAAGCCGTCTGGATAGGTAATGACACAACCTACATGAACGCCAAGTTTTTCAACTTCATCTTTATCTTTTGCTCCTATATCAATAAATATATTATCTGGTTTAGGCGCTTCTTCTTTCGATTTATTTCGTGTATGAATGGCCGGCCAGCCAAATACCCCTTTAATAATTCCTTTCTTTGTATGAATATCAACAATTTTGGACGGTGCGATTTGATGATCACTTCCTCCGTTTCGAACTACATACAACAAGCCATTGTCACTTATATAATTGACATACCACGAAATTTCGTCGGCATGCCCTTCAATAACCACTTTAAATTTTGCATCGGGATTAATTACGGCTACAGCTGTTCCGTAGGTATCTGTAATAAACTCATCAACATATGGCTTCAGGTAGTCCATCCAGATTTTTTGTCCGTCCCATTCATAACCGGTAGGAGAAGGATTGTTTAAGTATTTTTCTAAAAATGTTAGTGATTTTTTATTCAGAATAGAAGCTGCCATTGTTTGTTTTTTGATTCACGTCAAATTTAGCATTTTATTCAGAAGAAGCCATTGAATTTGTTTAATTTTGGAATGATTTTAGTGATAAGAGTTTTTAAAAAATAAAAGTGAAAATTCATACCTATATATATATCCTATTTGGATTGTTATTGACCACAAGTGCCATTTCGCAGGAAACCGAAAAAGACAGTCTTGGTAAATTCTATTATATCATAGAAGGGGATACCATTCCAAAAGAGTTTATTGATCTCGAAGAAGTAGTGCTTTTGAATAAGTTGAATTTCAATTCAAAAGAAGATAGGCGCAGGTATTTAATTTTACGTAGAAAGACCAGAAAAGTGTATCCCTATGCAAAG
The DNA here is from genome assembly GCF_042664795.1 of Jejudonia soesokkakensis. Taxonomy (NCBI): domain Bacteria; kingdom Pseudomonadati; phylum Bacteroidota; class Flavobacteriia; order Flavobacteriales; family Flavobacteriaceae; genus Jejudonia; species Jejudonia soesokkakensis. The sequence continues at coordinate 7,904 of NZ_JBHTBN010000009.1, forward strand.
CTGGCTTCCGAAAGATTAACAACCATGACCGAACGACTTTCTGAAATTGAGAGCAAACGTGACCGTAAGAGATACACTAAACGTATTCAAAAATACATTGAAGAAGAGTTTTCAGAAAAATTAAAGAATCTCACCCGTACCGAAGGGCAGATCTTAGTAAAGTTAATCCATCGACAAACGGGGCGTACCGCTTTTGACCTTGTAAAGGAATTGCGTACTGGCTGGCGGGCTTTTTGGTATAATACCACGGCAAATATGTTTGATATTTCTATTAAAGAGGTATATGATCCATTTACCACCAAAGAAGACTATCTTATAGAGGATATTCTGGAGCGATCTTTCCAGGCCAACATTCTCGAGCGTCAAAAGCCAGCTTTTGAGATTGACTATTTGGACTTGACTTCCCAATGGAATAAGAAATCTGTTAATAACTAATACAGTTTTTCTTTCCCAGTGTTTCAGTTTTATGTATTTTTGTAGTTCGCTTCTAATTTTTTGAAGCATCGTTCTTTTCGGCTTATAATCAATTATTTTTAGTTTGATGGTGTTCCGTACTGCTTTTTTAGCAGTCCGGCCGTGCTTTCAACTGTATCCCAGACTTGACTAATCTGCGTCTGGGGATGCCGTTTCAATCACTAACACAAAATATTTTTTTGCACTAAACACGCTGGTATCAATGCGTTGCAAAAACTTTAAAAAAAAGATAAAAAAAAGTTGAAAATAATTTTGGTGGTGTTCTAAAAAGGGTTGTATATTTGCACCCGCTTAGAGAAACAGCGACGTTCTTTTAAACATGGTGATGGGTAATTTAAAAACGGTTCAACTCCGTTTCATCAAACAAAAACACTCTTTTTTAATAAAGAGATTTTTTAAGTTCATTGATATATTGAAATTGACAGCGTATGGGTTTGGATTGGAAACAATTCGGACTTGTATTGAAAACTAAACTAAGAGAAATAGATTTACCTTGAGAATTTTTTAATGAGTTCAAGCTTATT
>NZ_JBHTBN010000010.1:0-5687 GCF_042664795.1 Jejudonia soesokkakensis
TAATTTTTCAGTGTACACTTTTTTGCTGTGCTATCCAACGCGCTTAGTGTAGAAGAGCAGGTCATGTCACTTTACTACAAAAAAAAGACCCAATCATTTAAATGATTGGGTCTTATAAGAAGGCGGCGACCTACTCTTCCACGTTGTAGTACCATCGGCGCAAACGGGCTTAACTTCTCTGTTCGGAATGGTAAGAGGTGAGCCCCGTCGCTATAACCACCTTAGTTTTTCAGTTCCCGCGAAGGCGGGAATCTCTCTTGAGAGTCCTTTACCTTTACTAGGAAAAGATCCCCGCATCCGCGAGGACAAATATCTTAACATATTGAGTAAGAATAGGAAAAAAGAGTATAAAATAATTTGATAACCTATGTAAAGAGTTAGCTTCCTCCCGATTGCTCGGGAGGAGGCGACGTACATAAGCTTATGGGTTATTAGTATCGCTCGGCTACATACATTACTGCACTTACACCTGCGACCTATCAACGTGGTAGTCTCCCACGACCCTTTAAAGAAATCTCATCTTGTGGTGGGTTTCGCGCTTATATGCTTTCAGCGCTTATCCCTTCCGAACGTAGCTACCCAGCAATGCCCCGGGCGGGACAACTGGTACACCAGAGGTTCGTCCAACTCGGTCCTCTCGTACTAGAGTCAGATCCACTCAAATTTCTTGCGCCCACTGTAGATAGAGACCGAACTGTCTCACGACGTTCTGAACCCAGCTCGCGTGCCACTTTAATGGGCGAACAGCCCAACCCTTGGGACCTTCTCCAGCCCCAGGATGTGACGAGCCGACATCGAGGTGCCAAACCCCCCCGTCGATGTGAGCTCTTGGGGGAGATCAGCCTGTTATCCCCGGAGTACCTTTTATCCTTTGAGCGATGGCCCTTCCATGCGGAACCACCGGATCACTATGCTCTACTTTCGTACCTGATCGACTTGTAGGTCTCTCAGTCAAGCTCCCTTATGCCATTGCACTCTACACACGATTGCCAACCGTATTGAGGGAACCTTTAGAAGCCTCCGTTACTCTTTTGGAGGCGACCACCCCAGTCAAACTACCCACCAAGCACTGTCCCCAAATTCATGGGTTAGGCCCTAAACAAATAAAGGGTGGTATTTCAACAGTGACTCCACAACACCTAGCGATGCCGCTTCAAAGTCTCCCACCTATCCTACACATTATTTGTCCAAGGTCAATACTAAGCTATAGTAAAGGTTCACGGGGTCTTTTCGTCCCACAGCGGGTAAACGGCATCTTCACCGTTACTACAATTTCACCGAGCTCATGGCTGAGACAGTGTCCAGATCGTTACACCATTCGTGCAGGTCGGAACTTACCCGACAAGGAATTTCGCTACCTTAGGACCGTTATAGTTACGGCCGCCGTTTACTGGGGCTTCAATTCAATGCTTCGCCGAAGCTTACATCTCCTCTTAACCTTCCAGCACCGGGCAGGTGTCAGGCCCTATACTTCATCTTTCGATTTTGCAGAGCCCTGTGTTTTTGATAAACAGTCGCCTGGACCTCTTCACTGCGGCCCACAATAAATTGTGGGCGACCCTTCTCCCGAAGTTACGGGTCGATTTTGCCTAGTTCCTTAGCCATGAATCTCTCGAGCACCTTAGAATTCTCATCCCAACTACCTGTGTCGGTTTAGGGTACGGGCTGCTTCACTCGCTTTTCTTGGAAGTCGATACAATGGATTATCACCTTGGCCGTAGCCTCAGTGTACTATCGCCGTGTTACCACTGGCTTCAACGTGCTATTCCGTCAGCACGCACCATCTTTTCGCCTCCGTCACTTTTAACGTGAGCAGGTACAGGAATATTAACCTGTTGGCCATCCACTACCCCTTTCGGGTTCGCGTTAGGTCCCGACTAACCCTCAGCTGATTAGCATAGCTGAGGAAACCTTAGTCTTTCGGTGTGCGGGTTTCTCGCCCGCATTATCGTTACTTATGCCTACATTTTCTTTTCTATCCGTTCCAGCAAACCTCACAGTTCACCTTCAACACAAATAGAATGCTCCCCTACCACTCCAATGGAGTCCATAGCTTCGGTAGTATGTTTATGCCCGATTATTATCCATGCCGGATCGCTCGACTAGTGAGCTGTTACGCACTCTTTAAATGAATGGCTGCTTCCAAGCCAACATCCTAGCTGTCTATGCAATCCAACCTCGTTTATTCAACTTAACATACATTTGGGGACCTTAGCTGATGGTCTGGGTTCTTTCCCTCTCGGACATGGACCTTAGCACCCATGCCCTCACTGCATACAAACATTTTATAGCATTCGGAGTTTGTCAGGAATTGGTAGGCGGTGAAGCCCCCGCATCCAATCAGTAGCTCTACCTCTATAAAACTATGTATACGCTGCACCTAAATGCATTTCGGGGAGTACGAGCTATTTCCGAGTTTGATTGGCCTTTCACCCCTACCCTCAGGTCATCCCAAGACTTTTCAACGTCAACGGGTTCGGTCCTCCACTATGTGTTACCACAGCTTCAACCTGCCCAAGGGTAGATCACACGGTTTCGCGTCTACTACTACTAACTATGGCGCCCTATTCAGACTCGCTTTCGCTACGGCTCCGATTCTTAAAATCTTAACCTCGCTAGCAACAGTAACTCGTAGGCTCATTATGCAAAAGGCACGCCGTCACAGATCAAGTCCGCTCCGACCGCTTGTAAGCGTATGGTTTCAGGTTCTATTTCACTCCCTTATTCAGGGTTCTTTTCACCTTTCCCTCACGGTACTGGTTCACTATCGGTCTCTCAGGAGTATTTAGCCTTACCGGATGGTCCCGGCTGATTCATACAGGGTTTCACGTGCCCCGCACTACTCAGGATACCACTATATCCACACTCTTTACTTATACCGGGCTATCACCGTCTATGGCCACTCTTTCCAAAGTGTTCTAATTCATTATGCTTCTAATGTCGTGGTCCTACAACCCCAATATTGCCGTAACAACATTGGTTTGGGCTAATCCGCGTTCGCTCGCCACTACTAGCGGAATCACTTTTGTTTTCTCTTCCTCCGGGTACTTAGATGTTTCAGTTCCCCGGGTTCGCCCCTTTCGGTACTATATCTTCAATATAGTGGGTTGCCCCATTCGGAAATCTTCGGATCAATCAATATGTGCTTGTCCCCGAAGCTTATCGCAGCTTATCACGTCCTTCTTCGCCTCTGAGAGCCTAGGCATTCCCCATACGCCCTTACTTTGCTTATTGTACTTTTTTGCTCTTTAATGAGTTATTCAATGCCAGTATTCAGTATTCAGTAACAGTAAACAGTAACACTGTAAACTAGCTACTAAGACTGCAAACTGGACTTTTACTTTATTATTTGCTTTTCTCGTATTCTTATTCTCAATATGTCAATGAACTATCTAGGTCCGAGTGCCGTTAGGCCATGTGTAATGGCAGCTAATAACAACATCTCTTGATGCCCTTGGTGGAGAATATCGGAGTCGAACCGATGACCTCCTGCGTGCAAGGCAGGCGCTCTAGCCAGCTGAGCTAATCCCCCATTTGTTTTAAGTTGTCGGTTATCAGTTAACAGTTATCAGTTAATTGATGACCTATACGTCAACTTGGGATACCCAACTTCTAAAATTTCCTTCAATATATATAAAAATGAACGTTTTTAAATCAAAAATCTACAATCGCAAATCTACAATCTAAAATTACTTGTAGTCTCAGGCAGACTCCCCGTGCTACCACGGGACAGGCTTCTCGCCTTGCCTTTTCCTACTTCGTAGTCTCAGGCAGACTCGAACTGCCGACCTCTACATTATCAGTGTAGCGCTCTAACCAGCTGAGCTATGAGACTTTCTATGTCTTCAGTAATTCAGTATTCAGTAATCAGTTTTGATATACTGATACGTCATGCCTTTAGACTTAAAAAAATTAAAATTGACAACTAAACCAAGATAATATATATACCCTAATAACTATAAGCTAAACTTATTGCGTCGTACTTTCCTGCTATAAATAGCATTCTCTAGAAAGGAGGTGTTCCAGCCGCACCTTCCGGTACGGCTACCTTGTTACGACTTAGCCCCAGTTACCAGTTTTACCCTAGGCAGCTCCTTGCGGTCACCGACTTCAGGTACCCCCAGCTTCCATGGCTTGACGGGCGGTGTGTACAAGGCCCGGGAACGTATTCACCGGATCATGGCTGATATCCGATTACTAGCGATTCCAGCTTCATGGAGTCGAGTTGCAGACTCCAATCCGAACTGAGATAGGGTTTATAGATTCGCTCCTGGTCACCCAGTGGCTGCTCTCTGTCCCTACCATTGTAGCACGTGTGTGGCCCAGGACGTAAGGGCCGTGATGATTTGACGTCATCCCCACCTTCCTCACGGTTTGCACCGGCAGTCTTGTTAGAGTTCCCGACATTACTCGATGGCAACTAACAACAGGGGTTGCGCTCGTTATAGGACTTAACCTGACACCTCACGGCACGAGCTGACGACAACCATGCAGCACCTTGCAAATTGCCCGAAGGAAAAGGTGTTTCCACCCCTGTCAATATGCATTTAAGCCCTGGTAAGGTTCCTCGCGTATCATCGAATTAAACCACATGCTCCACCGCTTGTGCGGGCCCCCGTCAATTCCTTTGAGTTTCATTCTTGCGAACGTACTCCCCAGGTGGGATACTTATCACTTTCGCTTAGCCACTCAGACCGAAGTCCGAACAGCTAGTATCCATCGTTTACGGCGTGGACTACCAGGGTATCTAATCCTGTTCGCTCCCCACGCTTTCGTCCCTCAGCGTCAATACAATGTTAGTGATCTGCCTTCGCAATCGGTATTCTAAGTAATATCTATGCATTTCACCGCTACACTACTTATTCTAACCACTTCACATTGATTCAAGAACATCAGTATCAATGGCAATTCTACAGTTGAGCTGCAGACTTTCACCACTGACTTAACATCCCGCCTACGGACCCTTTAAACCCAATGATTCCGGATAACGCTTGGATCCTCCGTATTACCGCGGCTGCTGGCACGGAGTTAGCCGATCCTTATTCTTACGGTACCGTCAAACCCCCTCACGAAGGGGTGTTTCTTCCCGTATAAAAGCAGTTTACAACCCATAGGGCAGTCTTCCTGCACGCGGCATGGCTGGATCAGGCTCTCGCCCATTGTCCAATATTCCTCACTGCTGCCTCCCGTAGGAGTCTGGTCCGTGTCTCAGTACCAGTGTGGGGGATCCCCCTCTCAGGGCCCCTACCTATCGTAGTCTTGGTGAGCCGTTACCTCACCAACTAACTAATAGGACGCATACTCATCTTATGCCGTAACCTTTAATCATAAATACCATGCGGTAATATGATACTATATTGTATTAATCCAAATTTCTCTGGGCTATCCAATAGCATAAGGTAGATTGTATACGCGTTACGCACCCGTGCGCCGGTCGTCGGCGGTGAGCAAGCTCACCCCGTTACCCCTCGACTTGCATGTGTTAGGCCTGCCGCTAGCGTTCATCCTGAGCCAGGATCAAACTCTTCATCGTTAAATCTTAAATAAAATCTATACAACTAATAAGCTTGAACTCATTAAAAAATTCTCAAGGTAAATCTATTTCTCTTAGTTTAGTTTTCAATACAAGTCCGAATTGTTTCCAATCCAAACCCATACGCTGTCAATTTCAATATATCAATGAACTT
>NZ_JBHTBN010000011.1:0-4015 GCF_042664795.1 Jejudonia soesokkakensis
ATTCCCCAGAGATAGAGGATCCTATTATGGATTATGTTGAGTGTGATAATGATGGGGATGGCAGTGAGGTATTTGATTTGACTTCTAAGGATTTGGAGATTTTGGATGGATTGGTAGGAGTTACCCTTACGTATCATACGACAGAGGCAGATGCAGATGTTGGTGCTGCTCCTATAATGAATGCATCTATGTATCCTAGTGCTGGGGAGGTGATTTGGGTTCGTGCTCAGAATTATGAGAATGGGGATCCAATGGGTACTCCACTTTGTGCAAGTGTTGGTAGTTTTAATTTGGTTTTGGGCGCTGTTTTAAATTTTACAGCGGTGGATACCTTTGAGCAGTGTGATAATGATGGGGATGGGAGTGAGGATTTTGATTTAAGTGATCAAAATGCTGCGATTACTAATGGTGATGCTAATTTAAATGTGAGTTATTATGCTACTCAGGGCGATGCTATGACAGAGACGATGCCTCTTTCGATACCGTATCCTTCTACAGGGGAGCAGATTTGGGTGCGAGTGGAGAGTAATGACCAGGGTTGTTTTGTGACCTTTGCGATGGATTTAGTGGTAGTTGCTGGTCCTGCTATTGGGATGCCAGATGCATTGGTTTTCTGTGATGATAACAATGATGGGTTTGGAGCCTTTATGTTAGAGGATGCGACCCAGCAAGTTTTGAATGGGAATCCTGCAGGTAACTTAATGGTAAGTTACTTCCGTACGATGGACGATGCTATGAACGATGCATCACCTATCAATACGATGACCCCTTTTAACAATGATATGGTTGGGATGCAAACAGTTTTTGTTCGTTTGAGCGATAGCGCCAGTGGTTGTTATAGTCTTACGACGTTGGATTTAATTGTACGGGACAGTCCTGCGATTACTCCTCCTGGAGTATTAACACGCTGTGATGATGATAGTGATGGGATTGCGATCTTTGATTTAACAGAGGCAGAGGCCACTCTTTTTACAGGTCTGGATCCAAGTTTGTATACGGTGACTTATTATGATAATGCGGCGCTGACCAATGCTATTAATACACCAACGAGCTATCCAAACGCGAGTAATCCACAGACTATTTTTATAGTGGTGAGTACTAATGATCCTGGAATGCCTAATAACACTTGTGAGCGAGAGACGACTCTCGAGTTGCAGGTATTGCCTCGCCCGGTGCTGGTGGATCCTACTCCATTGGAGGAGTGTGATGATGATGTGATTACTGGAGTGAATGATGAGCTGGAATTTTTTGATTTGACCAGTAAGATCGATGAGATACGTGGGGGCAATCCGGCGATTAATATCACCTTTTTTGAAACTCTTGCTGGAGCTCAGGATGGTAGTATGCCTATTAATCCTGCAGATAATTATCAGAATACGAGCAATCCTCAAACAATCTATATCCGTGCGGAAGATACCAATACTGGGTGTGTGGTGGACGATGGGATGGTTACCTTGGATCTAATTGTAAACCCAATACCTATAGTAAATACTCCAGATGTACTTACGGCCTGTGATGATGATACCGATGGTTTTGTGAGTACCTTTATGTTAGAGGATAACAACGCACAGATTACCACCGATCCCGATGTTACGTTTAGTTATTATGAGAGTTTGGCAGATGCTCAAAACGGAAGGTTCCCTGTAACGAGTCCATATGAGAATATTGTGGCTTTTAACCAGCCTATCTTTGTGCGTGTTACCTACACCAATGCTCCTAATGACACAGGGTGTTTTAGTGTGGTTCAAATGGATCTGGAGGTATTACCTACCCCACAGATAGCCCCGCTATCAGATCTGGAAGTCTGTGATGATGATGATATGGCGATCTTTAACTTAAACGATCAGGATGCTGCGATCTATAATGGGCAGAGTTCAGATTTTATTTTGACCTATCACACCAGTCAGATAGATGCCGATACAGGCGCTAACGATATTACTAATACCGGTGCTTTTCCAAATGCGACTAATCCTCAGACGATCTATGTACGTTTTGAGAGTGATCAAAACGGATGTTTTAATACCTCACAGTTTGATCTGATTGTCAATCTTGGGCCGGTAGTAAATGATCCTCCCCAGTTGATGATGTGTGATGATGTGGGGCAACAAAACGATGGGTTTACCAGTTTTGATCTTACTGAGCGTAACGATGATATCACGGGAGGGGTCCCTGGAGTGAGTGTGGAGTACTACCTTACCATGCAAGCAGCCCAGGATGGGATAGACCGTATAGATCCAGAGACAGACTTTATCAATACTCAGAACCCTCAGATAGTATTTGCACGTGTAATTGCAGCCAATGGTTGTGTAGACTTTACCACCTTAGAATTAAGAGTAACGGCCAATCCTGAGCCGGTCACTCCGATGCCATTGGAGCAGTGTGATGATAACGATCCGGGTGATGGGATAGAGGTCTTTAATTTGGCTAGCACCAGAGCGACGATTTTAAATGGTGCTAACTGGGTAGTTACCTATCATGCCAGTTATCAGGATGCTTTTGACGGGACACCAGAGGTGCCCGATGAGTTAGCGTATCCAAATGTAGTACCGGGAATGGATGTAGCTTATGCAAGGGCAACTAATATGACTACAGGATGTTTTGAGATTGTAGAGATACAACTCATTGTAAATCCGTTGCCTGATGATACCGCGATCATTGAAGACTATATTATATGTGAAGTACCCTTTGATGATAGAGCAACGTTTAATTTGACCAGTAGAATACCAGAGATACTAGGGCCAGATCAAGACCCGGCAGATTACACAGTAACCTTTTATCTTAATGATACAGATGCTATCAATGGTTCACCTATAATTGGCAATGCCAGTACGTATCAGAATATAAGTAATCCTCAGACGATCTTTACAGGGATAGAGAACAATACCACGGGCTGTTATAGCGCAGGAGTACAATCTTTTGTAATAGAGGTGCGGGCAGGCGCAGAGGCAACCATGCCACAGGAGCCGTTTATTATCTGTGACAACGAAGGAGCTAATGATGGGATAGGTTCTTTTGATCTTAATGATGCTACAGATCCTGAGGTTGCTGACCTAAGGGCAGAGATACTTGGAGGTCAGCCAGAGCCAGACTTTGTAATTACCTTCCATGAGACCCAGCTAGGGGCAGAGGAAGGTACAGGAGCTATTAGCTTTCCTTATAATAATCTTATCAATCCGCAGCGCATCTATATAAGGGTGACCAATAGTCTGACTGATTGTTTTGCAACTACGCAAATGTTACTTCAGGTAGATGTATTACCTGTGGTTACTTTAGATGAGCAGTATAGAATATGTGTGGATGAAGACGATATGGTAGTACCAGAGGAAGAAGGACAGCCATCGCCTCCAACCATTGATACAGGCCTGGATCCAGCAGAGTATACCTTTGAGTGGGAAATTGATGGGACACTTCAGGTGGATGAGACAGGCCCTAGTATTGTTCCACTGGTAGGAGGTGAGTATACCGTTACAGTGACCGATCTAGCAACAGGATGTATCAATATGGCCAGTACTACGGTGATTGTTTCTTCTGCGCCAAGAACATTTAGTGCAACACTGATCAATGGCGCCTTTGCAAACAATCATATTATTGAGGTCGAAGCAACAGGGCTTGGAACGTATATATTCCAACTGGATGATGGACAGTTCCAGAGCAGTGGTACTTTTGAAGATGTGAGACCTGGGACGCATATCATTACGATAAAGGATGCCAATGGTTGTGGGAGTGAGGAGTTAGTGGTCAATGTGATTGATTATCCTGAGTTTATGACCCCTAATCAGGATGGGTACCATGATACATGGAATATCATTGGGATTGCAGAGAGTGACCCTACGGCAAAAATTTATATATTTGATCGCTATGGAAAGTTATTAAAACAACTTAGTCCACAATCGGCAGGATGGGACGGTACCTATAATGGAAATCCATTGCCATCGAGTGATTACTGGTTTAGGGTAGAATATATGGAAGACGAAACCCCTAAAGAATTTAAAGGGCATTTTACCCTAAAAAGATA
>NZ_JBHTBN010000012.1:0-1970 GCF_042664795.1 Jejudonia soesokkakensis
TTCAATGACGGAGGAACTCTTACGGTTACCGATAGTGATATTGACGAGAATACTGCCAACAGAGCAGGAGGTGGTATTGAGCAAAACTCAGGTACTACGGCTGGACTCTTAGTGATTGACAATGTAAGTTTTGATAGTAATATGACAGGTGGCGCTCCAGGTAATGGAGGTGCACTTCATATAACAGGGGCTGGAGATAGTATGATCACAGGTGGAGAGGCTGTAGATAACAGAGCCGATAGTGAAGGTGGTGCCTTTTGGAACGGTACAGGAATGATGACCATCGATGGAACTTTTATCGAAGGTAACCGTGCCAGTGGAGATGCCACCAATGAAGGTGGTGGTGGAGTTTTCAATGCAGGAGGAACTTTGAGTATCTCTAATGCAACGATAATGAACAATGACGCCAACGGAAACTCTGGTTCTGGTGGTGGTATCTTAAACGATGGGGGAACCTTGAGTGTTAGTGATACGACCATAAGCGATAACGATGCCAGTAGAGCTGGTGGAGGGATCGAGGATAACTCGGTATCTGGAGGAATGTTAACTCTTACAAGTGTGATACTTAGTAATAATGAGGTAGGAAACTCCCCTGGAAATGGAGGAGGGCTACATATTACAGGTCCTGGAGATAGTACTATAACTGGAGGTGAAGTGACAGGTAACGTTGCCAATAGTGAAGGTGGCGGACTATGGAATGGAACTGGAGTAATGAGCGTTTCTGGAACTCTTATAGACAACAACACGGCCAGTGGTGGTTCAGCCAGCAATGGTGGTGGTGGAATCTTTAATAATGGCGGTACCCTTGAGATAAGTGATCTTAGTATTACCAATAACCTAGCCGATGGAACTTCTGGTTCTGGAGGTGGAGTATTTAGTACGGCTGGAGCAGTAACTATGGATAACGTTATTATAGATAGTAATGCTGCCAACAGAGCAGGTGGAGCCATTGAGATGATTGCTGGAACGATGGATATTACAAATAGCGAGCTGACAAATAACGATGTCAATGGAGGTGCTGGAGTGGCTAATCCAGGAAATGGTGGAGCCTTCCACGTAACAGGTATGGGAGCTACTATTAATATAGAAGCAACGAAGGTATCTGGAAATGCTGCTGCTAATGAAGGTGGTGGACTGTGGAACCAAAATGGTACAACGATGAATATTCTAACGACAACGGTAGACAACAACACGGCTGCCGATGGTGGTGGAGTGTATAATAATACTGCAGGTGTTTTTAACGCACTTCGTTCAACGATCTCTTCGAATACGGCAAGTGCTAGTGGAGGGGGAATTACTAATGATGGAGCGATTGTAGATCTTAATGCAGTAACCGTTGCCAACAATACGGCTGCTAGTGGAGGAGGAATCCAGAGTAATACCAGTACTTCTTTAAAGAACACGATTGTGGCTGGTAATAGTGCAGGTTCTGGAACAGATGTATCGGGAAGTTTTACTTCTAATGATTATAACCTGATAGGGACAGATGATACCAATGCCTTCCCAGAGGCTGCCAATGATATTGAGGAGGCAGATCCGATGTTTGGACCATTGCAGGATAATGGCGGACCAACAGAGACTCATGAGATATTAGACGGTTCTCTGGCCTATGATGCGGGAGACCCTACAGATAACTTTGCAGATCAGCGAGGAGAAGCAGTATTTGCTTCAGCAAGAGATATAGGAGCTTTTGAGGCGCAGGAAGAGTTATTGGGTATTGATGACTTCACAACAGATACAGAAGGGATAGTAATCTATCCGAACCCATCTAAAGGGGTGTCTATTGCAGCGATTCCACAGAGTTTTGGTGCAGAGGTACGAGTAACTATTGTGGAGCTCTCAGGTAAGATCGTAAGAGATTATACCATTTTAGCAGGAGAGAATGATATCGACTTTAGAGGCATGGCCAATGGAGTATATGTGGTTCAGTTTGTAAGTGAGAACAGAACTTCAACTCATAGAGTCATACT
>NZ_JBHTBN010000013.1:0-689 GCF_042664795.1 Jejudonia soesokkakensis
TTAGATCCTAATGATGCTATCGATGAAGATGCTACTGTAGAAGCTTGTGGATACGAAGCAACTGCTTCTCGTACAGACTTCAGTTGTGCAGACATAGGAACACCAGTAATGGTTGACATCTTTGTAATTGACCCAAGTGGTAATATCGATAGCTGTATGGCTACCATTACTGTAGTTGATGTTAACGGACCTGTTCTTACATGTCCAGACGATCAAACAGTAAGTCCAGAAGCTACAGGAGTCTATACTCTTGAAGACTTTACAGGTCTTGCAACTGCTACAGACGGATGTGACGGTAATGTGGATGTAATCTCTCAAAGCCCAGCTCCTGGAGCTCAGTTAGGAGTAGGTACTTACACAATTACTATGACCTCTACAGATAGTATGGGTAACGATGGCACGTGTACTTTTGAGTTGACAGTAGATCCTATCGCAGGTGTTGGTGAGAGTGAATTAAGTGCAGCGATTGCATTATATCCTAACCCAGCTTCTGAGTTTGTAAACCTTTCTAACAACTCTAGTATCGCATTGGAGAGAGCGGCTATTTACAATGTAAATGGACAACTAGTAAACGATGTAAACTTAGACGGAATGATTGGAGAAAGAACTATTGATGTTTCTTCTCTTGCTTCTGGAGTCTACATGGTACAGATCTCTGGTGAGAACAACGTAGTTGTAAAAAGATTAAT
>NZ_JBHTBN010000014.1:0-529 GCF_042664795.1 Jejudonia soesokkakensis
CCTTGTATTTGTTTTCTCTTCTCTTCAGAATAATTAGCCTGTAAGATTCGATCTCTTACCACCAACATAAAGAACAAGTAGGAGAATAGGTAAGCAGCACGGTAAGCCCCTGCCTTATAACAAATCATGGCCTCTTGGAAAGTTGACTTCGCTTGCTCTGATACGTCTTGTTCATCTAACCACTTCTCCATCGGAAGTTTCATTCTAAACCCTCCTTAATGAACCCCATATGTCCAGACAATTATGCAACGTTTGAAGTTACAGATTGACGAAATTCGGTGACAGATATCCAAGCGCTGAGTGAGGTCTTTCATCATTGTAAAAGGCTATGTAATGATCAATGTCCTGTTTAGCTTCCAGGAACGAACCATATTCTTGGAGCCAAACCGTTTCCTCTTTTAGCGTACGAAACCAACGCTCAATGTAAGCATCAGCGTCAGGATTGTTGTAACCCGTTCTTTCTTGCTTCATTCCAGCATCTTTCAGCGCTTTTACATAACGTCGGCTGGTCATTTGACAGTTTTATCAC